>JADJCM010000001.1:1200000-1800000 GCA_016703225.1 Lysobacterales bacterium
TCGGCGGCCAAAGCCGTGGACGATCGCGCCCATGCCAGCACGGTCCAGGACGGATTGACGGTCGATCCGGTGCGCAGTTCGCGTCTGGTGCGGCTGCACTTCGACAGCCCGGACCCTGCCTTCGCGGCGCGTGTCGTCAACGCCGTCGGTGAGGCCTATATCTCGACCAATCTCGAGCGGCGCTTCGGTGCTTCCTCCTATGCCAAGGGTTATCTCGAGGATCGACTGGCTCAATTGAAGCTCAAGCTCGAGGAATCCGAGAAGCAACTGGTCGAGTTCGCGCAGCGGGAGGAAATCCTCTCGATCGACAACGAGGCGATCGCGAACCAGGATGTCGTGTCGCTGAATGGCGCGGTTTCCGAGGCCCAGCGGGCGCGCTTTCAGGCCGAGGCACGCTGGCGCCAGATCGAGGCGCTGGGCACGGCAGTCCTGCCTCATGACATGCTTGAGCAGTCCATGGTTCGCTCGTTGCAGGAGCGCCGAAACGCGCTGCGTGCCACCTACCAGGAGAAATTGCGCGTCTACAAGCCGGAATATCCGGAAATGCGGCAGCTGCGCGCGCAACTCGATGAAGTCGACCAGCAGATCGCGATCGAGGCCGGCAACATCAAGAAGACCGTGAAGGCCCAGTACGACGCCGCAGTCACGCTGGAACAGATGCTGCGCGAGCAACTGGCCAAGGTGAAAGCCGACACGCTCGACCTGCAGAAACGGTCGATCGATTACAAGTTCCTGCAGCGTGAAGTCGCCACCAACCGCGAGCTCTATGACGGGCTACTGCAGCGCTACAAGGAGATCGGCGTTGCTGGCGGCGTTACCTCGAACAACATCTCGGTGGTCGACAACGCGCAGGTGCCACGCAGTCCGTTCGAGCCCAACATCAGTCGCAACCTGATGAAGGCGCTGCTGATCGGGCTGTTTCTCGGCGTGCTGCTGGCGTTGCTGCTCGAATACCTGGACGACACCATCAAGACACCGGAAGACATCGAGAAGCGCCTGCACCTGGTGCATCTCGGTGTGGTGCCCAAGCTCGGCAAAGAACTCTCCCCTCACCAGGCTTCGCTGGACCTGCGTTCGGGATTCGCGGAAGCCTATCGTTCGGTACGCACCGCACTGCAGTTCTCGACCGAGAGTGGCGTGCCGTCCACTCTGGTCGTGACCAGTACCGTGCCTGGCGAAGGCAAGACCACCACCGCGAAGACCTTGGCACGCAATTTCGCGATGCTTGGCAAGCGCGTGCTACTGATCGACGCCGACCTGCGCAATCCCTCCCTGCACCGCGCCTTCGATCTCGACAACTCGCTCGGTCTCAGCAACTGCCTTTCCGGCGCGGCCAAGCCCGGGCAGTGCATCCATCGCGTGGAGGAGGCTGGAATATCGGTCATGCTGAGCGGGCCGCTGCCACCCAATCCCGCCGAGCTGCTGGCTGGCCCACGCATGATCAGCCTGTTGACCCAGGCCGCGGAGCGCTTCGACCAGATCGTGATCGACGCTCCACCGGTGCTCGGCCTGGCCGATGCGCCGATCCTGAGCAACCTGGCCAAGGGCACCTTGCTGGTGGTCGAATCCGGTCGCGCCCGCATCGGCGCCGGCCAGGCCGCGATCAAGCGCCTACTGGGCGCACGCGCGCGCCTGCTCGGTGCGGTATTGACCAAATTCGATTCGCGCAGCAGCGGTTATGGCTACGGCTATGGCGGCTACGGTTACGAGAGCTATCAGTACTACGGTTATGGCGGAGCGCCGAAAAAGCTCGCCGGACGGCGCTAGGTCGGCACGGCCATGAGTTGGGAGGCCGTCGATCTCGCGCTGGCGCTGCACGCAGCGCCGCGGGATCTGGCGACAATGCGCGCGCGCGCCTTGCCTGAAGGCGTGGACCGCGTGCTGCGTCTCGCACTCGGCCAGGAACACAGCTTGGCGAGCGCGGCGCATGCGACCGGACAGGACAGCAATACGCTGGTGGAAGCCGCGCGCTTCTTCATCGAACAACTGCTGCTCGCGCGCGAATGCGAGCACGATCCCTGGCGCGTCCTCGGCCTCGCGCCCGGCAGCGAGCTGGCACGCATACGCGAACATCACCAGTTGCTGGTGCGGCTGGTGCATCCAGATCGCAGCGACGAATGGGCCAGCGTCTACGCCGACCGGGTCAGCAAGGCCTGGCGGCAGTTGCGCCATCACTCGCCGGAACCGGGCGTGCCCAGCCGCGTCATGCCTGCGGTCGAGGATTTCGGCGATGGCGAGGCACCGCCGCCGCGCCCCGCGGTCGACGACGTCGATGCCTGGAAGCCAGCCGCGATTCCCCGTGAGCGTGTGCGTCATGAACCGCAACTGGCGCCATCGCCCACGCCCCCGGCATCGCCGTGGCGCACTGCGACGATTGCCCTGCTGGTGCTGAGCGCGCTGGCGACCACGTTCTGGCTTGGACAACGCAGCGCGCATGCACCGGATGATGCGACCATCGGCGCCGTGGCGGCGCCTGCCGCCACGCCTTCGTCCGAGCCGCCGGAGCCGGAGCCGACCGAGACGGTGCCACAAGCCGAACCGAGCGCGATGGTCGCGGGCTCGAACGATGAAGGTCTGGCACATGCTGCCGTGACGAACGTGGCTGCAGCGTCCGCTGTGGCGGTCGCAGCGCCCGCAGTCCTGCAGCGCACACCTACTCCTGCACCCGGCCGCGTTCTGCCGCCGGCGCCAGCGCTGCGCGTGTCGAGACCGCCAGCGCCCCCAGCAGCGATCACCGCCCATGCGAGCCCGGAGACCGCGCCGCCGCCGTCCTCGTCCAGTGTCGAGATCGTCCCCGTGGCCGCCGCCAGCGAGCCAGTAAGCGCGCCCCCCCCGGCACCGTCGCCCGCCGTACCCGCGGCGACCAGTACCACGGCCGGACCCAGTCGCGACGAGACCCTGGCCCTGCTCGATCGCTACACACACAGCTACTCACAGGGCGACCTGAACGGACTGCTGGCGCTGTTCGCGCGCGAAGTGCACAACGATCCGCGCAATGTCGCCTCGATCGCCGGCGAGTACTCTCGCCTGTTCGGGAGCACCAATCACCGCGAGATCCGGCTGCACGACCTGCGCTGGCACAACGTCGGTGACCGCGTTGCCGGTGAAGCGCGCTTCGAGGCGAGCTACCAGCGCAATGGCCGCAATCGTCGCCACACCGTTTCCGGTCGGATCGCGTTCGAGTTGATCCACGACGCCGGCCAGTCGCGGCTGTTGCGCCTGGTCTCGCGCGACGATGGAGGCAGCTGATGGGCGGCACAGCGCGCGCGCTGCTCGCATTTGCACTGGTGTCGGCGTTGGCGGCACTGATCGCGCACAGTGCCCGCGGCAATGCCGAGGCGGGAGCGAATGCCGACGCCGATGCCATCCGCGCCCGGATTGCCGCGCATCCGCTGGCGGGCGAGGGGTATCGGCATCTCGCCGAAATGGACGCAGGTGCGGGCACCAATGCGCGCGCTATCGAGCTGCACGAGATCGCCGCGCGCCGCGCACCACGCGATCGTGCCAGCCATCTCTGGCTGGCCGACCATCATGCACGATCCGGGCACAGCGCTCGCGCACTGTTCCACCTCGATCACCTGATGCGCCTCTCGCCGCGACGCGCCCACCACCTGTTTCCCGGTCTGGGCGCGCTGCTGATGACACCGAGATCACGCGCCGAGCTCATTGCCTTTCTGGGACAGTCCGAACGGCCGTGGCGCTCGAATTTCCTGCGCTGGTTCAGTGCGCAACCGGGTCTTGCGCCCGTGCTCGGGGAGGTGTTCGAGCCCCTGCGCAAGGCGAACGCGCCGTTGCACGAGGAGGAGCGCGGCTACTGGATCGAGCGCCTGTTGCAGGAAGGCCGGATCGACCAGGCCTACTTTCTGTGGATCGACGCATTGCCCGCCGAACGCCGAGCCAGCATTGGCAATGTCTACGACGGCGGCTTCGAGTTCGACGCCAGCAGCGGCGGGGTGTTCGACTGGCAGTTCCGCGCGGTGCCCGGGGCCGCGATATCGCGTGCACAAACCAGCGGGATGCTGGGCGGGCAGGCACTACTGATCGAGTTCTTCGATCGCCGCGTAGCGTTTGAACACGTGCAGCAGCGCCTGGCGCTGGCGGGCGGCGACTACCTGCTCGAAGGGCGGGTGCGCAGCCAAGACCTGCGTAACGAACGTGGCCTGCGCTGGCGGCTGTTGTGCGGCACGGGCGTGATGGGCAGCAGCGAAGCGTTTCGCGGCAGCAGCGACTGGCGCGACTTCCGCGTCGAGTTCACGGTGCCGACCCAGGCCTGCGCCGGTCAGACCCTGCAACTGCATCTGGATGCGCGCATCCGCCCCGAACAGATGATCGGCGGCCGCATCTGGTTCGATGCGCTGCGCATCCGTCGACGCGATTGACCGCCCGCCGTCGCCCGTGCGAGGATCGTGCGCGCACCCGGTTGGGTGCAGCTCGCACCGCGAGACCAGGAGGTCGCAATGACGATGACATGGCGGATCGCAGCGCTCAGTGCCGCGTGCATTGCCGGCAGCTGCTTGGCTGCTGATCCAGTATCGACCGCGACCGTGGACGCAACCCTCGCGCAGACGGAGGGCACCGTGCTGGTGAACCAGGGCGAGCGCTTCGTTGCCGCCCCGAACGGTACAGCGCTGAAGAAGAACGATCGAGTGATGGCGATGGAGGACTCGTCTGCCACGGTCAAGTATTTCGAAGGCTGCGAAATCGCGGTCAAGGCCGGCACGGTCATCACCATCCCCGAGCTGCTCCCCTGCGAGTGTGGCGATTTTTCCCGCGAGCAAGGCCCGATCGGTCGGATCGCCGAAGCGAACGGCGCGCTCCAGCTCGTGCGCGGCGAAAGCCTCGTCGAGGCGACTGCCGGTCAGCAGGTCGCGGTCGACGACATTGTGCGCACCTTGTCCGACGCCCGTGCAGTCGTCGAGTTTCGGGATGGCTGCCGCACCGAGGTGGCTGCGTCCTCCGAATATCGCATTCCCGATCGCTCGCCCTGTCTCTGCGCGATCATCGCCGCCCAGCAGGTGGGGCCGGCAACGAACTACAACTTGGCGCGCATCCTCGGACCGTCGGTGCTCCTGTTGCCGCGCCTGTTCGAGGACGATGATGACGAGGATCTACCAGTCAGTCCCTGACCAGAATTGCGGGCCGCGAGAAGCGGCCCGCGTCGTTTTGGGGCCGGCGTGCTGACCGCGCTGCGTGGCCAGCGCCTGGCGCTGGCCGCCGGCTGCGCGCTGCTCGCACTCGCCATCCTGATGGGTGGCGGTACGCGCCAGGGCCTGGCCGCCGACCAACTATTGCAAATGCTGTCACTGCCGCTGCTGTGGCTCGCACTGATGCGTCTGCATCCCAAGGCGCTCGATCGGGGCGCACGCCTGGCCCTGGCCTGGCTGCTGCTGATGGCAACCTGGATTGCGCTGCAATTGTTGCCGCTGCCACCCACGCTGTGGATGAGGCTGCCCGAGCGAGCGGCGATCGCAGCCGATCTTGCTGCGGCCGGCGTCGCCGTCGGCTGGCGACCGATCACCTTCGATGCCACCGCCACGCTGCGCGCGGCACTGGCCTGGCTGCCACCCATTGCGTTGGCGCTGGCCGCGCTCGGTCTCGACAGCCATTCGCGGGTGCGGATGGTGCAGGCACTGCTGCTGATCTGCGTGTTCGCCATCCTGATCGGCTTCGCCCAACTCGCCGGCGGTCAGCACAGTCCGTTGCGCTGGCATACCCATACCAACACGCTCGAAGCGGTCGGGCCGTTTGCGAACCGCAATCACTTCGCCAGTCTGCTGGCACTGGCCGTGCCACTGGCGACAGCATGGATCATCAGCGCGACGCGGCCGCGACCACGGCAGATGGCAGTGCTCACCCACAACACCCGCCTCGGCGTCGCAATCACGATTCTGGTCCTGCTCCTGGTCGGCATCGCGGTCAGTCGCTCGCGTGCAGGGCTGCTGCTCGCCGCTGTCGCGGTCGTGTTGTCCGCGGCCCTGGCCTGGCGCAATCACCAGGAGTCTCCGCTGCGCGCCCACGCGCCTGGCGCCCGCCGTTGGTTGGCGCTGGCGGGATTGCTGGGCCTGGTGTTCGGCATTCAGTACGGCCTGGTCGGACTGCTCGACCGCGTGCAGCAAGACCCATTTGAAGACATGCGCTGGCGAATCGCCGCCAACACCCTGCAGGCGGCACGCGCGCTCGCACCCACCGGCGCCGGAGCCGGAACGTTTCCGGTGACCTATGTGCAGTTCGAGCCAGCCGAGCAACGCAGCGCGTTCTTCGTGAACCGCGCCCACAACGACTGGGCCGAATGGTGGCTCGAGGGCGGACTGCCGATGCTGCTGCTGTTGCTTGTTGCACTGCTGATTCTGCTGCGCGCCACCCTGGCCGCCTGGCGGTCGCAAGGCGAATACGCGCCGTGGCGACGCGCGGCCACGTTCAGCGTCTGGCTGGTGCTGCTGCATTCGCTAGTCGATTATCCGCTTCGCACCACCGCGATCGCGACCGTCACTGCCCTCCTGCTCGCGATCGTCTTCGCGGCGCGTCGTGGCAATGGCCACGCCGCGCAGGACACGCGTGCAACGCCCGACGCTGGACCCTGAAGCGGTTTCTGGCAAGATCACGCGGTTCACGGACACACGCATGTCGCCAGCACCAGAACATCGCATCGCCATCATCGGACTCGGCTACGTCGGCCTGCCGCTCGCAACCGAGTTTGGCAAGCGGTTCGATACCCTCGGATTCGACATCGACGCACAGCGCATCGAGGAGCTGTGCCGCGGCCACGACCGAACCGGCGAACTCGAGACCGACCAGATCAACGCTGCCGCGCGACTGCGTTTCCGCGACGACGCAGCGGCTCTCGCGGACTGCAACACCTTCGTCGTCACCGTGCCCACGCCGATCGACGCACACAAGCGGCCGGATTTTACGCCGCTGATCCGCGCCAGCCGGATGATCGGCGCGGTACTGCAGCGCGGCCAACTGGTGATCTATGAATCGACCGTGTATCCGGGCGCGACTGAAGAGATCTGCGTGCCGGAGCTGGAGCGCGCATCGGGATTGAAATTCAACATCGACTTCACGGTCGGCTACAGCCCCGAGCGCATCAATCCCGGTGACCGCCAGCGCACCCTGGCCTCGATTCCGAAAGTGACCTCGGGCTCGACGCCGGAGGCGGCCGAACGCGTCGATGCCTTGTACCGGAGCATCATCTCCGCCGGCACGCACCGCGCGCCGAGCATCAAGGTCGCGGAGGCGGCGAAAGTGATCGAGAACACCCAGCGCGATGCCAACATCGCGCTGATCAACGAGTTCGCGCTGATCTTCCACCGCCTCGGCATCGATACCAGCGAAGTGCTCGAAGCCGCCGGCAGCAAGTGGAACTTCCTGCCGTTCCGGCCCGGCCTGGTCGGCGGCCACTGCATCGGTGTCGATCCCTACTACCTGATCCAGAAGGCGCAGTCGGCCGGCTACTACCCCGACATCCTGCTCGCCTGCCGGCGCATCAACGACGCCATGGGCCAACACGTCGCCGCCGAAGTGGTGAAGCTGATGGTACGCAAGGGCCATGCAGTCGCGAACGCGCGCGTGCTGGTGCTCGGTCTCACCTTCAAGGAAAACTGCCCGGACCTGCGCAACACCCGTGTGGTCGAACTGGTGCGTGAGCTCGAAAGTTTCGGCGCCCGTGTCGACGTGCACGACCCGTGGGCCGATGTCGCCGAAGCGAAGCGCGAATACGGGCTCGACGTGCTCGCCGCACTGCCGGCGCCTGGCAGCTATGACGCCATCGTCGTCGCGGTTGCGCATGACGCCTTCCGCGATCTCGGCGTCGACGGCCTGCATCGCCTCGCCAATGGCCGCGCCGTGATCTACGACATCAAGAGCCTGTTCCCCAAGGACGCCGTCGACGCGCGGCTTTGAACCAACCCGCCGACAGGCATGATGCGCGTAGGGTGTGCCGAGCACCGCGAGGCGCACCATCCCAAGGTCACGCATCACCTTTGTCCCACCATCCCGCAATCGCACCAATCCAACCGCGGCGATGCGGGCGGGAATGCGACGGTGCGCGCCGCAGGATGACCGCGTGAATCCGCGACGGTGCGCGCCGCGATGCGGCGCACACCCTACATCGGCCTCGCGTCGTCGGTTCGTGCGCGGCTTGCGAACCTCGCGCCCATCGCCTATGGTTGCGTTCAATGCTTGAACGCAGGGCGGAAATCGCGTGCAGTCCTGGTTTGCGGTGCTGACGAAACCACGTGCGGAGGCGGTCGCGCAGGAACATCTTGCGCGCCAGGGTTACGAATGCCTGTTCCCGCGCGTGCGCCGCATGTTGCGCAATGCGCGCGGCCTGGAAGCGCGGGTCGAGTCGCTGTTTCCGCGCTACCTGTTCCTGCGTGCCGATCCCGACACCACCTCCCTCGCAGCCGTGCGTTCGACGCGCGGCGCGGTCGGCCTGGTGCGTTTCGGCGGCGAACCGACGCGCGTGCCCGATGCGGTGGTGGCGCGCATCCAGCGCCGCATCGACGCTGACGATGGCTACGTGCGCCTGGAAGCACCCGAGCTGGTCGCCGGCGAACGCGTGCGCATCACCGAAGGTGCACTGAGCGGACTCGAGGGCATCTTCCGCTGCCGCGAGTCCGGTGATCGCGTGCGCCTGCTGCTGGAACTGCTCGGCTGCAGCCGCGAGATCGTGGTGCCGCGCACGCAATTGGCTCTGCAACTGTAAGCGCGGCCCCGGCCGCGACCACGTCGCCGCGTGCAGCGACGACGTGCCACAACAAGACAACGGCCCTGCGGAATGGCCTGCATCGCAGGGCGGTAGCGTCCCCGGCACCCGATGAACGACGAACTCCGACTGCGCCTGCTGCGCCAGCTCACCGAACATCCGGAGCTGTCGCAGCGCGAGATCGCGCAACGCCTGGGCCTCTCGCTCGGCAAGACCAACTACTGCCTGCGTGCACTGATCGACAAGGGCTGGGTCAAGGTCAACAACTTCCGCACCAGCAACAACAAGCTGGCCTATGCCTACGTGCTCACCCCCAGCGGCCTGCGCGCCAAGATCAACGCGACCAGCACCTTCCTGCGCCGCAAGCAGGACGAATACGTGCAGCTCGAACGCGAAATCGCCGAACTCCGCGAAGAGGTCGAACGCAGCCATGTACGCCGCGCCTGAATGAACCCCATCCTCGTCACCGGCACCGCCGGCTTCATCGGGTACCACGTTGCCGAGCGTCTGCTCGCACGCGGCGAGCACGTGCTCGGCCTCGACAACCTCAGTGATTACTACGACGTCACGCTGAAGCAGGCGCGGCTGGCGCGGCTGCAGGCGCACGCGAACTACCGGCATGTCAGCGCCGACCTCGCTGATCGCGCCGCGATCGAGACGGTGTTCGCGACGCACAGGCCGGCGACCGTGGTGCATCTCGCGGCCCAGGCCGGGGTGCGTTACGCCGCCGAGAATCCGCACGTCTACGTGTCCAGCAACATCACCGGCTTCCTGCACGTGCTCGAAGGCTGCCGCCGTCATGGCGTCAAGCATCTGGTGTACGCCTCGACCAGTTCGGTCTATGGCGGCAACACCTCGATGCCGTTCTCCGAGCATCAGGCCACCGCGCATCCGCTCACGCTCTATGCGGCGACCAAGAAGTCGAACGAGATGATGGCGCACAGTTATGCGCATCTGTTCGGCCTGCCTTGCACCGGCCTGCGCTTCTTCACTGTCTACGGCCCCTGGGGCCGACCGGACATGGCGCTGTTCCTGTTCACCAAGTCCATCCTCGCCGGTGAACCGCTGAAGGTCTTCAACCACGGCCACCACAAGCGCAGCTTCACCTATGTCGACGACATCGTCGAAGGCATCGTGCGCAGCCTCGATCGCCCGCCGCAGCCGAACCCGCAGTGGAACGCCGCCGCACCCGACCCGGCCACCAGCAGCGCGCCCTATCGCCTGTTCAACATCGGCAGCACGAGCACGGTGCAGTTGCTGCGTTACATCGAAGTGCTGGAACAGTGCCTCGGCCGCAAGGCCACGCTCGAGCTGCTGCCGCTGCAGGCCGGCGACGTGCCCGACACCGAAGCCGACTGCCACGACCTCGCACTCGCCACCGGCTACGAACCACAGATCACCGTCGAGCAGGGCATACCGCGATTTGTCGACTGGTATCGCGGCTACTACGGAGTCGGTGCATGAGCGTGGTGCTGGTCACCGGTGGCGCCGGCTACATCGGCAGTCACGCGTGCAAGATGCTGGCGGAGGCCGGGCATACGCCGGTGGTGTTCGACAATCTCTCGCAGGGCCATCGCTGGGCGGTGCGCTGGGGTCCGCTGATCGTCGCCGATACCGCCGACCGCACAGCGCTCGATGCCGCGTTCGCGCAGTGGCGGCCGGATGCAGTGATGCATTTCGCCGCGTTCGCCCAGGTGGGGGAGTCGGTACTGGATCCGGGCAAGTACTACCGCAACAACGTGGCCGCCACGCTCTCGCTGCTCGAGGCGATGCGCGACCATGGCGTCGACCGCTTCGTGTTCTCCAGCACCTGCGCGACCTATGGCGTCCCTCTGCAGCAGCGGCTGGACGAGACCCATCCGCAGCGACCGATCAATCCCTACGGCCAGTCCAAGCTGATGGTCGAACAGATGCTCGCCGACTTCGCCCATGCCCATGGGCTGCGGGCCACCGCGCTGCGCTACTTCAACGCCGCCGGTGCCGAACCCGAAGCCGGCATCGGCGAGGCGCACGATCCGCAGACGCACCTCATTCCGCTGGCGCTCGAAGCCGCGCTCGGGTTGCGAAGTCTCGCGATCTTCGGCGACGACTACGACACCCCGGATGGCACCGGCGTGCGCGACTACATCCACGTCAGCGACCTGGCACACGCGCATCTGCTGGCGCTCGATGCCATGCAGAGCGCCGCGCCCGGCCTTCGCGCCTACAACCTGGGCAATGGCCTCGGCTATTCGGTGCGCGAGGTCATTGCGGCCGCCGAGCGGCTCAGCGGAAGAGCGGTTCCGTGCACGGTCGGACCCCGCCGCGCCGGAGATCCCGCCATGCTGGTCGCCGACGCCAGCAAGATCCGCAACGAGCTCGGCTGGGTGCCGCGCCATCCCGATCTCGAAACCATCGTGGCGTCGACCTGGCGCTGGCTGCAATGCCGTGACCGCATGCTCGCGGAGGCGGCGTCGGCATGAACACGCGCGACGACGCGCTGCACGACCAGGTCTTCGGCCATCAGCATGTCACCGAGATTGGCAGCGGCGTGCGCTCGTTGCGCGCCGACCTGCGCGAGATCTGGGCCTATCGCGACCTGCTGAGCCTGCTGATTCGCCGCGACATCAGCGTGCGCTACAAGCAAAGCGCGATCGGCATCGCCTGGGCGGTGGTGCAGCCGATCGTGCTGATGACGATCTTCAGCATCGTCTTCGGCCGCTTCGCCAAGCTGCCATCCGAAGGTTATCCGTACTCGGTGTTCACGCTGTGCGCCTTGCTGCCCTGGCTGTATTTCGCGCGGGCGTTGAGCGGCACCAGCGACAGCATCGTCGGTGCTTCGAACCTGGTGACCAAGGTCTACTTCCCGCGCCTGATCATCCCGATCAGCAAGACCGTCTCCGGCCTGATCGATTTCGCGATCGCGTTCGGCATCCTCGCTGTCGTGCTCGCCTGGTATCGCATCGTGCCTGGCGTCGCGATCCTGCTGCTGCCGGTGTTCATCGCCATGACCATGCTGACCGCGTTCGCGATCGGCCTGTGGCTGACCGCGCTGAACGTGAAGTACCGCGACATCGGCCTGCTGGTGCCGTTCATGACCCAGATCTGGATGTACGCGTCGCCGATCGCGTATTCGACCACCCTGGTACCCGAGCACTGGCGCTGGATCTACAGCCTGAACCCGATCGTCGGCGTGGTTGAAGGATTCCGCTGGGCCCTGCTCGGCAAGGCGCCACCGGCGATGGGACCGATGCTGCTGTCGCTGGCGATCGTCGTGCTGCTGCTGATCACCGGCCTCGTGCATTTCCGCCGCACCGAACGCACCTTCGCGGACATCATCTGATGACTCGCCCGTCTCCGTTCGCCCTGAGTTCGTCGAAGGGCGGTTGCGTCCAGCAGAGAGAGGCCGTTCGCCCTGAGCCTGTCCAAGGGCGCTGCCCCACAACCCCCGTTCGCCCTGAGCCTGTCGAAGGGCGCTGCCCCACAACCCCCGTTCGCCCTGAGCCTGTCCAAGGGCGCTGCCCCACAACCCCCGTTCGCCCTGAGCCTGTCGAAGGGGCTGCCCCACAACCCCCGTTCGCCCTGAGCCTGTCGAAGGGCGCTGCCCCACAACCCCCGTTCGCCCTGAGCCTGTCGAAGGGCGTCCTCGTCAATGACCACCGCCATCAAGATCGAGAACCTCGGCAAGATGTATCGCCTCGGCGAGACCCACGAGCGCACGCTCAGCGACCAGATCGCGCGCATCGCGCGGCGACTCGGCGGTCGCAAGGCGCAGACCAGCGCCGCTCCGGAAGAGTTCTGGGCGCTGCGCGACGTGAACCTGGAGATCGCCGAAGGTGAGGCGGTCGGCATCATCGGCGGCAACGGCGCCGGCAAGTCGACCCTGCTCAAGATCCTGTCGCGCATCACCCAACCGACCACCGGTCGCGCCCTCGTGCGCGGCCGCCTGTCGAGCCTGCTCGAAGTCGGCACCGGCTTCCACCCCGAGCTGACCGGTCGCGAGAACGTGTTCCTCAACGGCACCATCCTCGGCATGCGCAAGCACGAGGTGGTGCGCAAGTTCGACGAGATCGTCGCCTTCGCCGGCGTCGAACAGTTCATCGACACCCCGGTGAAGCGCTACTCCTCCGGCATGTACGTGCGCCTCGCCTTCGCGGTCGCCGCCCACCTCGAACCCGACGTGCTGGTCATCGACGAAGTGCTTGCCGTCGGCGACGCCGAGTTCCAGAAACGCTGCCTCGGCAAGATGGGCGACGTCGCCCGCGAAGGCCGCACGGTGTTGTTCGTCAGCCACAACATGGCGGCGGTGCAGAAGCTGTGCACGCGGGCAGTGTGGATGCGTGGCGGGCAGGTGGCGATGCAGGGCGAGCCCGGTGCCGTGATCGGTGACTACCTGCAGGCCACCAGCGAGCTCAGCGGTCACGCTCAACAGCGGCCAGGCTACCTCTACCACGATGACGCCATCAGCGGCTTTCCTGCGGAAACACGCGTCTTCAGCCTGCAGCTGCTGGACCGCTGCGGCCAAGCGCTCGCTGAAGCCACAACCTTTGACAGCTTGCGCTTTCGGATTGGGTTCGAAGTCTCGCGCGCGTACCGCAGCTTTGCTGCGGTACTGCAGATCAGCACGGCCGACGGCGTATCCTTGCTGCTCACGTCGACCACGCCAGACCATGTCCTGCCGTTCTCGGTCGCCCCAGGTCGGTACAGCGTTGACTGCAGTTTCGACCAATTCCCACTTGCCGCAGGCGAGTACGTGCTCGGGCTTGGACTCGCTATTCCTGGTGTCGAGTACCTCTGGCGGAAAGACACTCTGTGCATTCTTTGCGTCGAGCCAAGCGACGTATTTGCGTCTGGCCTCCCACCTCAAGCGAGTCGGTATCTCATTGCCACACCGCATGCTTGGAGCGCCGCGGTACCCCTCGAATAGGGACGTGATCGAGCGCTTGGCCACGCCGCACTACATGGAACAACCAAATCCCGAGGGCGTCCGATGTCACTTGCATCAATGATTGGTCGTCGACTGCGCGCATTGCGAACTGGACCCAGCACAATCGCAAACTCGTTCCAGTCGGAGTACTACCAGCGTCACAATGCGCGGCGTCTTGAACACTTGGCGAGCCTGGGGATCGCCATTCACGGCCGCTCCGTCTTGGAGCTAGGAGCGGGAATCGGTGACCATACGCATTACTATTTGGACCGGAATTGCAGTGTTACAGCGACCGACGCAAGGGAAGAGAATCTCCGCATCTTGAGGAACAGGTACCCTTCCTGCGCGACAGCGCTACTTGACGTGGAAGGCGAAGAATCATCGGTCAATGGAATGTTTGATGTGGTGCATTGTTATGGCCTTCTCTATCACGTGAGCGACCCGGGTCGTGTGCTTGATCTCATCGACAGAGTCGCCGGCGACTTGGTCTTTCTCGAAACCTGTGTGGCGTTCGGAGAATCCGAAGCGATCAACCAGGTCTCCGAACCCTCGAACAATCCAACTCAGGCCTATTCCGGGACAGGGTGTCGCCCAACTCGAGCATGGCTGTTCTCCAATCTGAAGCAGCGGTTCGCACACGTATACACGCCGCTCACGCAACCGAATCACGCCGAGTTCCCCGTCGACTGGAACAATCCCGCCGACCATGGTGCTCCGCTGCAAAGGTCCATCTTCATCGCGTCGCGTCAACCGCTAGCGAACGCGCAACTCTCTCCCGATCTCTTGCCGGTTCAGACGCGCCACGCCTAGGCAACTCGGAATCATGAGTCTGCGAGCCATGCTGAGAAAGATTGTTGTACACGTTCGCAACGGGACGTTGGGCGCCAGGATCCTATGGAGTATCCAGTCGACCCGAACCCAGTTCACTCGCGCAATTGACGCTCGGCGCTATGCCAAGAAGACGGCTTTCTGGGAAGCGCGTGTGGAGCAGGGCGCACACGTGGACGTCTCTATTGGACGCAGGGCAGTCCTCCGCCTGCATCCGGACAGCGAGGTCGCAAAGAGCATCTTCCTCCATGAATACGAGCGCTCAGAACGGATCTTTCTCCAACGATTCCTTCGTCCTGGAGATTGCTTTGTCGACATTGGCGCAAATATCGGCTTGTTTACGGTGTTGGCGGCAGCCACAGTTGGCCCTTCGGGCACGGTTCTCGCCTTTGAGCCGGGCTCGACCTCCAGACGCCGACTGTTGGAGAACATTGAGCTGAACCGACTCACAAACGTCGTTGTCGAGAGCCGAGCCCTTTCTAATCGCGCTGAGTCCAAGGGAATTCACATTCCGATTGACGGCCACGATGCTTGGGGGTCGTTCGCAGCGCCAATCGCCGGTTCCACTCTTGTTGTCGAGACTGTGGAGACTGTGCGGTGGGATGATCTGCCGGGGTCCAACCCGTCACCGACCATGATCAAGATCGACGTTGAAGGCTGGGAATTGTGCGTGCTCGACGGCGCCGCCGAGAGCCTGTCCAGACCTGACGCGCCGACACTGCAGGTCGAGTTCACGGATGCTGCGGCGCGGTCAGCGGGGCACGAGTGCAGTGACGTCTATCAACGGTTGGTCAGCTTCGGATACACCGTGTGCAACTACGACGTTGCCAAGAACAGACTGGTCCCCGAGGCGTTGAGGGCCGAGTATCCCTACGTCAATCTTTATGCAACCAAGCGCCTCGCCCAGGACAACGAACGACTGTTGCGGTCGCGAGGTTGGAGAATGCGACCATGAACGATTCGATGCATTCGGTGGCGACACCAAGATGAAGCTTGCCAAGCGTCTGGTTCGAGAGGTGCTACTCCGCTTTGGATACGAGTTGCGCCAGAAGGAGTTTCGCATTCCTGGAGCGTTTGAGTGGCAGCGACAACTGGTTGAAGAAGCGAGTCCGATGATCTTCGACATCGGTGCCTTCACAGGCGAGGTTGCTACCGTATATCGGAAGCTCTTTCCTGAGGCGCAGATATGCTGTTTTGAACCGAATCCCCAGTCGTTTGAATTGCTTCGCGAACGCCTGAAGACCGATACCGCACGCTTGTTTCAGCTCGCGGTTAGCGCAGATGGTAGACCGGTCGTTCTCAACGCAAACGCTGCTCCCGCCACAAGTTCAGTATTGCGAACCGACGCTAGAGCGGTGCAACACTGGGGACGCGGCCTGCTGGAAACTGTTTCCGAGATCGAAGTCGCATCGACAACGATCGACGTCTTCTGTCAGGAGCATGGCATCGACAAAATCGATATCTTGAAAATCGACGTCCAAGGCTTCGAACTTGCGGTGTTAAAGGGTGCTGGAAACATGCTGGGGTCCGGTCGAATCCGGCTGGTCTATCTCGAATTGATCGCATGCCCGACGTACGAGCATCAGCCCAGGCTCGGCGAATACTTCGAGCTTCTGGATGCACACGGGTACGTGTTGTCCAACTTGTTCGATCCGGTCGTGCGCGACGGTCGACTGCTCCAGATTGACGCAGTGTTCATCGCACCTAATGGGAACGCGAGTCCCTCTTGAACGAAGGGGCTCCAGCTTTGTGGGCGCAGCCAGCGTGCCTGTAAGCCGCAAGCGGATGCTGTTGACCTGCACTCCACCTGTCCCGGACGGCGTCGGCGGAATCATACTTTCGGACCTCTGCGCACT
Source organism: Lysobacterales bacterium (assembly GCA_016703225.1). NCBI lineage: Bacteria > Pseudomonadati > Pseudomonadota > Gammaproteobacteria > Lysobacterales > Lysobacterales bacterium. The sequence goes on from JADJCM010000001.1 coordinate 1,216,298, forward strand.
GCTCCCCATTGGCAGCCTGTGCATTTCGGTCCTGACGAGCAAGACTGACCGCTCCGGCGACAGTCGAGGCATTTCAGACGTTCCGGTTCATTGGGTCCATGTCCCGTATGCAGCCGGTTTGGGCCGGCAGCTGGACCCTTTTCGCAAATTCCTCAAGTGGGTGTCCTTGACCGTGTCGAACGGCCGTGCCCTTATTCACGCGCGAAGGTCATGCGTCAACTGGGGCCGGGCCCAAGGCGTCCAGGAGCTGTGGGCAGTCCTCGACGCCCCTGCTTCGATCAAGCTGGCCGAATGCGTCGCTCGCGATCTCCAGGTACCGCTGCGACTTGTGGTCTGGGACGACATCGATCACAACACGCGCCACTTCAACGTCGACCGACTCACTTCGCTGGTGCTCAAGACCGATTTCTCCAGGGCACTTCATGCGTCCACAAGCTGCGCGGTGATCGGCGAAGAGATGCAGGCGTCGTACGAGGCCGTATTCGGCGTGCGCGCAGTTATCCTCCGGCACGGCATCGCGCCAGCGCAAAAGCCGCTGGCGCAGGGCCTTCGACAGCTGAATTCGTGCCTGATAATCGGCTTCGCTGGAAGCGTGAGCGCACGAAGCGCGTTCGACGCATTGCTCGCTGCGCTGGATCAGGCAGGTTGGGAATTGCGGGGCAGGCCAGTAATACTGAGGCTATTCGGGCAACGTTTCACGCTTGAGGCAACCACCAGCCGACGCATCGAATACAGGGGCTGGCTGCCATCCACCGAAGCAACAGTGGCAGCGCTCGCCGAATGCGACGTTGGCTACCTTCCGCAACCCTTTGAGCCGGATTGGGCGCCGTTCTCAAGGTTGTCTTTTCCCACCAAGTTGTCCACCTATTTGGCCGCCGACTTGCCGGTTCTCATTCATGCGCCCGAATGGGCATCTCTGCCCCGGTTTCTTGCCCGGTACCCAATTGGCACATGCTGCAGTTCTCTCGATCAAGGATCAATCACGAACGCTCTCTTGCGTCTGATGGATGCCGACATTCTTGCGAGTTGCGCCGACGCGCGCATTCAGGCGATTCGGCAGGAGTTCAGTCCAGAGGTATTCCGTAGCAGGTTCGCCGCCTTCCTCGACGTCGACGAAGCGGCGTTGAACGCTTGAACATGCAATTGCGCAAACCGGATTCTGAGCGCTGATGTGCGGCATCTCCGGTCATCTGCACTTTGACCGCCGACCAGCGCGGCGCGACGTGGCCGACGCCATGAATGCGCGGCTCGAACACCGCGGCCCCGATGGCGGCGACGTCCACTTGGAAGGCCCTGTCGCACTCGCGCACCGACGTCTTGCAATCATCGATCCTGCTACGGGTCGACAGCCGCTGTCGAATGAAGACGAGACCATCTGGCTGGTAGCGAACGGTGAGATCTACAACTATCGCGAGCTGCGAGCCGAACTGGTGGCGCGAGGCCATCGGTTCCGCAGCAACGGCGATTGCGAGACAATCGTGCACGGATACGAGGAGTGTGGTGCCGATGTCGTGCATCATCTGCGCGGCATGTTCGCATTTGCGCTCTGGGACGGGCGCCTGAAGCGCCTGCTGCTGGCGCGCGACCGGGTCGGCATCAAACCACTTTGTTATGCCCTCGACCGCAACGGCATCGCCTTCGCGTCCGAAATCCAGGCATTCCGAGCGTGGCCGGGGCTGGATCGCAGCGTCGATCTCGATGCACTCGATCACTACCTGCACCTGCAATACATTCCGGCGCCGCTCACGATCTATCGTGGCATGCGCAAGCTTGAGCCGGGCCATCATCTGATCATCGGTGCCGACGGATACGTCCAGGGTCCCACTCGCTATTGGCGCCTGAACTGGCAGCCAGACTCCCACCGTTCCGAGACGGAGTGGATCGAGTCGCTGGATGCCTCGCTGAAAGATGCCGTGAGCTCGCATCTCGTCGCCGACGTGCCGTTCGGCGCTTTCCTGTCCGGTGGTGTTGATTCGAGCACGGTCGTCGCCTATGCGGCTCGCGAGCTGGCCAACCCGCTGCGAACGTTTACGATCGGCTTCGACGCACCGGAGTTTGACGAGCGCGAGCCGGCGCGTCGCTTTGCCGATATCGCCGGAACTCACCATCACGAGAAGGCCGTCGGACTGAACGCCATTGAGCTGCTGCCGAGGCTCGTCCACCACTACGGCGAGCCTTTTGCGGACAGTTCGGCAGTCTGCACCTGGCGCGTCTGTGAGGCCGCCCGACGTGAGGTGCCCATGGTGCTCTCCGGTGATGGTGGCGATGAGGTCTTCGCCGGCTATTCGTACTTCCCGAAGTTGGTGGACGCGTATCCCGCGTTGCACGGACGCGCACGCCGCATTCGAAGAGCCGCGGGAAACCTGCTGCGTCATGTCGGGCTGCTAACCGCAGCGCCCGACCTGGCCCAGACATGGTACGACCGCTCCCCGTGGTTCAACGATGGCGCACGCCAACGATTGTGGCGAAGCGAGTACCGCCTGCGAACGCGCGCCACGCTTGAATGGAATCGCCTGCAGTTCGCGCATGCACCGGCGGGCGACGTGCTGAGCCGCACTCAGCAGGTCGACTTCGAGACTTATCTGCCGAACGACAATCTTGCGAAGGTCGACATCGCGAGCATGGCCCATGGCCTCGAAGTGCGCGTGCCTCTGCTCGATCACCTGTTGCTGGAAACCGTCGCTCGCATGCCTCCGAATCTGCGGCTACGCGCCACGGCGGCACCTGACGGCACCCTTGGCTCGTGCGGGAAGTACGCGCTCAAGCGTGTGGCAAGCCAGTTTTATCCTTGGGAGGCGTTGGTCGCGCCGAAAAAGGGCTTCTCGGTCCCCGTCGGGGACTGGATGGCGGACGCCAAGGCTACGCTTCAAGAACGCCTTTTCGACCGAAACGCCGCGCTGGACGATTGGTTCGACCTCGAGGAAATTCGCGGGATGGTGAGCGCCCATCGCAAGAACCTCGATCATGGACATCGACTCTGGGCGCTGCTCGTGCTCGCCGAATGGCGGTTGCAGCAAGGCGCATGACCTCAACGCTTCGCGTGGCTATCGTTCACGCAGCGGACGCAGGCGGCGGTGCCGAGCGCAGCGTGCTTGGCTTGCATCGTGGCCTCCGCCGCCGCGGTCATCAATCGACAATGTTTGTCGGTGAGCGCCGGACTGATCAACTTGGGGTCGAGGCGATCCCCTATGTGCGGGGAGTGCCTGGTTCTCGTCGATTGGCCAGGGCACTGGAACACCGATTCGGCTGGCAGGACATCTACAACCCAAGCTTTCGCGCGCTTGGCCAGCGGATCCGCAACCACTTCGACGTCGTGCACTTCAATTCGCTGTGGGGCTCGGCAGGGTATGCGGACATCGCCGCGCTTCCGCTGCTGACCCGCGAGGTGCCGGGAGTCATTACGCTTCGTGAGAACTGGTTGCTGACCGGACATTGCGCCTGCTTCGACCAATGCCAAGGTTGGCGCTCGGGCTGCGGCTCCTGCCCGGACCTCGAACGGGTGCCGCGCATTCCGCGCGACGGTACGCGCTTCAACTGGCTTCGAAAGCGCCGAGCGATTCAAGGTGCCGACCTGCATGCCGTCGCGATTTCAGACTGGCTGCTGCGGGCAGTAAACGAAAGTCCAATCTTCGCCGGCAAGTCAATGTCGCGGATCTACAACGGAATCGACCTGGGCGTTTTCAGGCCGCTAGATGCTGAGCAGCGCGCCCGCCGACGCGTTGAGCTCGGCATTGCAGCAGACGAAATCGGGGTCTTGCTGGCCGGGCAAACCGTCAATGGTCTGAACAGCTTCCAAGCTCCGCGTGATGCGAGGCGAATCTTGTCGGGGGTCCCCGCTACTGCACGGATCCGCCCTCTGGTGATCGGCCCCAATGCGAACAGCTTTTCGGTCGATCTTAAGGGAGCTGTACCACTACCGTTCCAGCATTCACCCTCCGACATGGCAACCTGCTACGGCATCGCCGACCTGACGCTAGTGACGTCGGAAGCCGAGGCCTTCGGTCGCATCGCTGCCGAGTCGCAGGGCTGCGGCACGCCGGTAGTCGCATTCGACACCGGCGGCATCCCGGAAGTGGTGATTGATGGTGCCGGTGGGCGCGTCGTTGCACGCGGAGACATAGAAGGCGCCATTGCAGCGATTTGCGAGCTTGCCGAGGACCCGTTGCTGCGGAGTCGGATGGCCCTGATCGGAATCGAGCATGTGCGCAACCTTTTCGATGACGACAAGGTCGTCGATGAGTATCTCAACCTCTACCATCAGGTGCTCGGACGTGCAGCTGCGGCCTGACGCTTCAAACGCCGTCGAGTCGTCGCCAGGGAGCCAAGACATCGGATCGGTCGCTCGTCTGCAGACGCACTTCGTGACTTTGGATCTGATGCGAGGTGTCGCAGCCTGCATCGTGGCTGTCGGTCACTACACAGGCCAACTTTCGGCCCACTTGGCCGTGGATTTCTTCCTGGTTCTCAGCGGATTCATTCTCGCGAGTCGCTATCTCTACGGAGCGCCTGTGAGTTTCGGCCAGTTCCTGGTAGCGCGCCTTGCGCGTCTCTATCCGCTGCACCTGGCCACCTTGCTGCTGTTCGCGGCCTTGTGCCTGTTGCGCTTTCGCTCCCTGCCGGATTACGCCGACGGCACAGCCGAGACCTTCGTCGGGCATCTCTTACTCATGCAGAACGTCGGCCTGCACACCAGCGAACTGACATGGAACGCACCGAGCTGGAGCATCTCGGTGGAACTCTGGGTCAACCTCGCATTCTTTTTCCTGGTGTCACGAAGGACTCCGACGTGGGCGCTTCTCGTCACTTCCTGCGTGGGATTCGCGCTGCTGGCGGCTCAAGCGGGAACGCTTGCCACATCGCTGCCAAACATTTTTGGGCTCGTGAACCTGGGGCTTGTGCGCGGCGCCAGTTCGTTCTTGCTGGGAATCGTCGCCTATCGCACTTACCTGCGCTTGGTGCCATATCGCGACCATCGCATTGTCCAGGGGTGGTCGTTGCGTCTGCCAGCGCTGGCGGCGGCGCTTGCTCTAATGCTGGTTTCGAGGCCCGATCACCGCGATCTGGACTTTGCGGCTCCTTGGATATTCTTTCTCTGCATCGTGCTGTTTGCGTTTGACAGCCCTCGGTGGGCAAACCTGATGCACCGATGTTCGTATCTTGGAATCATTTCGTATTCGATCTATCTCATGCACTACCCGATCTACTTCGCACTGCGATACCTACGCGAGTTCGCTGCAGGAACAGCGGCCGATGCGATGTGGGTTACCGTCCTGCACGATACGACCGGTGGGTTCCTGCTCTACGCTGGTTTGGTCCTGGGAGTTTCGCACTTGACTTACCGATACTTCGAACTTCCCTCCCGTACGACGGTACGCAAGCTCATGGGGGCCCAAGCGTGAGCGACACTCGTTCCGGGAGCCCCTTTCAACAACAAGCACAGGATAGATCGCGGTGACCGCTCTTGCCGTCGTCATCACGACGATCCAGTCTCCTACGGCTGCGGTGCAGCAGTTGCTCGCGAGGCTCGACAAATTGGCAGCACCGTTGCTCATCATCGGAGATCGCAAGGGTCCCGCTCGCTTCGATGCCGCTGGGGCGGTGTTCCTTGATCTGGCGGCTCAATTCGAGTCACCTTTCGAACTCGCACGTGTCGGCCCGACCGGCCACTATACCCGCAAGAATATCGGCTACCTCGAGGCGATCCGCCTCGGTGCCCGCTGCATCTATGAGACCGACGACGACAATGCACCGCTCGACGCCTGGTCGCCGCGATCACAGGAGGTCGAGGCGCGGCAGATCGACAGTCCGGGCTGGGTCAACGTCTATCGCAGCTTCAGTTCGGAACGCATCTGGCCACGCGGACTGCCGCTCGATGAAGTCGTTCGCTCGAGCGCTTCGCCGCCGCCCCTCGCCGCTGCGACCCGCGTCGTCCGTGCGCCGATCCAGCAGGGCCTGGCCAACGGCGCGCCCGACGTCGACGCGGTCTGGCGACTCGTGCTCGATCGACCTTTCGACTTTGACGGCGGCCCGAGCGTCGTGCTGGCGCCGGGCTCATGGTGTCCGTTCAACAGCCAGAGCACCTGGTGGTGGCCGGACGTCTATCCGCTGCTGTACCTGCCGAGCTTCTGCTCGTTCCGGATGACCGACATCTGGCGCAGCTTCGTCGCGCAGCGCTGCCTCTGGGAACTGGGGCTGGGTGTCGTGTTCCATGCCGCGGAAGTTGTGCAGGACCGCAACCTGCACAATCTGATGCGCGACTTCAACGACGAGATCCCGGGCTACCAGCGCAATCGTGAGCTGGCCGAGGTGCTCGCGGACACCGCGCTGCTCCCGGGCACAGGCGCGATCGGCGAGAACCTGCAGCGCTGCTACGAGGCCTTGGTACGGCACAACTTCTTTGCACGCGAGGAACTGGATCTCTTGCGCGCGTGGCGCGATGGTCTGGAACGGACTAGACATGGCTTCTGAGTCCAATCCCCACGCGGCACGTCCGCTGGTCTCGATCATCGTGCCCAGCTACAACCAGGGTCGTTTCATTCGGCGTACTCTGGAGTCGATCCTGTCGCAGGACTACCGGCCGATTGAGATCTTGGTCATCGACGGCGCGTCCAGGGACGAAACAGTATCAATTCTTGAAGAATTCTCGCATCACCCGGAACTGCGCTGGGTCTCTGAGCCGGACAGCGGTGTTGTCGAAGCCGTGAACAAGGGCTTCGCGCGTGCGCGCGGCGAGATTGGTGCAATCCAGAGTTCGGATGATTTCTACCTGCCTGGTGCGATCAGTGCCGGTGTCGCAGCGCTGCAATCGGATCCCGCGCTGGCTTTCGTGTTTGGCGACATCGCCAAAGTCGATGCCGAAGGCAAGGAGCTTTCACGCACACAGCTCGCGCCATATTCGCTGGTCGGCGTGCTGACGATGGAAACCTGGATTCCTCAGCCTTCGACATTCTTCAGAATGCCATTGGCGAAGTCACTCGGCGGCTGGCGCGAGGAAGTGCCGTACGCCGCCGACACCGACTTGTGGCTGCGCATGGCGTTGAAGCATTCAGCGCGCAAGCTCGATCGCCTGATGGCCGAACGGTCCATGCATGAGGCCCAGCGCGACAAACACGGCCTGCGCATCGTGCGCGACTACGCCAAGACGATCGACACCCTGCCCGGATTGAAAGAAGCACCGTCAACGGTCAAGCGCGCTGCCGAGGCGGGAAAGTGGCTGATGGCGAACCGCTACGACGTCGAGGCGGGTGAACTCACTCGCGTCGCTCGCCTATGGTTCGCCGTGGGTCGCTACCCGAAGATCGGTGCGCGCTATACGTTGCGCGACTTCATCCCCGGTGGCAATCCCCTGCGCGCCCTGGCAACGCGTCTGGCGCGGAGATTCCACCTGCGCTGATGTGCGGCATTTTCGGCACTGTCGGACGTGAGGACCACCGCGGATTGCGCGACGCGGCGCTGACGTTGAAGCATCGTGGTCCCGATGGCTTTGGCGAATGGACGTCGCCGGACCGTGACGTCTATCTCGCCCATTGCCGTCTGAAGATCATCGACCTCAGCGAGGCCGGGCGCCAGCCGATGGCGAATGAAGACGGCAGCATCCAGCTCACATTCAACGGCGAAATCTACAATTTTCTTGAGCTCCGCAAAGAACTTGAAGCCGTCGGACATCGGTTCGCATCGAAGTCCGACTCGGAGGTCATCGTCCACGGATACGAGCAATGGGGCGCGGAGGTCGTTCGCCGCCTGCGCGGCATCTTCGCGTTTGCAGTCTGGGATCACCCTCGGAGGCGGCTGCTGCTGGCGCGCGATCACCTCGGCGTAAAGCCCCTGTACTACGCGATCCACGGCAGCGAGCTGATCTTCGCATCGGAACCGCGGGCGCTGCTTCAGCTGATGAAACAGGGTCGAGTCGTCGATCAGGATGGTCTGTTCGATTTCCTGCGCCTCGGCTACGTCGCCGGCTCGCGCTCGATCTGGCAGGGCATCTCGCGTCTGCCCGCCGCCTCGACACTGCTGTTCGAGCGCGTGGATGCTCGTGCCACGATTCAGCGATTCTGGTCCCTCCCGCAAACGGAGTCTGTACTGAGCGAAGGCGAGGCCGTGGATCGTGCCGACGCGCTGGTGGCTTCCGCCGTTGGCGAGCAGATGGTCAGCGATGTGCCGATCGGACTTTTCCTCAGCGGCGGCATCGACTCGTCACTGATCGCGGCGTATGCCAATCGCGGCGCCAACGCAGTCGACAGCTTTTTCGTTGATTTCGGGGATTGGGGCGGCTCGGAGCGCGGCGATGCCGAGGCGGCAGCGATGCACGTCGGTACTCGCCACCATGTCGACGAGATCGACCCGGCCACCCTGGCGCCGAGGACGGAGTCTGACGCCCGCCTATTCTTCTCCGCCTTCGACGAACCGATCGCAGACCAGTCGCTTCTTCCGACCTGGCATCTAGCCCGCAAGACGCGGCGTCACGTTACGGTCACGCTGTCGGGTGATGGCGGTGACGAACTGTTTTGCGGCTACTCCTGGTACCGGCAGGTCAAGGCTACGCCGCGACGCAGACTGGCATGGTTGGTTGAGGGATGGCGGCGTCGCCTGGGGTTGGGGAGGCAGTGGCCGCAAGGGTGCGCTGGCCAGGACGAGTACTACCACCTGTTGCACTTTCCCTCCTTCGGTCTCCATGAACTCGTGCAGCTTTTCCCCTCGGTCTTTGCGGCGCGGTTCGAGCATCGCGGCGGCATTCCCGAGCAACGGCACAATCCTTGGTCGCCGCGACTGACCAAGCATTGGCAGCACGTCGACATCCACAGCTTTCTCGTCGACAGCAATCTGGCCCGGGTCGATCGCGCGTCAATGGCTCACGGACTGGAAGTCCGCGTGCCGCTGCTCGACCATCGGATCGCGGAGTTCGCGATGTCGCTGCCGCCGGCGCTTCTTGAGTCGGGCGACCAGGGCAAGCCCCTGCTGCGTAGGCTTGCAGCCCGCAATCTCCCCGGTTCACTGTGCACGAAGCCCAAGCAGGGTTTTTCCTTTCCCTGGCACCGCCTGATCGAACAGGCGACGATCCACACCGCCCTGCGCAACGGATCGCTGGTCCGGCTTGGACTTCTGGACCGGGCGGGACTCGAACGCTGGCTCGGCACGCCGGCTCATGAATTGAAGCTCTGGTTGTTGTTTGTGCTCGAGAACTGGTCGCGCAACTGGCTTGCACCGGAGTTCTCCGAGTGACGCCGTGGCAACGCTTGGTCGGGCTTCCGGGTGTGGTGCTGCTCGACCTCGTCAGGTACCGGCGTGCACTGGCCCGATCGGGCCCGGGCCACTGCAGCGAAAACGACGGCTGGATCTCAGTCTGCAACCGCATCGAACGACTGGTGCCAGAGCCGGGGCAGAGAGGCGTCCGTTGTGATTGGCTCTGGGGCAGCACACTGCATGCGCCGCTGGTTCTCCCATCGCTCGCCCGACAGTTGATGCGAGCGGCATTGAGCGAATGGCCAATTGCTTTTGCTGACGAGCCGCCTCGCGCTCTCGGCGCTCCGAAGGTGTCGTTCATCTTCGCGCACTCCGGTGCCGACCGACTGCCGCAATTGCGTCTCACGATCCGCAGCATCTTCGCGCAGCACGTGGTGCCGGTCGAGGTGATCGTGGTTGACGAGTCGCCGCGTCCGCTGATCGCGCAGATGCCCGAAGGGATCGTCTACCGGCACCTGGCCAAACATGAGTTCCTGCAACCTTGGCACAAGACGCGCGCCTACAACGTGGGCGCGACTCTGGCGCGCAGCGACATCCTTGTCTTCCAGGATGGTGACATCTGCGTGCCGCGTCGCTACGCAGAAGAGGTCGTCCATGCCATCGAGGACCGCGGTTTTGCCGCTGCGTCGCTGCAGCGCTTCCTGTTCTATCTTGATCCGTCGGGTGCTCGCCAAGTGGAACTGATGGAGACTTTCGACGACTCGCTGACGCCCGAGGAGGTCGTCCAGAACTGGAAGGGCGGCACGATCGCAATTCGACGTGACGCATTCGACGCGATCGGCGGCTTCGACGAAGCCTTCGTCGGCTGGGGCGGCGAGGACGCGGAGTTCTACGACCGCTGTGGCGAAGTGGGCCACTGCCGCCTCGGTTATCTCCCATTCGTACACCTGTGGCATCCACCACAGCCTTCCAAGTCGGGCGTAGAACGCGAGATGAACGTCGAGTTCTTTCGTCGCAAGATGGAGATCCCCCGGTCCCAGCGGATCGGGGCATTGAGGCAGATTCCATGAGTCTGCGCTTGGCGATCATCGGCTGTGGGGCGATCGCGGACGAGATGCACCTTCCGACCGTGCACGCCCACCCTGGCGTCACCCTCTCTGCAGTGGTCGATCCCGATCTGGAGCGCGCGCGCTCGGTTGCAGCGCGTTGGGAGGCGAAATCTTTCGCATCGACACTTGATGCAGTGGACACTCCACTCGACGCCGCGATCATCTGCACGCCTCCGGGAGTGCGCCCGCAGCTGATCGCGGCGGCGTTCCAGCGTGGCCTGCATGTATTGGCGGAGAAGCCACTCGCGAATTCTGTTTCCGAGTGCCACGAGATCATCGAGGGCGCGAGGTCCTCGGGGCGCGTCCTGGCGGTATCGCACATGTTTCGCTTCTATCCTGTGCGAGCGCGTTTGCAGCATCTGCTGGCCGAGCATGGACTGGGTCACGTCCGAGCCGTGCGCATGCATGAAGGAGCGCCCTACGCGTGGAGCCCTCGCAGCGGCTATACCTTCAAGCGCAGCGAGGTGAGCGGCGGCGTTTTGGTCAATGCCGGCATCCACTCGCTCGACTCGCTGATTCACTGGTTCGGCGATCCTTCGATCGAGTCCTATGAGGACGACGCGATCGGCGGCCTGGAAAGTAACGCAAAGGCTCGGCTCGCATTCCGTGACGGCATTGTTGCTGACTTCAGGATCAGCAGAACCTGTCGACTGCCCTCCCGATTCGAGATCACGTGCGAGCGCGGCCAAATCTCCTTCACCAATCGCGACACGATCGAGTATTCGGTCGAACGTGACGGGCGGAGATCGCTGCATCGCGTCGAGAGCGGAATGTCCAATCCCGCCCAATGCTGGCTAGCCCAGCTCGATGACTTCGTCGGCGCGATCCACTCTGGAGTGCGACCGCAGATCGATGGCAACGAGGCCACTCGCGTCGTTCGGCTGGTCGAGGATCTCTATGGACGAAAGCGAACACGCCCTTTGCCAGCGGTCACTCCAACACCGGGGCAGTGCTGGTGAACTACCGCGACACGCCGGTCCTCGTTATCGGTGGTACCGGCTTCGTCGGTGGTCGCCTGGCAGAGCGTCTGTTGCTCGAGCAGGGAGCGCGGGTGCGAGTCACTGTCCGGGATTGGCGCAAGGCAACCTGGATTTCCCGCTCGACCGCCGACTTGGTCGAAGCCGATGTCATGGATGCAGAGTCGCTCAGGGCAGCCGTCCGCGGCTGCGCCATCGTCTTTCATTGTGCGAGCGGCCCCGCAGAAGCAGGCGGCTACTTGCGGACCAATCGCGACGGTACTGCGAACGTGATTGCTGCGTGCGTCGCCGCCGGAGTTCAGCGTCTGGTCTATGTCAGCAGCGTCGCCGTGCACGCGATGAAGCCTGGGTTGCAACTGTCCAGTGCCTCGCCACTCATCATGACCGGTCGTGACTACAGCGATTCAAAGGTCGTCGCCGAGCGACTGATTGACGAAGCACAGGCGCGCTCACAGCTCTCGACCGTCATCGTTCGTCCAACCTACGTGTGGGGCCCGCGGTCGCATGTGTTCACGATGCGTCAGATGCGCGAGCTGAAGAACGGCATGTTCCGATACGTCGATCAAGGTTCTCCGGTCGCGAACGCCGTGTACATCGACAACCTGGTGGACGCCCTGCTCGCTGCGGGAGTCCGACCGGAAGCCGATGGCCGGCGATTCCTGATCACCGACGGAAACGACTATCGCTGGCGCGACCTCTTTGGCGCGTATGTCCGCCACCTCGGCCTCGTCGAACCTCCATCGCTATCGTCCCAATCGCTCTTGAATCGACGAGGGGCCCGCGCGCTGGCCCAGGTTGAACGCGTCCTCGAAGGCATGCTGGGTACTCGCCCACTGCCAGTGCGCGCCGTTCGGCGACTCGTGCGCATGACGCGCGACGCGTTGCGGCGACGCTTCGTCGATCCTTGGGAGCTGGACAAGTACGCCTGCGATACATCGGCTGACATCGAGGACGCCCGACGCTACCTCGACTATCACCCGCGCTTCGATCTCGCGCGAGGATTGGCCGACACTCTGGACTGGGTGGACGACCAGATGGGCTTCGAACTTGGTCTGGAGTCACGTTCATGAGTTCGCGGAAGTCTTCCATCGCAACCCTGCTTCGTCGCCCTGCCGGTCATACGTGGCGTCGTCTGCGCTGGTTCGGCCTCGCGCGGTACTGCGTGCTATGCCGCAGTCATCTCCGGACCTTCCTGCCTCATGGGAATCCGATCCGCGCACAATCAGTTTGCCCGGTCTGCCAATCGCGAGAACGCCACCGCCTGGCCTGGCTGTATCTCGAGCGCCATCTGCACGGCTCGGTTCGCCCATGTCGACTCCTGCACCTAGCCCCGGAGCCGTCAATCGCGGCCCGGCTACGTGCACATCCCGGCGTCGAGTACGTGAGTGGAGACCTTCGCGCGACGGAAGGAATTAGGCTCGATGTGCGCGCACTGCCATTTGCCAGCGCCAGTTTCGATCTAGTCTACTGTTCGCATGTGCTGAACATGGTGGACGATGACGTGGCTGCATTGTCGGAAATCGGACGGGTCATGCACGCAAACGGAATGCTGCTGATCCAGGTTCCAGTCTCGCCCAACGCGCGAACCCTCAGCATTCCGGACCGTCGCGACACTACGCGGCGCATGAAGGCCTTTGGAGACCCCGACATCGCTCACTTGCATGGTCAGGACGTGGTCGAACGCTTTGGCCAAGGGGGACTCGGAGTCGAACGAGTCGACTTGGCGGCGAAGTTCAGCCCGTCGGACTTCGAGCGACTCGGACTGATTCGCGAAGACCTCGTTCTTTGTCGTCCGATCTCTCCGGCGGCGCACTCCCCATGAGCCTCAAGTCTCTACTGCGTCGAATCGTTCCAGCGTCATGGCGCCCTTGGATTCGTCGCTACCACACCCGCGCTTACTACTTCGGGCTCGCCCGTCGCTGCAACATCTGCGGCGGAAGATGGCGGAGCTTTCTCCCGCATGGAATTGATCTTCCACCCGCTTATCACGTCGAGCCCGACTTTCTTTGTCCAATGTGCCGTTCCAAGCCGCCGCATCGCTTGGTTTGTCTGTATCTGGATGCGCACCAAGAACTGTTTGTTCGCGGCGGACTGCTCGTGCACGTCGCACCGGAGCACGGCTTCGGCCCCAGTCTGGCCAAAGCCGCCGCAGCACATGGCATGTGCTACCGAAGCGGTGACATTCGCGCAGCGGGCGACGCACACCTCGACATTGTCAACATGCCATTTCCGGATGGATCGGTCTCCCTGTTCTATTGCTGCCACGTGCTCAACTCGTTGCAAGACGATCGCGCGGCGATGCGCGAAGTCCTTAGGGTGCTGCACCCGGATGGGCTGGCAATACTTCAAGTTCCGGCTTTCTACTGGGGTGAAACCACGCAGGAGACGAACAGCGCCGAAGAGAGAATGGCTGCTTTCGGCGACGATGGGATCTACCGCAACTACACTGATGACGACTTTCGGAATCGCTTGCGGGCCACGGGCTTCGAGGTATCCGTGTTTTCCACGACGGAGTTGCCGCCGCAAATCGTTGGATGTCTGCAGCTCAAGCGAGAATTCGTCCATCTTTGCCGGAAGTCGAAGCAAGCATGAGTCTTCCCGTTACAGTGTCTTTGACGTTTGACGACGCACTTCCCGAACATCTCGACGTCGCAGTCCCAACGCTCGAGCGACATCGATTGCGCGCAAGCTTTTACGTCAACGTCGGAAGTGAGTCCTTTTGCTCGCGCATGCAGGACTGGACTGCCGTGGCGATGCGCGGCCACGAACTTGGCAACCACACGGTGTTCCATCCTGGCGTGTCGAGCAAGCCATGGGTCACCCACGGGATAGCACTCGATGACTACTCATTGGACCGGATGCGCCACGAACTAGTGGTTGCCAACCGCATTCTGCAAGCAATTGACGGACGAACGACCCGCAGCTTTGCCTTTCCATGCAGCAATCCGTGGTTGGGTCGGCCCGGCTGGCCTCGACGCGTGCTAACCAGACTGGGTCTAGAACGTACACGCATCATGGGCTTTGTAGACCGACATCGTCTGGATGTCGGCTCGCAGCGCAGGGATTACTCGCCGCTGGTTCGTGAGTTTTTCCCCGCCGCGCGTTGCGGAGGTGTCGCACCGGACGCTCTGCCGGCGCTGCCGGAGGACTGGCATCGCGTTCGCGCCGTGGATGGCGACGGCGCCAATCTTTCGGGCTTGCGAAGCGCCCTTGAAACTGCAGTGGGAAGAACACGATGGGCAGTATTCGTGTTCCATGGGGTCGGCGGCGGTCACCGCTTGAATGTCGAGCGCGGGACCTTCGCGTCGTTTTGCGCCGACCTCGCCAACGACCCGCGCGTAGAGGTCTTGCCGTTCATCGACGCCGCGTTGCGCCTCGGTGCCAAGGAGCCGCGTCTTGCCTGAAATCGTCCCTGGCCTCGTATCGACGATCATCCCGGCGTTCAACAGGGCCGACATGTTGCGCCATGCGGTCGACAGTGTTCTGGCACAGACATGGCGGCCCATCGAGATCCTGATCTGCGACGACGGTTCCACCGACGACACTGTCGCAACAGGCCAGCGACTGGAAGCAGACCATCCCGGCGTCGTGTTTTATGAGTGGGCCCAGAACCGCGGTGCAGGCTCGGCCCGCGAACGCGGCCGACTTCGGGCCCGCGGCGAGTTCATCCAGTATCTGGACAGTGACGATTCGATTTGGCCGCGCAAATTCGAGGTACAAATCGCAGCACTTCGCGCCAAGCCGGAATGCGGCGCTGCCTACGGCCGGATTCGCCTCTGTCCCGAAGGCGAACCGCCCGGAGACGTCCCCTACAAATGGTCCGGCCGAGAATTCACGTCGCTGTTTCCGATGCTGCTCGTCGATCGCTGGTGGAACACCAATGCTCCGCTTTGGCGGCGCACGACCACGGATGCGATCGGTCCATGGAGCGACCTGCGCTACTCGCAGGACTGGGAGTACGACGCACGCGCCGGCGGCTTGGGTATCAAGCTGGTCTACTGCCCGGAGTTCGTGACGGACCAGCGCCAACATTCGGGCACCCGCCAAACCGGCGGTGGTCGCTGGCTATCGCCGCAGGATCGCGTCCGCTTCTTTGCGGCCCTGCTGGCGAATGCCTGCAGGGCGGGCGTTGCACTCGATGCACCGGAAATGAAGCATTTTGCTCGTTGGGTCTTTCGACAAGCGAGAGAATGCGGTGCGTCAGGCGCCGCCGGAGCAGCCGCTGATCTACTTTCGATTGCTCGCGCCGCCTCAGGTGGCGGCACCAGCGACATGAGCGCCTATCGATGGCTGGCGAAGTTCATCGGCTGGAAAACAAGCGCCATCGTGTCCGACCGCGCCAGTGCCTGGCTCGGCCGCAGAAGCGGTGCCGATACCTTGCGCCAATCCTGGATGGACTGAAGGGCGTGTCTTCATCACCCACCGTTTCCGTCGTCATGAGCGTCTACAACAGCGCAGGGTCGTTGACACGAACGCTCGACAGCATCCTGCTGCAGGAAGGCGTCGATTTCGAGTTCATCGTTATCGACGACGGGTCGACAGATGGCAGCGGGGAAATCCTCGATCAACGCGCTGCGCTCGACGCGCGCTTGGTTGTCGTGCATCAAGACAATGCGGGTCTGACGGCAGCGCTCAGGTTGGGTGCGAGCTCGCACGCGGCGTATACATTGCCCGCCAAGATGCCGGCGGTGACATCTCCATGCCCTCGCGACTTGCGGCGCAACTGCGAGCGCTGGAGAGCTGTCCAGAAGCGGTCATGGTCAGCTGCGGCACTCGTTTCGTTGGACCCGACGATGAGTTTCTGTTTGACGTAGTGATAAGTGAGGCAGAGTTGCTCCAAGGACTGAATACGCTGACTTTCCCAGGTGTGCACGGACCATCAAGCCATCCCAGCACGATGTTCAAACGTGATATGTACTCGCGCATAGGTGGCTATCGACTAGCCTTTGTGGTTGCCCAGGACATGGACCTCTGGCTTCGAATGATCGAGACAGGGAGGTGTTTGTCCATGGCCGAAGTGCTTTACCAAGCGCGATATGCGCTCGGCAGCATCTCGAGCCGATATGGCGATCGCCAGCGGGAGTACGGCGCCATCGCGGTAAATTGCGCGCGACAAAGGCGAGCCGGGGCCTCAGAACCCATTCTGCCGGCCCCTCCGCCGAAGCACGTCGGAGGCGACATGCCAAGCTCCTCTCGCGAGCGCGCCAGCTTCCATTATTTCATCGGATGCTGCTTGCGGAAGGAGGATCCCACGGCAGCGACCGAGCACTTCCGTGAGGCGTTGGCTGCATGGCCCATGCATCTCGGAGCACGCCTGCGCCTACTAGGGCTCCGCTGGCTCTCATGAACCGGCGAGCGCGTTGGTCTTTGGGCGTGGACTGCTTGCGAGCGTTCCATTGGCGACTGCTTGATGTCCAGCTTGCCTGCAAGCGTGATGTCGGCCAGCGCTGCTGGTTAGTCGGGGCAATTTTGAGACCATGAAACCACCCGTATTTCGATCGGACTGGCCCGATGACGTCAAGGCGCTCTATCGCCATGACGTTCAGGAGATTTGGGACCAACGGATCGCGCCGCAGATCTGGACGTCGTACCACAATCAGTTGGACATGTACCTGGCGATCGCCGGCTCCAAGCCGCTGTCGATTCTGGATGTGGGTTGCGCGCAGGGCACGCTCGCCCTGCTCTTGGCGGAGCGTGGACACAGCGTCACTGCAGTGGACTTGAGGCCGCAGTTCCTGTCCTATGCGCAGAGCCGACAAACCCACGGCGACATCGCCTTCCGGACCATTGACGTACTGACTGACCCCATCCCGGGCAGGTACGACCTCGTCTTTGCGAACCAGATCATCGAACATCTGGTCTACCCAACACGGCTATGCCGGCGTCTCTTTGACGTCCTGGTACCGGGCGGGCGCATCGTGATCACCACACCAAGTTGGCACTACGTGCGGAACTCTCTTCCAAACCTCGCTTCGCTCGGAGATCCGAGTCGCTGGGAGCATCTCCAAAATAGTGCCGACGGTGATGGCCACTTCTACGCGTATACCGTCGACGAACTGGCGCAATCAGTGGCCGAAGCCGGCTTCGCGGACGTCAGCGTCGAGTCCTACGAAACCCCTGTCATTTCCGGCCATATGAAGGTGCGCTATCTGCAGCGCCTTCTGCCGTACCGCGTACTCCAAAGGATCGACCGCTTGCTGCTAGCAATGCCGTTCGCCGGGAGGCGACTCGGATACCAGCTGCTTTGCACGGGCGTGCGCCCCGGCGCCGGATCATGATCCGGCTGCTCGAAGATCGACTTCGCACGCCGACCATCGGCGAGGTCGCCGTGGTTGCCGCCGGTTCGGTCGTCACCAACGACGTCGCTCCGATGACGATCGTCGCCGGTGTACCGGCCAGATACGTGCGCCACCGCTGATGCAGTTGGCGATCGTGATTCCGAGTTATCAGCGCGGCTCCACCTTGCTGGAAAGCGCGCTTCACTTGCTGGCGTTGAGTCCACCGGCCGATGAGCTGCTGATAGTGGACCAGTCGCCGCAACACTCTGAGACGGTAGAGCAGAGCCTGCGGGCCCTCCACGAATCCGGTCGAATTCATTGGCTTCGACTCGAACGACCGAGCATTCCGCACGCGATGAATGTCGGGCTGCTGGAAGCAAAGTCAGACCGAGTGCTGTTTCTCGACGACGACATCGTGCCCGACGCCGCACTGGTTGCGATGCACCGGTTGGCCGACGCCAGCCTGGTCGCCGGCATGGTGCTACAGCCGGGGCAGCGCGCGGAGTCGCTGAAGGCGGGCGAAGCTTTCCGCTTCAACAGCGATACGCCCGCAGAGATCCGCGAGTTCATGGGGGGAAATTTCTCGATCCGGCGCGACAGTGCCCTCGCGCTCGGCGGCTTCGACGAGAACTTCGTTGGCGCCGCCTACCGCTTCGAAGCCGAGTTCGCGCACCGCTATGTGCAGGCGCACGGACCAATTCGCTACGAGCCGCGCGCGATCATCCATCACCTGCAGATTCCCACCGGGGGCACCCGCGCGCATGGTCACCATCTGCGCACGCTGCAACCGACCCATTCGGTTGGTGCGTATTACGAACTGCTGCGCACGCGTCGCCCTGGCTGGTGGCGCCAGATATTGTGGCGGCCGATCCGCGCGGTTCGCACTCGCCACCATCTGCGCCGACCTTGGTGGATCCCGCTCACGCTTCTTGCCGAGCTTCGTGGCTTGGTCTGGGCGGTTTCGCTGAACCGCAAGGGACCGAGACTACTGGGCGCGAACACATGACTGACGCGGGCTATCGTGCTCATATTGACGGTCTTCGCGCCGTGGCGGTGCTGGCGGTGGTCGCTTACCACGCCGGCGCACCCGGATTCGTCGGGGGTTATGTCGGTGTCGACGTGTTCTTCGTGATCTCCGGCTTCCTGATCACCGCACTGTTGTTCCGCGAGTTCGAGGTTCACGGCGACGTCTCGCTGCGCGGCTTCTACGAACGCCGGGTGCGCCGCCTGGCGCCGGCACTGCTGCTGGTCATCGCAGCCTCGTTGTTGCTCGGTGCGTCGTTCCTGACACCGATCGGCGGCGAGCAGCAGGGTCTCGCCAAGTCGGCCATTGCCACGATCGCGCTGGTGTCGAATCTCTACTTTGCCAGAACCACGGGCGGCTACTTCGACGCGCCCACCGAAACGCAGCCGCTGCTGCACACCTGGTCGCTCTCGGTCGAGGAGCAGTTCTACCTGGCTTGGCCCCTGATGCTGTTGCTGACGGCGCGCTGCGGGGTGCGCCGCGGTGTCGGACCGGCGCCTGCGGTGCTGGGCGTGCTGATCGTGACCTTCGCGATTTCGTTGACGCTGTCGATCATCACGACGCCGACCTTTCCGCAATTCGCGTTTTTCGGCACACCGACGCGCGCCTGGGAGTTCGCCGCGGGCGCGCTCGTCTTCTTCCTCGTTCGCGGGCGCCAGGCGCCGATCCCAGGTGCAGGGGCGCTCGCGATGCTCGGCCTGGCCGGCGTGCTCTGGAGCGCGACGACCTACTCGCTGGACACGCCGTTTCCCGGCTATCAAGCGGCGGTTCCGGTGCTCGCGACCGCCGCGGTGCTGCTCGGCTGCGAGCACGCAGCGACGAGCTGGTGCACGCGTGTGTTGTCGGTCCCGGTGCTGGTCGGGGTCGGGCTGATTTCGTACTCGCTCTATCTTTGGCACTGGCCGCTGCTGGTCATCGCCAGACTGCACACGCTTGGCGAGATCGGATCGGCGGGCATCGCCGCGGTCTGTGCCACGGCGTTCCTGCTTGCCTGGCTGAGTTATCGCTACGTGGAGCAGCCGGTCCGCCAGAAACAGGTTCGCCTGATGACGACGCCGATGCGGACGTTTGCCGTCGGCGCCGCAGGCTCGCTGCTCATCGTCGTGCTGGCCGGACTCCTCGGCGCCTGGGCGAAGCTGATCTGGACCGGCGATCCGGCAAACGCGGCAATGCAATCGGCGCTCGCGGAGATGCACAAGGTGCGCCTGGCCTGCTGGCAGTCCCGCCCGTACGAGGGATCGCTGTTGGCGCGGGCAGATTGCGACCAGCCCCAGACCGGGCGATCACCGAGCATCCTGGTTTGGGGCGACTCGCACGCGTCCCACCTGATGCCGGCCATCGGTGCGGTCGCGAGTCAGGCAGGTTCGTCCGCGCGCATTCGCTTCATGCCGGAATGCCCGCCCTTGGTCGGGTACTCACCAACTCTGGTCGGGCTGCAGCGTGTGCGCGGCTGCGAGCAGTTCAACCTGGATGTGCTGGCCGAGGTAGAGCAGTTGCGTGCCGCCGGTTTGAATACGGTCGTCATCGCAGCGCGGTGGTCGGCCTACGTGAGCAATCCGCGGGCACTGGCAATGGCGCATGACGGCCTGGAAGCGACTCTGAGCCGAATCGGCGCGCTTGGCCTGCGAGCGCTGGTCGTTGCGCCGGTTCCTGAGTTCTACCACGAGGTCCCAACTTGCCTCGCACGGCGCCCGCCAATGGCATGCGGCATCTCCAGGGATCAGGCAGATGCAAACCGGGCCGTCGCGTGGTCGCTGCTGTCGCTCGCGACCGACCGGGTCGAGTCGGTCACGCTGATCGATCCATTCCCGTTGGTGTGTTCGCAGCGCGATTGTCCGGCCTATGACCGCGGCGAAGTCTTGTTCAGCGACGCGCACCATCTCTCGGAGTTGGGCTCCATGCGATTGCGGCCAGCGTTCTCCGAGTTGCTTTCTCGTCAGTTCAGCCGCGTGCAGTTCGCGCTGGACACGAACCCGGGTCCGCGATGAGACACCTGCCGATCGACGCGTTGGCGGTGAAAACACGTTCCGCGCCGCGCTGCCCCTGCGCACGCCCTTGTTCATGCTCTCGCGCCTGCGCGGAAACTGGTTGCGCGCGCTGCTGGGCTGGTGGCCGCTGCACTGCATCGGCGCGATGTGCTACTCGATCTACCTCTACCACTTCTTCGTGATCTCGGCGTGCGCGAGGGCCATCGACAGCATCCCGGGCTGGCCCGCCGATCCGGACCTGCGCCTGCTGCTTCTGATGTTGGTCGGCCTGCCAACGGTGCTGCTGGCTTGTGTCATTCCCGATCTGTTGATCGAACGGCCCTTCATGATCTGGCGACCGGGCAGCAATCGCCTGCGTGACGTCCTGCTCGGTCGCGTGCCCGAGCGACACGGAGAGCCGCCCGTCCTCGAGCGTGCGACATGATCCAGGGCGCCCTGCTCGGACTGATTGCCCTGCTCTCGATCCACGCGGTAGGCAACTGGCGCAGCGGCCTGCTGTCCATCGTGCTGATCTCGGCGCTGCAGGATCCGGTACGCAAGCTCACGCCCGGCACGCCGGGATGGCTGGTGCTGGCGAGCACGCCGGTATTGGCGGCGCTGATCTTCGGTTCGCGCTTCTCGATCCGCGGGTGGTTCTCCGAGTTCCGGCGCACCTTTCCGCGCGTCTCGCAATCGCTAAAGTTGCTCGCGCTGATGGCGGTGCCCGCCGCGTTGATCTCGGCGACTTATGGGCCAGGCTCATGGATGCTCACTGTCTTCGGCGTGTTTTCCTACGGCGTGATCCTGTCGGCCGTGGTGGTGGGCTTCCATTTTCCGCGCGGCCCCGCGGACGTGCATCGCCTGCTATCCGCCTATTGCGTGGTCCACGGCATCGCTATCGGCGGCGGTGTGCTCGAGTACCTTGCCTGGTTCCCGCAGTGGACACTGCTAGGCGACGAGGCGCTCGGCTTCAATTGGGTGCGCCACGAATGGGGGTACGTGGTTGAAATCATCTGCGGCTTCTATCGCAGTGGCGACGTGCTCGGCTGGCACGCGTCGGCCGTTGCGATGCTTTCGCTGGTGCTGGCGCTTGCAAGCACCGGGGCTCGGCGTTGGTCCTGGCTCGCGCTGAGCGGTTGGGCGGTGGTCGCGCTCCTGCTCTGCGGCCGGCGGAAGATGGTCTACATGATGCCCCTGTTCGGGGCCGTCTTGATCTGGGTGTTCTGGCAGGCCGGTCGCGCCGCGCGCGCGTGGTCGCTCGCAGGGCTCCTGTTGCTCCCGATGGCCAGCGTGTGGCTGGTACGCGACTGGATGGGCGACGAGTCCCCGCAGATGCGCTATTACACGGAGACCGGGCATCTCACGCTCGGGACCGTTCGCAACCAGGGCTTCAATTCACTGCTAGAGACCTTCGAACAGACGGGGTTCCTCGGCGCCGGGCTGGGCACCGCTGCGCCTGGCTCCCACCAGATTCCGGCTGCTCGCCCTCGCATCTGGCAGGAAAGTGGGCCCAGCCGTGTGCTGGTCGAGTTGGGAGTACCGGGCGCTACGGCGTTCGTCGCCCTTCTGATTTCAATCGCATCGGCGATGTGGCGGGCGACCAATCGGCAGCTGCGCCAGAACACTCGAGGCGGGTTGTATGCCGCCGGACTGCTGGCGTTTTTCGCAGCCAACATCGGCAGCTTGACCGTGTCCGGCCAGATTCTAGCCGACCCGTTCATCTCAGCGTTCCTGGGCATCCAGATCGGCATGGTGCTCGCCTTTGCGCGCCCTGCGTTGGCGCCACAGGGCGGGGTTGCGACGCGGACTCCCACGCGACCGTGGCTGGTGTACTCGGCAACCGAGAGCAGTAGCGCACACGAGTCGCGCAAAGCCCGCCCAGCCCGGCGCCGCGACGACCAGGATTTCGTCGCTCCAAGCGCGGATGCAGAGCCCTCACCGCAGTTGGACCTGTTCCCGGATCAGGCTGCTTCTGGGGTGTCGCAACTGGTTCCTCACGAGGTCGACTTCCCTCTTGAGTCGCCGCCTCCGCCCGAACACGATCCAGCAGTCCAGCCCGACCTTGGGCCGGAGCGCAGCAACGCGACCGACGGAGATCCCCATGCCTGGCATTGATTCGGCGCAGCGCGCAGCGACAGCAGCGACCAGGCATCGGCTCAGGATTGCCGTCGCCACAACCCATCCCATCCAGTACCAAGTGCCGTGGCTGCAGCGTCTGGCTGCGCGCGACGACATCGACCTGCAGGTCTACTTCGCAATGCTGCCGGATGCGCGCGAGCAGGGACGCGAGTTCGGTGTCGCCTTTGCGTGGGACCTGGACCTGCTCGCCGGCTACCGCTCTCGAGTACTGCAGAACCAGTCGCGTCGGCCGTCACTGACGACGTTTTCCGGCTGCGACACGCCGGAAATCGTCGACGAAATCCGGGCCGGGCGCTTCGACGCAGTAATCGTCAACGGCTGGGGCAGCAAGACCGCGTTGCAGGCCCTGTACGCCTGCCGGCGCCACGGCGTGCCCTGCCTGGTGCGCGGTGAGGCCAACGGCTTGCGTCCGCGAGCATGGTGGAAGCGCTGGCTGCATCGGGCCTTGATCGCGCGATACAGCGCATGCCTCGCGATCGGCACGCGCAATCGCGACTACTATCTTGCCGCCGGCGTGCCGCCGTCGCGGATCTTTCCGACCCCCTACTGCATCGACAATGCACGCTTCGCGGCCAGTGCCGACGCCCAACGTGCGGCACCCGGACGCGCGGCCCTGTGCACGCATTTCGGGCTGGAGCCGCAACGCACCACTTTCCTGTTCTCCGGCAAGTTCGTCGACAAGAAGCATCCACTCGATGCGATTGCGGCCTTGCGCGTCGCGCGTGCGCAGGGCGCCGACGTCCAGCTCCTGATGGTGGGTGACGGTCCGCTGCGCGCTACGCTGGAGACGGCCGGCCATGGACTTCCGGTACGCTTCGCCGGATTCCTGAATCAATCGCAAATGGCCGCAGCGTACGCGGCAGGCGACTGTCTGGTCCTGCCTTCCGATTCGGGAGAAACCTGGGGGCTGGTGGTTAACGAGGCGATGGCAAGCGGGTTGCCGGTGATCGTCAGCGACCAGGTGGGGTGCGCCGCGGATCTGGTGCAGCCGGGTGTGACAGGCGACGTGTATCCCTGCCGCGACGTCCATGCACTGGCTGCGCGGATGCAGGTCCACGCTGCGGACCGCAACCAACTCCTGACCATGGGCATGAACGCACGGGCGCTCGTATTCGCAAGCTTCTCCTTCGAGCTCGTCGTCGACGGCGTGCTCGCTGCCCTGCACGCGGTGGCGCCGAAGACGGTGGACGCCACATGCCGATGCTGCTTGTCGCGATGGTCGCCTTGTTCACGCTGATGACGGCGGGTCGCTGGCGCAGCGGCATCGCGCTGATGATCGTGCTCGCTGCAGTCCAGGATCCGATCCGCAAGCTGACCCCGGAGACGCCCGGATGGATGACGCTGGCCACGACCCCGGTCTTCGCTGCCTTGATCGTGATGTCGTTGCTTCGAACTCGGCGCTGGTGGTCGGCGTTTCGCGACCAATATCGTGCCATCTCCCGCCAACTGCGGATCCTGGCGGTGCTGTGCGTGCCCGCGGCGCTGATTTCCGCGACCTATAGCGCGGGCTCGTGGATGCTCACCCTGATCGGCGCCTTCTCCTATTCGGTGATCTTTCTGGCCTTGGTAGCGGCATTCCACCAGCTGCGGCATGTCAACGACCTTCGCCGCCTGCTGGCGTGGTATTGCGTCGTGCACGGCATCGCGATCAGCGGGGCGATGCTGGAGTATTCGGGTGCGCTGCCGCACTGGGCGGTGCTCGGCGACGATGCTCTCGGTTTCAACTGGGTTCGCATGCACGCGGGCTACACGGTCAACATCGTGTCGGGCTTCTATCGAAGCGGCGACGTGCTGGGCTGGCATGCGGCCACGGTATGCATGCTCTCACTGGTGTTGGCGCAGACCGGCCATGGCACGCGCCGTTGGGGCTGGCTGATGCTCGCGGCCTGGGCGGCGGTGGCGCTGATCCTGTGCGGACGACGGAAGATGGTCTTCCTGGTGCCGGTGTTCCTGCTGGCGGCGATCTGGATCTACTGGCAGGCCGGTCGCGCGACCAAAGCGTGGTCGCTACTGTTGCTGTTCGCTCTGCCGGCCGCGAGCGTTTACCTGGCAGGCGACCTGCTCGACGAAGAGAGCAACCAGCTGCGCTACTACTCGGAAACCAGCTACCAGACGCTGGACAGCCTGGAGACGCACGGTTTCGCTTCCCTTGCCGATACCTACCGGCAATCGGGATTCTTCGGCGAAGGCCTCGGTACTGCCACGCCGGGATCCCACCACGTCAAGGTCGATCGTCCGCGAGTTTGGCAGGAGAGCGGGACCAGTCGGGTCCTGGTCGAACTCGGTGTGCCAGGCGCACTTGGCCTGGGCAGCGTAATGATCGCGCTCGGCTTGGCCTTGTTTGGCGTTGTGCAGCAGAACCTGCGGTCGCGCAACCTCGGAGCACACTACGGTGCCGGGATGTTCGCCTGTTTCGTCGCCAACATTGGCAGTCTGGTGGTGTCTGGACAGATCCTAGCGGATCCTTTCATCGCGTCATTTCTGGGGGTGCTGGCCGGACTCACACTGTCGCTGGCTCGACCCGAACTTCAAGGCGGCGACTCACGCACGCTTGAGCATCAACGGGCCGTCGTTGCTGCCGCGCGGCGGCTGTCGGGGCGCGGGTACTGAGACGATGCCTGAGCCATTGCGGGTCGTATTGATCAGCACCGCGTGCATGGCCTTACCCGGCAGCATGCGCGCCTACGCCGAAACCCTGCAGCGGGCGCTGGACCTGCACGCGCGGGATATCGATGTGCAATTGCTTGAGCTCGCGCCGAAGACCGCATCGGGCCCGGTCGCGCAACGACTGGAATTGCTGATGCTGCCGATCAAGGCACGGCTTCGCGGCGGCAGGGCGCCCGATGTCTGGCATGTGCTCGATGGCAGTCGCGCCTATGTCGCCGCCGGACTTCGCCGCGCGCCGGTCGTGGTGACGGTGCACGACATCATTCCCTGGCTGCAGGCGCAGGGTCGCTTTGCGGCTGCGCCCGCCACCGGAACCGGTGCGCGCTGGTTGTGGCGTCGCAATGCAAACGCGATGCGCAAAGCGGCTGCGTTGATCTGTGTGAGCCACTCGACTGAGAGCGATACCCGAGACAGCTTTGGTGTAGCCGCGCACACCTGCCATGTCGTCGCTTCGCCTTTGCCCCGTGGCCTGTCCGGTGAACTCGGCCGAAGCAGCAAGATCCAGCGGGAAGCGGGCATCATGTTGCACGTTGGCCACAACGGCTTCTACAAGAATCGAGCGCAAGTGCTGCGCATCTTCGCGCGCCTGGAACCAACGATCGCACGCCAGCTGGTGATGATCGGCCCGCCCGCCACTGCCGAGCTGCATGCGCTGGCCGGGGCCTTGGGCATACACGAGCGCGTACGTTGGCTCGGCGATGCCGACGATGCGCTGCTTGCTGACTGGTATCGGCGCGCGGCGGTGCTGGTGTTTCCATCGCTGTACGAAGGGTATGGCTGGCCGGTACTGGAGGCGATGGCCTTCGGCCTGCCGGTGGTGTGCAGCAATGCGGGCTCTCTGCCCGAGGTGGCCGGCGATGTGGTGCCGTGCGTGGCGCCGGACGACATCGACGGCTTCGTCACGCACATCGAGCTGCTGCTGCGCGAACCCGCCCGCGCCGCGGCCGCGAGTGCCTCGGGGTTGCAGCGTGCGGCCGCGTTCAGCAGCGAACGATTCGCGCACGAGATGAGCGCGGTGTACCGTTCGGCGGCAGCGACGCCACGCGAGAGGAGGCAAGGATGATCAGGACCGCGCTGATTTTTGGTGTCTCCGGCCAGGACGGCGCACTGCTCGCACGCCTGCTGCTCGACAAGGGTTATGCCGTGCATGGCAGTTCGCGCGACGCGCAGATGAACGGCTTCGGCAACCTCGACCGCGTCGGCGCACGCGAGCGCGTGCAGGTGCATTCGGCAGTCACCACCGACTTCCGCAGTGTCGCCCAGGTGCTCGGCAAGGTGATGCCCGACGAGGTCTACCTGCTGGCCGGGCAAAGTTCGGTCGGACTCTCATTCGAGCAGCCGGCCGAGACTCTGGAGAGCATCGCGGTCGGCACCCTGAACGTGCTCGAGGCGATCCGCTTCCTGAAGGCGAACACGCGCCTGTATCACGCCGGCTCTAGTGAGTGTTTCGGTGATGTCGGCGCTGCCGCCGACGAGCAGACGGCGTTCCGCCCGCGCAGCCCGTATGCAGTCGCGAAGGCGAGTGCGCACTGGATGGTCGCGAACTATCGCGAGGCCTACGGGCTGTATGCCTGCACCGGGATCCTGTTCAACCACGAGTCGCCGCTGCGTCCGGCGCGTTTCGTCACGCGCAAGGTGATCGCCGCAGCGGTGCGCATCGCCGACGGCAGCGGCGAACGCCTGCAGCTCGGCAACCTCGACATCGAACGCGACTGGGGCTGGGCGCCGGAATACGTCGACGCAATGTGGCGCATGCTGCAACAACCGCGTGCCGAGGACTACGTGATCGCGACCGGGCAGTCGCATTCGCTGCGCGACTTCGTCGCGATCGCATTCCGCGCGGTCGCGCTCGACTGGCGCGAACACGTCGACTACGACGACAGCCTGCGCCGTCCGAGCGACATCGCGCACAGTGTCGGCCGCCCCGGCAAGGCACTGCGCGAACTCGGCTGGCGCGCGCAGAGTTCGCTCGAAGACGTGATCACGCGCATGATCGCCGCCGAGCGCGGGCAGCCCTGGCCGATGACGACCGGCTGACGCATGCGCATCGCGATCGACGCGTTGCCGATCAACAATTTTTCCGGGCGCAATGTGCTCGGCGGACACCTGCGCAATCTCGCCGCCGCGGCCGACGGACGACACAGCCTTCATGTCTTCCACCATGCCGGCAATCGCGACCTGCGTCGCGATCTCGGTGCGCAGGTCGAATGGATCGAATGCGCCGGTGTCGATGGCGGGTGGGTGCGGCGTTTGCTCTGGCAGCGCTTCAACATGCAGCGCCGGCTCGATGCGATCGGCGCCGATCTGCTGCTCTCGACCTCGGGCGCGCTGGTGCCGGGCGTGCATACTCCGCAGGCGGTGCTGGTGCAGAACCCGTGGTGCTTCTTCCCGCAATTCCATGGCACGACGCTGGAACGCCTCAAGGCGCGCTTGCAACGCCACGGTTATCGCCGAGCCCAACGCGAGGGTGCGGCGCTGTTCTATCTGTCCGACTACATGGCCCGCGCCTATCGCGACAATGCCGTCAGCGCGCCGCGCCACGGCGCCACCGTGCTGGTCGGTGTCGATGACGGCATGTTCGTGCAGGCCGCTACCGAGGGCGTACCGGACTTCGTGCAACGCGCGCCCGAGATCGTCACGGTGTCGGTGATGACCCCGCACAAGGCGGTCGAGGATGTGCTGGCGGCGCTGGCCCTGCTGCGACAGAGGAACATCGATGCACGCCTGGCCCTGGTCGGCCCGTGGTCTGATCCCGGATATCGCGCGCAGATCGAGGTGCACATCGACACGCTGGGGCTGCGCGATGTGGTCACGATCACTGGTGCGGTATCCGCAGCGGAATTGGTCGCGCACTATCGGCGCGCGCGTGTGTTCTGCCTGCTCAGTCGGTGTGAGTCCTTCGGCATTCCGGCGGTGGAAGCCCAGGTGTTCGGGACGCCGACGGTGGTCGCCGATGTCTGCGCACCGCCGGAAATTGCCGGACCCGGGGGCATGTGCGTGGCGCCGGGCGATATCACTGCCGCCGCCGATGCGTTGCAGCGGCTGCTGTGTGACGAGCCCACCTGGCGCACGGAGTCCGATTCCGCGCTGGCCAATGCCGAACGCTTCCGCTGGTCGCGCCTGAGCAGGCCGATCATCGACTTCATCGAACAGTGGCAGGCCGCCGCATGAGCCTCGATATCGACGCCACGCGCGCAGCGCGGCCGTACACGCGGCGCGAATATCTCGGCCGCGTGTTGTGGGCGCTGGCGACGCCGCTGTTCCGCTTCAGTCCGCGGCCGTTGTTCGGCTGGCGGCGTTTCCTGCTGCGTTGTTTCGGGGCGCAGGTGGGCTCCGCGGTGCATGTCTATCCGAGTGCACGCATCGTGATTCCGTGGAACCTGCGCATCGATGCAGGCGCCAGCATCGGCGAGCACGCGCTCGTGTACAACCTGGGGCCGGTGCATGTCGGAGCGCGCGCGACGGTGTCGCATCTCGCGCATCTGTGTGCGGGTACGCATGACTATCGCGACCCGACCCTGCCGCTACTGCGCACGCCGATCATGATTGGTGCCGATGCGTGGATCTGCGCGCAGGCCCTGGTCGGACCGAATGTCGTGGTCGGTGATGGCGCGGTAGTCGGCGCCGGTGCGGTGGCGATGCAGGACGTGCCGGCCTGGACCATCGTCGCCGGCAATCCGGCGGTGGCCGTGAAGCGACGCGAGCTGCGCGAGACGCCGACGCGATGATCTCGGTGGTGATCCTGACCTTGAACGAGGCGGCCAACCTGCCGCGCTGCCTCGACAGCCTGGCCTTCAGCGACGACGTGCTGGTGCTCGACTCGGGCAGCAACGACGACACCGTCGCGATCGCCGATGCACGCGGCGCACGGGTGCTGACGCGGCGCTTCGACAGTTTCGCCGGGCAACGCAATCATGCGATGGAACATGGTGCGTTTCGCCACCGCTGGGTACTGCACCTGGACGCCGACGAAGTGGTGCGCCCCGAACTGGGCGCCGAGTTGCTCGCCATCGCTACCGCGGACGATTCGCGCTGGCCGGTGTATCGGCTGCCGTCGCGGATGATCTTCATGGGCCGCTGGCTGAAACATGCCGGCATGTACCCCGCCTACCAAGTGCGCTTCGGCCGCGCCGACGCATTGCGCTTCGTCGACCATGGCCACGGCCAGCGCGAGGTGCAGGCCGCGCACGAGGTCGGCACGCTGCAGGGCGCGCTCGACCACCACAACTTCTCCAAGGGTGTGCACGACTGGTTCGCCCGCCACCTGCGCTACGCCGAACGCGAAGCGGTGCAGATGCTCGCCGAGCGCGGGCAGCCGCTGCGTGTCGGCGAGTTGCTCGCGGTCGACGCCACTGTGCGTCGCCGCGCGTTGAAACGGCTTGCCGCGCGAATGCCGATGCGTCCGACGCTGAGGTTTCTCTACAGCTACGTGGCGCGCGGCGGTTTCCTCGACGGACGTGCGGGCTACGAATACGCATGCATGCTGGCGGTGTACCAGCAATTCATCGATTTGCGCCTTCACGAGAAGCGACGCGAGCACAGTTGATGCTGGACAGCGCAGCGCCAGTGCGGTTGCGGGCAGATATTCAGGCTCTTCGTGGCCTTGCGATCTTGCTGGTGATGCTGCACCACGCTCAG
Source organism: Lysobacterales bacterium (assembly GCA_016703225.1). Classification (NCBI taxonomy): domain Bacteria; kingdom Pseudomonadati; phylum Pseudomonadota; class Gammaproteobacteria; order Lysobacterales; species Lysobacterales bacterium. The sequence continues at coordinate 1,246,277 of JADJCM010000001.1, forward strand.
ATCGGTGGATTGCGCGCTGGCTTTCTGGGCGTGGACATCTTCTTCGTCATTTCCGGATTTCTGATCAGCGGTTTGATCTTGGATAGCCTGCGCCGGGGTGACTTCAGTTTCACCGACTTCTATTTTCGTCGAGCAAAACGCCTGCTTCCTGCGGCGTACGTGACGTTCGTGCTCGTTACCTTGGCAAGTCCTTGGTTCATTCTCGCGTCGGAATCAGAGAACTATTTTCGCCAATTGCTTGGCGCAGTCTCATTCACCGGCAACATCGCCCTTTGGTTGCAGTCTGGGTATTTCGAGCAATCCGCGTATTTGAAGCCGCTGCTGCACACTTGGTCGCTCGCCATCGAGGAGCAGTTCTATCTCTTGCTTCCGGCGCTGCTTCTGTTTACAGCATCGAGGTTCCGAATTGCGATGCTGGCGGCAATCTGCTTGCTCAGTCTGATGTTGTGCTTCTTGCTCGCACCGCGCATGCCAAGTGCGACTTTCTACCTGCTTCCAACGAGAGCTTGGGAGCTCCTGGTTGGCTCCCTGTCAGCCGTTTTGGTCACGAACCAAGCAACGCATGCTGTCGCCAAGTGGATGTTCTGGCCGTCTTTGCTGATCGTGCTGGCCCTACCAACCGTGGCAGCGTGGGGCACCCATCCTGGGGTATCTGCGGTATTGGTGACAACCGCCACCGCGATGCTTCTACTTCGCAGGCATCCAGTCTTGAACGACGGAATGCCCATCAGACAACTCGGACAACTTGGAAACATCTCATACTCTCTCTACCTGCTGCACTGGCCCTTGCTGGCCTTCGCAAACAACGCCTATGTCTCGGGCGTGCCCACCACCGTTCGCGCGTCACTCTTGCTGCTGGCCGTGGCACTGGCCGCGTTGCTCTACCGCTACGTCGAGCTCCCGGTTTGGCGGTCGAACTGGCGTGGCGACCGCCGCAGCTACGGCATCATTCTCGCCTCCACGCTCTTGGTGATAACGGTCGGAGCGACATCCGCCATCGCTTCAAGGTCAGGCGTGGATCACGGGCAGCTGCGCGCCCCGAATCGAGGCTTGAATGAGTCCTGTGACGCGACAGACAGGTTTGTGCCGTCGGCGGCCTGTGTTAACGGCCAAAATCCGCGCGTGCTGGTCTGGGGAGATTCTTTCGCCATGCACCTCGTTCCTGGAATCGTTGCCACCGCTGATTTCAGCATCGCGCAAGCAACCAAGTCGGCGTGCGCGCCCTTCCTAGGGCTCGCGCAGCAGGTGAAGGGAAAGTTTGAGCGCGATTGGGGAAGGAACTGCATGACCTTCAATCAAACTGCTGTCCAGTACCTGGAATCGACGCCAACGATCGAAGTGGTTGTAATTGCTGCGCACTTCCCAACCTACCTTGATTCCAAGGCACCCGACCGGGAGGCGCTACTTGTTCAGTCGGCGGGAGAAGAGCTCGAGCAACCGCGCGGCGTTGAGTCCACGCTCGTCGCAACAGTTGAGTCCATACGCGCCGCCCGGAGACTGGGCAAGCGCGTGCTCGTAGTAGCGCCTCCCCCGAATGGCGGCTTCGACGTTGGCGAGTGCCTCGAGCGTGAGCTCACAGGCCGACTTCACGTGACCAGCCAGGCATCCGGTGGATGCGCAATCCTCCGCGACACCTATCGGATCCAAAGCGCGGAATCGGCCAAGTTCCTGCGTCTCGTGAGCAGCAAGGCGGATGTTGAGATTCTTGACTTCGACAGCGTGCTTTGCGATCGGGACCATTGTGCCGCGCAAATCGATGGCGTTGGTGTTTACGGCCAGAACGGGCACTTCTCAAGGGCTGGATCCATTGCAGTCGGCAAGCGCATGAATCTCTCAAAGCTTGTATTGGACATGGCCAAGTGAATCGCTCCTTCTCTTTTTCGCGTATGGCACCGGAGCCGAAGCTATGGCCGTAGTGTTCGTGAATCGCTATGCGTGGCCGGACCATTCGGCGACGAGCCAGTTGCTGACCGATCTGGCGCAGGCGCTGGTGGTGCGCGGGCATGCGGTGACGGTGATCGCGTCGCGGCAGTTGTATGACGCGCCGGCGGCGGACTTGCCGGCCAGCGAAGAAGACGCGGGTGTGCGGTATCTGCGCGTCGCGACCACGCGCTTCGGGCGAAAGCGTCTGCTTGGGCGCGCGCTCGACTATCTGAGTTTCTACGCGATGCTGCCGTTCACGCTGGCGCGGACGCTGCGACAGGGTGACATCGTCATTGCCAAGACCGATCCGCCGCTGCTCGGCGTGCTGGTATCGGTGGTGGCCTGGCTGCGTGGCGCGCGCTGCGTGAACTGGCTGCAGGATGTGTTCCCGGAGGTCGCGGTTGCACTCGGCGAACCGCGGCTGCCGCGCCTGTTGACCGCGTCGGCGGCATGGCTGCGTGACCTCGGCCTGCGCTCGGCCGCGATGAACGTGGTCATCGGCGAACGCATGGCGACGCGATTGCAGGCACGGGTTCCGAATACGGCGCTGAAGGTGATTCCGAACTGGGCGCTGGAGCGCGAAATCCGGCCGCTGCCGCGCGAGGGCAATCGCGTGCGGCGCCAGAGTGGCTTCGATGCGCGCTTCATCGTGGCGTACTCGGGCAACCTCGGGCGTGCGCATGATGCGGAGACGCTGCTGACCGCTGCGCGTCGATTGCGCGAGCGAGCGGACATCGGCTTCCTGCTGATCGGTGATGGGCATCTGATGCGCCAGTTGCAGGATCAGGTCGAACGCGACGCACTCGGGAACATCCGCTTCCTGCCGTACCAGCCGATCGAGCGGCTCGCCGAGTCGCTCGCCGCTGGTGACCTGCACCTGGTCAGCCTGCGCCCCGAACTCGAGGGCCTGATCGTGCCGAGCAAGTTCTACGGCATTGCTGCCGCGGCGCGGCCGATCGCCTTTGTCGGCGACGCCGACGGCGAACTGGCAGGCTGGATCACGCTGCATGAATGCGGCGTCGTGGTGCAGCCCGGCCATGGCGGCGCGCTGGCCGAAGCGATCGTGGCCATGGCCGACAGCGCGGACCGCGGCGCGGCGCGCGGACGCAATGCGCGGCGCATGCTCGACCTGCGCTTCACGCGCGACGGCGCCCACCAGCAATGGCATGATCTGCTTTCGCAACTCGGCGCCACCAGCGCCCACAACCCCACGGAAAAACATCGCACGTGAAACGCGCATTGATCACCGGTATCACCGGCCAGGACGGCGCCTATCTGGCCGAACTGCTGCTCGCCAAGGGCTACGAAGTGCATGGCATCAAGCGCCGTGCCTCGAGCTTCAACACCGACCGCATCGACCATCTGTACCAGGACCCGCACGAGTCGGGCCGGCGCCTGTTCCTGCACTATGGCGACCTGACCGATGCGACCAACCTGATCCGCATCCTGCAGCAGGTGCAGCCGGACGAGATCTACAACCTCGGCGCGCAGAGCCATGTCCAGGTGTCGTTCGAGACGCCGGAATACACCGCGAACTCGGATGCGGTGGGCACCCTGCGCCTGCTCGAGGCGATCCGCATCCTCGGGCTGGAAAAGAAGACGCGCTTCTACCAGGCCTCGACCTCCGAGATGTTCGGCAAGGTCCAGGAGACGCCGCAGCGCGAGACCACGCCGTTCTACCCGCGCTCGCCCTATGGCGCGGCCAAGCTCTATGCGCACTGGATCACCGTGAACTATCGCGAGTCCTACGGCATGTATGCGTGCAACGGGATTCTCTTCAACCATGAATCGCCGTTGCGCGGCGAGACCTTCGTGACGCGCAAGATCACGCGCGCGCTGGCGCGCATTCATCTCGGCCTGCAGGACTGCCTGTTCCTCGGCAACCTCGATGCCCGCCGCGACTGGGGCCATGCCCGCGACTACGTCGAGGCGCAGTGGCTGATGCTGCAGCAGGCCGAACCCGAGGACTTCGTGATCGCGACCGGCGAACAACATTCGGTACGTGACTTCGTGACCCGCGCCGCCGGCGAGATCGGCATCACCATCGACTGGCGCGGCAGCGGCGGCGATGCCCATGGCATCATCGCCTCGGCACCTGCGGACTCGTCCGCGAAGGTGGGCCAGCGCATCGTCGCCATCGACCCGCGCTACTTCCGCCCGGCCGAAGTCGACACCCTGCTCGGTGATCCCACGAAGGCCAAGACCAAACTCGGCTGGGTCGCGCGCACGCCGTTCGCGGAACTGGTGCGCGAGATGATGCAGTCCGACCTCAGCCTGGCGCGGCGCGATGCCCTGGTCACCGACGCCGGTTACCGCGCGCCGAACCACCATGAGTGACTGACATGCCCACGGTGCTGCGCTCCGGGCCTTATCGCATCTACTGGTTCAGTCACGAACCGGGTGAGCCCCCGCATGTGCATATCGATCGCGGCGACCGATCGGCCAAGTTCTGGCTGCGTCCGGTGGCATTGGCACGCAATTCGGGCTTCCCTGCGCACGAGTTACGGGAGCTGCGCTTGCTCGTAGAATCCCACCAGCAATCCTTCCCGGAGCAGTGGCATGGGTACTTTGGCACTTCGCGCTGACGAACGCGTCGAGCGCGTCGAGTTCAGCGACGATTTCCTGGAGGTCGCCTTGCGCGACGGACGGCGCATTGCGGTGCCGCTGGAGTGGTATCCCCGGCTCGCCTGCGCCACGCCCGAGCAGCGTGGGAACTGGGAGCTTTGCGGGGCGGGTTATGGCATTCATTGGCCGGATCTGGACGAGGACCTGAGCACCGAGGGTCTGCTGCGCGGGGCACCCGCGCCCACCGCTTCGGCACGATGAGTTCAATGCGCAGCGACGCCCGCATCTGGATCGCCGGGCATCGTGGCCTGGTCGGTGGTTCCATCCTGCGTCGGCTGCAGGCGGAAGGCGCGTCGAACCTGTTGCTGCGTACGCATGCCGAGCTCGACCTGATCGACCAGCATGCGGTCGACGCGTTCTGCGCGCAGGAACGGCCGGAGTATGTGTTCCTCGCCGCAGCCAAGGTCGGTGGCATCCACGCCAACAACACTTATCCGGCGGAATTCATCCGCGACAATCTGGCGATCCAGACCAATGTGATCCACAGCGCGTGGAAGCACGGCGCGCGCAAACTGTGTTTCCTCGGTTCCTCGTGCATCTATCCAAAACTGGCGCCGCAGCCTCTGCGCGAGGATGCACTGCTCACCGGGCCGCTGGAGCCGACCAATGAGTGGTATGCAATCGCAAAGATCGCCGGCATCAAGATGTGCCAGGCCTATCGTCGCCAGTACGGCTTCGACGCGATCAGCCTGATGCCTACCAATCTGTATGGCATTGGCGACAACTTCGACGCACAGAATTCGCATGTGCTGCCGGCCTTGATCCGCAAGTTCCACGAGGCGAAGCAGCGTGGCGATGGCGGGGTCACGATCTGGGGCACGGGCACGCCGCTGCGCGAATTCCTGCATGCCGACGATCTCGCCGATGCTGCCGTGTTCCTGATGCGACACTACAGCGAGGAACAGTTCATCAATGTCGGCACCGGCAGCGACCTCAGCATCCGCGAACTCGCGCAACTGGTCGCCGACGTGGTGGGCTTCAGTGGCAGCATCAGCACCGACCCATCGAAACCCGACGGCACGCCGCGCAAGTTGATGGACGTGTCGCGCCTGCATGCGCTCGGCTGGCGCCATCGCATCGAATTGCGCGAGGGGATCGCGGCGACCTATGATTGGTTCCGCGCCCAAACCGATCACGGTTGAGTCCCGCGCGGTGCTGCAGCGCCGCCTCGCCCTCGGCTTTGCACTCGCGCTGGTTGGCGCCTGCCTCGCAAACGGCGCCTCGCTCTACCTGCGCCGCATCGGCGTCGTCGATCCTGATTTCCATCGGGCCTATTTGGCTGCCTATTGTGACCCGGCGGCAGCGCTGCCTTGCCGATGCATGGACTTCGAAAGGGCCGCTCGGCTCGACTCGCCGCCGTCTCGCGAGTCGCTCGGTCAGGTTCGCCCCGCCGAGCACGCGCTGCGCATGCTCAAGGACGGGCTGTTCGCTGCCTTCGTCCTGATTTCGCTGTTGCTGGTCCGGCGTGATCCAGGCGCGCGCGCCACGCTGCGCACCAGCGGGCCGCTGCCCTGGTTCGCCCTGTCGCTCCTGGTTGCGGCGGCGATTGCCGTGTTCGACCATGGCGCCTTGCTGGCACTGATCGGCCTGCGTCCGTTTGCTTTCCTGGCGGTCGCCGCCATCGGCTTGTGGATGGCGGCGCAGATGAAGCAGGTGGCCGCGCTGTTGCCCTGGTTGCTTGCCATCGAGGTGTTGTTGGTTGGCGTCGAGTATCTGCATGGCCTGCCCATGCGCCGGTGCCCACATTCGTTCCGTGCGGTTGGCAGTTTCGTGCTGCCGAATTCGCTGGGCATGGCGAGTGCGGTGCTGGTGGCGTTCTGGGCTACGCAGGCCGAGTCGACTCGAGCCTGGCCGGCGGTGCTGCTGCTGGCCGTGGCGCTGACGCTCGCCAGCGGTTCGGCCACTGCGGCCTTTGCGCTGCTGGCGCTGGCGGCACTGCGGTTGTGGCGCCGTCCGGGCACCTCGCGCATCCTGGTTGCCGGCGGCGCCGTCGCCGCCGCACTGCTGTTCGCAGCGCTGTTGCCAGGCTGGATGTCGCGCCCGGATCTGTACGATTCGGTGTTTGCACAAGGCGGACGATGGCAGACCCTGCTCGCGGTCTTGCAGCAGGCTTCGCCGCGCGAATGGCTGTTCGGTCACGGACTCGGGGTCGGCAGCAATCTTGCGAACAATCTGCTGTCCACGCCGCCGTCGCCGATACGTCTCGAACCGTGGCAGCGCTTCCATGCCGATGCGACACCGACGGCGTTGTTCGTGCAACTCGGCTTGCCCGGTGCACTGCTGTTCTACGGCCTCCTGGCCTGGGCGACCCGGCAAGATGCACGCTCGCGACCGTTCTACCTGGTGTTGATTCTGGTCAGCCTCACGGTGAACATTGCCGAGCTGTTCCCGGTCAACTTTCTGCTCGGTCTCGCACTCGCACATTCGCTCGAGATCGCGAGGAAACCCGCCGGCAGCGTCCGGACATGAGGGCTTTGGTGGAGCAGCGCCCGCTGGATAGCCGCGCCCCGGTGCCTTGGCTGATCGGCGCGCGTCTGCTGAACATGCTGGTCGTGCTGGCAGCGATTCCGGTGCTGATCCACGCCCTCGGTCGGGACGGTTTCGCCTTGTGGGCGCTGCTGCTGGCAGCGAGCGCGGTGTTTTCGGTACTCGAGTTCGGAATGGCTCCGACCTATGTGCGTCATGCCGCACTCGCCCTGCACGAACGCGGCGGCGCCGGGACACGCGCGCTGCTGGGCAGAGTGCTCGCAATCGTAGTCACGGTGTTTGCCTTGGCCGCGGCTCCGTTGTTGTGGTTCTCCGCCGGGCTGACCGCGCTGTTGCAGCTACCAGCCACCGCGTCACTGTCAGCATCGCGTTTGTTGCCGGCGATCTACCTGTGCGTGCTGCTGCGCGCGGTGCTGCAGTTCGGTGCACACAGTTTCAATGCCGCGCGTCGCTTCCGCGCACTGGCGCTGAGCGCGTTTGCGCAGTCCTCGTTCTCCAATCTCGCTGCTGCGCTGGCCGCATACTCGACGGGTCGACTCGACCTGAGTCTGATCGCCTTCTGGACCGCCCAGCTGGCCGTGGTCGGATGCGGATTCTTGTTGGCGTTGCGGTCGCTTCCGACCGCGGCCGCAACCGATGCCGCCCACGCCGTGTCATGGCGCAGCCTGGTCACGCACGGCCTGAAGGTGCAGATCGACGACTGGACCCAGGTCGTCACCTTCCAGTTCGACAAGTTCCTGATAGCGGCGATGCTCGGGCTGCCGGCGCTCACTCCCTACGAGATCGCCAACCGCTGCGTGCAGGCCCTGCGCAGCATTCCCTCCAGCGGGCTCGATGCGTTCCTGGCCTACGCGGTGATCGGTCGCGCCGGTCATGGCGACTCCTGGTCGCGTTATCTCGACGCGACGCGCACGGCAGTGCTGACGAGTCTGGTGTTTCTCATGGCGCCGATGGTGGTGGCGCCGCTGTTCTTGTTCGCATGGACGGGCGAGGTTGGCCTGCAGGCACGATGGGTGTTTCTGGCGCTGGCGATCGCGGCTGCAATGAACGTGCTGGCACTGCCGGCCGCGTCGCTGGTGCAGGCCGGTGATCGCCCCGGGCTGCAGGCGCGGTCCGCCGTTCTTGCGATGCTGCTCAACTTGCTGTTGAGTTGCGCCTTGATCCAGGTCTGGGGTGCGACGGGCGCGGCCATTGGCACTGCCGTGGCCGCCTGCGCTGGGGCGGCGCTTCTCATCAGTGCCGCGCACGACCACTGCGGGCAGTCGCTGGCTTCGACCCTGACGATGGTTCTTCGTTACTGGCCCTTGGCCGCGGTCTGCCTGTTGTGTGCGTGGCTGTTCCAATCTGGATTCGCATACTGGCTGTCCGTGCAGGGTGCGGAAGTACGTGAAGCGCGTGCGCTGCGCTGGTCGGCGGCTGCGTGGTCTCTGCTGGGCTATGTGGTGTGCGTGGTTGCGATGCTGTCCCTGCAGTTGCGACGGGACGCATCACTGCGTGGGCAGTGGCGCCGATGGAGATCGGCGCGGAAGCAGCCCCATGAGCAACCGTCGCGACGATGACTGAAGTCTTTGATCGGAGGCGTATCGCCGCACTCCTGAGAGACTCCGGAGACACGGCGATTCCTGCCACCGTTGAGGGGCTGGAGCGTTGCATGGAGGCTGCGGCCGAAGAGGGAGTCGCAGCGCTGTTGGCCCAGCGTTGGTCGGTGTCGCCGTCGCTTGCACATCCGCTCCGGTTGGCACTTCAGAGACACCTGCGGCAGGCGGCACTGGATGAGTTGGCGCGTGACGCGTTCGAACGCACGATACTCAGGCAACTGGCTGCCGCCGGGATCGTCTGCGTCGTCCTGAAGGGCGCGGCCCTGGCGCGCTGGCTGTATCCACAGCCGTTCCAGCGGCCTCGCGCCGACCTCGACCTGCTGTTTTCTCGGCGGGAGGAGCTTGCTGCCGCCGAAACGGCGCTGGCGCGGGTAGGCTTTCGCTGGAATGGCGTTCTGACCAATGGACCGAGCTTCGAGCGCGTGTTGATCGGCAATCTCGCCGGGCAGGAACACCATGTCGACGCGCACTGGCGGCTGGCCAATCACCCGGTCTTCGCCGACTCCTTCGATTTTGCAGAGCTGCTGCGCGCCAGCCAGCCGTTGGCTTCGTTGGCAGGTTCGCCAGCGCTCGGCAAGGTGCACGCGCTCGCGCATGCCTGTCTGCACCGCGTGAACAACCTGCTCGATGGGCGAGGCGATCGACTGATCTGGCTGTACGACATCGCGCTGCTGACGCGCAGTCTCGATCCGCAGGGATGGTCGGCGCTGTGCGCCCTCGCAAAGGCGAAGCAGATCGCCGGTCCGTGCGCGGACGGACTGTCCGCGAGCAGTGAGTTTCTCCATGCGCCGGTCTCGTGGGCCGTGTTGGAGGCGTTGCGGACGAGCGCAAACGCCGAGGATTTCGATATGCGGTTTGCCAGCCGCCGCTGGTATTTCGAAGCACAGCTCTTGGCCCGGCTGCGTTGGTGGCAACGGCCGCGGCAACTTGCACAGAAGTTCTTTCCAGGACGCGCCTACATGTATCAGCGCTATGGTTTGCAGCGCGGTACCGAGTTGCCTGCCGCGTACCTGCGGCGCTGGATGGACGCCGGACGCCAACTACTTGGCTTCTTGCGCCGAGGCAGTTGAGGTTCGGGCCAAAGCCGTCATGCGTTCGGGTTCAGGATGCCGGATGAGCATGAGCGACGACTGGCGCGCGTGACCAAGCGCCTTTCCGCCGCCACGCGATGTCGACCGATGTTGTGGGTGTTGCCGAACATGATCGACACTGAGCGATGGCCGCTTCCGCGGATGCTAGCCGGGCGTCGGTACGTGCTGCAGCGGCGACCAGTCGGAAGGCGAAACGTCCGATAACGGTGCGCCTGACAGCGCCACCCAGGCATGCGCTTCCAGACCACCGCCATCCTTGCGCACGCCGATCTGCAGCTGCGGATCGAGGCCGCAGCGGCGCAGCCAGGCGTAGACCAGCAGCGATTGGCGCAGACAGCTGGCGGTAACGAGGCCATGGCGACCGGCGATGGTGGCGAGTTCGGCGAGGCGGGTGGCGGCGGCGAGATCGGATTTGCTGGCCGAGTGCGGGTTGGCGTGGCGGCTGCAGCGCTCGAGCCAGCGCCGCGTGCGCACGTAGCCGAACATCGCGAGTGCTGCGTGCACACCGGCCAGCGCGGGCACCAGGGCGATGAACTGCACGCGCTCGCGCGGCGACAGCTTCAGCCAGCCGCGCAGGCGCCCGGCCATGTCAGCCGAGCTTGATCAGGCCGGCATCACGCAGCTGGGCCGCGAGCGCGAGCAGATCGTGATGGAGCTGGTCCGGGGTGACGTCGAATTCGGCGAGCATGGCGTCGTGGATGGACTGCAACGTGGCGCCGTCGCCGATCAGCTGCCAGATGCGGGTGCCGACCGGGTCGAGCCCGAAATACTGTTCGCTGGCGAGATCGAGCAGCACGGCCTCGCCACCGACCTCCTGGAACAGGACATCGTCGGAACGGCGCGCGGTCTGGCCGAGTGTGAGCGGTGCAACGGTCATGTCGGGCATGATAGCCGACAGCTTCCGATGCGTTGAACCGCCTGCCGATGCCCGCCGCCCATCCCGAGATCGCCTTTCTGCTGCGTGACTTGCGCCCGTATCGGCGCTGGCTGCTGGCCGGCGTCGCGATCGCGCTGGCCGAGAGTGCGGTGGCCTTGAGCCTGCCGTGGTTCGCCGGGCAGATTGCGGCGTCGCTGTTGCAGGGACACATCGTCGAACGTCTGCTGCTGCTGTGGATCGGCGTGCTGGCGGTGCATACCGCACTGACCATCCTGAATGCACGAGTGCTGGCGGCGTTTGCGACGCGTTATGCCGCTGCGCTCGGCGTGCGCGTATACGACCAGCTGCAGGCGCTGCCACTGGCATGGCACCAGGCGCGCAAGCGCGGCGAGGTGTTGAGCCTGCTCGGCAGCGACGTGTGGCGCGTCAGCAGTTTTGTGTCTGGCACGCTGCCGGCGCTGCTGCCGATGCTGCTCACCTGCGCCGGTGCGCTGGCGATGTTGCTGTGGATCGAACCGCGGCTCGGCCTGGTGGTGGCGGCGGCAGTGCCGGTGTATGTGCTGGCACTGAAGATCAGCGGTCGCCGTCTGCGGCCACTGGTCGATGTGTACTACCGCGAAGACGCCGCCAAGTTTGCGATCGCCGAGCAGAACCTGTCGCTGCTGCCGCTGATCAAGGCATTCACGCGCGAGCCCGACGAGTCCGCGCGTTATGCATTGCAGAGCGAACGCGTGCGCGAACACGAACTGCATCAGCAGGCGCTTGAGTCGGCGCTGACGCCGGTGATGCGCTGGCTGACGGCGACCGCGGTGATCGCCCTGCTGTGGCTCGGTGGCCGCGGCATCGCTGCCGGCACGCTGACGCCACCGGAACTGGTCAGCCTGCTGCTGTATGGGCTGCTTATGACGCAGCCGGTGTCGCAACTGGCCGGCGTGTGGGGACGGCTGCAGGCGACACGTGCCGCATCGCGACGCTTGATCGACGTGTTCGCCGAGTCACCTGAACCGACGGATGGCGGACGCGACGTGACGTCGGTGCGTGGCGAGATCGCGTTCGAGTCGGTGGCGTTTGCGTATCCCGGTCGGCCACCCGTGTTCGCCGAGCTGTCCTTGCAGATCCGTGCCGGTGAAACGGTGGCGATCACCGGACGCAATGGCGCCGGCAAGAGCACACTGGCACACCTGCTGATGCGTTTCGCCGACCCGGCGGCCGGTCGCATTACGCTCGATGGCATCGACCTGCGCGAGCTGGCGCTCGCGAACTTGCGCGGGCACATCGGCCTGGTCAGCCAGCACGTGCTGCTGATGAACGACACGGTGGCGCACAACATCGGCTACGGCCGCGTCGACGCGGATCGCGCGTCGATCGAACGCGCCGCGCGATCGGCGCATGCGCACAACTTCATCGAACGCCTGCCGCAGGGTTATGACACCGTGATCGGCGACGAGGGCGTGCGCCTGTCCGGCGGGCAGCGCCAGCGCATTGCGCTGGCACGCGCGCTGCTGAAGGATCCGGCGGTGCTGGTGCTGGACGAGGCCACGGCCATGTTCGATCCCGACGGCGAGCGCGATTTCCTGGCCGAGTGCCACGCTGTGTTGCGTCATCGCACCGTGCTGCTGATCACCCATCGGCCGGCGAGCCTGGCGCTCGCCGACCGCGTGTTGAAGCTGGAGGACGGCACGTTGCGCGCCGTGTGATCAGTCGTCGTCGCGGACGATGCGTTCCAGTTGGCCGCGCGAGGAGCGGCTGCCGCCGTCGTCAGAAGATGAAGACGACGAGCTGCTGCTGCGGCTCGGAGGATCGTAACTCGGTGCCGAGCGCGGCTCGCTGCGCTGCGGTCGCTCGTAGCTGGGTTCGCTGCGCTGGAACGCCGGCTCACTGCGCTGCGGACGCTCGTAGCTGGGTTCGCTGCGCTGGAACGCCGGCTCGCTGCGTTGCGCGCGTTCATAACTCGGTTCGCTGCGCGGCGCGGCCTGATAGACCGGCTGGCTACGCTCGATCGACCGCGAGTAGCTGCGCTCGGCCGGTGCGCTCGGCTGGTACACCTCGCGCTGTTCGATGTTGCGGCTGCGATAGGCCTCGCGGGTGCGCGACTCGTATTGCGGCTGCGGCGTGCTCGGCATGCCCGTACTGCGCCCGCCGCGGTAATAGCGGTCTTCGCTGACGCTGGTCGAGTCGGAGGGTTCCATCTCGCGCTCGTCATGGATGCGGCTGCGCTCGCTGGCGCGATCGTAGCTGCGCGTATTCGGAGCCGGGGCGACGTAGCCATCGTTGCGCGGGACCTCACGCTGGTAACCGCGCTGCGTGCGTGGCTGCGTGCCATTGTCCGGGTAGGACGAAGCGCGGCCGCGGCTATCGACACCGTTGCTGCCGCGGCCGTAGGGGTCACGTGTCGGAGCGCCGGCGGCATCCTGTCCGATGAAGCCGCGGTAGTTGCGACCGTCCGCGCCGTAGGGCTGGATGTCGTTCCAGTCGCGCGTGCCGCGCTCGAACGGCAGGGTGCCGCCGCGCGAATGCAGCTGGCGCGCCTGCAGCGGATCGACGATCGAACCGGGCTGCGCCGAGGCGCCGTAATAGGTCTGCGCCGCACCGCGGGCACCGGTGACGCGCGCCAGGTACTGCGCTTCGTTGCGCGCGCTGCCATAGCGCGGCAGGTAGTGATTGCCGTAGTAGCGCTGGCGACTGGCGGCGCGGTCGCGACCATAGTCCCACCAGTCGTAGTAGTGGTCGGCATGGCTGTACCGATACGGCGAGTAGGCCTGGTAATACGGCCAGCTGTGCCAGCCGACGTTCAGCCCGAAGTAGGTGCGCGGGAAGAAGGCGACACCGTAGTAGAAGCCGGGGCTCCAATAGGGGTCGTAGTAGTGGCGGTAGGTCGGCCACAGCACCGAGTAGTAGCTGTTGTAGACGAAGTAGTCCGGGGAACCCCAGTTGGCGCGGCCGTAGCCGGCGCTACCGTAGCGGTAACTGACGTCGTAGTCGTTGTAGTAGACCCGATTGCCGTAGCGGTCGTAGTAGTAACGGGCGCCGCGGTAACGATCATCGTAGCGATCGTCGTAATAGCCATCGCGGTCGTGATACGCGTAGTCGTCGTAGGTCACGCAGCCACCGAGCAGGCTGGAAACGGCGATCAGGGCAAGGGCGGCAAGACGTTTCATGGCAATCCCCGTGATGTGCGCGGTGAGTGTGGCGCAACGGGGTGAATTCATCCTGAACTTTTCCGGGGCTGGCCAACGCCGTTCAGCGCCGCGTGCGCTTGCCGGCGCGCGCCGTCGGCGCCAGCATCGCGTCCTCGCTGTTCGAAGGCGCCGTGGTCATGACCTTGAAGCTTGCTCCCGACTGGCAGACGAGCCAGTGGTTCAACTCGCCGCCACTGCGGCTGGATGCGCTACGCGGCCGCGTGGTCGTGCTCGAGGTGTTCCAGATGCTGTGCCCGGGCTGCGTCTCGCATGCGCTGCCGCAGGCGCTCGAAATCGCGCAGACGTTCCGGCCCGAGGAGGTTGCCGTGGTCGGCCTGCACAGCGTGTTCGAGCATCACGAAGCGATGACGCCGGTCGCACTCGCCGCCTTCCTGCAAGAGTACCGAATCAGCTTCCCGGTCGGCATCGACCAGGCGGTCGCCGGTTCGCCGATCCCGGCAACGATGCAGGCGTATGCGATGCAAGGCACGCCGACCACGATCCTGATCGACCGCGCCGGCCGCCTGCGCCTGCAGCATTTCGGGCGACTGCGCGACCTCGCCATCGGCGCGCAGGTCGCGGCCCTGGTGGGCGAAGCGCCGCTGACTGCCAACGCGTCTGGCAGTACCCCAGGCGCCGGGTGCGACGAGCACGGCTGCCCGCTGCCGGGCTGACGCGTCGTCGCGCCGCCGCCATACTGGCGCGATGGAACTCTCGCCCGTGATCGCCGCGCTGCGGCCGAAACTGCTAGCCGCACTCGCCTCGATGCATCTGCCGCAGGATGAACTGCACGTCGGTCGTTGGCTCGGTTACCTCGAACTGCTGCTGAAGTGGAACCAGGCCTACAACCTGACCGCGATTCGCGACCCGGCCGAGATGCTGACGCGGCATCTGCTCGATTCGCTGGCGATGGCGCCGCTGTGGACCGAAGCCGAGTTGGCCGACATGGGCGCCGGCGCCGGCCTGCCCGGGCTGCCGCTGGCGATCCTGCATCCCGAGCGGCGGGTGGTGCTGATCGAGTCGAACGGCAAGAAGACGCGCTTCATGCGCGAAGTGAAGCGCTCGCTCGGGCTGGACCAGGTCGAGGTAGTCGAAGCCCGCGCCGAGGCGTATCGCCCACCCGCCCCGCTCGCCGCCGCCACCGCGCGGGCGGTCGCGCCGATCTCCGAACTCGCCGGCTGGTGCCACGACTGGCTTGCCCCCGGCGGCCGCCTGCTGGCCATGAAGGGCCCGGGATACGCCGAGGAATTGGCGGCCCTTCCGCCTGGCTACCGCCTTGTCGCCGTGCATCCGCTGACTGTGCCCGGGCTGGATGGGGAACGGGTGTTGGTGGAGTTGCGGCGGGTCTGAACCCTCCCGGGGCGTTGCCCCGGGCTCCTGTTCTGTTCGTGGCGCGCCTTTGGCGCTCGCATGCGTGGGTCGCGACCCACGGGTCACGCCTGCAGGTATCATGCCCGGCCTTGCGCCCTGCGGCGCGCCCGACCTGTCCCGTCCATGACCCGCATCATCGCTGTCGCAAACCAGAAGGGTGGCGTCGGCAAGACCACGACGAGTGTCAACCTCGCCGCTGCGCTGGCCGAAGCGCGGCGCAAGGTGTTGTTGATCGATCTGGATCCGCAGGGCAATGCGACGATGGCGAGCGGCGTCGACAAGGCCACGGCCAAGCCGAACGGTTGTGAGGTCTTGCTGGAGGAAGTGCCGCTCGAGGCCGCGCTGGTGGCGACGACCGGCGGTTTCGACCTGTTGCCCGGCAGTGCCGACCTGACCGCGGCCGAAGTGCGCATGATGGACGAGATCGCGCGCGAGACCCGCCTGCGCAGCCTGCTCGAACCGATCCGCGATCGCTATCACTTCGTGCTGATCGACTGCCCGCCTTCGCTGAACCTGCTGACGTTGAACGCGCTCACCGCCGCCGACGGCGTGCTGGTGCCGATGCAGTGCGAGTATTTCGCGCTCGAAGGCCTGACCGCACTGCTGAACACGATCAAGGCGGTGAAGACGCGGCTGAATCCGAAGCTCGAGCTCGAGGGCATCCTGCGCACCATGTTCGACCTGCGCAACAACCTCGGCAACGATGTCTCGAACCAGCTGGTGAAGCATTTCGGCGACAAGGTGTTCCGCACCGTGGTGCCGCGCAACGTGCGCCTGGCGGAAGCGCCGTCGCATGGCCTGCCGATCTCGATGTACGACCGCGAGTCGCGCGGCGCCATCGCCTATCTCGGCCTGGCCGGGGAAATGCTGCGCCACGAGCGCACTGCCAAGCCGGCGGCAGCCGGCACGACGAACTGACGGAGTCCGCATGGCGACCAAGAAACTGCGCGGCCTCGGCCGCGGCCTCGACGCCCTGCTCGGCATCGACACCAGCGGCGGCGATGCGAACGAGAACGCAGGGGGCGGCGAGCTGCGCCAGCTTCCCGCCAACCAGTTGCAACCGGGTCGCTACCAGCCGCGCACCGGCATGGACCCGGAGCGCCTGACCGAACTCGCCGAGTCGATCAAGGCCCAGGGCGTGATCCAGCCGATCGTGGTGCGTGCGATCGGCCGCGACCGCTACGAGATCATCGCTGGCGAGCGCCGCTGGCGCGCAGCGCAACAAGCCGGCCTGGCCGACGTGCCGGCGGTCGTGCGGGAAGTGCCGGACCAGGCCGCGATCGCGATGGCGCTGATCGAGAACATCCAGCGCGAGGACCTGAATCCGCTCGAGGAAGCCGGAGCGCTCAAGCGCCTGATCGACGAGTTCACGCTCACCCACCAGCAGGCCGCGGAAGCGGTCGGCCGTTCGCGTGCAGCGGTGAGCAACCTGCTGCGCCTGCTCGAGCTGCCGGAAGCCGTGCGCACCCTGCTCGAGAAGCACCGACTCGAGATGGGCCACGCGCGTGCGCTGATCACCCTCGCTCCAGCGCGCGCCACCGCCCTCGCCTTGGCCGCGGCTGACGGCGGCTGGAGCGTGCGCGAACTCGAAGAACGCGTGCGCAACGAGCAGGCCGCGAAGACCGCAGGCAAGCCCGAAGGCAAGAAGAAGCCCGGTGGCGCCGACCCCAACATTTCCCGCCTCGAACAGGACCTGTCCGAGAAGCTGGCCACCCGCGTCAGCATCCAGCACGCACGCAATGGCCGCGGCAAGCTGGTCATCGCCTACCACTCGCTGGACGAACTCGACGGCATCCTCGAACGCATCCGCTGAGCACGGCGGCGCATTCGGTGAAAGAATTCGGCCCCTGAGCGGGTCTTGGGGGCATGGTGAGCAAACAGTCCCAGTTCGATGCCTTGGTGCGCGCGACCAGCGCCGACCTGTATCGCTTCGCGTTCTGGCTGTGCGGCAACGAGGCCCTGGCGCAGGACCTCACCCAGGAGACCTATCTGCGCGCCTGGCGTTCGCTCGACAACCTGCGCGAGACCGCCGCCGCAAAGGCCTGGCTGATCACCATCCTGCGCCGCGAGCATGCGCGTTTGTACGAGCGCAAGACGCCGGCATTCGAGCCGATCGACGCGGTGCAGTTGCCGGAGTCCGAGCTGCCGTCGCCCGATCAGCTCGGCGACGATGCACTGGTACGCCGCGCGATGGCGAAACTCGATGCGAAGTATCGCGAGCCGCTGCTGATGCAGGTCCTCGGCGGTTTCAGCTGCGAGGAAATCGCAGCCGAGCTCGGCGTCTCGCCGGGAGCGGTAATGACCCAGGTGTTCCGCGCCCGCCAGAAGTTGAAGGCGGCCCTGGGCGGCTATGGCGAGGAGGCCAAGGTCTATGAACTGCCTTGAGTTCCGCCGCGCCATCGGCACCGATCCGCGCAATCTCGACGAGACTGCTGACGCGCATCGCGTGCAGTGCGCGCGCTGCAGCGACGCGCTACAGCGCGCGCTCGGCTTTGAGCGCACGCTTTCCGCCGCATTCGCGGTGCCGGTGCCGGAAGGGCTTGCCGACCGGCTGCTGCTGGCCCAGATCACCGCCACCCGCCACGAACCTGCGCGCCCGCGCTGGCGAAACTGGTCGTTGGCCGCCGCGCTGCTGTTGAGCATCGGCCTCGGCGCGGCCTTTGCCTGGCGCTGGATCGGCCTGAACGCACCGATGTCGGACCTCGCGATCGCCCATCTC
The DNA here is from genome assembly GCA_016703225.1 of Lysobacterales bacterium. NCBI lineage: Bacteria > Pseudomonadati > Pseudomonadota > Gammaproteobacteria > Lysobacterales > Lysobacterales bacterium. The sequence goes on from JADJCM010000001.1 coordinate 1,264,147, forward strand.
GCGCACGAGCCGGTCGCGCTCTCCTCGCGCGCAATCGTCGCCGAGGATGATGTCCGCGCCCTGTTCGCGGCGCTTGGTGCACCGCTGCGCCACGCTCCGGGAACCGTTCACTATCTGATGAATTGTCCGCTCGGCCACCATCGCGTGGCGCACCTGGTGCTTCAGCGCGAACACGGGCCGGTCACCGCGCTCTATGTGCCACGCGTGCATGAGCCACGGCAGGACTTCAACCGAGCCGGCGTGCGTGGTCGTGAACTTCCGGTAGCGGATGGCACGCTAATCCTGCTTGCCGCCAGCGACCGCGAGTTCGACGCCATCGGCGCCGAGTTTCAGTACGCGTTCGGCGCTGGCGACAGCGGTGCGGTGGGCGCGCCTTGATCGGTTTCGGGGTGGCGGGCGCGCCGGCCATCGGCTAGCGTCTGCAGCCTTGGCGCCGCACCCGCGGTGCCGTCGCACAGGTCGTCCGCGTGTCCACACCCGATCTCTCCGTCGTCGTCCCGGTATTCAACGAGCGCGACAACGTCCCGACCCTGGTTGACGAAATCGTCAACGCGCTGCGCGGGCGCATCGCCTTCGAGATCGTCTACGTCGACGACCACAGCCGCGACGATACCTTGGCCGTGCTGACCTCGCTGCTGGCGCGGGTACCGGAGCTGCGCGTGCTGCATCACGTCACGCAAAGCGGTCAGAGCACCGCGGTGCGCAACGGTGTCAAGGCGGCGCGCGGCGGCTGGATCGCCACCCTCGACGGTGATGGCCAGAACGATCCGGCCGACATCCCGAAGCTGCTCGAGGCGCGCACCGCAGCGGATGCGCAGACCAAGCTCTTCGCCGGCTGGCGCGTGCAGCGGCGCGATACCGGCAGCAAGCGTCTCGCCTCGAAGCTGGCGAATGCACTGCGCAGCCGCCTGCTCCGCGACGCCACGCCCGACACCGGCTGCGGCATCAAGCTGTTCGAACGCGAGGCGTTTCTGGATCTGCCCTACTTCGACCACATGCACCGCTACCTGCCGGCGCTGATGCAGCGCGCGGGCTGGAACACGCAGAGCGTGCCGGTGAACCATCGCCCGCGCAGCGCCGGCGTCTCCAAGTACAACAACCTCCAGCGCGCCCTGGTCGGCATCGCCGACCTGCGTGGCGTGGCCTGGTTGATCCGGCGCGCGAAGCGCAGCGTCGTAGAAGAAATTTCCAACGGCTGAGCCGCTAAGCTGGGCGACTTTTCCGGGCGCATCCACCGCGTCCGCTATACACCGGATGGGTCATGGCCGATTTTCTTGCCTCGTGGGCGCACAATTTCAACTTCTGGCTGGCGATCGGTTTTCTCGGCCAGGGCGTTTTCGCATCGCGCTTCATCGTGCAGTGGTGGTTCAGCGAGAAGGCAAAGCGCGTGGTCGTGCCCACGGTGTTCTGGTGGCTGTCGCTGTTCGGCGGGCTGACGCTGACCGTGTACGCCATCCACAAACGCGACCTGGTGTTCACCCTCGGGCAGTTCTCCGGGTTGTTCATCTACAGTCGCAACCTGTGGCTGCTGCATACCGCCAAGCGCCGTGAAATCGTGACCGACTGATCCGCCTCAGATCGCGCGGCCGCGCTCGACGCGATTGCGGCCGAGCTTCTTGGCGCGATAGAGCGCGGCATCCGCTTCTTCGATCAGCTGCGCCGCACGCAGCCCGCCGCGCGGGAAGCACGCGGCCACGCCGACGCTGACGGTGATGCCCTGCCCCTTTCCGAACTCCTCACAGCGGGTGCGGATGGCGTGGGCGCGCATCGCTGCTTCCTCGATGTCGACGGCGCACAACACGATCACGAACTCCTCGCCACCGAAACGCGCCAGCAGTTCCTCGGGTTCCTGCACATGCTGCTCGAGTTGGCGCGCGATGCCGCGCAGCGTCTCGTCACCGAGCAGGTGCCCATGCTGATCGTTGTATTGCTTGAAGTAGTCGACATCGACCATCAACACCGCAAGCGGCAGGCGCTGTTCGGCCAGGCGATTCCACGAACGCGCGTAGAACTGCTCGAATCCGCGCCGATTGGTGATGCCGGTGAGGCCGTCCTGCACCGCGAGCCGCGACAGGCGCTGATTGGCAACTTCCAACTCGCGTGTGTGCGCGGCGATCTCGCGTTCCAGCGCCAGGTTGCGTTGACGCAGCTTGCGCGAGCGGTGCCGGCCCCAGAACCAGGCCAGCAATGAGCCGAGTGCGAGCGTCAAGGCTGCGGCTGCCCACCCGGCAGCGCGCGTCTGGTACCAGCGTGGCTGAACCCGAAAGGCGAAGCCGAGCAGGTCACTGCCGGCGCCACCGCCGCGCGTCCGCGCTTCCACGGCGAGCCGGTAGCTTCCAGGTGCCAGTCGATTGAACTCGCGCTCGGCGTTCGACGTCCAGTCGCTCCAATCGCCACCATTGCCGTCGACGAGCCGAGTCCGGTATTCGGCCGTAGCATCGTGACCGTTGATGCCGTACTCGAAGCGCAGTCCCTCGAGCGGCGGCAGATCAAGGGTGGCCGTCCCGCGCCGGTCGAGCAATTGGGTCCGATGCCCAGCGTCGGTCAGGGTAACGCGGTGCATGCGCAAGTGCAGGGCGCTGTCGGCATGCGCTCCGAGCGCAGGATCGTAGGTCAACAGGCCGCCCCAGGCGACCACGGTGAGGTGCCCGTCGTCGGCGATCGACAGCTCGGTCAGTCCGAGCGCGCGCCGGGATTCCATGCGCAGCGGCTGCCACTGCCCCGCCACACCTACCCAGACCTTGCGACTGGTGAACGCGTACTCGTGGCCGGTGGCGCTGCGCAACTCCAGTTCATTGACGCGTTCACCGGCCAACTTGGCAAGCGGATGATCGGGTACCGCGGCAAAGCGCTCGCCGCGACGTTCGTAGAGGTCGTCACCGATCGAGGCGTAGACCTTGCCATCGAGCACCCATACGCTGCTCCCGGCATCGGCGGCGGTGCCGAATCCAGCCTCGGGACCCAGCGTGGTGCGTTGCAGTCGGACTTCTCCGTTCTCGTCGATGCGCGTCACCAGCAATGGATAGCCGCGCCAGTTTCCGACCAGCCAGTGCTCGGCGTCGAGTTCGACCAGGGTCGATACGGTGACCTCGCCAAAGTCATGGCGAACGCCGACGTGCCAGTCGGGATCGCGCTCGAGTTCCAAGATCGAGGTGTCCTCCAGCGCCAGCACCCGCCCAGGCGCATAACTGGAGACGATCAACTCGGAAACTCCACTGCTGTCGGTGATCTTGTGCACCTGCCCGGCGCGAAACCGCGTCACCGAACTGCGTTCTCCGACCAGCAAGTCACTGCCGACGCGCTGCAGGTCCCAGACTTCGTCCACCGTCCAAGGCTCGCGCGCGAAGCGCACGCGGCCATCGTCGCCCACCCGGGAGCGGAACAAGCCGAGCGAGGTCGCGACCCAGCGCGAACCTTCGAACCACTCGGCGTCGTTCAGGGCGCCAAACAAGCCGTCCTCCTCACCGACAAAGGTCCACGGCGACGGCCACTCAAGTCGCACCAAGTCGCCCTCGGTGCTGCACCACAAGCCGCCGTCGATGCTCTGGGCGATGTCGGTGATCGGATAGTTGCTGACCCGGTAGCGCTTCTTCATCGCGAACTTGGCGTCGACGATCGCGACCTCGCCAGACAAGGTCGCGATGGCGAAGTCGCCATCGCTCAGTGCGGCGATGCTGTATGCCTGCGCTTCACGGAGCCACGCATCGTAGGCGGTCTCGACATGCTTCAGCCCACGCTCGGCATCGCCGACGTAGAGTCCATGCACGCGCGAGGTGAATACGGTGCCCTGCGGATGCGGTGCAGTGCTCTGCACGCCATAGCGAATGAAAGCCTCACCGCCGGGCACCGAAACGAAGCCGCTGCCGTCGAATCGCATCAATCCAACGCCTTGGAAGCGCGACCACAGCTCGTCGCCGACGTGCAATGCCGTCAGTGCCGGCGCCGGGTTCGGCCAGCTCTCGACCTTGCCGTCATCGCTGATGCGAAACAGCCGGTGTTCCGCTTGCACATAGACGCCGTCCGCCAGTTCCAGCACCAGCCAAACCTGACCGATCGGATGCGCTCCGGGTACTTCGCGGAATCGCTCGTCGAGGTCGCTGTAAGACCAGCGGCCGTCGGGCTGCTCCGTGTACAGACCGAACTGATCGTAACCGCCGGCCAGGACTGTGCCGTCGCGAGTCAGCGCGACGCTGCGCAGCGAGCTTCCCTGCGGCGTCGGGATCGACTCGAAGCGTCCCGCCGAATGCACCAGCAGTCCCTCGATGTTGGCCACGAACACGCGGCCGTCGGCATCGACTGCGAGCCCGCTGTGCTGCGGGATCACGTCGTAATGCTCGGCATTGAAGCGCGTCAACAAGGGGACGCCGCTGGCATCGGCGCCCGCGCTCATGGCGCCCGTTGCCACCGGCCATGCCGACCCGCTCCAGGCCGCCCCCAGGATCACAAGGCAGCTCAGAAACTGGCGCAAGGCGCGGATCCATGGCATGCGCGCATTTGACCACAGGCCCCGCTGCCGGCGCGGTCGCGCCAGCATTGTTGACTGGCCCGCGCTGCGCGAGGCCATGGCAAACTGTGTGCATGACGCGACTTAGTGTGAACCTGAACAAGATCGCCGTACTGCGCAATTCGCGCGGGGGCGGTGTGCCGGACGTGATGGAGGCCGCACGGGTTGCGGTGGCGGCGGGCGCCGACGGCGTCACCGTGCATCCGCGGCCAGACTTGCGTCATATCCGCCCCGGCGACGTGGCAGCGCTCGCCTCCATGCTCGAAGTCGAGTTCAACATCGAGGGCAACCCCTTCGCCGGACCCAATGAGCTCGGCTATCCGGGTTTCCTGGAACTGGTGGAACGGGCGCGACCGACCCAAGTCACCCTGGTTCCGGATGGCGACGCCCAACTCACTTCCGACCACGGCTTCGACGTGGCCCGCGACGCCGATCGTCTGCGTCCGGTCGTTGCCCGGTTGCGCGCGATCGGCGCGCGCGTCAGCCTGTTCGTCGATGCCGGCTCCTGCTGGGGCGAGCAGATTGCCGCACTGGGCGCCCAGCGCGTCGAGATCTACACCGGACCGTACGCACAGACGCGCTCGCTCGATAGCTTGGCCAACTGTGTGCGCACGGCAACGGACGCGCGCGCCGCAGGCTTGTCTGTCAACGCCGGGCACGACCTGGACCTGCACAACCTCGATGCGCTGCTCAGGACGGCCGCTCCCATCGCCGAAGTCTCGATCGGTCACGCCCTGATCAACGACGCGCTCTATGCCGGACTGGCGAACACTGTGCGGCGCTACCTGGCGATCTGCCGTGCACACCAATAGAAACGGCCGGGTTTTGGGCCCGGCCGTTTCCAGTGCTTCGCTTGGCGCGCGCCTAGCCTTCCGGTGACGCGAATCCGATCTTCTTGTAGCCGACGTTTTTCGCGGTCCCCATCACATCCGCAAGAATCTGGTACTGGGTTTCCTCGTCGGCCTGGATTTGCAGCACCGGCTGCGGGCTCTTCTTCGACTCGAACTCCAGTTGCAGCTTGAGGATGTCCGTCGAGATCGGCTGACCGTTCCAGAACATGTCGCCATTGGCGCGAATGCCCAGGTCGATCGGCGGCGGCGGGTCCTTCGGTGGCGGCTGGGTCGATTTCTGCGGAACGTCGATCAGGATGCGCTGGGTCATCGCCGGGGCCGTGATCATGAAGATGATCAACAGCACCAACATCACGTCGACAAGCGGCGTCACGTTGATTTCCGCCATCGGTCCACCGGACTTGTTGCTAGCAAAAGCCATGTTGCTTCCTCGCTGTCCGCTTATTTCTGCGGCTCGGTGATGAAACCGAGTTTGCGGATGCCCGCGTTCTTGACGGTGCCCATCGCCTCGGCGATGACCTTGTACTGCACGGTCCGATCGGCGCGCAGTTCCACCATCGGCTGCGGCGTCTTCAGCGCTTCGATGCGCAAGCGGTCTTCCAGCGCTCGCTGGTCGATCGGTGCATCATCCAGGAACAACTCCCCGGCGTCGTTGATCGCAAGCGTCATCGGCGGCGCCAATTCCTTTTCTTCGAACAGCACCGTCTTCTCGGGAAGAGCGACCTTCACCTTGTGGTTCATCAGGGGCGCCGTGATCATGAAAATGATCAGCAGCACCAACATGACGTCGACCAGTGGCGTGACGTTGATTTCCGCCATCACTCCGCCTTCGTTCCCTCCTGCTGCCATTCCCATGACCGGCTCCCGTTGGCGTGGTGATTACTTCTTCGCAGCCTTCGGAGCGGCGCCTTCGACGCGCGAACCGGTGGCAAAGAAGTCGTGCAGGTCATGCGCGAACTCGTCGAATCGGGCGTAGATCTTGCGGTTGCTGCGGGTGAAGAAGTTGTAGGCCAGCACCGCGGGAATCGCGACGAACAGACCGATCGCGGTCATGATCAGCGCTTCGCCGACCGGACCCGCGACGACGTCGATCGAGGCGTCACCGGAGGCGCCGATCGCGATCAGCGCGTGGTAGATGCCCCACACCGTGCCGAGCAGGCCGACGAACGGCGCAGACGAGCCGGTGGTCGCCAGCCAGGTCAGGCCGTTTTCCAGCTTCGAGCTCTCGCGGGTCACGGCCTGGCGCAGGGCGCGGTCGATGAACTCCGAACGATTGAGCGCTTCCACCAGACGCGAGCCTTCGTGACGCTGGTGGTGGGCTGCGGCGGATGCGCAATCGAGTGCGATCTTGGAGAACGGCTCCGACTTCGGCTGTTCCTCCATGAAGCGCACCGCGTCGCCGGCCGAGGGCGTTTCCCAGAAGGTGCGGATCATTTTTTCCATGCGCCCGGTGATCTGCGTGTTGCGGATCGCGTTCATCACCGTGTAGACCCAGCTGACGATCGACATGATCACCAGTGTGACCAGCACGACCCAACCGACCCAGTCGAGTTGGCCGAGCAGGTGGTCGAAGCCCATCTGCTGGAAGGCAGCAGCATTGGAGGCACTGCCGCTGGCAGCGATGTCGGTGGCCGCAGCCATCGTGTCTGCCCCGGCGGCGGTAGTCGCTTCGGGCATGCTGGCAGCAGCCGTCATTGCATCGGCGGGGGCAGCGCCCGCGGCGTCTGCAGGCTGGGTCGTCTGGTCTTGTTGCATGGCATTACCCTTAGTTGAGCGTGAACTTGATGGGAACGAGGACGCGGCCTTCGACGGGGCGACCGTCGCGGACCTCGGGATTGAACTTCCATTGCTTGACCGCTTTCATCGCTTCCTGGTCGAGTTCGCGGTGCCGGCTCGACTTGTGGATTTCGACCCTGAGCGCACTGCCGTCGATGCCGACGGTGACGACCAGTACCACCTCGCCTTCGAGGCGACGACGCAACGCCGCCGGCGGGTACCGGGGCGGCCGCGCCTTGCGGTAGCTCGGATCTTCCGAGGCACCGATGTTGCTCGGCAACACCGGCGCGGGCGGCGCCGGCGGCGCAGGTGGCGTGGCCTCTTCGGCCATCTCGTTGGGCTCATCGAACACCGGCCGTTCGTCCACCGGCGGCGGCGGCGGCGGCGTGGGCTGCGGCTTGTTCTCGATGATTTTCTTGATTTCCTTCGGTGGCTCCGGCGGCGGCGGCGGCGGCGGCGGCGGCGGCGGCGGCGGTTCGATGAAGGTGACGTCGATCACCAGATCGTCCTCTTCGACGATGGCGTCCGGCGGCTTGACCGGGGCGATCAGGAACATGAAGGCTCCGGCATGCAGGGCCAGCGCAAAGGACTGCCCGGCGACGCGGCGCCAGCTGAAGCCTGTTTCGGTGTCGTTATCGATGCTCGACATGGGGGTCTCGGTTCTGCGGAGGCCGTGTTTGCGACCTCTTGGCAGGACGAATCCGGCCAAGGGGGTCGCGATTATAACCACGGCCAGTTGGGTTCTATCCAGCGTCCGTGCAGCATCTTCCTCGCACGTTACAGCCACATAACGGACCAGTTCGCCCCGAAGGGTTCGCCAGTGCCGCGACTTGCGTCACATTCGAGCAGCGTTCTTCAACCAGGTCTCGGCCGACTTGCGTGTGGCCTCGTAACCGGTCGCTTTCTGGAAGGCGGCGATCGCGGCGGCCTTGTTGTTGGACTCCAGCTCGCAGTTGCCGAGCAGTAGCCAGGCCTGGCCCTCACTCTTGAACGGCGTGCGCTGAAGCGCCTTCTGCACCGCGGCCTTGGCCTCGGCAAACTTGTCGGCCTCATACAGCGTGTAGGCCTGGAGGAAGTTCATCTCGCCATCCTTCGCGAACTCCGCGGCCTGAGCGTAGACCGCCGATGCCTCGACGGACTTTTCGGCGAGTCGAAACGAATCGCCCAACGCCTGCAGGTGATCGAGGCCCCGCGGCAGCGTGCCGGACGCGAGGCCGGCCTCGATGACCTTGATCGCCTCCAGCGGCCGGTCCGCAACGTTGTACAACTGGTAGAGCTGCTTGACCTCGCTTTCGGTGGTCATCATGCCCTTGGCATAGCCCGCCGAAAGCAGCGCGACCGCCTTGTCCGGCTGTTCCGCCTGGATGTAGACGTTGCCAAGCATGCGCGTGAGGGCCTTGCTCTCTGGCATTTTCTGAAGCGCAGCCTCGCCTTCGGCGATGGCTTCGGCAAACTTGTCCTGTTCGTAGTAGCTCGCCAACAGCAGCTGGTACCAGGCCTCGCTCGGCTTTGTCGAAAGCGCGATCGCTTGCTTGATCGTCGCCGCGGCCTCGTCCAGTTTCTCCATGCGATACAGCGACTGCGCCTTGATCGAATAGGCAGTGTCCTTCTCGGAACCAGTTTCCTTCAGCCAACGGTCGATCATCGTGATCGCATCGGCGTATTTCTCCTCGACCATGCTGAGGTTCGCATACTGCAGCATCACGCCAAAATGCGTGATGTTCGGCAGCGCATCGAGGTCGATCGCCTTGCGCATGGATTCGAGAGTCTTGGCCGCGTCGTCGTCACGGTCGTTGTAGATGCTACCCAGCGCCTGGTGGGCGAGCGCCTTTTCGTAGTTACCGGCCTTTGCATCAGCAAGCACTTCGTTGAACGTGGCCTCGGCGTCCGCATACTTCTCGTCGTAGAACGCCTTCAGCGCCTTGTCGATCTTCTTCGCCAGTTTGGGCGAAATCTTGTTCGGCGGGTCCTTGCGGGTAGCGTTCGGAAACGGATTCTCGGCGGCCTGATTGCCCTTGGCCTTCTCGGCCGCGCGCGCGGCGCGAGTATTGGCGGGGCGCTTGTTGACGCCACCGGTCTCGTTCTGCGCGAACGCGCTCTGGAACGGAACCGCGACCAGCAGGGTGCCGCAAAAGACCGCCAGCGCGATCGGCAAGACAAGGCGTTTCATGGTTGACCCCTCCACAGATTCGAAACCCTGCCAGCGTCCTGCCAGCAAAAAGGCCGCAGAGCGTATCCGCGCCATTACGGTGTCACAAGCGTCGTTGTTTGAATGTTACGAAAACCGGCGCGTGTCCAAGGTCGCGCGTCGCTGCCCGGCTTGAATGTGCCGAAAGGCATGGGCCTCAAGTCGTCGGGAAGTGCGCCTTGGCAAAGGCCACCCGCTCCGCCGGGTCCCGCGACAATTGCCCGCTGCGTTCCAGTTCTTGCACCTTGCGCAAGCGGTGCAGCAACCCATTGCCATTGGCGATCTGGATGGCGAGACCGGGGCGCGCATTGAGTTCGAGCACCAGTGGCCCAAGTTGCTTGTCGAGCACGACATCGACGCCGACATAGCCGAGTTCGCACAGCTCATAGGCCTTGGCGCCGATCATCAGCAGCTCTTCCCAGCGCGGGATCTGCAGACCGACGATGGAGTGCTCGGTGTCCGGATGCTCGCGGATGATCTCGGAGTTCCAGACGCCGCGCTTGGTCTGCCCGGTCGGAATGTCGATGCCGACGCCGATCGCGCCCTGATGCAGGTTGGCTTTGCCGTCCGACAGCCGCGTCGGCAGGCGGATCATGGCCATCACCGGATAACCGAGGAAGCTGATGATGCGTACGTCGGGCACGCCCTTGTAGCTGACATGCTCGAAGATCGGATCGAACTGCACGCAGTATTCGATCAGGATGTGGTCGGGCTGGCCACCGAGCGAGAACAGTCCCGAGAGCATGTTCGACAGGTGGTGGTTGAACTCGTCGCGGCTCATGAACGAGCCATTCGAGCGCCGGTACTTGTCGCCGCGCTTGCCACTGATCACGAGGATGCCGTCGCCGCCGGAGCCGTGCGCCGGTTTGACCACGAAGGATTCGCGGTCCCTGAGCTTCTCGTGGACCTCCTCGATCTCGTGTTCCTCACGCACTACCGCGTACAGATCCGGTACCGGCAAGCCAGCCTGGATCGCCATCTTCTTGGTGATCAGCTTGTCGTCGACGCGCGGATAGAAGCGGCGCTGGTTGTAACAGAGCACGAACTCGGCGTTGCGCTGGCCAATGCCGATCAGTCCGACATTGTGCAGACGCTGCGCGATCCGAAGCGGATTGAGCCAGCCCATGTCATTCGCCGCCAACGGGCGTCGCCTGGGACGGCGGCGGCACGATCGGATCGGGCTCCCGCGCCAGCGCGCGGAAGCGGAGCAACTCGCTCAGGCGATACCCGGAATAGCGTCCGAGCAGCAGCGTGACCGCAAGCAGCACCAGCAGCAATTCCGGGAACACGAAGATCAGGTGCTGCAGCTGCGGTTGACCCATGGCCAGATAGGCCAGTGCGGCGATCGCTAGAGAACCCAGTGCCTGCTTGATCGCGTAGCCGGCGCCACGCTCTTCCCATGCTACCGAAACGCGTTCGATGGTCATGGTCAGGATGATCATCGGGAACAGCGCCACGCTCAGCCCGACGTTGATGCCGAGTTTGTTCGATACCACCGAGACCAGGGCCATCAGCAACACCACGATGATCAGCACCGCGGTCAAGCGCGGCACCAGCAGCAGCTTGAGGCGCTCGAGGTAGAAGCGGATGAGCAGGCCGAGGCTGATGATGACCGCGAACAGACACAGTCCCGCGACCAGCCCGGTCCAGTTGAAGGCAAGCGCCACCAGCACCGGCATGAAGGTACCGAAGGTCTTGATCCCGACCAGGTTGCGCAGGATCAGCATGATGAAGGCACCGACCGGCACCAGCAGCAGGATCTTGAAGGTCTGCTGGCTCTCGATCGGCAAATTGAGCAGCGAATAGGCGATGAAGTTCTCGTTGCGGCTGCGCAGGTTTTCCTTCGCAGTATCGAGTGCATCGGCGAGACTGCGCTGCAGCGAAAACGTCACCGCTGCCCGCGGATTGTCTTCGACCGCGAGCACCGGCTTCTGCGCGGTGCTCCAGACGAACAGGTTTTCCGGCAGGCCCTCGGCTCCGGTGGCGGCGTGGATCGTGCGCCATTGCTTCGCGGTCGTGTCCCAGATGCGCAGGAACGGGATCAGTTGCGTTTCCACACTAGCGTCGTTGAGTTCCATGCCATGCATCAGGCGCGCCGAGATCTGTCGGTCCTCCAGCAGATCGATGGCGAGCAGGGCGCGGTCTTCGGCGCGATCGGCTTTGTTTCGCAGCAGCGCTACTTCCTGGCCAGGTTCCTCGGCGTTGAGTTGGCGCACCAGTTCGGCGGCGAAACTGGCGGAGTCGACCGATTTCTCCAGCACCGCCTCGAGCAACGCCGCGCGCGCCGTTGCGAAGGGTTCTTCATGGACCCGTGGTTGTGGCGCCTTCGGTTCAACCGTTTCGGCAGCGGGGTGTTCGTCGCGGTAGACCGTGGCACGGTAGTACAGCGCTTGTGCACCGCTGGCGCGACGGATCTGCCATTGCACCTCGCGGGCGCCGCGGCTGCGTTCGATGTTCATGCCGTAGTTGCGCGCGACGAAGTTCTCGTCGATGACGGAATAACCCGGCGGATTGTGGGGAATCTGCAGGGTGACCTTGTTCGGCCCGCTGCGCGCCTTGAACTCGACGCGCGCCTGCACTTCCCAGACCTCGCTCTCGCTCTGCGGCGTCACCGGAAAGCGCAACACCTTCCACTTGTAGTAGAAGCCGGCAATACCGACGGCGGCCAGAATCAGGGCGAGCAGGTACAACTGGGTCTTCTTCATGGTGTGCTTCGCCGCGATCCCCGATTCGGATCGAGTATAGCTTTGGGTCGTGAGTTCCTGCGCTGTCCCGCCCGGATCAGACGTCGAGATTGGCGACGCGCAGCGCGTTCGCCTCGATGAACTCGCGGCGGGGTTCGACGACATCGCCCATCAGGGTCGAGAAGATCAGATCCGCGGCGACCGCGTCCTCGACCCGCACCTGCAACATGCGCCTGGTTTCGGGGTTCACAGTGGTTTCCCACAGCTGCTCCGGGTTCATTTCGCCAAGACCCTTGAAGCGCTGGATGGTGCGACCGCGTTTGGCCTCGTCCATCAGCCAACGTTGCACGCCATGGAAATCGCTCACTGCGGTCTGGCGGTTGCCGCGCTGCACGCGCGCATCGGCTCCGATCAGCCCATCGATCTGGCGCGTGATTTCGGCGATGGGCGCGTAGTCCATCGACAGGAAAAACTGTCCGGGGACGACGGCGTCGCTGCTCAGGCCATGGTGTTGCTTGCGGATGCGCAGCAGCGCGCCCTGCTCTGCTGTCGCCGGCTCGGCGTCGACACGGTACTGCGGTCGACCCAGCCCCTGGGTGTTCAGGCGTGCGGTGACGGCCGTGGCCCAGGCGGCGAACGCCCCGGCATCGGCGAGCAAATGGTTGTCTATGGTCGGGGCGTCGAGCAGGGCACCGAGGAGGTTTGCATCGACGCGGGTCGACAGACGCTCAATCTGGTCCTTGGCCGCCTGGTAGTCGCGCAACAGCTTTTCCAGGGCCGCGCCACGGATTGGCGGCGCATCGGACGCCACGAACAACTCGGCTTCCTCGACCGCATTGTTGATCAGATAGGCCGCCAGCGCGGCCTCGTCCTTGAGGTACATTTCCTGCTTGCCCTGCTTGAGCTTGAACAGCGGCGGCAGTCCGATATAAACGTAGCCGCGCTCGATGATCTCGGGCATCTGCCGGTAGAAGAAGGTCAGCAGCAAGGTGCGGATGTGCGAGCCGTCGACGTCGGCGTCGGTCATGATGATGATTCGGTGGTAGCGCAGCTTGTTGATGTCGAACTCGTCCTTGCCGATGCCGCAACCGAGCGCGGTGATCAGGGTGCCGACTTCAGCCGAGCCAAGCATCTTGTCGAAGCGCGCCTTTTCGACGTTGAGGATCTTGCCTTTGAGCGGCAGGATCGCCTGGGTGCGGCGGTTGCGGCCCTGCTTCGCGGAGCCACCGGCGGAATCACCCTCGACCAGGAACAGTTCGGAGAGCGCCGGGTCCTTCTCCTGACAGTCGGCAAGCTTGCCTGGCAGACCGGCGATGTCGAGCGCGCCCTTGCGCCGGGTCAGTTCACGCGCCTTGCGCGCCGCCTCGCGGGCGCGCGCGGCGTCCACCACCTTTTCGCAGATGGCCTTCGCAACTGACGGATTTTCCTGAAGAAATTCAGAGAACTTGGCGCCGATGACGGACTCGACCGCGCCCTTGACCTCGGAAGAAACCAGCTTGTCTTTGGTCTGCGAACTGAACTTCGGATCCGACACCTTGACCGATAGCACCGCGATCATGCCTTCGCGCATATCGTCGCCAGTCGTTGCCACCTTGGCCTGCTTGAGCAGGTTCGAGGACTCGATGTAATTGCCGAGCGTTCGCGTAAGCGCCGCACGAAAACCGGCCAAGTGCGTTCCGCCATCTTTCTGCGGGATGTTGTTGGTGAAGCAGTACATGCGCTCTTCGTAGGCATCGGTCCACTGCAGCGCGACATCGACCGAAGTGCCTTCGCTGCTGCCGATGAAGCTGATCACCTGCGGGTGCAACGGGGTGCGTAGTTGCGACAGGTGCTCGACGAAACTGCGGATGCCGCCCTCATAGGCGAACACGTCCTGCCTGCCCTCGCCACGCTCGTCGCGCAGTTCGATGCGCACCCCGGAGTTCAGGAACGCCAGTTCGCGCAGCCGCTTGGCGAGGATGTCGTAGTGGAACTCGACGTCCGAGAAAATCTCGGTGCTGGGCAGGAAGCGCACCTGAGTGCCGCGCTTGCTGCTGGCCTCCAGTCGTTTGAGCGGATAGCTGGGCTCCCCCAGGCGGTACTCCTGCTGGTGGTGGAAGCCTTCGCGCCAGATGTCGAGCCAGAGCGTTGCGGACAACGCGTTGACGACCGAAACGCCAACACCGTGCAGGCCACCGGAAACCTTGTAGCTGTTGTCGTCGAACTTGCCGCCAGCGTGCAGCACCGTCATCACCACTTCCGCGGTGGAACGCCCTTCCTCGTGCATGCCAACCGGGATGCCACGGCCATTGTCCAGGACGGAAACCGAGCCATCGGCGTGGATGGTCACCAGCACCGTATCGCAATGGCCGGCAAGGGACTCGTCGATGGCGTTGTCCACGACCTCGAACACCATGTGATGCAGGCCGGTACCGTCATCGGTGTCACCGATGTACATGCCAGGGCGTTTGCGGACGGCGTCAAGACCCTTGAGGACCTTGATACTGCTGCTGTCGTACTGCTGTTCGGTCATTCGGATTCCGGTCGAATGGGGCACGGTTCGGAAACCCGCGGTGCGGGCGGCATCGACGTGCGGAGAAAGGTGGGGGAGTATATCAAGCCGGCGTGATGGCCCCCTGTTCCACGTGGAACAGGCTCCAGGGTTCAGATCGAGCGCGCAGCGCTTCGGGAACCGAGGTTCCGGTCACCCACGCCTGGACACCCGTGGCGAACACCCAGTCGAGCACGCGCGTCAAATGTGCTCCGTCGAGCTCCGCCGCCAGATCGTCGAGCAGCAGGATCGGCCACTCCCCGGTGCGTGCGTGAAAGTGCTCGACCTGAGCCAGTGCCATCACCAGCGCGGCGAGCTTTTCTTGGCCGCGTGACAGATACTCGCGGCGTGGCGCACCGGCGAAACTCAGGGTCCAGTCGGCCCGATGAGCGCCGAAGCGTGTGAATCCGCGTTCCCGATCGAGAGGGCGACCTTCGGCGTAAGTAGCCATGATCTGCTCGGAATCGGCAGCGGCCCGATCGCCAAACCCATGACTCAACACCAGGGTTGCGTCACCCAACTCCTCCAGAAAAGCCCGTGCCTTCGATGCAACCGCCGGCGCGAGGTCCGCAAGCACTGCTGCCCGCGCACGGGATACCGTCAAGCTCACGTCCGCCAGCTCCCGTTCCCAGGATTCGAGCAGTGTGTCCGCCCAAGCTGCTCTCAGGCCGGCGTTTCTCTGCTTGAGGGCGCGCTGCAAACGACGCCAGGCCGGCAGGAATTCCGGTTCCACGTGGAACACGGACCAGTCGAGATAGCTGCGGCGAACCTCGGAGGAGCCCGCGATCAGGGCGTGTGACCCGGGCTCGAAACAAACCACCGGACACGCCCGAAACAAGGCCGCGAAGCTGGCGACATCGGTTTCGTCCACACGCGCCGACCAGTCGCTCGATCCCCTTCGCAACCCAACCCGGGTGTTCCCGCCCCCCTCGCGTTCCAGTTCGGCGAACACCAGGCTTTCGCTGCAGCCGCGGGCGATCACGGCATCACGCTGGCCGCTGCGAAAACTCCGTCCGTAGCCGAGCAGGTGCAGGGATTCCAGCAGCGTGGTCTTGCCGGCGCCATTGGAACCACACAGGAACTGGACGCCCGGGCCCGGCTGCAGACGCAGACTTTGCAGGCAGCGCAGGCCCTCCACATCGACGCGGCGGATTCTCATGGTTTGGATACGCAACGGCCCCGGTCATGCCGGGGCCGTTGCTCTGTCCAGGAAAACAAGCCGCCTCTCAGAGCCGCAGCGGCATCACCACGTGCCGCGAGCGGTCGTTGTCGGCGTCGCGCACCAGACAGCTCGAATTGCTGTCGCGCAGGCATAGCATGACATTCACGCCACGCAGCGAGGCCAGGGCGTCCTGCAGGTAGTTCACGTTGAACCCTACGCTGAGGCCATCAACCACGCTTTGCACCTCGAGCACCTCGGTGGCCTCTTCCTGCTCCGGATTGTGTGCCACGATTGTCAGCCGCCCGGGCGCCACATCCAGCTTCACACCCCGGTACTTCTCGTTCGAGAGGATCGCTACGCGCTGCAGCGCCATCCGGAGTTCATCGCGCGGCAGCTGCACGATCTTGTCGGCACCGATCGGAATCACCGCTTCATAATCGGGAAACCGCCCATCGATCAGTTTGCTGGTGAACACGAAGTCCGAGCGTGTCACGCGCAGATGGCTCTTCCCAAACTCAAGTTCGAGCATGCCCTCACCGTCGAGCAGTCGCTGCAGTTCGATCACGCCCTTGCGGGGGATGATGATCTGGCGCTTGGCCTTCACCGCCATCTCCGCGGTGGTTTCGCACAGGGCCAGGCGATGTCCGTCGGTTGCGACGCAACGCAGCGCCTGCTCGTGCAGGTCGAGCAGCATGCCGTTGAGGTAATAGCGAACGTCCTGGTGCGCCATGGCGAACGCGGTGCGATCGATCAGTTCCTTTAGCACCGCCTCGGTCAGCGACACGCGTTCGATCACTTCGATGTCATCGACCGTGGGGAACTCTGCGGCCGGCAGGGTGGACAAGGTGAAGCGGCTGCGTCCGGCTTTCAAGGTCACCCTCTCGCCGCTCTGCGTGACGTCGATGCGGCTGCCGTCAGGCAAGGCGCGCACGATGTCGAACAACTTTCGCGCTGGCAGCGTGGTTGCCCCGTTCTCGCTTTCCTCCACCGAACAGCGTGCAGAAAGTTCAACCTCGAGATCCGATCCGGTCAGGCCCAGCAAACCGTTGGTGACTTCAACCAGGACATTGGCGAGGACAGGCATGGTTTGCCTTCGCTCGACGACTCCGACCACTTGGGTCAGGGGCTTGAGCAGGGCTTCCCGCTGAATGCTGAAGCGCATGGGCAATCCCTCTTTCATCTTCTGGTCTATATGAAGATGGTGATGATGATAGGCGCTGGGGATAACTGCAATACGCGCCCACAACCTGTTGTGGCTCCTTGCGCTGCGGCCCGCCAAATCTTGTGTGTTGTCGGGTCGGAGCCTGGTGGATCAATTGTGGACAACCAGGGTTCCCAAACTGTCCACAGGGTTACCGAGTGCTTATCCTCAACCTGTCAGAGCCCGGATCAACTTCTCCCAGTCCTCGCGGGTCTTGCCATCGGTTTCGCGCAGTTCAGTGATCAGGCGACAGGCATGCAGCACCGTGGTGTGGTCGCGGCCGCCAAATGCATCGCCGATCTCCGGCAGCGAGTGCGAAGTGAGTTCCTTGGTCAAGGCCATCGCTGTTTGGCGCGCTCGCGCCAATTGCCGGGTGCGGCGCTTGCCGAGCAAGTCGGAGACGCGCAGTTGGTAGTAATCGGCGGTCAGCTTCTGGATATTCGGGATGCTGAGGCTGCGTTCCTGGACGGTCAGCAGGTCGCGCAGGGCTTCCTGGGCGAACTCGATGCTGATCGCGCGCCCGGTGAAATGCGCGCGCGCGGCCAGGGTGTTCAGCGCGCCTTCCAGGTCACGCACATGCGAGCGCATGCGCCGCGCCACCATGAATGCCACTTCTTCCGGCAAGACCAGGCCTTTCAACTCGGCCTTGCGCAACAGAATGGCTGCTCGCGTCTCGAAATCGGGCGGCTCGATTGCGACCGGCAGTCCCCAGCCGAGTCGCGAGGTGAGCCGCGGTTCGAGTTTCTCGACTTCCTTCGGATAGCGATCGCAGGTCAGGATGATCTGCTGGTTCGATTCGAACAGCGCGTTGAAGGTGTGGAAGAACTCTTCCTGGGTGCGGTCCTTGCCGGCGAAGAACTGGATGTCATCGATCAGAAGCGCATCGACCGAGCGGTAGCGGTTCTTGAACTCGTCGATGTTCTTCGTTTGCAGTGCCCGGATCATGGCGCTGACGAACTGCTCCGAGCGTTGGTAGAGCACGCGGAAGCCGGGGTTGTTCTTGCGCATCAGATTGCCGGCGGCGTACATCAGATGGGTCTTGCCAAGGCCGGTACCGCCGTAGAGCAGCAGCGGGTTGGACTCGCGCCGGCCCGGATTCAAGGCCACCTGGTAGGCAGCGGCGCGACCCAGTTCGTTGGACTTGCCCTCGACGAAATTCTCGAAAGTGTAGTGCGCGTCCAGATTGCTCTCGAAATCCGGGTCGAACGGCAAAGTCGACGCGCCATTGCCGTTTCCGCCTGCAGTCGGGCGCTGGTTGCTGCCGGGGCGGGAACTGGAACCGACGGTCAGCCGGACTTCAACTTCAACGCCGGCCAGATGCTGGGCCACCACCTCGATGCGCGCAAGGAAGCGCTCCCGCACCACGTCGAGCACGAAGGCATTGGGCGCCAGCAGGCTCAGGCGGCCATCGCCGGCACTCACCTGCAGCGGCTTCAGCCAGGTCAGGATGTCCTGTTCGTCGTACTCGGATTCGAGACGTTCGAGCAGGCGTTCCCAGAGAGAGTGCATGGAGACCGCGCCCTGCAGTAAGGCGTCAGACGCGCCGGGCCGCGCAGTGTAACAGCGCCGGGCCGGGCCCGATCCGGGTGCGGACAAGCTTTGGCTTGACCTTGCCCCGCGATCTGCATACCATTCGCGCCCTTTTTGTAATCCTCCCGATGGTGCAGTGATGGCGACCAAGCGCACGTTCCAACCCAGCAATCTCAAACGCGCCCGCGACCACGGCTTTCGCGCCCGCATGGCGACCAAGGGCGGTCGCAAGATCCTCAACGCCCGCCGCGCCAAGGGCCGTGTGCGCCTGATCCCGTAACCGTGACGGACGAGGTGTCCGCGGCGCGCTTTCCGCGTGCGGCGCGCATACTCGCCAAGCACGAGTTCGACCAAGCCTTTCGAGCCGGCCTCAGCGCCGGCTCGAAGCTTTTCCGGGGACTGGTGATTGCCGGCGAAAGCGCGCGCCTTGGCATCACCGTTCCGAAACGCGCGGTGCCACTGGCGAGCAGCCGCAATCGCATCAAGCGCATCGTGCGCGAAGCGTTTCGGCTGCGCCGTGCTTCCCTGCCGCCGCTGCATTTCGTCGTGGTGGCGCGCGGTGAGGTTGCCGCGGCAACACCTGCAGCGGTGCGTGCCGATGTCGAAAAGCTGTTCGATCGGCTCGCCGCGTTGAAGCCGGAGCCCGCGCCCGGCACAATCGCCGACCTTTCTCGGGCTGCGACCGACGCGCCCTGAGCCAACTTCCCTTCGCAGTGAAACCCCCATGAACAATGCGCGCAGTTTCTTCTGGATCGCGCTCGCGGCCCTCGGCTTTTTGCTGTGGAACGCCTGGCAGAACGACTATCAACGAACGCAGCCACTGGCGCCCACGGCTGCAACAGGAGCCGTCGAGCTACCCGCTGCGGACACCGGCAGCGACCTTCCGGCTGCTGCTGGCGCGCCGGTGGTGCCGAGCGCAGCCGCGGTCGCCAGCATCGCGAATACGCCCGAGCCGGCGGCCGGCAGCGAGCTTGTCCATGTCGTCAGCGACGTGCTCGAACTCGACATTGATACCCGCGGCGGCACGCTGACCAAGGCGAACCTGCGCCGCTATCCGGTCAAGGCGGGTGAAGCCTCCCCGACCGTGCAGTTGTTCGCAGGTGCTGGCGACCAGTTCTTCGTCGCCCAGTCGGGGCTGGTCTCGAGCGCCTCACCGGCACCGGATCACCGCGCGCTGTACACCGCGGCGCGGAGCGAATACCGCCTCGGGGAGGGCGAGGAACGCGTCGAGATCCCCCTGACCTGGTCACAGGACGGCGTCACCGTCACCAAGACCTACACACTCAAGCGCGGCGACTACAGCATCGGTGTGGCGACACGCGTCGACAACGCTTCGGCGAGCGAGTGGTCGGCGAGCGCCTACACACAGCTGACGCGCACTTCGCCGATCGTGAATCGCAAGTTCTCGTTCACCAATCCCGACCAGTACAGCTTCGTCGGCGCAGCATGGTTCAGCCCGGAAGAGAAGTTCGAGAAGCTGGCGTTCGAAGACTTCGCCGAAGAGCCGCTGAGCCGGACCATTGCCGGTGGCTGGGCGGCGCAGCAACAGCACTACTTCTTTGCTGCCTGGATTCCCGACGCCAACGAAGCGCAGGCCTACAGCACCGCGGTGATCAAGGACCAGGGCGATCCGCGCTATCTGATCCGCCAACTCGGTCCGGCGTTCAAGGTCGCGCCAGGCGCGAATGCAACGACGACCGCCAGCCTCTACGTCGGTCCAAAGGAGCAGGAAAAGCTCGACGCGATCGCGCCCGGGCTCGGGCTGACCATCGACTACGGCATGGTCACCATCTTCGCCAAGCCGGTGTTCTGGCTGCTCAACACGCTGCACAAGCTGGTGCAGAACTGGGGCTTTGCCATCATCCTGACGACGCTGCTGGTCAAGCTGCTGCTGTATCCGCTTTCCGAAGCGCAGTACCGCTCGATGGCCAAGATGCGCAAGGTGCAGCCACGCATCGAGGCGCTGAAGCAGCGCTACGGTGAGGACAAACAGAAGTTCAACCAGGCGATGATGGAGTTGTACGGCAAGGAGAAGATCAACCCGGTCGGCGGTTGTCTGCCGTTGCTGCTGCAGTTCCCGATCTTCATCGCCCTGTACTGGGTGTTGCTGGAGTCGGTGGAGTTGCGCCATGCGCCCTTCATTGGCTGGCTGACCAACCTGTCTGCGCGCGACCCCTACTTTGTGCTGCCGGTGTTGAACGCCGCGATCATGTGGATCACCCAGAAGATGTCACCGGCCCCGGCCGGCATGGACCCTGTGCAGCAAAAGGTGTTGCAGTACATGCCGCTGGTGTTCTCGATCACCATGGCCTTCTTCCCGGCCGGCCTGGTGCTGTACTGGTCGGTGAACGGCGCGCTCGGTCTGGCGCAGCAGTGGGTGATCACGCGGCGCATCGAGGCGGGCGAAAAGAAGGCGGCGTGATGCGATGACGCCGCGCGCCACCATCGCGGCGATCGCCACTGCCCCAGGCGCCGGCGGCATCGGTATCGTGCGCCTGTCCGGCGCCGAGGCCCGGCAGATTGCGCAGACCCTGTGCGCGCTCGAATTGCAGCCGCGGCATGCGCATTACGCGAAGCTGCATGATGCTGGCAATGCGCTGATCGACAGCGGTGTGGTGCTGTGGTTCCCAGGCCCGCATTCGTTCACCGGCGAGGATGTGGTCGAGCTGCAGATCCACGGCGCGCCGGTGGTGCTGGCGCGGCTGCTTGCACGCTGCATCGAACTGGGCGCCCGCCATGCCCGCGCTGGCGAGTTTTCGGAGCGCGCCTTCCTCAACGGCAAGATTGATCTCGCCCAGGCCGAAGCCATCGCCGATCTGATCGCGGCGCGTTCCGAAGCCCAGGCGCGCGCAGCGCAGCGTTCGCTGCAGGGAGAGTTCTCCAGGCGCGTGCAGTCGCTGCTGCAGGCCTTGATCGACGCGCGCTTGCACGTCGAGGCGGCGATCGACTTTCCCGAGGAGGAAATCGACTTTCTCGGCGATGGCCAGATTCTTGCGAAACTCGATGCACTGCAGTCGTCGCTCACGCTTCTGTTGCGCGAAGCCGAGCGCGGCCAGCGCCTGCGCGATGGGCTGCATGCGGTGCTGATTGGCGCGCCGAACGCGGGCAAGTCGAGCCTGCTGAATGCGCTCGCTGGTGAGGACCGAGCGATCGTCACCGAGATCGCCGGCACCACCCGCGATCTCCTGCGCGAGGCGGTGAACATCGACGGCATCGACATCACCCTGGTCGACACCGCCGGTCTGCGCGATGCCGGCGACGCGATCGAGTCCGAGGGCATGCGCCGCGCGCGCAGCGAGCTTGCACGAGCCGATCTCGCCATCGTCGTGCTCGCACCCGAGGACGAAACGCAGATCGATGCGCTGCTCGCCGAAGTACCCGCAGGCGCTGCGGTGCTGGTCGTGCACAACAAGTCCGACCTTGCCGATCGCAGCGCAGTGGTGCACGGGGGAGCGCTCGAACACCTGCACCTGTCAGCCACCCGCGGCAGCGGTATCGATTCCCTGCGCGCGCGCATTCGCGCCCACGCCGGTGGCGATGGCAGCGACGGCAGCTTCAGCGCCCGCGCCCGCCATGTCGCCGCGCTGCAACGCGTGCGCGACGCCCTGGCCAACGCCCGCGCGCGCCTGGTGCACGAGCGTGCCGGTGAACTGGTCGCCGAAGAACTGCGCTTCGCCCAGCAGGCGCTGAGCGAGATCACCGGGGCCTTCAGTTCCGACGACCTGCTCGGCGCCATCTTCGCGGGGTTTTGCATCGGGAAGTAGCCGCGGCTGCTGCCGAACCGGCGTCGCCTTGCTATTCTCGCGACACTCCTTGTGGTAGTCGAAATGGCTCAGGAAACACTCGAGTTCGCGCGTCTGCTCGACGCCTGCCGGCACGGTGATCCCGACGCTTCGGCTCGCCTGATCAAGCAGGTGTACGGGGACCTGCAGCGGCTGGCGCGTGCACAACGCGGGCAGCTCGGCGGCACACCGACCATGAACACGACTTCGCTGGTGCACGAGTGCTACCTGCGCATCGCCGGTCCGGTGGTCGGCAACGTCGAGTCGCGCAACCACTTCCTCAATCTGGCCAGCCGCGTCATGCGACAGGTGTTGTGCGACTACGCGCGCCTGCGCATCGCCGACAAGCGCGGTGGCGGCCAGATGCAAGTGACCGAGTCGGCGATCGATGCCGAGGGCTATGCCGAAGCCAGCGGCCTGATCGAGATCGACGATCTGCTGAACCATCTAGAACGCGAGCACGAGCGCGCCGCACGCGTGTTCGAATGCCGCTACTTCGCTGGCCTCGGCGAACAGGAAACTGCCGATGCCCTCGGCCTCAGCCTGCGCACGGCACAGCGCGAGTGGAACGTGGCACGTGGCTGGCTGGCCGAGCGGATGGCTGGCTGAAGCGACGCCATGGACCCGAGCGCACTCGATCGGTTCCGCACCGGGCAGGCGCTGCGCGGGCAGTTGCTGCGTGAACTGGTGGACGGCGCCGTCGCGCCGGCGCGGGCCGGACCATGGCGGCTCGATGAGCGCATCGGAATCGGCGGCATGGGTGAGGTCTGGCGCGCACACCGGGTCGAAGGTGGTTTCGAGCAGGTCGCCGCGCTCAAGCTGGTGCGGGCCGGGATCGATTCCGAGCTGCTGCGCACGCGCTTCGAGCAGGAGCGGCGTATCCTCGCCCGTCTCGAACATCCCGCGATTGCGCACCTGCTCGACGGCGGACTGACCGAAGATGGACGCCCCTTCTTCGCCATGGAATTCGTCGACGGCGAGTCGATCGACGCCTGGGCGGTTCGGGTGCAGCCCACAACCGACGCCGTGTTGCGTCTGTTCGTCGGCATCTGTGGCGCGGTGGACTACGCGCACCACAACCTGATCGTGCATCGCGACCTCAAGCCCTCCAACATCCTGATCGACGGCGAGGGCCGTCCCAAGCTGCTCGACTTCGGCATCGCCAAGCTGCTGGACGAGGAAGCCGATGGCAGCGCCACTCAGCTGCGCGCCCTCACCCCCGCCTACGCCGCACCCGAACAGTTCAATGGCAACCCGGTCACCACCGCTACCGACGTCTACGCGCTCGGCCTGATCCTCTACCAGGTGATCGCCGGCACGCTGCCGGCCGAACGCGACACCGGGCGGGCGCTGGGCGCGCTGGCCGAGGTCGAGATCAGCACCGGTCCGGTGCGCCGCAGCGCGCGGCGCGAGACTGCAGTTCCGCCGCCGCCGAACGCTATCGGGCACGATCTGGATGCCATCGTGCTGAAGGCACTGCGCCTCGACCCGGCGCGGCGCTACCCGAGCGCCGCCGCGCTTTCCGACGACCTGTGCCGGCTGCTCGACGGGCTGCCGGTATCGGCCCGTCCCGACACCGTCGGCTACCGCACGCGACGCTTCGTGCGCCGTCACCGCAGCGCGGTGGCCGCCGCCGGCGTGGCGCTGTTCGCGCTCGTCGCCGGTCTTGGCGTGGCGCTGTGGCAGGCGCAGGTCGCGCAGCGCAGCGCTGCCCGAATGCAGGTGGAGATGCAGCGGGCGGAAGCCGCATCGCTTCGCGCCGAGGCGGCGCGCGACTTCCTGCTGGAGCTGGTCGAGGCCGGCAACCCCAACCTGGTCGGCGGCGACGTGCGGCGCACGGTGCGCGAGATGTTGCTGTCGGCGAGCGCGAAGATCGAGCGCCGCTTTGCCGGCGAGCCGCTGGTGCAGGTCGAGCTTCGGCTGTCCGTCGCCCGCGCGCTGCGCGCACACGGCGAGCCCGGCGCGGCGCTTGAACTGGTCGAGGCGGCGTTGGCCCAGCTCGGCGAGGCGGCACCCGTCGATCCGGTCCTGCTCGGCACCGGACTGCAGACGCGCGCCTCCCTGCGCGCCGCGGCCAGCGAATTCGTCGCCGCCGAGACCGATGTGGAGCGTGCGCTCACCCTGCTGCGCCAGGCGCCGGATTCGCCCGCCGTGCGCGAGCAGCGGCGTGCCGCGAACTCGACCCTGGCCCTGGTCTACAGCGCCACCGGCCGCGAGCCGGCCGCGCTCGACCTGCGTCGCGCAGACCTTGAAGAACGCAGCCACGAACTGGGAGAGACACATCCCGACCTCGCGCCGGCCTGGTACAACCTCGGCGTGTCCAACTTTCGCGCCGAGCGCTTCGCCGAGGCACTGGCGGACCTGCAGCGCAGCGAGGCGATCCTGGCAGCGGCCGGCAGCGCGCAGACGGTTTCGCCGCGCCGGCTGTATGTCTGGCTGATGCTGGCGCAGACCCTGGCCGCACTCGACCGCTTTGCCGAGGCCGACACCTGGCTGCAGCGCGCGCAGGCGCTGCTCGACGAAGGAGTCGCCCGGGAACGGCCCGATCTGGATTTGATGACCCTGAAGTGCCGGATCATCGTCGCCTGGCTGGGCATGCGGCGCGACGAGGCCAGCCGGCTCCTGGCACAGGCGTGGGAACGGATCAACGCGGACGAACAGGCCGACATCAGCTTCCCGGCGCTGCACTGGGTCGGCATCCTGCTCGCCGAGGGCCGCGCCACCGAAGCCGAAACGCTGGCCGGGCGCGCCCTGGCGGAAATCCGCGAACGTCGCGGCGAGGAAGACCTGGTCACCCGTCACCTGCGCGCCGCTAAGTTGTATGCCGGCTTCCTGCAGCGACGGCAGGCTGCCGATCTCGCCGAATTGCAGGGCCTGGCCGAAGCCCTGCGCGACGCGCCCACGCGGCGTCAGTTCGGGCAGGTCGCCGCCTGGCTTGCGCAAGCCATCGATGCATCGGACTCCGCCGCCGCCGCGCGCTGGGGCAGCGAAGCCGAGGCGGCGCTGGCGGCGATCTATGGTGCCGAGCACCCCTGGACGCGCTCACGCGCCGGCACCCGGATATCGCCCTGACCGATGTCGCAATCGTCTTGCCGGGGCGTGGCCAACAGGCTGCGCTCAAACGGCTTGCCCCTCGTTTGCGGCGTCTCGAACCCCTCGACGAAGATGCGGTCGCTGGTCGCGTTGTGACCGATATTGGCGGACACCCTGCCGCCGGCGGTTCCGAAGGCATCGCCGACGAAAGGGTTGCCTCCGGACCTGGCGGCAGCGCACACGCGGCCGGAAATGCCGCTTCCCAGGTCGGACCAGGTGCTTCCGTCCCAGCGGGCGAGGCGGTCGGCGGCGAGGTCAGCGCCGACGTTGGCCTGAGTAAAGTCGCCGCCTGCCTGGACGCCGTTGTCGTCCGCGGCCGGCAAGAACCCGCTGGCCTTCCATGGGTCGGAATCTGCACGAGATCCTCGATGATCTCTTCTCCGATCGCGTTCAGCGCACCGCCGCACTGGCCGCAGGTGCACGGACCGCGCGCGCCCGACTCGCCGAAGCCGACCACAGCATCGAACAATCCGGGCAGAACCCGGCCTGGTTGCGCCAGGAGCGTGAGTCGGTGGCGGGGTTGGTCGAGCAAGGCGCGCACCCGCTGCGCGAACGTTGACGGCCATTGCCACCGACCCAGGGTGATGCGACCGCGACTGCGACAGTGCGCGGCCACCCCTACGGCAGCGGCAGCGCGTCGTCCTTGTAGATCGCGACATGCGGCACACCGTCCGCGCCGATCCAGCCGCGGCTCATGCCGGGGGTATTGAACGCAAAGGCCATACTGCCGTCTGCGCCCAGGGCGATCGCGCCGCCATCCCCGCCGGCTGCGGGAATGTCTCGGTTGATGACGTGGTCTGCGGCGCGCGCCAGCGGTTCGCCGGCCAGACGCACGCGCGCGCAGATCTCGTGGGCCGCGGCGGCGCGGATGTAGAACTCGCCCCATCCGGTGCCGGACACCGCGCAGCGCGTATCGGCCCAGGTGCCTGCCCCGATGATCGGCGTGTCACCCACGCGGCCATAGTGCTTGTTGGTCATGCCGCCAGTGGAGGTACCCGCAGCCAGCTGCCCCTTCGCGTCGAGCGCCAGGGCGCCGACGGTACCGAAGTAGGCTCTGCCGGGCAGTATCGGGAATGCGTTGCGCGCCTGTGCGCTGCGTTCCTCCTCCAGCGCGCGCTGCAATTGCTGCCAACGCCTTCCCGTGTGGAAATACGCCGGTTCGACCAACGCGATGCCCCGCTCCTTGGCAAAGAGTTCCGCGCCTTCGCCCACCATCATCACGTGCCTGGACCGATCCATGATCGCGCGCGCCAGCAGGATCGGGTTCTTCACCCGATGCAGGCCTGCCGCAGCGCCGGCCTTGCCGGTGCTGCCGTCCATCAGCGATGTGTCCAGTTCGTTGCGACCGTCGTGGGTGAATACCGCGCCACGCCCGGCGTTGAACTGCGGCGCGTCCTCCAGCACCGTGATCGCGGCGGTGACCGCGTCGACCGACGCACCACCGGCCTGCAGCGTCGCGTGGCCGGCGCGCAGCGCGCTTTCCAGCGCCTTGCGGGTCGCGAGCTCTTCCTCGGCACTGAGCTCACCCGGTACCACCCCGGCTCCGCCGTGGATCACCAAACGCGGGGCGTCCAGCGCGACCAGCACACCATCGCGCACCGCATAGCTGCGCTGGAACACGGGCCTCTCCACACGGCCCTTGGGCAAGTGCAACACCGAGCCAGCGCCGGCGCCGACTGCCTCAACCCGCGCCAGCTGCATCGCCGCGTCCTCGGTCTGCTTGGCGAAGCCGCCCTTGACCACGGTTGCGCCTGCGTTCGCTGCAGTGGCGTAGACGCGCGCGGTACCATCACCCTCCACTGCCAACGCAGCATCCTCGTCGACCCCAAGACCGATCAACGGGTGGCCGGCGATGGACTCTGCCTTGGCCACGAAGGCGACCAGCCGGCCAAGTCGGCCGCGTTCGCTGAAATGGGTGTCGGTGAGCACCCCGCGCAGCAGCGCGATGTGCAGGAAGTCGGTCTCGATGGTGTTGGCCTCGCCCAGCGGGTCCGCCAGCGCGGGCGGACTGGTCTGGCTGCCGCCATCCATTGCGCCGTACACGTATTCGCCGAGCATGGCGAGGCCGGCACTGGTGCCGCCCAGCGGCTTGCCGGCGCGGACATGCGCATCCAGTGCTGCTGCCACCGGGGTGCCGCGCCAGTGGCGCACGTAGCGCGACTGGTCGCCGCCGCCGATGAAGATGCCATCGGCGCGCCGGAGCGCCGCCAGCACCTTCGGATCGCTGGACGCCTCGCGATTCTGAAATACGAAGGTTTCTACCGAGGCGATGCCGCCAACCTCGTTGAAGAATTCTTCGCCGATCTCGCCGCCCTGGGACGCGCGCAGCACCACAATGTGGCCATTGCCGGCCCGGCGCATGAACCAGCGCAGGGCCTCGAAGTTGCGATCACCGCCGCCCATCAGCAGCAGGCCCGGGCTCGGCTTGCCCGGCGTCTTCGCCGCCTGGTCACCCAGCACGTGGTGGCCGAACTCAGCCGCCATCGCAGCAGCGCTCAGCAGCAGCCCAAGGGCAGCCGTAAGAAGACTGGAACGGCCAATACATCGCTTCGTCATGTTGTCCTCGTCGTTTCGCTCGGTCGTTGCCATCCAAGACGAGCGGCGACGCGGTTTCCCCCGGCCGCGCGCCCGAGTGCCGGGTTCGGCTATCGTCGGCGGATGCAGTCGCCACTGGACCGATGGTTCGTCGAGAAGATCCTCATCCACGAGGAGGCACTGCTGCGCTACTTGCGCCGCAGTTGGCCGCACCGGGACGAGGTGCACGACTTGCGACAGGAGATTTACGCGCGCGTGTACGAAGCCGCCGGCAAGGCACCGCCGAACCAGCCCAAGGACTTCCTGTTCGCCAGCGCGCGGCACCTGCTGGCGGACCGAGCGCGGCGAGCGAAGGTGGTGTCGATTGAGCCGATGGGTGATTTCGACCCCTCGCACGTCCTGATAGATGACGTGACGCCGGAGCGATGGTGTGGCGGCAGGCAGGCGCTGAAGCGGCTGGCCGACGCCTTCGACCATCTGCCCGACCGCTGCCGCGACGTGGTGTGGCTGCGGCGCGTCGAGGAGCTGTCGCAGAAGGATGTGGCAGCGCGGCTTGGCATCAGCGAGAAGACCGTGGAAAAGCAAATCGCCAAGGGCATGCGTCTGCTTGCCGGACACCTCTTCGGTGGCGAGGGCGCGCGGCGCGAAGCGCAATCTGCGGCAAAGGAACCGGACAATGAACGCCAGCGCGCGGACTGACGCCGACCGCATCGCCGCCCACTGGCTGGCGCGACGCGATGGCGAGGCCTGGTCGGAGGCCGATGCCGCCGCGCTGGAGGCTTGGCTGAACGCCGCTGTCGCACATCGTGTCGCTTTCCTGCGACTGCAGGCCGCGTGGGATGAAAGCCGGCGACTGCAGGCGCTGGGCGCCGGCCGCAAGTTCCTCGGACCTCCGCCACGCGGACACTGGTCGCAGGTCACGCGTGGCCTTGGCGTCACCCCGATCGAATCCGCCGGCGCCCCGATACCAACGCCAGCAGACGCAGGAGAACAAGCACCGGCTGCGCGCCTGAGACCGCAAGCAACGCGCATGACGCGAGTGCTCGCGGTGCTCTCGATCTGTGCTTTCGCGCTGCTGGCCGGTTGGGGCTGGCAGACCTACAACCGGGTGTCGTCGTCGAGCCACCGCACCATGCTGGGCGGGCTGGAGACGCTGTCGCTTGCCGATGGCTCGACCACCACGCTGGCCAGCGACAGCCGTATCGACGTGCACCTGTCGCGCCGCGAGCGACGCATCGAGCTGCAGTACGGCGAAGCAATATTCGACGTGGCGAAGGAGACCGGTCGGCCGTTTGTGGTGGATACCGGCGCGCTGCAAGTGGTCGCGGTCGGTACCCGCTTCTCGGTGCGGCGCGACGCGCGCGACCTGCGCGTGGTGGTGACCGAGGGCACCGTGCGGCTGCAGTCGCGCGCCGGCGGCACCGCAGTTGGGCCGACGACCCTGCTGCCTGCCGGCAGCGTGGCGCTGGTGCGCGACGACGACGTGCTGGTGCGCAGCGTGCCGATCGCCGATGCGGAACGACTGCTGGACTGGCGCGAAGGACTGTTGGTGTTCCGCGACAACACGCTGGCCGAGGCCGCTGCGGAGTTCAATCGCTACAACACGCGCAAGCTCCTGATTGCCGACGACGCGGTGGGCGCCCTGCGAATTGGCGGCAGCTTCCGTTGGGACAATGCGGAGGGTTTCGTGCGCCTGCTGGAGCGGGGTTTCCCGGTGCGCGCCGAAGCCACCACCGACGGCATCGAGCTGCGCACGCCCTGACTTCGGAGCGGGGGGATTTCAGTCGCTCGCTCGTCCCGGACACGGGAAGCGCCATCAATCGGGCGCATTGGGGAGATCATCTTGAAAGCACCACATTCGCTGCGCACCCTGCTGTTGTCCTTGGCCTGTTCAGCGGCACTTGCCGCACAGGCGCAAGTCCCTGTTGCTCCGCGCCTGGACATCCCGGCCGGGGACCTGGCTACCGCGCTGGACACCTACGCTCGTCAATCCGGCGTGCAGCTGGTGTACCGCGCCGACCAGCTCAAGGGCGCGCGCAGCGTTGGCGTGCACGGCCAGCTGGAGCCACGCCAGGCACTGGATCGCTTGCTGCGAGACAGCGGTTTCGTGGCCCAACCGGATGCCTCCGGCGCCATGCTGATCGTGCCGCGCCCGAAACCGGCAAAGCCCGTGCCCGCTCCCACTCCGGCCAAGGCAGGCACCGCCGCGGCAGCAGCGACAGAGGCCGCCGCGGACGGACCGGTGAACGACCTTGAGGTCATTGTGGTCACCGGCTCGCGCATCGCGCGGGTGCAGTTGGAGGGCCCGGCGCCGATCACCATCATCACTGCCGAGGACATTCGCGCCAGCGGCTTCACCAGTGTGCCCGAAGTACTGCAGTCGTTGACGCAGAATGGCGGCGAGACTCAGAGCCAGCAGTCCGCCGGTGGTGCCGATTTCTCGCCGGGCGCGCAGCAGGTGGACTTGCGTGGCCTGGGACCCAATCACACCCTGGTGCTGGTCAATGGGCGCCGCATTGCCGACTTCCCGCTGCCGTTCGGCGGGCGCAGCAATTTCACCGACATCTCCAGCATCCCGCTCGGCATGATCGACCGAATCGAAGTGCTGACCGGCAGTGCCTCGGCGATCTACGGCTCGGACGCGATTTCCGGGGTGATCAACTTTCTCCTGAAGAAGCAGGCCGACGGCACCACGCTCGACTATCGTTACGGCTGGACCGAGGACGGTGGCGGCGAGTCGCACGTGTTCAACTTGTCCAGCGGCTTCTCGCGTGGCGCATTCAACGTGCTGGCGGGTCTGGAATACCGCGACCAGAATCCGCTCTGGGGCTTCCAACGCGAGCAGCAGGACTCCAGCAATGACGCGCCCAACCCGAGCCGCTACGGTTATCCGCCACGCAACTTCCTGATCACCGACTGGTGGGATGACTACATCGATCCGGGCGCGGCCACCTGCGCCGGCCTGTCCCACCTCAACGAAGGCACGATGCACTACGCCGAGCGGCGCAACTACGGCAATTACTGCGGCAGCGACCGCGCAGTGGCGTACCGCACCATGGTCAGCGAGCGGACTGGCGTGAACACCTATGCCGCCTTGAGCTATCTGTTCGACAACGGCAGCGAGTGGTTCGCAGACCTGCAGCTCGGCCGTCACGACGTGTCGTTGTTCCACGCGCCGCGCAGCTGGTCGCTGATGCTGCCGGACGGCAATGAGGAAGGCTACTTTTACAATCAGGCCACCGAGCAGGTCGAATACTGGCAGCGCCAGTTCACCCTGGAAGAAATGGGCGGCCTGCGCAACGGCATGGTCAATACCGCGCAGAACACCTTTGGCGTGACCACCGGCCTCAAAGGCGTGTTTGGCGCGGACTGGGACTACGAAGTCGCGTTCAGCCACTCCCAGTACAAGGCCAGGATCAGCTGGCCGCAGATCGTCGCCGCCGCGGCCAACGCGCTGTTTCTGGGGCCACAGTTGGGCGTCGACGACGACGGCTTCCCGATCTTCAACGCCGATCCCGCTCGTCTGTACACGCCGCTCACCCGCGACGAGTACGACAGCATCTTCGCCTACACCACCTACCACCCGCATTCGGCCAGCCAGACCCTGTCGTTCACCCTGACCCAGGCCGAGCTGTTCGAGCTGCCGGGCGGCGCGAGCGGTTTCGCCACCACGGCGGAGTTCGGGCATCAGTCCTACGACTTGCAACCCGATCCGCTGGCCACCCAGTACCACTACTACAGCTGGAAGGATTCCGACGGCCAGGGTGGACGCAACCGCTGGGCGCTGGCCAGCGAGTTGCGCATGCCGGTGCTGGAGTCGCTCAATCTGAGTCTGGCCGGGCGCTACGACCAGTACCGCTTCGACGGGCGGGCCGTCGGCAAGCCCACCTGGAGCACCGGCGTCGAATGGCGGCCGCTCGAGAGCCTGCTGGTGCGCGGGTCCTACGGCACCGCATTCCGCGCCCCGGACCTGCACTACCTGTTCTCCGGCCCGGGCAACGACGAGACTTCGGTGACCGACTTCTACCTGTGCGACATCGAAGAACCGGACGAGAACTACGACGACTGCAGCTACAGCAGCGAAGGCATCATCCGCAGCCGCGTGGGAAGTACCTTGCTCGATCCGGAAACCAGCACCTCGATGACTGCGGGCATGGTGTGGTCGCCATCGCGACATTTCGATGTCGCGCTGGACTACTTCGACATCGAGATGCGCAACCAGGTGCGCGACATGAGCGCCAACGAAGTGATGCGCTGGGAACGTGATTGCCGGTTGGGCGTGGTCGATGCAAATTCGGCGACCTGCGTCGACATGCTCGCGCGCATCACGCGCAGTTCGAACGGCAGCATCTACGGCGTCCACGTCAACCCGATCAACATCGCCAACGAGACCACCAGCGGCATCGACGCCAGCGCCAACCTGCGTTGGGAAACCGGGATCGGCGACATCACCCTCAACGGCAGCTACACCTGGGTACGCGAGCATGACGTGCAGGACTATCCGGACCAGGCCGTGGTTGACGAGTTCGCCGTCAACAGTGGCTACGACATCCCGCGCAGCAAGGCCAGTGCGCGTCTGTCGTGGGAGCTCGATGCGTGGTCGGTTTCGATCCAGGGTCGCCGGCTGGGCAGCCTGCCGAACGGTTGGTCCTACGACCAGGTGTGGGAAGACGGCGACCCGGGCCCGAAGGTCGAGGCTACCTACCGCTACAACGCCAACCTGCAGTACACGTTCACCGAACGTGCGCAGGTCTCGCTGACCGCCAACAACCTGCTTGACAAGGCGCCGCCGGTGGACGCCACCTACACCAGCTATCCGTACTACGACATCTCCTGGTTCGACACCCAGGGCCGCAGCTTCTTCCTGGAGTTCACCTGGAAGCTGGGCGGCAGTCCGCTGTAACCGGCGACGCCAGCGATACAACGAAAGAGCCCCGATCTCCGGGGCTTTTTCATGTGCCGTGGCCAACCCGGCCCACGACTACTCCACCCGCTCCCAGTCGAAGTCGCCGTAGATGCCGCCGTAGGGAATCAGCACCACCGACCAGCGCGTGCCACACACGCCGCAGCGCAGCCGCCAGCGCGGCGGGAAGCGTGCCTCGTGCTCATCGACCACGAACTCCGCGAACTTGCCCGGCGCATCGCCCTGGAAGCGCAGGTACGGCTGCTCGCTGCACAGGCAATGCGACGCGGACATGGTGCTCGTTCCCCCGCCGCAAGCCCGCGGCGCTCGCCCGCAGCATAGCCGCCGAGTGCGGCCGCACCGGGGAACTCGCGGCGTTGGCGGAGCCGAAGCGTGTGCTTTGGCGGGTTCGACCCCGGCGATCCGTATCCAAGATCAAACCTCCTGATCCTGGACCCGAGAACCGCCATGAAACTCCTGAATCGCCCCAACCTTGTCCTGTTCGCCCTGCTTCTGGTGGCCACGGCCGCGCAGCAGGCCACCGCCGCCACCTACTGTGTCGCTACCGGCAACCAGCTTGCGGCTGCGCTGACGAGCGCGACCTGGAACGAGGAAGCGGACGAGATCAAGATCGAATACGGCACGCTGACCAGCAATGCCCAGGCGCCCAGGACTTCCAATGGAAGTTCGACGGGCGCAACGAAGATTATAACCTCACCATCAGCGGCGGTTGGAGCAAGGGCAACGGTTGCGTCTCCATCGCAACCAACAGTCCCGACGCCACCGTGCTCGATGCCCAATGGGCAGGGCCGGTCTTCGCCGCTGATCTCACCTATGACTTCAACGCCGCATTGACGATCAGGAACCTGACGTTTGCCCGGGGCCAGGTGTACGCGCCGCACCCTGACCCGGCCGAGTCCTTTTGCAAAGGCGCCGGGAACACCAACCTGCAGTGCGCCACCGGGCTGACGGTTCAGGCGATGAGCGGGAGCGGACAGGTGGTGATCGACAACGTCCTCATCACCTCCGGTCGCGCGCAGGCGGGCGCCCGCGCGGACATCGTCAACTTGTCACATCGCGATGGCGGATCAATCAAGATGCGCAACAGCATCATCATGGGCAACGACTTGAGCGGTGGCGAAATCACCCAGGGGGTATCAGTTTCCACTTTGACCAACAGCCTGGCCTATCTGTCGAACAACTCCATCTTCAACAACAGCGTGACCTCGGAGGAGGTCGGTTTGATCGTCAGGAACGTAGCAACGGTCTCGAACAATGCCGTGGCAAACAACAGTTCGACCGCGATAAATGCGATCCAGTTTTCCAGCTACCAAGCACCTCTTCAGACGCTGCGCAACAACCACTTCGGCAGCCGCGTGTATCGCGACGGGCAGCCCTTCAGCGAAATCGCCACCACCACGGGCGATGCGCAGTGGACGCAATCCGGCATCCGCATGGTGCCGAACGCCGAGTCGGTGCTGCGCGACTCCGGGGACAACACGCCGACCGGTGGCATTCCCTCGATCGACTTCTCCGGCAACGCGCGCATCATCAATGGCGTCATCGATCGCGGCGCGGTGGAAGCCGCCGCCGTTCCGCCGATCGGGCCGAGCGTGACGCCTGATTCGCCAAGCAGCGGATCGACCACGCTGGTCTATGGCGTGGACGGTGCATTTGCGAATCGCATTGTCACGTTCTCGGTTAGCGGCGGCAATCTGGGTGGCACTACCACGCTGTTCTGCGACGGCATCATCGGCGCCGCGCAGGTCACCATCAATGGCAGTCAGACGATCAGCACCGGTGGCTCCGCCGGGGCGGTAACCGTGACCTTGCCGATCACCGCCAGCCCGGTCACCCACACCGTCGGGTGTTCGGCCTCGCGCTCGAACGGGCCGGTGAGCACCTACTTCCTCTACTTCCGGGTCGCGCCGGACCAGATCCTCTCCGACGGCTTCGAGACCGGGCCCTGAGACTGGTTGGCAGCCGTCCGCAATGCATCGGAGCAACCGCGTCGTCCCCTGACTTTGCAAGGAATCGAACATGTCCAGCTCCACCCCATCGAGCCGGCGGCCGCATGCCGCGACGGCTGCTGTGCAGGCGCGGCGCGTAGGGCATTGCGTGCGACTCGGCAGCCTGCTCGGTGCCGTGCTGGCGCTGCTCGCGTTGCCCGGTGTCGGCCATGCCTTCGTGCGCTGCGTCACCACCTCCGAGGCGCTGACCACCGCATTGCAGGACGCCTACTCGACCGCGGATACGGTCAGCTACATCCTGATCGCCGAAGGCACCTACACCAGCAGCGACGGCTTCTCGCTGACGCTGGTCAACCCCATCCAGGGCATCAACCTGGTGGGTGGCTATTCCAGACCGAGCTGCGCAACCAAGCTGCAGGGACCGGCGTCGGCCACCGTGCTGGTCGGTACGCCCCTGTTCCCGGCCCTGAAGGTGCGCACGCACGAACCGGCCCAGGTGCAGAGCATCTACATCGCCGACCTGAGCCTGCAACACCCGGGCTACACCGGCAGCCTGACCGGCGCCTGCCTGCACGCCGAAAACTGGAAGGCCAGCCACCAGTTGACCATCGAGCGCCTGCGCATCGAACAGTGCCAGGCCACGCAAGGTGCCGCGGCGCACGTGGGCGGGCCGGGAACCAGCATCGTGCGCAACCTGTTGCTGCGCGACAACGCGACACCCAAGGCCGCCTCGTTCCAGGCGGTATCGGGCGGCACGCTCTCGCTCGCCCAACTCACGGTCGTGCATGGCGCCAGCCAGATTGGCATGGAGCTGATCTCCGCCGGCAGCGGCAGCGAGCTGTACCTGAGCAACAGCGTGGTCACCAGCAACGCCCCCAACCCGTTTGGCACCGACATCGATGCCTGGCACGACGCAGGCAGCGACCTGCGGCTCGAGCGCGTGCATGTCGACGTGATCAACGGCAGCCCCAGTTCCAACGTCGCACGGAGCAGCGGCGATCCCGGCTTCGTTTCCGCCACCGACCCGCACCTGCGCGAAGACTCGGTGCTGGTCGACAGCGGCGTGCCCAACCCCAACGGAAACACCGGAACGCTGGACGCCGATGGCAGGTCCCGCGTCTTTGGTGCCGCGGTGGACGTGGGTGCCTTCGAGTACCTGCCCGACGCGCTGTTCGCCGACGGTTTCGAGACGGGGCCCTGAGCTTCCGGCCATTGCCCACCGGCGCGTCGAGTTGAGGCGTGATTGGCGCCGCCGGCTATGCTTGAGCCCCGAGTGCTGGGCGCGAGCGCATGATCTCCGGCTACCGCATCATCCGCGAACTGGGCCGTGGCGGCATGGCCACGGTCTACCTCGCCGAGCAGCAGTCGCTCGGACGCGAGGTGGCGCTGAAGGTGTTGAACCCGGCGCTTGCGGCCGATGCCGACTTCGCCGAGCGATTCCTGCGCGAGGCGCGCATCACCGGGGCCTTTCGCCATCGCCACCTGATCGCCGTGTTCGACGCCGGCCGCAGCGGCGAGCACCTGTATCTGGCGATGGAGTACGTGGCCGGCGGCAGTGCCGCGACGCTGCGCGGCGGCGATCCGTTGCTGATCCGGCGGTGCCTGCTCGAGATCGCGCTCGCGCTCGCGTATGCGCATGAACGCGGCATCGTGCATCGCGACCTCAAGCCCGACAACATCCTGATCCGCGAAGACGGCAGCTTCCTGCTGAGCGATTTCGGCATCGCCCGCAGCAGCCAGTCGACGCGCGCGCTGACCGCGCCGGAAGCGGCGATCGGCACGCCGAGTTACATGAGCCCCGAGCAATGGCGCGGCGAATCGATCGACGGTCGCGCCGACCTGTACTCGCTCGGCATCGTCGCCCACGAACTGCTGACCGGCAGGCCGCCGTTCACCGGTGCCGACGGCTGGGCGATCGGCCTGCAGCACATGAATGCACCGCGACCGCGCCTGCCGGCGGCGCTGGCCGACTGGCAGCCGCTGCTCGACCGGTTGCTCGCGGTCGACCCGGCGGCGCGCTATGCCGACGCGCGGTCGCTCGTGGCCGCGCTCGGTGGCGAGGCGCACGCCAGCGCGACACCGCCAACGTCGACCCGGGTGCTGGCAGCGCCGCCGGTGCGCAGGCGGCGATGGCGAGGCGCGGCAGCATTGTTGTGGCTGGTCGCAGCGGCGCTGGCCGGGTGGGCAGGATTGCGTCGTCCGGTGACGCTGGGTGCAGCCCCGGAAGCGCCGCGCGCTGCAGCCAACGGTGTCGTTGCCGAGCCGCAGCCGTCGATCGCGGTCCTGCCCTTCCGGGTCTTGTCGGCGCAGGCTGATGATGCGTTCTTCGCCGACGGCTTGTCCGAGGAAATCCTGTCGAGCCTGGCCAGCATGCCTGACCTGAAAGTGACCGGTCGCACTTCGTCTTTTGCATGGAAGGACAAGGGCGCCGACCTGCGCGAAATCGCGCAGGCGCTTGGCGTCGCGCATCTGCTCGAGGGCTCGATCCGTCGCGCCGGCAACCAGTTGCGCATCAGCGCGAACCTGATCCGCGCGGAGGACGGCAGCACCCGCTGGTCGCAGACCTTCGAGCGCGAGCTCAAGGATGCGTTCGCGATCCAGCACGAGATCGCGCTCGCGGTCGCCGATCAATTGTCGGTCAGCATCGGTGCGCGCCCGCCGCCCACGCTGGCGCGCCTGCCGGAAGCCGACCGCGAGCGCTATCTGGAAGCGATCGGGCGCTCGCGCAGCTACCGCAGCGAGCAGTTGCTGTTGGCGCAGGACACGCTTGCGGACCTGATCGCGACGCGCAATGTCGGAGCCGACGCTTACCAGCGTCTGGTCACGGTGCTCGCAGGGTTGATGCGGCGTGGCCAGATCGACTTCGCCGACGGCGTGGCGCAGCAGCAGCGAATCGCGACCCAACTCGCCGAGCGCTTCCCCGGCGCGGTCGAAACGATCCAGGTCGGCGCGGTGCTGGCGCAGTCGCGTGGCGACTTCGACCAACGCCTGACGCACTATCGCGAGGCGCTTCGCTTGCACGACGAAGTGATGAAGCACGCTCCGAACGACGCCACGGCTGCGGTGTATGCGGCCCACGCCGCACGCAACCTGTTCGAGTTCGATCGCGCCGAGGCCTATGCAGACCGCGCCATCGCGATCGAACCACGCGATGCCACGACGCAGTTCGCGAAGCTGGTCGCGATCGCCGAAGGCGGACGCGCCGAGGAAGCCGTGATCGGTCTGGTCCGCCTGGCCGAACAACACCCGGACTCGGCAATCGGCGAACACTTGCCGGGCTGGCTGTTCGCGTCCGGCCGTGTTGCCGAAGCCCTGCAGCGCACCCAGGGCTGCGACGGCCCGCGCCACGCGCTGGGCGGCTGCCGGCGGCTTCGTGCAGAGGCGTTGCATCTGCTCGGGTTCGCGCGTGCCGCGGCCGCGGAACTGCGGCAGTGGCGCGAGCAACAGCCTGAAGCAGCCGCAACCATCGGCGTGATCGATGCGGTGCTGGCCGGGCGCCTCGCAGCGCCGCCCCCGGGGCCTGTGGATGCCACGGTCGCAATTCTTGCCGCGCAGGAGTCGCTGGCCCAGGGCGATCAGGCGATGTTCCTGCGCTGGATCGAGGCGGCCGGAGCGCGCGCGTGGCTCGGCGACAGCGAGGATGCGCTGGCACTGAAGCCAGGCGCCAGCCGCATTGCCGTGTTGGCGGTGCAGTCGCACCAACTGCGGGCCGAACAGCCGGAGCGACTCGACCAACGATTCGCCGCCGCGGCGAAGGCTCTGGCGACGGTACCCGATCGCCATTTTCCGGAGCTGGGCGCGGTCGCCATGGTCTCCGCGATCCTGGCTGGCGATCATGAATCCGGCATGCGGCGCCTGCTGGCACTCGCCACGATCTCGCCGATGTGCTGGCAGGACGGCGTCGTGTCGCCCAGCGGCCGCGACCTGCCGATCGCGAAGCAGCTGCGCGCCGACCCGCGTTTCGAGTTGATCTGGGCGCAGCGCGAGGACGCACTCGACGGCGAGCGGCAGAAGGTGCTGCAGATCTGGCCGGGGCTGGACTGATGCTTGTTGCGCCGAGCCTCGCCCATGGGCGGCCCGGAACAGCGGCCGCCCTGTTCGTCACGGCTTCGCTTCCGCGATCACGGCCTCGGTGCTAGAACACGCCGACTCCTGGGAGCGATCCGATGCGTAGCGTATTCACCGCGGCCGCGATGGCCTGTGCGATGGTGTGGCCGATGACGAACCTGCACGCCGAAGAGCTGACGGTCGAGCGCATCTACGACGCGCCTTCGCTGGCCGGCAAGACACCGATGAGCCTCAAGGTCTCGCCCGACGGCACGCGCGTGACCTTCCTGCGCGGCAAGGAGACCGACCAGTACCAGCTCGATCTGTGGGAATACGACATCGCCTCGAAAGAGACGCGCATGCTGGTCGATTCCAAGGTGCTGCTGCCCGAGGACGAGCAGCTCTCGGACGCGGAGAAGGCCAAGCGCGAACGTGCGCGTACCGCGAGCCTCAAGGGCATCATCGAATACGGTTTCTCGCCCGATGGGGCGAAGCTGCTGTTCCCGTTGAACGGCGAACTGTTCCTGTACGACCTGAAGGCGGACGAGACCCAGCAGGCGAATCGGGTGCGCAAGCTGACGCACAAGGAACTCGGTTTCGCGACCGACGCCCGGGTGTCGCCGAAGGGCGGCTTCGTGAGCTTCGTGCGCAACCAGAACCTGTGGTTGATCGAACTCAAGACCGATCGCTCGATCCAGCTCACGCGCGATGGCGGCGGGTTGGTGAGCAACGGCGTCGCCGAGTTCATCGCGCAAGAAGAGATGGGCCGCTTCGAGGGCTACTGGTGGGCGCCGGATGATTCGATGATCGCGTTCGCGCGCGTCGACGAAACCCCGGTGCCGGTGCAGCGTCGCTTCGAGATCAACGCCGAGGACACCAGCGTCGTCGAGCAGCGCTATCCGGCCGCGGGTCAACCGAACGCGGCGATCCAGCTTGGCGTGATCCGCATTGCCGATGCCGCGCCCGCCGAAGTCGCGAACACCGGCGCCGGGTCGGCGCTGTTGCCGGCAGCGGCGAAGATCCGCTGGGTCGATCTGGGCGAAGACCACGACATCTATCTGGCCCGCGCCGAATGGTTTGCCGACAGCAGCGCGCTCAGCTTCCAGGTGCAATCACGCAACCAGCGCACACTCGAGCTGCGCGCCTGGTCGGCCCGCGACCAGGCGATCTCGACCCTGCTCAGCGAGAGCAGCCAGACCTGGGTCAACCTGCACGACGATCTGCAGTTCCTCGACAGCGGCGACTTCGTCTGGGCAAGCGAACGCGACGGTTTCAAGCGCCTCTACCTGCATGGTCGCGACGGTGTACTGAAGCATGCGCTGACGCCGGAAGCCTGGGTGGTGGACAACCTGCTCGCCATCGACGAGCACGGCGACCGCCTGTTCTTCGCCTCCGGCGGACCCGATCCGACGCAGAAGCAGGTGTACATGACGCCGCTGTCGCTGCCGGTGAAGGAAGTGGCGCAGTTGACGCACGAGGCCGGGATGCACAACGCCAGCTTCCCGAAGCAGGCGAACGTGTTCGTCGCCACCCACTCTGATCCGGCCACGCCGCCGCGCGTGCGCCTGTTCGACGCCGCCGGTGTGGAACTCGCGGTGCTGGAAGCCAACGAACTCAAGGAAGGCCACCCGTACTGGCCGTATGCGGCCGAGCACTCGCTGCCCGAGTTTGGCGAGATCACTGGTGCCGAAGGCCAGAAGCTGCTCTACCGCGTGTTCAAACCAGCCGGTTTCGACGCCGCGCACAAGTACCCGGTGGTCGTGCACATCTACGGTGGTCCGCACGGGCAGATGGTCACGCAGAGCTGGAGCGATCCATTCATCCAGGTGCTCACGCGCAAGGGCTTCGTCGTGTTCCAGCTCGACAACCGCGGCATGTATCGCCGCGGCAAGGCTTTCGAAGAGGCGCTGTTTCGGCACATGGGCTCGGTCGAAGTGGTCGATCAGCGCGAGGGCGTGAAGTGGCTGCGCGCGCAGCCGTGGGTGGCGGGCGACAAGATCGGCTTCTACGGTTGGAGCTACGGCGGCTACATGGCTTTGCAGGTGCTTGGCCAGGCCAGCGACGATTTCGCTGCAGTGGTCGCCGGTGCGCCGGTCACGGATTGGGCGCTGTACGACACGCACTACACCGAGCGCTACATGGACCACCCCAAGGACAACCCCGATGGCTACGCCCAAAGCAGCGTGTTCGCGCACGTTGATGGCATGCGCTCCGACCTGCTGTTGATCCACGGCATGGCCGACGACAACGTGCTGTTCACCAACAGCACCAAGCTGATGAGCGCGCTGCAGCAACGCGGCAAGGCCTTCGAGCTGATGACCTATCCCGGCGGCAAGCACGGCATCGCCGCACCGTGGATGAAGAAGCACGCCAACAACGCCGTCGTCGACTTCTTCGAGCGAAAGCTGAAGTAGGGGCGGCCCGCGACATCGCTCCGAATCACCCTCTCCCCCGCCCCTCTCCCATCGAGGGAGAGGGGAAGAGCGATACCGCAGCGGCCGTGCAGGTCCCGCCGGTCTCAGCGAACGAGCTTGGCCACTGACGCCAGCGGCAGGAACAGTTGCAGTGGCGACGATGCGAGTGGCAGGAAACCGTGGTGTCGATAGAACGCGACGGCCTGCTCGTCTTTCGCATCGACCACCATCGCGTAGGCGCCGATCTCAGACTGGGCAACCCGCACCAGCGCGTCGGCGAGCAGCGCGCCGCCGAGGCCGCCGCCCTGCGCATCGCGTGCGATCGCGAGTCGACCCAGGCGCACGACCGGCACCGTCGGATAGCGCGGCAGCTTGCCCGCAAGCCGGGGCGGCAAGTCGCCCAGAGCGACACTTGCGGACGCCAGCGTGTAGTAGCCAAGCACCGCATCCTCCCGGTCCACCGCTACGAAGCAGACGGTGACGCGGCGGCGTTCGTCCTGGGTGACCTGTTCGTGGAAGTAGCGATCCGGCGCGGTCACACCACACGTGAATTGCGTGCGGTCGTGGCCTGCATCGAGCCGACGGACGCGGAGCGAACCGGTATTCAAGTCGGGGACACGAGCTTGCGGCGTCGGGCGAAGGCGCGCTTCATCGCGGCGGTGGGCGCCGCGGGCGCGAGCAGGGCCTTGGCGAAGCGTTCCTGATCGGCGCAATGTACGGCCGATTGCCGTACAGGTACAGCGGTGCGATCAGGTCCAGCAGGGCAACCACGGGGGGTTGCCCCTACGAGAGATCGCCGCGCAGCAACACGTACTGAAACGACTGCGTCGTGCCGAACGGCGTCGGGTGTTGTTCGCGGGCGTCGGCGACAGGGCGGAAGTGCGGGGCGAATTCGGCGGCGAGCGCGGCGGCGTCGTAGCGGCAGACCGGCAGGCCGCTGCAGCGTTCGGGGCCGTCGAGGGCGAAGGTGGCGATCAGCAGGTGCCCGCCCGGACGCAGGCTGCGCGCGGCTTGCGCGACATAGGCGCGGCGCTGCGCGGGATCGGTCAGGAAATGGAACACGGCGCGGTCGTGCCAGAGCGCGTAGCACGCGGTGGGCAACGCCAGCGTGGTGATGTCGCCGGGCAGGAAGCGCACGGCGTGCTGCAGTTGCGGCGTCAGCGACGCGATCCGCGCGCGACTGTGATCGAGCGCCGCGTCCGCGAGGTCGTTCACCGTCACATCACGCAGACCGCGCGCGAGCAAGTCGTCGACCAGGGTCGATGTACCCGCGCCGACATCCAGGATGGGCGCGTCGGGTGCGAGCGCGATTGCGTCGATGAACTCGAGCGAACGGTCCAGATGCGGCCGAAACCAGCTGACCACGTCGCTGGCCTTGGTCGTGTACACCTGCTGCCAATGCGTGGCGTCGCCCATCCTCGTCCTCGCTGTCGTTGAAGCGCGAGGATAACGGCGCCTGCGCACTCGCTCACAGTGGCCCATTCACAGACTGATAGACTTGCCGCCCGCTCCGGAGGATGTCGATGCTCCCCGCCCTCGCCTTGGGCCTGCAGATGGGCCTGACCACCGCGACGCCGATGCCGGCGGCGCTGGTCTCGATCGGGCAGCATTCGCAATTCGAGCTCGACCGCTACACCCGCCAGATCGAGCAGGACGGCGGTTGGTGGCTGGAGATGGAGAACCGCCTGCTGGTCGTGGCGCCGCCGACGCGGCTGCCGGACTTGCTCGCCG
Organism: Lysobacterales bacterium; assembly: GCA_016703225.1. Lineage (NCBI taxonomy): Bacteria > Pseudomonadati > Pseudomonadota > Gammaproteobacteria > Lysobacterales > Lysobacterales bacterium. The sequence continues at coordinate 1,307,048 of JADJCM010000001.1, forward strand.
GGCTGAAGGTCGAGCAGGACTTGGGTTGGTTGCGCCCGGACGATTTGGCGCTGCAGACGCGCGCCTGCGGCGTCGAGGAAGGCCCGCAGCTGCCGGCGATCGCCGACACCGGCCGCTTCGCCCTGGTGCGCACGCCCGCCACGTGGCTGCCGTACAAGTCTCCGGAAGTGTCCGAGTGGCGCCCGGTGGTGCCGAACCGCAGCATCACCAAGGACCTGAAAGCACGCGGTCTGATGGCGATGGCCAAGGGTGTGGCCGACCCGGAAATCCAGTTGCGCGTCGATGCGGTCGATCCCGATCGCTGGTTCGCGGCGCTGTCGAGTCTGGCCAGTTTCGATCGCTCCTCCTACGGCGCGCAACCCAACCCCGGCATCGACCAGGCCCGCGACTGGCTGATCGGCGAGTTCTCGGCGCTCGGCCTGCAGGTCACGACGCAGGACTTTCAGGTCGGCAGCACCAGCTTCCACGTCGACAACGTGATCGCGCGGCGCACCGGTTCGCTGTATCCCAACGAGTGGATCGTGGTCGGCGGTCACTACGACTCGCGCCAGGGGTCGATTTCGGTGCCGACGCAAACGCCGGGCGCCGAGGACAATGCTTCGGGTTGCGCCGGTGTGCTCGAAGCCGCGCGCGTGTTCACCCAGTTCCCGCCGCAGCGGACCATGATCTTCGTCTGCTTCGCCGGCGAGGAGCAGGGCCTGCACGGCGGCAGTGCCTACGCGCAGTCGCTGCAGACCAGCGGTGACCTGGCCAAGGTCGATCTGGCGGTGATCATGGACATGATCGGCTACTCCGGCGACAGCGATCTCGATGTGCTGCTGGAAAGCTCGGCGGCACTGTCGCCGGTATTCACCCCGTTCCTGAACATGGCCGCGACCTACACCCCGCAGTTGCGACTGGTGCAGGACACCAGCCCCTGCTGCTCCGACCACATGCCCTTCATCAGCCGCTCGGTGCCCGCGCTGCTGACCATCGAGAACGACTGGAATGCCTACGCGCATTACCACCAGACCACCGACCTGCCCGCCAACATCACCCGCGCGCTGGAAATGGGCGGCGGAATCTTGAAGATGAATATCGCGGTGCTGGCCGATGCCGCCGGTTTCGAGGCACCGATCCTGCGCGACGGATTCGAGTGAACCCGGCCACGGTACGGCACTGATGCTTTCGGCCCTGACCCTCGGCCTGCAGATGGGCCTGACCACGGCGCTGCCGATGCCGGCCGCCATCGTTGCGCTCGATGCCACGCCGCAGTTCGAGCTGGATGCCTACACGACGCAGATCGAAGCGCGTGGCGGCTGGTGGCTGGAGCTCGATGATCGACTGCTGGTGGCTGCTCCCGCGACGGTATTGCCCGAGTTGATCGCGGGCCGACGCGTGCTCGACGAGCTCGGCTGGATCCAGCCCGACGAGCTGGCGTTGCAGGCGCGTGGTTGCACCATCCATCCGAGCGCACCGCTGCCGGCGATCGCGCGCGCCGGGCGCTACACCCTGGTGCGCGCACCGGCGACGCTGCTGCCGTATCGCCTGCCGGAAATCTCGGAGTGGCGACCGGTGGTGCCGAACCGCAGCATCGCCCAGGACTGGCGATCGCGCGGCAGCCTCGCGCTGGCCAAGCGTGCGGCGAATCCGGAGGTACAGCAGCGCGTCGATGAGGTCGACCGAGAGCGCTGGTTCGGCGTGCTTGAACATCTGGCGACCTACGACCGCTCCAGTCGCCATGCCGACATCGCCAACGCCCGCGAGTGGCTGCTCGGCAAGTTCGTTAGCCTCCGGCTGCAGACTTCCACACATGCGTTCACGATGTCGGGCACGGTGGTGCCGCAGGTCAATGTGATCGGCACCCTCACCGGCACCACGTGGCCCGATGAGTGGATCATCGTCGGCGCGCACTACGACTCGATCCAGTCGAATGCCGCGAGCGCTACCGCCGCACCCGGAGCCGAGGACAACGCTTCCGGCTGCGCCGCCGTGGTCGAGATGGCCGAGGTGTTCACGCGCTTTCCGCCGCAGCGCTCGATGCTGTTCACCTGTTTTTCCGGCGAGGAGCAGGGCCTGATCGGCAGCACGCGCTGGGTCGAGGACGCGCTGCTTCCCGGCGGTCACCTGCCAAAGATCAAGCTGGCGCTGATCATGGACATGATCGGCTACTCGACCGACAGCCAGCTCGACGTGTTGCTGGAGACCTCGTCGGCGTTGTCCTCGGTGTTCCCGCCATTCCAGAGCGCGGTCGCCGACTACGCCAGCGAGCTGGTGCCGCACACTTCGACCAATCCGTTCGGCTCCGACCACATGCCCTTCATCAACCGCAGCGTGCCCTCGCTGCTGGTGATCGAATACGACTACGACGACTACCCGGGCTACCACCGCACCAACGACCTTCCGGCCACCATCAGCCACGCGCTCGACATGGGCGGCGGCGTGCTGAAGATGAATGCGGCGGTGCTGACCGAGGCCGCGGGTTACAGCAGCAACGGCTTGTTCGGCAACAGCTTCGAGGACTGATCAGAACACCGGGGTTTCGTCGGCGAGCGCGTCTTTCGGGCCGCCGACGATGCGCAGCGTGTGCTGGTAGCCGCGGTCGATGGCGTGGAAGTAGCTCTGCCACTCGAGCAACCCGATGTCGGCCAGCGGCGGCTGGATCAATAGCGTCGACTGCGCGCGCGCACTCGCGGTCTGCGCGCCGGAGTTGATCATGCCGGCGCGCAAGAGGATCTCGCGCAGGCGCGGGCGCTTGTAGCCGGCACGATCTTCCATCCACAGTTTCCAGGCCGGTGGCAGCTGGTACTCGTCGTCGCCGGCAGCGAGCGCGTGGTCGCCGCCGATGTCGACCGCGATCACTTCACCGCGATGGGTGAGTCGCATCAGATCGACCGGCAGGTTGTTGACCACGCCGCCATCGACGAACACCTGGCCGGCGCGGAACACCGGCGGCAGCAGACCCGGGATCGCCACCGAAGCGCGCACCGCCTGCCACAGCAGTCCTTCGCGATGGACATGCGCCTCGCCGCGCGTGAGGTTCGCCGAGACGCAGAAGAACGGCAGCGGCAGGTCCTCGATCTCGAGTTCGCCGTAGGTTTCGCGCAACAGTCGCGCGACTTTGCGCCCGGACACGATCGAGACCAGCGGCAAGGTGTAGTCGGACAGCGGATTGGTGTCGTAGAAGGCGTGGCGGAAACGCTCGGTCATCTCTTCGATCGACCACTCCGCGGCAACGCCGGCGCCGATCACCGCCCCGATCGAGGTGCCACCGATGCTGTCGATCTCCATGCCCGCCTCGCGCAGCGCCTTGACCACGCCGATGTGCGCGAAGCCGCGCGCGCCGCCGCCGGACAGCACCAGCGCCAGGCTCTGGCCGCCGATGGTTCGGGCCAGGCGCGCGCAATCGGGCTGGTGGCGCAGGTGGTGGATCGCCGCGCGCGGACAGAAGGCATGCCAGCGACGCGCGGCGCCCGGACGCGCGGGACCATCGTGCTCGATCACCAGGAACTGACGCCGCTCGACGGCTTCGTCGGTCGCATCCGGCCACACTGCATCGAGCGTGGGAGACTCGTCGGCGCGCACCACGAACAACAACGCGTCGGCCTGGCGCCGGCACTGGTCGCGCCACTCGGAGTTCATGCCGTCGCCGACGTACAAGACGAAGCGCGAGGCGTGTTCGATCGCGTGATAATGCCCGGCGTCGTGCCCGGCATCCTCGGCGCGCAACACGCGCACCGACCCGAAGCGCAGCAACTCCTGCGCGAGCATCGCGGCGAAACCGGCCAGGACCACCCCCGGCGAATGCGGCAACAAAGCCAGTGTGCGCGGTGCCGCGCCGTGCGGCTGCAATTCGCCCTGGCGCCGCAACGCCAGTCGCGCCAGCCCGAGCAGCGCCTGCGGAAAGCCCTCGGCGAGCAACTCCAGATGCGCCGCCGGCAGCCGGATCAGCTCCGAATCGCGCAGCGCTCGCACCGTCGCCGAGCGCGGCCGCGAGATCAGTACACCGAGTTCACCCACCGACTCCCCGGCCATGATCTGCCCGACCGCGTGGCTGATGCCGCGGCCATCTCGCTGAAACGCGGCGAGGCTACCGTTGACCAGCAGGTACACCGCGTCCGAGGCCTCACCCTCGAAGAACAGCGCCTCGCCACCGGCGACGCTGCGCCAACTGCACCCCGCCGCCAGCAACTCGCGCGCCTGCACTGGCAAGGTCGCAAACCACGGCACCTGGCCGAACAGTTCGACGAATCGGCGTTGCTCGCGCGGGTCAAGGCTCATGGCGGAATGCTACGCCAAGCGGCGGGAGCAGCGGCTATCCTATCGCGGCAGCGGATGGACCTTGCTGGGTGAAGCAATGACTTCCAGATCGAGTGTGCGCTATCGGAGCCGGGGAGTACCGGCGTCGATCTCCGCCGTGCGGGCGATCTTTCGGGAAGATCGGATGCTCAAGGCGCACTCAGACTACGTTCTGGCGAAAGCGGGAGATCTCCATGCGGCAATCCGGCTGGTCGGCGATCTCGCCGCACCGTTGCGATCGAGCATGGGGTCGTTCGACCCGAGCACGATCTTTGTTGCACCACACGCGAAGGAATCCACGGGCGACAACGCGATCCCGATCGTCCTGTCGGCCTATCTGGCCGAACACTGTCAGGCGCTGCTTGACGACGAAATCGTGCAGGTCAATCGCGTCTTTCACACCGGAGCCGACGCCATGGAGCGATTGATCGCCCCGGCAGAGTTCGAGGGTGAAGTGGTACCAGACGGGCGGTACGTGATCGTCGACGACGTCATGACCCTCGGCGGCACCATTGCCGACCTGGCTTCGTACATCCAGACGAATGGCGGCAACGTCATTGGCGTAGTCACGTTGGTCGATGCATCTCGCTCTGGTAGCCTTCTGTGCAAGGCTAGGATCCTGCGTGAAATCGAGAAGAGGTTTGGAGATGAAGTCCGCCAGCAGTTCGGCATCGAGCCGAACGCACTCACAGCAGAGGAAGCCGGCTACCTCATTGGTTTCCGATCGGCTGAAGAAATCCGAGGTCGCGCAGCTAAGGCAGCAGAAGAAAGACGCAGGCGCCTACGCTCGAAGGGCATTCGCGTCGATGAAGTAGACGACTCTCCGGCCCCGCCCCGCGCGGGGCCGGGTCGTCTTGCCCGGTGAGAACCATGACCGCTTGCAACCCGCTGCTGCGCGACGACGAGTTCGTCGCCTATTCCGCGATCAGCCCCGAGCATGTGTTGCCGGCGGTACGGACGCGGATAGCGCGCTACCGCGAGCGCATCGAGGCGCTGGTCGCCGACGCCGGGCCGCATCGCTTCGACGCGTTGATGCTGGATTGGGAGGAATGCGAGGACGCGCTCAATCGCTGTTTCGCGCCGGTCGGACACTTGCACGGCGTGTGCGATACGCCCGAATTGCGCGCCGTGTATGGCGAGGCGATCGAGCTGCTGACCGATTTCGGCAGCGAGATCGGCCAGCACGCGGGGCTGTGCGCGGCGGTACGGGCGATCCGCGCGCGCGACGACTTCGAGCAACTGCCTGCGCCCGCGCGCAAGCTGGTCGAGGATGCCCTGCTCGATTTCCGCCTCGCCGGTGTCGACTTGCCCGCGCAGCAGCAGCGGCGCCACCGCACGATCGAGACCGCGTTGTCGCGACTCGCGACCGAGTTCGAGCAAGCGGTGCTGGATGCGACCGAAGCCTGGACGCTGGACTTGCCCGCGGGCGACGTTCGCCTCGCCGGCCTGCCCGACTCGGCGCTGGCCTTGCTGCGCCAGGCGGCGCAGGAGGCAGGCGTCCCGGACTTGCGCATCACCCTGCAGGCGCCGGTCTACCAGGCGCTGATGCTGCACGCCGACGACCGCGCGCTGCGCGAGCTTGTCTACACCGCCTACCAGACGCGCGCTTCCGACCAGGGGCCATATGCCGGCCGCTTCGACAACGGTGAGCGCATCGAGCGCATTCTGGCCTTGCGCCACGAGGCAGCGCAGTTGCTCGGCTTTGGCAACGCCGCCGAGGAATCGCTGGCGACCAAGATGGCCGAGACCCCGAAGCGCGTACTGCACTTCCTCCAGCAGCTCGCCGAACGCGCCAAGCCGGTGGCCGAGCGCGAGATCGCCGAGCTGGCGGCGTTCGCGCGCGCGCGCCTCGGCATCGAGACGCTGCAGCCCTGGGATCTGGCCTACGCCAGCGAGAAGCTGCGCATCGAGCGCTATGCGTTGAGCGAGGAGGAACTCAAACCGTACTTCCCGCTGGAGCGGGTCATGGCCGGTCTGTACGCGCTGACCGAGCGCGTGTTTGGCGTGCGGCTGGTGGAGCGCAGCGGCGTCGACTTGTGGCATCGCGACGCCCGTTGTTTCGACTTGATCGACGCCCACGGCGAAGCCTTCGCCGTGGTCTTCCTCGATCTGTTTGCGCGCAGTGGCAAGCGCGGCGGCGCCTGGATGGATGTGGCACGCTCGCGCAAGCGCATCGGCGAACTGCAGCGTCCAATGGCATTCCTGACCTGCAACTTCGCGCCGCCGAGCGCGGAGCTGCCGAGCCTGCTCACGCACGACGATGTGCTCACCCTGTTCCACGAGTTCGGCCACGGCCTGCACCATCTGCTGACCGAGATCGACTACCCGAGCCTCGCCGGCATCGAAGGCGTGGAATGGGACGCGGTCGAGCTGCCGAGCCAGTTCCTGGAGAACTTCGGCTGGCACCGCGAAACGCTGGATCTGGTCGCCGCGCACTGGCGCAGTGGCGAGGCGCTGCCGGACTCCCTGTTCCAGCGCATGCTCGCGGCGCGGCACTTCCAGGCCGGCCTGTTCCTGGTGCGCCAGCTCGAGTTCGCGCTGTTCGATTTCCGCCTGCACCTCGACTACGACCCTGCCCGCGGCGGGCGCGTGCTGGAGACGTTGGCCGCAGTACGCGCCGAGGTGGCGGTGCTGCAGCCACCACCGTGGCAACGTTTCGCCAACAGCTTCACCCACGTGTTTGCCGGCGGCTATGGTGCGGGCTATTACAGCTACCTGTGGGCTGAAGTGCTGTCGGCGGATGCGTTCGCGCGCTTCGAGGCCGAGGGCATCCTCAACCCCGACACCGGCCGCGCCTTCCGCGACGAAGTGCTCGCAGTCGGCGGCGCGCGCCCGGCGCTGCAGAGTTTCGTCGCATTCCGCGGCCGCGAACCCGATCCGGCGGCGCTACTGCGCAGCTACGGTCTCGCGGCGTGACGCGCAGCGCCCGGTGGGCGTAGGCTAGCGGTGGGCAGCAGGGGCAGGCATGGCCGCAGCAGCGATCGCCGAAAACGAAGCCGAGCGCTTGGCGGCGCTGGTCGCGACCGGCTTGCTCGACAGCGAGCACGAGGCGGTATTCGACGCGATCGTGACGCTGGCCGCCACCATCTGCGGCGTGCCGATCGCAGCAATCAGCCTGATCGACCGCGACCGCCAGTGGTTCAAGGCCAGCGTCGGGCTCGACGTCAGCGAAACCCCGCGCGAGGATGCGTTCTGCGCCCATACCATCCTGCGTCCGGAAGCGATGGAGATCGGTGACGCCTGCGCCGATGAGCGGTTCCGCGACAACCGGCTGGTGCTCGGCGAGCCGCTCATTCGCTTCTACGCCGGCGTGCCGCTTCGCACCGGCGAGGGCCTGGCGCTCGGTGCGCTGTGCGTCATCGATCGTGAACCGCGGCAGCTGGACGAGGCGCAGCGGCGCTCTCTGCAGCAACTGGCGCAGGTGGTCGAGCGCCTGTTCGCGGCGCGCGTGCAGGCCTTGCGCCAGCAGCAGTTCATCGTCCGCATCACCGACGCGATGCCAGCGCTGATCCTGTACCTGGACCACGAGGAACGCGTGCGCTTTGCCAACGCAGAGCTCGGCCGCCGCGCCGGCGGCGAGGCCGCACGCGTGCTGGGTTGGACCTTTCGAAAGGTCTGCGGACCCGGCTTGTACGCGCGCATCGAGTCGCAACTGCGGCGTGCGCAGGCCGGGGAGGATGTCGACTTCGAGGGCAGCGAACGACTCGGTGGCCGGCTCGTGCACTATCACAACCACTATCTGCCGGACCGGGACGACCAGGGCCGTGTGCGCGGCGTGTTCGCACTGAGCTTCGACGTCAGCGAGCAACGCGAAGCCGAGCTCGCCGCACGTCGCGCCGAGCGACGGCTGCAGCTGATCGCCGACAACCTGCCCGGGGCCATTTCGATCATCGACCGTGATCACGTCTATCGCTTCAACAGCGCCGAGTACGAGCGCGCACTTGGCAAGCCGCTGGCGATGATCACCGACCACAGCGTGCGCGAGGTGCATGGCGATGCGGTCTACGCGCAGGTGCGGCCGCACCTCGAGCGGGCCCTGGCCGGCGAGCGCAGCAACTTCGAGCTGGTCTTGCCGAGTGCCGGCGGCGCGCGATTCCTGCGTGGCACCTATGTGCCCAAGCGCGACGACGACGGCAGCGTCGTGGGCGTGTTCGGGCTGATCCTCGACCAGACCGAGCTGAAGCAGGCCGAGGATCGGCTGCGGCAGATGGCGGAGCACGACGCGCTCACCGGCCTGATCAACCGCTATCGCTTGTACGAGGAGATTGCCGCCTCGGCAGCGCGCGCGCGCCGTCACGGCGGTGCGCGCGCGCTGCTGTACCTGGATATCGACAAGTTCAAGGCGATCAATGACCGCCATGGACATGCCGGTGGCGACGCGGTGCTGGTCGAGTTCTCGCGCCGGCTGAAGACTGCGGTGCGTGCCACCGATACCGTTGCGCGTTTGGCTGGCGACGAGTTCGTGATCCTGCTCGAAGACGTGGCCGCCATCGCCAACGCGACCCATGTCGCCGAGACCGTGGTCGCGGCGATGCAGCCGCCGGTGTCATGGAACGGCTTCGAGATCGCCGTCGGCACCAGCATCGGCATCGCCTTCTGCGAAGATGCTGGCGAAGAGGCCGACGCCTGGCTTCACCGTGCTGATGAGGCGCTGTACGCGGCCAAGGCCGCCGGTCGCGACACCTGGCGCGTTGCCGATGGCTGAGCCGGCTTCGCGGCGGCGGCGTCCCGGACTATGCTTGATCCATCGACCCGCCGGAGGACTCCATGTTCGAAGCACCGCAACTTGTCGATGACCTGAACGTCTCCCTCGCCCGCTACGCGGTGTTCGGACATCCGGTGGCGCACTCGAAATCGCCGCTGATCCATCGCGCGTTCGCGCACCAGCTCGGAATCGCGCTGCGCTATGACGCCATCGATGCCGCGCCCGGAACGCTGGCCGCGGCGCTGTCGCGTTTCGTTGGCGAGGCGGCGTCGGCGCCAGCGTCACGCTGCCGCTGAAGGCCGAGGCGTTCGCGCTGGCCAAGGCCTGCAGCGCACGCGCCAAGCGGCTCGGCGTGGCGAACACGCTGGCCTGGCATGGCGACCACTGGTTCGCCGACAACACCGATGGCGAGGGACTGATCCGCGACCTGGGCGAACGCCACCGCATCGACCTGCGTGGGCGGCGCGTGCTGATGGTCGGCGCCGGCGGAGCCGCCCAGGGCGTGCTGCCGGCGCTGCTCGACGCCGGGGTCAGCAAGGTCACCCTCAGCAATCGCGATCCGCAGCGTGCGGACCAGTTGTGCGACTGGATCGGCGACCCGGCGCGGGTGCAGACCTGGTACCTCGACGACCTGCGTCGCGCCGGCGACTTCGACGCGGTGATCAATGCCACCAGCGCCGGCCAGTACGGCCAGGCGCTGGACCTGCCCTTCACCATCGCCAACCCGCGCACGCTCGCCTACGACCTCAGCTACGGCAAGGCCGCGACCGCGTTCCTGGCCTGGGCGCGGGCGGCAGGGTGCGCATATGCGCTGGATGGCATTGGCATGCTGGTCGAGCAGGCCGCAGCGGCTTTCGAGCTCTGGCATGGCGACCGCCCCGACACCGAGCCGGTCTATCGGCAGCTGCAGCAGGACGCCACCGCGTGAACGAGCGCCCGTCGATCCTGTTCCACTTCGCGGCCCGCCGCGATTGGGCGGACGCACAGGTGCACGAGGAATACCGGGCGCCCTCGCTGGCAAGCGAGGGCTTCATCCACTGCGCCACGCGCGCGCAGATCCCGGGCGTGATCCGCCGCCACCTGCAGGGTCGCAGCGACCTCGTGCGCCTCACCCTCGACGCCACGCGACTGGAACCCTGGCTGCGCTACGAGTGGAGCGATGCCAGTCGCGACGAATATCCGCACGTCCATGGCCCGATCCCGATGACGGCGGTAATCGCGGTCGAACTGTTCGATCCGACCGACGCCCAATACGGTGGATGAACCGCTGCGACCCGATGGTCGCGGCGGTTGGCAGTGCCGCACCGCTTGCGCCGCCTGCTGCTCCGCGCCCTCGATCTCGACGCCGATGCCCGGCCACCCGCACGGCAAGCCCGCGGGCACTCCCTGCGCAAACCTGTTGCCCGACCTGCGCTGCGCCTTGTTCGGGCGCCCAGAGAGGCCGCCGGTCTGCAGCAGCCTGCGCCCGCAGCCGGAAATGTGCGGCGACGGACGCGCCGCAGCGCTGGCGCATCTCGATGCATTGGAGCGGGCGACCTCGACCGGCGGCGCTGCACCCGGAGCAGCGGTGTGCTAGCGTGTGGCCACGAAAGTTATAACCGGAGCCCGCCATGGCCATCGAAGCCCTCACCATCCGCGCCATCGGCAATTCCAGCGGCGTGCTGCTGCCCAAGGAACTGCTGGAACTGCTGAACGTGAAGCAGGGCGACAAACTGTTCGTCACGCGCACGCCGAAAGGCGTCACGCTGACGCCATACGACGGGGATGCAGCCGGCCAGATGGAAACCTTGCGCGAGGTCATGCGAGATCGCCGCAACCTGCTGCGAGAGCTGGCCAAGTGACGATGAACTGGCGTTGGTTTTCGCGCGAACTGGTCATCTTGGCGCACGACGAACAGCTCGTCGAACATGGCGGTGCGGCGGGCTTGAGGGACTCCGGGCTGCTCGACTCGGCTCTTGCCAGGCCGCAGCAATTGGCTGCCTACGGCGACCCCGACCTGTTCGGTCTGGCGGCGGCTTACGCATTCGGAATTGCGCGCAACCATCCCTTCGTCGATGGCAACAAGCGCACGGCCTTCCTCTTGGCCGAGGGCTTCGTTCGGCTTCACGGACAACGGCTGCTCGCGACCGACGAACAGTCGCTGCTTGCCATGCTGCAGCTCGCCGCCGGCGACATCGACCAGGACGGCTTCGCCGCCTGGCTGCGCCAGCACGCGACCGCCGCCAGTCGCTAAGCCCTTGTCCAACTTGTCTTTGCCGGGCCGCTCCGGTATAAAGCCCGCCCCTTTGGTGCCGGCATCCCCGGCAGGCGTGCCGCACGGGGCCGCCTGGCAACACCATCCTTTCCCGAATCCGTGCGACTGCTTCTCAGCATCGGGGCCGATATCGTCTGGGCTACAGGCGTGATGCCGTAAATCGAGGTGTGCAATGGCGAAGGTTTGCCAAGTCACCGGTAAGGGCGTGCTTACCGGAAACAACGTTTCCCACGCGAACAACAGAACCCGTCGTCGCTGGTTGCCGAATCTGCACGAGCGCCGCTTCTGGGTCGCTTCGGAAAACCGCTGGGTGAAGCTCAAGGTCTCGACCAATGCGCTGCGCACCATCGACAAGAACGGCATCGACGCCGTGCTCGCTGACCTGCGCGCACGCGGCGAAAAGGTTTGAGGAGAACTGAACCATGGCATCGAAGCGCGACAAGATCCGCATGATTTCGACCGCAGGTACCGGTCACTTCTACACCACCGACAAGAACAAGAAGACCAAGCCGGAAAAGCTCGAAATGAGCAAGTACGACCCGGTCGTGCGCAAGCACGTGGCCTACAAGGAAGCCAAGATCAAGTAAGAGCGCCGCGTGCGGCGCGATCCTCACTTTGATCGACAAAACCCGCCCCAGTCGGCGGGTTTTGCTTTTCAGGGCTTGCTCACTTCCGCCGCAATCGCCATGCACGGAAACCGGATCACGAAGTGCGTGCCCTGCCCCGGTTCCGATTCGCAGGTGATGGTGCCGCGCAGCAGCTGCGTCACCAGGTTGAAGACGATGTGCATGCCGAGGCCGCTGCCGCCCTGGCCGCGCTTGGTGGTGAAGAACGGTTCGAAGATGCGCTCGCGAACTTCCGGGCGCATGCCGCAGCCGTTGTCGCGGTAGTCGATCACGACGCTGTCGTCGTCGGTGCGGGCGGCAAGCGTCATGCGCCCGCGCTCGATGCCGTCGAAGGCATGCACCAGCGAATTGATCACCAGATTGTTGACGACCTGGTAGATCGCCACCGGATGCGTGCACACCCGGATCGGCTGCGGCACGTGCACTTCCACTTCATGCGCGGACTTGCGCAGGCGCGGGTGCAGCGCACGCAGGATTTCGTCGAAGTACTCGCCGATCTCGATTTCGCGCGGCGCCTCGGATGCAGTATCGACCGCCACCTGCTTGAAGCTGCGCACGATCTGGATGCCGCGTTCGAGGTTCGCCAGGATCATCTCGGCGCCCTGGACGATCTGCGCCTCGAACTGCTCCAGCATCGATGCGCTCATGGTCTTGTCCTGCTGCGCGCGTTGCAACCTGCGGGTTTCCTCGCGCAGGAACGAGGCGGCGGTGACGGCGACACCGATCGGCGTGTTGATCTCGTGCGCGACGCCGGCGACCAGCGCGCCGAGCGAGGCCATCTTCTCGGCCTCGACCAGCTGCCGCTGCATGTCCTGGATGCGCGTCAACGACGCCTGCAGTTCGGCGTTGGCCTGGCTCAATGCGGCGGTGCGGCGTTCGACGCGCGCTTCCAGCTCCTCGGTCAGCCGCCGCAGTTCTTCCTCGGCGCGCTTGAGCCCGGAGATGTTCTGGTTGGTGCCGACGAACAACTGCGCGCGGCCTTCTGCGTCGCTGGCGATGGCGCGACCGCGGGTCAGCATCCACAGCCAGTTGCCATCGCGGTCCTCGGTGCGGAAGCTGACATCGACGGTACCGCTTTCGCCACCCAGCACCCTGCGCATCGCTTCCTGCACAACCTGGCGGTCGTCGGGGTGGATGTACTCGGCGTACTCGCCGATGCGGGCATTGGGGCTGGCATCGTTCACGCGCAGGCCGTCGAGGCGGTGGTCGCGCGAGATCGTGCGCGAGGGAATGTCGAGCTCCCAGAGCTCGGCACCGCTGCCCCAGAGCGCGGCATTCAGGCGGCGCTCTTTTTCCACCAGCACCGTTGCCGCCGCCTCGCGTTCGCGCGTGCGCTTGCGCAGCCGCGACCACCAGGCCAGGACCAGCAAGAGCGCGGCGACGGCAAAGCCGGCATAAGCCAGCGGTGTGGCCCAGGGCGCCGCCTGCACGTATACGCGTGCCACTGCCTCGCTGTCGCCATGGGCACCGCCCGGCGCCAGTGTGCGCACGCGAAACACATAGTCGCCGGCGGGCAGGCGGGTGTACGTAGCAGCGCGCTGATTGTCGCCGGCCACGATCCAGTCGCGGTCATAGCCGTCGAGGCGATAGACGAAGCGCGGTGCGTCTCCGGTGCCAAATCCCGGCGCGGCGAAGGCGATCGCGAGCAGCTCGTCACGGTGCCCGAGACGCAGTTCGGGCACCGCGTCGGCGCCATAGCGCAGCGCCGAACCCGGGCCCGGCGCCAGCGCTTCGTTGAACACCGAGAACCCGGAAAGCCGGGGCGTGGGCGGGCCGCGGCGGTCGCGAATGGCGCCCGGGTCGAGCAAGCTCAGTCCCTCCATGCCGCCGGCGACGATGCGACCGTCCGCGGTGGCCGCCATGGCACCGAGGAAGTAGCCGCTGGCCAGTGCCCCGGCGCGCAAACCGAAGCTGCGAATGCTGCCGTCGCGGCGCTGGATGCGGTCAAGGCCATGCGCGGTGGCGGCCCAGATCGCGCCGTCGGCGGCCAGAGTCAACGCCGAGACATGGTCCGCCGAGAGGCCGCGGCTGCTGTCGATGCGTTGCGCCGGCCACGGCGAGTCGCTCTCGGCACGCGGCTCGATTCGGATCACGCCGTCGCCGTAGGTCGCCATCCAGAGCACGCCGTCGGCGTCTTCCAGCAAGTCGCTGACACTGAGCGCGCGACTCTCGGCGAGGCCCAGTTGCACGGACTGGAACGACTGCGCGCCGGGCTCGCGCAGCGCCAGCCCGGCACCGCGGAAGCCGATCCACAGCCGCCCCCGAGGCGATTCGGCGAGCGCCGTGACGCGGTCGTCCGGCAGGCTGCCGAGGGCCGAGCGGTGCCGGTGCTGGACGAACCCGGTGCACTCGGCGCAACGTTCCGCCAGTCCGTGACCGAGGGTGCCGACCACCAGGTCGCCATTGCTGCGCACCAGCAGCGCGCGCACGGTCGGGCCGGGAATACCGTTGGCGTCACCGTATCCGAAATGTTCGACGCGACCGCTGGCCAGATCGAGGCAGTCGAGGCCGCGATCGCCGGTGCCGATCCAGAGGCGATTGCGGTCGCGGGCCAGACTGAGCAGGAAGTCGCTGGCGAGCCCCTCGCTGCGGTCGCGGCGATGGACGTGATGCGCCAACACGCCGCGCTCGGGATGCAGGCGCACCAGCCCGGCCGACTCCCCGAGCGCCAGCCACAGGCTGCCGTCATCCGCGGGCGCGATCGCCACCACCGGGTCCGCCGGCAGCGAATCGGCGACACCGCGCTGGCGGCGCAGGGTGCGGATCGAAGCCGCCCCGGGGTCGTGCGAGGACAAGCCCCCAATCCAGGTGCCAAGCCAGATCACGCCCCCGGCGCCCTCGGCCAGCGTGGTGACACGACTGCTGCCGAGGCTCTGACGATCCCCGGGGTCGTGGTCGAGGCGTTCCACCACATCCAGCCGGGCGCGATCGTAGACGAAGGCGCCGCGACGCGTGCCGACCCACAGACGCTGGTTGTGATCGAGCAGCAGGCTCTCGACTTCCGGGCGCTCGGCGTCTTCGGGCGTGGCGAAGGGCAGCGAGATTCGCATGGTGCGGTCGCGCGCCAGGCGCCAGAGGCCGTCGCCGGCGCCGACCCAGAGGGTGCCCGAACCATCCTCCAGCAACACCCGGGTTTTGCTGCTCGTCACTGGTCCGAGGCGCGCATCGCGCAGAAGTTGGGCGTGGCCGGACGAGTAGCGCCACAGGCCGGTCTCGGCCGCCAACCACAAGCCATCCGGCCCGGCGGCACCGATCGCGCGCACCGCGCCGAGGTGGTACGGGTCGATTTGCGGTGTGCTGCTCGCTCGCCCGGTGGCCAGGTCCAGCCACTGCACCTCACCGCTCTGGAACAACACCCAGATGCGGTCGTTGCCGGCGCGCAGCAGGCTGGCGATGCGATCCGAAGCCAGACCCTGCGTGCTGCTGCGCCAGTGCGTTACCAGTCGCCGACTGCGGTCGAGCACGCTGATGCCGCTCACCGGATGGGCGGCGAAGATGCGACCCTCGGCGTCCTCGGTGAGGCCAATGACATTGCTCTCGGCCAGGCTGTTGGCGTCGTCGCGACGGTGCCGCCAGGCTTCGATGTGCTCGCCGTCGTGGCGGGCCAGACCATCCTGGGTGCCGATCCAGAGGAAGCCCTCACGGTCGGTCAGAACCGCGCGCACCGAGTTCGCCGGCAGCCCGCGATAGACATCCAGGGTGTCGAGACGGATGCGGTTCGTCGCCATCGCCACGCCGGCGCACAGCAGTGCCACCAGCCCCAGGCCGATCATGCGCGCGGCGCCCCGAGTCATGCGGCGACTGTCGCGCGCTTCGTCACGCGGGGCAAGCCATGCGCGGCTAACATGCGTCATGCCGGAACTGCCCGAAGTCGAAACCACGCGCCGCGGCATCGCGCCGCATGTGCAAGGTCGGATCGTGGTGCGCGCGGTGCTGCGCCGCCCGGACCTGCGCTGGCCGATCCCGCCGGAGATCCGCCGCCGCTTCGTCGGCGCGCGCATCCTCGGCACCGAACGCCGCGCCAAGTACCTGCTGCTGCACAGCGAACCGGGCGCGGCGATCCTGCACCTCGGCATGTCCGGCTCGTTGCGCGTGCTCGATGTCGGCACCCCGGTGCGCGCCCACGACCATGTCGATCTGGTGCTCGACAGCGGTCGCCTGCTGCGCTTCAACGATCCGCGCCGCTTCGGCTGTTTGCTCTGGCAGCCGGCGGGCAGCACGCACGAACTGCTGCGGCAACTCGGCCCGGAACCGCTCGGTGACGATTTCGATGGCGACTATCTGTTCGCGCGCTCACGCGGGCGCAGTGCCGCGGTCAAGGCCTTCCTGATGGACCAGCGCATCGTCGTCGGGGTCGGCAACATCTACGTCGCCGAAGCCCTGTTCGCCGCCGGCGTGCGGCCGATGCGCGCCGCCGGCAAGGTCACGCGCCGCGAATACGCCGACATTGCCGCGGCCATCCGCCGCATCCTCGCCCACGCCATCGAACGCGGCGGCACCACCCTGCGCGATTTCCTGAAACCCGATGGCGAACCCGGGTACTTCGAGCAGGAGTTGTTCGTCTACGGCCGCGAGGGCGAAGCCTGCAGACACTGCGGCACCCCAATCACTGCCCGCCGCGACGCCCAGCGCTCGAGCTTCTACTGCCGCGTGTGTCAGCGCTGAGTGCTGATGTCAGAATGCGACCGAATCCAACCACGACTCCAGCAAGGGATTGCCGATGAACCTCAACCTGACCCTGTTCAGCCAAGTCTTCATGATCGCCATCGTCGGCGCCGGCCTCGGTTTCGCCGGTCTGGTCGTCTGGCACATCCTGCGCAAGCGGCCGCAGTAGGGCGGCCGCGCGCTGCCGAGGTCAGTGTTCGACGTCTCGGAATGACTTCTGCGCCGCTTCGCGGTCCTGCTCCTGCTGGGAGCGGGTGAAGCAGACCTTCTCCTTGAGGTTGCTGCCCAGGCGCTTCTCGAAACGACAGACCACCTCTTCCTTCACCGCCGGCTTGGCGGCAGCGGTCGTGGCCTCGGTTTCGGCATCGGACTTGGTTGCCGCGGCGTCCTCGGCATGCAGCATTGGTGCAAGGCCGAGCAGGCTCAAAAAGATCGTTGTTCTCATGTGCGTCCACTCCATTGAAGGCCGGCGACCGTACACCGCACCGTGTCGCTAGTCGCGTGCCAAAGGCAACGAATCCCGTCGTCGCTGCCACGTTCCGGCACTGCCGCTCCCGTTGGCGCCAGCGCGCCGGCCTATCCGCGCCGCGACAGGCTGGCCAGGCCTGAGCCGATCACGACCACGGCGGCGCCGACGTAGCCGAGGGTGGTGATGGTTTCCGGCGGCACCAGCGCCGGGTTCAGGTGATGCGCGAGTGCGACTGCGGCCACGGTGAGCAACGGCGTCAGCGCCAGCACCACGCCGACGCGCGAGGCTTCCCAGTGGGCGAGCGCTTCGGCAAAGGCGCCGTAGGCGGCAACGGTGTTGATCAGGCAGTAGCCGAGCGCAAGCCCGTGCAGCCAATCGAGACCGGACAGCTGCGAAGGATGCGCAAACGGCGTCAGCAGCAGCGCCGAGATCGCGTAGATCGAGAGCATGGTCGCGCCCGAACCGAGATGATGCAGCAGCTGCTTCTGCGCCAGCGCATACACCGCCCACACCACCGCCGACGCCAGCACGATCGCCGCGCCGATCAGGTACTGCCGCTGCGGCACCGAGGCATGCCGCGACTGGTCGAGTGCAAACAGGCCAAGCCCGAGCGCGACCGCAGCCACGCCAGCCCATTGCAGCGCATTGAAGCGCTCACGGAACACGACGATGCCGCCGATCGCCATCAACAGCGGAGCGGCCTGGATCAGCAGCTGCGCGTTGGCCGGCGTGGTGTAGTCGAGCCCGACGGTATAGCCGACGAAGTTGCCGATCAGCATCACCGCTGCCAGCGGCATCAGCCAGAAACTGCTGCGCGGCAAGTTGCGAAACTGGCCATAGCCGCCGCGCAGCGCGAACCACAGCGCCAGCATCAGCGTGGCGGCGACGAAGCGCGCCCAGATCAGGGTCCAGACGTCGACGCGCTCGATCACCAGCCGGATCGCGATCGGCAGCGTGGCCCAGAACACGGCGGTGGTGATGGCCAGTGGCAGGCCGATCTGCCAGCGGCCCGAAGCTTGATGCAGCGCCATCGACGTTCCCGCAAAGTCGGCGACGCTAACACGCGCGCAAGTGGCCCCGAGCGGGCGTCACGATCTCTTGCCGAGCGCCTCGCGCAATTTTGTTTGCAGCCCGCCCGAGCGTTCGACCGGACGCGCCAGCGCTGCCGCCAGCACTTCGTCGCTGGCCCACAACGACAAGGCCTGCCGGGCGCGCGAGGCCGCGGTGTAGAGCAGCTGCCGCGACAGGATCGGCGAGCTCGGCGTGGCGGCCAGCAGTACCGCGACCCGCTCGTACTCGGAACCCTGGCTCTTGTGGATGGTGATCGCGAAGGCAGGTTCATGCGCCGGCAGCAGCGCCGGCACGAATGCGCGCGCCGGCTCGTCGCCGCGCCCTTCGAACCAGACCAGCAGTCGGCCGTCGCAGTCCGGAAGCGCAACGCCGACATCGCCGTTGAACAGCCCGTGCGCCTCGTCGTTGCGGGTGACCATGACGATGCGGCCGGGGAACCACGGGCCCGCATCCTGCGCGAAACGGGGCGCCAGTTGCGCCTGCAACAACGCATTCACCGCGAGCACGCCCTGTGCCGACTCGCGCAGCGCGCACAGCAATTGTCTCTGCTGCAGCGCCTGCAGCGTCGCCGCTGCCCGCTCAGCGTCGTGGCCAGCGTGCACGTCGCGGGCGTCGAGCAAGGCCGCGAGCTGGTCGGCCCACTCGAGCAGCAGGCGGCGCAGCTCGCGCGGGTGATGCACCGCGACCTGTTCGATGCCGCCGCCGCCGCAAGCCGAACGCAAGGCGGCGATGTCGCCGCTGCGGATCGCGGCATTGCCGACACTGAGCCCGGGCGTTGCGCGGAACACCGTGTCGAGCCGCACCAGCGACGGCGCCCCGGCTTCGGCCAGCGCCTGCACCACGTCGGTCAGCACCGCGCCGGCGGCGACCGAGGCGAGCTGGTCGGCATCGCCGACCAGGATCAGCCGCGTCGTGCCTGGCAGCGCCGCGAGCAGCGCCCTCATCTGCGCCAGATCGAGCATCGAAGCTTCGTCGATCACGACCACGTCCGCGGCCAAGGGTTGTTCGCGATCGCGCCGCCAGCGGCCGTGACGCGGGTCGAACTCGAGCAGGCGATGCAGGGTCTGCGCGGAGACGTCGGCGAGCGTTGCCAGTGCCCCGCTCCACGAGCCGTCGAGTTGCGCGGCGAGCTCGCGGCGGCCGCGCTCGATCGCCTGTTGCAGGCGCTGCGCGGCCTTGCCGGTCGGGGCCGCGAGGCGGATCGTGAGCGGCGCCGGTGCGCGCCGTTGCAGCGCCAGCAGCATGCGCAAGACCGTGGTGGTCTTGCCGGTGCCGGGAGCGCCGGTCAGCACCACCAGTCGCTCGCGCAGCGCGGCCTGCACCGCTTGCTGCTGTGCCCGCGTGCGCGTTCGATCCGTCGCCGCGAACAGCGCCTCGATGGCGAGCGCGCCGCCGTCAGCAAGCGGCGTCGGTGCGGGTTGACAGCGCTCGGTCAGTGCCGCGGCGACGGCGCATTCGTCGGCGTGGCCGCGCCAGAAATAGAAGCGCCCCTCGCCATCGAGCACGAAGGGTGTTGGCACCCGACCGTCGCCGACCAGGGTCGATTCGCGGCAAGCGTCGAGCGCGACCTCATCGAGCGGCAGCGCGGTATGGCCCTGGCTCTCGGCGAGGCCAAGGCGCGCCGCGCAGCGCGCCAGCGCCGGCGTTGCACCGATCGCCAGCGCCCAGCGATACAGCAGCCGGTCGAAGTCGCGCCACTCGGATTCGAAGCGCGTACCGGCGGGTGGTTGGAGATCGAGGTGCATCATGCGATCTCCATCTCGGCAGCCGCGAACAGCGCATCGACCGCCGCGAGAAACTCGGGTGCGAAACGATGCCGCCAGATGCCCGCATCGGGCGCCATCCCGAGTGCACGCACGAACAGGTAGATCGTGTCGCCGAGCGCCAAAGCAGCGTGCTGGCCGCGTTGCCGGCGCGCGAGATAGCGCTGCACCGCGAGCGCGTACAGCAGCGCCTGCCAGCGATAGCCATGGGCGTCCATCGCCAGCGCGAGCGCCTCGCCCTGATAGTCGGCGAGTGCGTCGCCCAGGTGGTTGCTCTTGTAGTCGAGCACATGCACCGCGCCGCCATGGACCAGCACCAGATCGATCTTGCCGCCGAGGAATCCGTGCAGCGCACCGCCACCGAGTCCCGCCGGAACCAGCCCGCTTTCGCCGCACTGTTCGCACAGCGCGCGCAGGCGCAGCAGGTCGAGTTGCTCGATGCGGAACTGGAAGCCCATCTCGGCTCGTTGCGCGCGCGCGTCCAGATCGCCGAGGCGCAGGCCACCGCCGAGGTCGGCAGCGAGTGTCGCCTGTGCGCGTTCGATCACGGCATCGACCAGCGCCGAACCGCGCGCGCCGTCAACAGCCAGCCCGGCGCGGGCCAGTTGTTCCTGCACCAGCACGCGCTGCTCGGCGAGCGGACGACCGATCTCGCGTTGCTCGAACACGGCGTGCATGGCATTGCCGAGCTCGGCGCCGCGCCATGGCGATAACGCAGCCAGACGCGGTTCGGCCGGAGCCGCGGTGTCGGCGACAGCGAGCGCTTGCTCCAGGTGCTCATCGCGCGCGGCGGCTTCGTTGCGATCGGCCACCGCCGCGCGTGCCATCAGCGACGAGAAGCTGTAGGCCGCCTCGATGCGTCGTCGCGCCGGGCCGGGCCGCACCGAGCGCCGCGCAGCGGCGGTCGTGGCCGGTGGCTCCGGCGCGCGTTCGGGCCGGGTCGTATGCAGCGCGATCTGCGCACCGTCGGCGGTCAACGCCGCCAGGTCGACTCGGTGCAGCAGCCAGTGCAGCGCCGATTCGCGTTCGTCGCGGGTGGCCGAGGATTCCGGCAGGACCAGGTGGCAGGCGTGCTGGGCGCGGGTGAGCGCCACATACAGCAGCCGCGTGCGCTCCTGCAGCGACTCGCGTTCGGCGAGTGCGCGGTGGGCATCGCTGTGCCGGCTGCCCAGATCGATGCGGCGCTCGCCGCTGGCGGCATCGGTCCACTGCGGCCAGTCGCGTCCGGCGGCGCGCTGGGCATGCATCAGCGGCAGCAGCACCACCGGAAACTCCAGGCCCTTGCTGGCGTGCAGGGTCAGCAGCTGGACGCGACCGGAATCGGACTCGATGCGCAACGCGCGTTCCTTCGCCGCCGCCTCGGCGCCGGCCGCCGGAGCCTCGCACTGCTGTGCAAACCAGGACAGCAGCTGCTGGCGACCCTGGCTGCGTTGCTCGCGCGTCTGCAGCAGTTCGCCGAGATGGCGCAGGTCGGTGAGCGCACGCTCGCCGTCGATGCGTGCGAGCAGCCGTGGCGCCGCGAACGCGATGATGCGATCGACCGCATGCAGCACGCCGTGGCGCTGCCAGGCCTCGGCCCAGCGCAGCAGCACTTCGACGCGTTGGCGCCAGCGCGCATCGTCGGCAGCGCAGGCGCGCAGGCTGGCGTAGTCCTCGCCGAGCAGGCGCGTTGCCAGTGCAGCACGCAGCGCGCCGGCATCGGTCGGTTGCGACAGCGCGTGCAGCACCACGCGCAACTCGTCCGCCCAGGTCGACGCGAACAGGTCGCTGCGCCCGGCGCCGACGCAGGGGATGCGCCGGCGCGCCAGGCGCTCGCGTAGTTCGACGATGTGGTCGTGGCGCGGCAACAGCACCGCCAGGTCGCCTGGCCCGAGCGCGCGTTCGCCGAGCGTCCAGCGACCCGGCACCAGGTAGTGCGCGATCAGTTCCACACAGGTGCCGAGCGGGTCGGCGTCGGGCGCATGCAGCTGCATCGGCGCGAACGCGGCGCCGTCGCTGCGCAGCAGAGGTTTGTCGTCCGCGCGCCCGCTGGCGCGCACCGGCAGGTAATGGATGGCGTCGTCGTCCATCGCGAACGGCGAGGCACTCGCGCCATAGAGCGCGTTGGTTGCCGCCACCAGACCGGCGCTGGCGCGCTGGTTCACCGCGAGCGTGAGACGTTGCGTGGTGCTGGCCGCGGCGCGCAGATAACTGGCGATGTCGCTGCCGCGAAAGCCGTAGATCGCCTGCTTCGGATCGCCGATCAGCAGCAGCAGGCCGCGGCTGGCACCGGCGGGGTCGCGATGCAGCGCGTCGAAGATCGCCCACTGGCGCGCGTCGGTGTCCTGGAACTCGTCGATCAGGCTCACCGGCCACTGCGCGTGCAGGCGATCGGCCAGGTGCTCGCCGTCCGCGCGCGGCGCGGTGGCGCGGGCATGCACGCGGCTGATCAAATCATCGAAGGTGAACTGTTCGCGCGCCGCCAGTCGCGCCTCGCGCCACGCTTCGAGCATCGGCAGCACGCGACGCACGCCGGCGGCGCAGAGGATCGCATCCCGATGCCGCAGCAGCGCGCCGGCTTCCCGCGCGAAGGTCGCGGCCGGGTCGGCGAGCGAGCTCGCCAGGTGGTCGGGGTGGAGCTGTTCGCGCCAGTACGCGTCATCCGCGAGGTCCTTGAGCTTGCCCTCGAAGTCGGCAAAGGGCGCGCCGCATTCGAGCCAGTCCGCGAGTTCGCCAAGGCGCGAGCGCAGGGCCCGCTTCCTCGGTTGCATGGCGAGCGTCGCCGCGAACTCGCGCAACCGTGTCGGCCAGTCGCGATCCTCGAACAGGGCCAGCAGCTCGGTCACTTCGCCGCCGACCACGACCACGCCCGGCTGCATCGCTGCCTGCAGCAACTTGGCCCGCGCGGCCGGGTTCATGCGGGCGAGCGCAGGCAGGCCGCTGGCCTCGTCGTCGCCGGCGCCGTGTGCCAGCCAGCGGGTCAGATCGTCGAGCAACTCGGAGCGCAGTTCTGCGTCGGCCACCAGTTCTCCGGGGCGCAACGCGGTGCCGGCAGACAGCGCCTGCTCATCGAGGATGCGCCGGCACAGCGCGTGCAGGGTGGCGATTGGCGCGCGCTCGAGCTCGGCCAGGGCGCGTTGCAGTCGCCACTGTGCTTCGGCGAGCGGAACGCTGGCGCGGCTTGCGATCAGCCAGGCGCGCAGCTCGGCCTCCTCCGGTGCGGTTGTCGGCGCCCCACCCTGGCGCAGTGCCCACTGCAGGCGCGCGCGGATGCGTTCGCGCAGTTCGGCGGCGGCAGCATCGGTAAAGGTCGAGACGACGATGGCCCCGGGGCGCAAGCCGTGTTCGACGATCAGGCGCAGGTACAGCACCGAGATCGTCCAGGTCTTGCCGGTGCCGGCGCTGGCCTCGACCAGGATGCGGCGGTGCGCCGCGTGCTCGAGGTCGAGATCGAGTTCGCGCCAGTCGGTCAGCGTGCTCATGGCGCTACGTCCGCATCGAAGTCGAGCAGGTCGCGCAACCCGTTGGCGTGTGCCGCCAGTGCTTGTGTCTCGGGGCTTTCCGGGTCGGCGGGATCGACGCCGCGCGCGAGCAGAGCGGCGTAGCCGGGTGCGTAGTCGCGCTCGCCGGTGCGGTAGGAGCTTGAGGTCCATGCCTCTTGCATGGCGGCGAACACCTGCTCGTCGCTGCTGGTGGCCGCGGCCCACGCCGTCTTCGGCAGGTAGCGCAGCGGGTCGGCTTCGGCGCCTTGCCAGAATGCGATCAGTCGAGACAGCCGCGCGCTCAGGTCCTCGCGTCGCGACTCGCTGTCGAGCGCGCTCAGCACCTCGTCGAAGCGCCGCACTTCCTTCGCGTCGGGCACGGTCAGCAGGCGCACGCGCAGCGGCTGTTGCGGATAGGCCAGCCGCAGCAGCGCCCACTCGATGAACACCGGAATGCGCTGCTGGAAGTCGAGCGCAGCGAGCTTCTTGCCCGGAAACGCGTCGAACAGCAGCCAGCCCTGCGCCTCGCGATGCACGCGCGCCACGCTGCCGACGACGCGATGTGTACCCAGTGCCAGATCGATCGCGACCGGCTGACGCGGCGGCAGGCCGCGCGCGAGCAAGGGCTCCGCGGCGGCGGTCTGCAACAGCAGATCGACTTGCTCCGCGGCAGCCCGATAGGCCTGCAGTCCAAGCGCGCCGGCCGCCAGTCGGCCGGACAGGCGCAGCCAGGGTGGCGGCGTCTGCGGCAGCGCCGACGCGCCCTGCGCCAGCGCTTCGAGCAGCAGCCGCCGCGGCAGGCGTTCGCGCGGATCGGGCTTCGGGTCGAGCGGTTCGCGGGCGACGCCGCGATCTTCTTCCAGCGCGTCGAGGCGCAAGCGCAGACGATCGCGCAGCAGGTGTGCGGCCGGATCGCGGTAATAGCGCAACAGTTGCGCCAGCGGCACTGGCGTCGACTCCGGCAGTGCGGACGCTGGTTGCATGCCGGCAACAAAGCGATCGTCGCTCTCGGTACTGGTGGCCACCATCGCCGCGAACTCGCGACTGAAGCTCGCCAGGCGCGGGTCGTGGCCGTCGAAATAGCGCGCATCGAACGGCTGCAGCGGGTGCGCCACATACCACGGTCGCGCACCATCGAGGCGCGTGTCCAGATACGCCATCAGCTCCGCCAGCGGTGCCGCCGGGCTGCGCGCACGCCCGTCCTCGGCGCCTTCGTGGTGGTAGCTCAGGTGCAGGCGACGGCGCGCCGCCATCAGCGTTTCCAGGAACAGGTAGCGGTCGTCGTTGCGGGTGTCGCGGTCGCCGATGCGGGGATGGCGCATCATCAGATCGAGGCCGTCGTCGCTGCCGCCGCGCGGGAACTCGCCCTCGTTGAGGCCGAGCACGGCGATCATCGCGAACGGGATCGAGCGCTGCGGCACCATGCCGCAGAAGGTGATGCCGCCGAGCAGGAACGGCTGTTGCTCGGGCACGCGCAAGAGCGCCTCGTCGACCAGCGCGCAAACCGTGGCGTGGGCCAGTTCCGGGTCCTGCCCGCTGCTGCGAAACTGCTCGCGCAGCACGCGGATGGCGCTGTGCAGGCCGGCCAGCGCGCTGGTCGCGTCGACATCGTCGGCATCGGTGGCGAACAGGTCTGCAAGCAGCGCCTCCATGCGCGCGCACCACTGCGAAGCCGGCAGGCCGCTGCGTGCGGCCTCGCACCAGCTGGCGATGGCAGCGAGCAGGTGATCGAGCGCGCCGAGTGCCGCGACCGACACGCCCTGCACGCCGGCGACCGGCCAGAGACCCATCTGTGCCGCGACCGCCGTGGGCACTTCGTCGCCGTAGACATGCCCGGCCGCCAGCCGCGCCAGGCCCCAGGCGAAGCTGTGCTCGGGGTACGCGGGCAGGCCGAGCTGCGCACGCGCGCTCGCATCGAGGCCCCAGGCGACGCGGGCATCGTCGAGCCAGCGGCCCAGTGCATCGAGGCCTTCATTGTCGATGCCGAGCGCGCGCCGGATCGCGTCGCATTGCAGCAGGTCCAGCACCTGCGCCGCCTCGATGCGCGTGCGCGGCAACTGCAGCAGCGCCAGGAACGCGTCGAACAGTGGGTGCGTGCGGCGCAGCGCGAGATCGGCGCAGTGGTACGGCAACGCGGCGCGGGCATCGCCGGTGGCGCCGAAGATCGCCGGCAACAGCGGAGCGTAGGCGGCGAAGTCGGGCGCCATCACCACGATGTCGCCGGGCTTCAGCTGCGGGTCGGCCACGAGCGCATCGAGCACGGCGTCGCGCAGCACCTCCAGCTCGCGCACGCGGGTGTGGCAGCCATGCACGCGCAGGCTGGCATCGGCCAGCGCATCGACTACATCCGGACGCGGCAGCTCCGGCTGCAGGCGCCGAATCCCCCGCTGCAGCCAGGCCAATAGCCCGGTGCCATCGGGCGGGTCCTGCTCGTCCTCGCCGGCACGCACGTCGGCGACGGTGGTGCCGGCGTGGTCGAGCAAGCTCAGCCCGAAATGCTGGCCGATACGACCCCAGGCCGCGAGCAGCGGATGGCCGAGCGTCTGCAGTTCGCGTTCGGCGTCCTCGCCGGCGCCGAGCTGCTGCAGCTGCTGCAGGCGCGACTGCTGCCGGCCGAGCCCCGCCCAGTACTCGACGCAGGGATCGGGGAAATACAGGCACACCAGGCGATGGCGCGCCTCCGCGCACAGCACCGCGAACTCGCTTGCGGGCAGGTGGCTCAGGCCGAACACGTGCAGCGGCGGAGCCAGATCGACGTCCACCGCGGCCGTGTGCCGTGCCGTGGCCAGTCGCTGCAACAGGACGCCGCGATGTTCGCCGACCAGCACGGCACGCACGCGCCGCCACAGCGGTGCGAGGAAGTGCCGCGTCGGCACGCCGTCGCGACCCTGCTCCCACGCGGCCAGCCAGTCCGCGCGATACACCAGATAGCGCGCATAGATCGCGGCAATGCGGTCGGCGAGCTGGAAGCGGCGATGCGCGTCGGCGCCTGCGAGATAGCGTTGCAGGCTGGCATCGTCGCTGCCGGCAAGCGCGGCCAGCACCGCCCAGCGCAGCGCTTCGCGGCGAAACGGCGACTGCGTGGCTGCGCCGCCGCCGAATCGCGCGCGCACTTCCGTGTCGAGCCAACCGCCCGGCAATTGCACCTCCAGATTCGCCACGACATCGCCGGCGCCGCGGCGTCGCGCCAGTTCGCGCGTCAGCCAGCGCTGGATGCCGGGATGCGCGGCTAGCACGAGCTGCGGCGCCAGCAGATCGTCCGGCGGCCAGGCTTCGAGCAGCGCTTCCAATGGGCCGAGCAGGGCTTCGAGCCGGCTCGCGCGATAGACGCGCAGGCCGCGCAGCATCCCGTCCCGGTCGGCCTTGCCTGAGCCCATCTGCATCCACCTGCTGCGATCACGCCCACCTTAGGCGCAGTCCCGCATCGCGGAAGCAGCCGCAACTTCCCCGGCCCCGGTCTCAAGATCCGAGACGCCGCCGTGGACAC
The DNA here is from genome assembly GCA_016703225.1 of Lysobacterales bacterium. NCBI lineage: Bacteria > Pseudomonadati > Pseudomonadota > Gammaproteobacteria > Lysobacterales > Lysobacterales bacterium. The sequence goes on from JADJCM010000001.1 coordinate 1,333,827, forward strand.
TGCGCGCACCGGTTCTCCGGTTGCTGCTTTGACCCACCACGGTCAAATCCTTGGGCCCGCGTCCGGCTTCCGGCGCGGGCCGGTTTTTCACGGCGGCATCACGCTCCCCCGAGGAGCCTGCTGTCTCACGAAAATGTGCGCCTGAGCACGCTATTGACCGGGCTTCTGGGCAGCGCATCGTTCGTGCCACGGCACCCGCCGGAGTGGCGAAGCGCGAAAGAGATTCGATCCATCGACCATTGGGGAAGAATATGAAGACTGGGACATTCCGGCGGACCGGGCTTGCTGCTGTTTGCGCAGTGCTGTTTTCGCTGCCCGCAGCAGCGGCGATCGACAAACTTGCGACCTACGCCGAGATGCGCGCAGTTGCTGCGCAACAGCAGGCGCTGCGCGGCAACGAGAGCGCGCAATCCGAATACCGCGCGCTGCAGGTGCAGTTCGACGCACTGAAGGCGAGCATGGGCGGCGACGACCCGACCACGATGCATGAAGCCAACGCCGCCACCGCCGCAGCGGCGGTTTCGCCGAAAGCCGTGCGCGCTGCGCCGCTGCCGCCCACCGGCATGGTCGTGACCCAGACCACGGTGACCAACGCCGTGGCGACGCCGGTGCCAACCGGGCCGGCTACGGCGACTTCGACGATCACCGTCGTCGGCGCCGGACCCTACCTGTGGGATGTCGATGTCACCACCGCCCTTCAGCACACCTTCGCCGCCGATCTGGACATCACCATCCAGTCGCCCGCCGGCACCATCGTCACGCTCAGCACCGACAACGGTGCCGGCAACGACAACGTATTCGACGGCACGGTCTGGGACGACCAGGCCAACCCGTCCGGCCAGGTGCCCTACACCAGCAACAACGGCATGGTCACCGATCAGGCCTACGTCAATTTGACCCTGGCTTCGCCGCTGGTCCCGGAAGAGGCGCTGGGCGCCTTTCGCGGCGAAGACCCGAATGGGCTCTGGACCATCACCATCAGCGATGATCTGGCCGGTGATGGCGGCTCACTGAACTCGTGGACGCTGGATCTGTTCACGCTGGCGCTGGCACCGATCGAGACCACGGTCACCGCAACCCAGGCCGTGCCGACCGCGATCGCCACCGGACCGGCGACTGCCACCAGCACGCTGCTGGTCGCCGGAGCCGGCACCAGCCTGACCGCGCTCGACCTGACCATGGTGCTGACCCACACCTTCGCCGCCGACCTGGACCTGACCTTGCAGTCGCCCGCTGGCACCATCGTCACGCTCACTACCGACAACGGCGCCGGCAACGACAACGTGTTCAATGGCACGAATTGGGACGACGCCGCCAATCCGGCCGGCCAGGTGCCCTACACCACCAACAATGGCATGGTCACCGACCAGGCCTACGTCAACCTGACCACGGCGACACCGCTGGTGGTGGAAGAAGCGCTGTCAGCGTTCATGGGCGAGGATCCGAACGGCACCTGGACAATCACCATCAGCGACGACCTTGCCGGAGACGGCGGCTCGCTCGACAGCTGGGCGCTCGACATCACCACCGGCGTCGGATGCGCCAACCTGACCTGCCCGGTCAATGTCAGCGTCAGCAACGATCCCGGCACTTGCGCCGCCGTCGTCAACTATCCAGCACCGGTTGCCGACGCCGCCTGCGGCGTCGTCACCTGCGTCGCGGCCAGCGGTTCGAACTTCGGCGTTGGCGCCAATGTGGTCAATTGCAGCACGGCAGTGGGTGGGCTGAACTGCGCTTTCACCGTGACCGTTACCGATGCCGAAGCTCCGGTCGTCACCTGCCCGGCGGACGTGACCGCAAACCAGATTCCGGGCCAGCCGACGCTGATCGTGAACTACCCGCCGCCAACCGCGACCGACAACTGCCCGGGCGTTACCGCGGCCTGTGTGCCGCCCAGCGGCTCGCCCTACCCGGTCGGAGTCAATGCCACCACTTGCACGGCCAGCGATGCCGCCGCGAACAGCGCGAACTGCGCCTTTAACGTGACCGTGAACGGCTTCCAGCCGGGAGTCCCGGTGCCGGTGCTGAGCCTGGCGGGCCTGATCCTGCTGGCACTGATGATGATTGCGCTGGCGCGCCCGACACATCGCGGCGCCTGATTCGGCCACCTTTGGTGAAACGCAACGGGCTGTCGCAGTAATGCGGCGGCCCGTTTGCTTTTCCGGGCGACGGCGGCCCGAGCCCGCCCTTGCGTCCGCCTCCACCGGCCCCACCATGGCGGTGTGATCGATCTGACCCCACCTCCGGCGCCGACTGCGGCGCAGCTGCATGCGGATGCACAACGCTTTCATCGCGTGCTGATCGGTGTCGCCTTGTTTCTGGTCGGGCTGGCGGCGTTGTGGTGGGCCGAGCATCAGTTCCGGCTTGATCTACAGGCGCTCTCGATCCATCCGCGTGCGCCCGCCTACCTGCTCGGGGTGCTCACCGCGCCGCTGTTGCATGGTTCGCTCGAACACCTGCTCGGCAACAGCTTCGGCCTGTTCGTGCTCGGCGTGCTGATGCTGTATCGCTATCCGCAGGGAGCGCGCATCGCGCTGCCGCTGATCTGGTTGCTGGCCGGGCTCGGCACCTGGCTGATCGGGCGCGGCTCCTTCCACATCGGCGCCAGCGGCATCACCCATGGGCTGATGTTCTTCGTGTTCATCTCCGGCCTGGTGCGCCGCGACCGCACCGCGATCGCGGCGGCCCTGCTCGCATTCGCATTCTTCGGCGGCATGCTGGTCACGGTGTTGCCGCGCGAACCCGGCGTGTCCTGGGAATATCACCTGAGCGGCGCGCTCGCCGGCGTGCTCGCGGCGGTGTTGCTGCGCAAGCGCGATCCGGCCCCGGCGCGGCGCAAGTACTCGTGGGAGATCGAGGAAGAACTCGAGCGCGAGGCCGAGCGCCTGCGCGCCGAGACCGAACCGCCGCGCCCCGACCAGGTAACCCCGATCTGGGACGGCCCGCGCCGTCAGGACGAAGCCGACGACACCCAGCGTGGCGCGATCCTGCAGTTTCCCTATCGCCACCGCGGCGGCAACGATCGCTTGCACTGAACGCGCGCGCGGGACACGTTGCCCGCGTGCGGGCCGCCCTTGCGCCGTGAATTGACCCGGTGCTGCCCGCTGCGCTCGTCACCCTGTGCGAATGCGCCGCTATCCGATGTCGGTCCTGTTCGCAGAGTTCCTCTGGTTCTGCCGGAAGGAAGCGCGCGCCTGTGTGTTCGCCGGCGCGTTCTTCGTGGTGCTTGCTGCGTCGCGCTCTGTGCCGCTCGGACCGCTGCCGCGCTACGACTTCATCCTGCTGATGGCGCTGGCACTGCAGGCGCTGCTGCTGTTGACGCGGGTCGAATCGCTGGACGAGTTCCGCACGATCTGCCTGTTCCACCTGATCGGATTCGTGCTGGAGGTGTTCAAGACGCAGCCGCAGATCGGCTCCTGGAGTTATCCGGAGCCGGCGTACAGCAAGCTGTGCGGCGTGCCGCTGTACTCCGGTTTCATGTATGCCGCCGTCGCCAGCTACATGATGCAGGCGTGGCGCCTGTTCGACCTCGACCTCGAGCACTATCCGCGCTATCGCTACACGCTGCCGCTGGCGGCGGCGATCTACCTCAACTTTTTCAGCCACCACTACATCGGCGATCTGCGCTGGTGGCTCGCGGGCCTGCTGGTACTGGTGTTCGCCCGCACCGAGGTCAGCTTCCGCCCGCACCGGCTGCGCCTGCGCATGCCGCTGTTGTTGGCGTTCCTGCTGATCGGGCTTTTCGTGTGGATCGCCGAAAGCCTTTCCACCCTGCTCGGCGCCTGGGTCTACCCGAACCAACACGACGGCTGGCGCATCGTCCACGCCGGCAAGATCAGCTCATGGACACTGCTGGCCGTGATCACGCTGGTCCTCGTTGCCGATCTGAAGCACTACAAGGCGGGCCGCGGCCGAGACAGCTCTCGCCAGCCTCAGCTCAGCAGCGGTGCGGGATCGGTGCCATGCGCCAGCACGAATTGCGCGATGCGCTGCACCACCGGCTGCGGATCCTTCAGCCAGGAGAAGTGGTCGGCGCGGCCATGGCCGAAGTCAGCCGGAGCGAGCGATTGCGTCTGCGCCCGCGAGCGCGGCAGTTTGGCCAGCAGGCCGGCGAGGGAGGATGGCGGCGCGTAGCGGTCGTCGCGCAATTGCAGGGCGAGCAACGGGTGAGCAAGGGTTGCGAGATCGGCGTCGAGGTCGCCCTCATCCAGCACCTGTCGATAGCGACCGCTCCAGGCGGTGCTGGCCCAGTCGCACATCAGCGATTTCGCCTCGCGGCCGGCGAAGCCGATGCGCTGGCCAGGGAAGTAGCCGCAGACAGCGGCGAGTGTCGGGAAGCCTGCAACCAGGCCGAGCATCAGCGGCCATTGCCAGGGCGGGAAGCGGCGCCAGTGCGGAATGCCGCCGGCGACGATGACAAGCCCGGTGAGCGAAGGGTCACGCGCCAGCGCCAAGGCCGCGAGCTGCGCGCCGAGGCTATGGCCGCCGATCCAGATGCGCGCTCGCGGGTGCTGCGCGCGCAACGCGGCGAGGCCTTGCGCGACATCGGCGAGCAGGTCGCGGTAACGCCAGTCGACGCCGCGACGTGCGCGCAGATTGCTGGAGCCGGCGCCGCGCCACTCGTGCCGCGCCAGTCCAATGCCGGCCGTCGCCAGCAACTCGGCGAAGCGTGCGTAGTGACGCGCGCTGACGCCGAGCGCCGGCAGCCAGTACAGGAACTCGCCGCGCATGGCTGGATGCACGATCAGCTCGGCCGTCGCGCCATCGGCAGAGGCGACGTGCAGGATCTCCGGCGTCATCGCGCCAGGCCGAGCTCGCGGTCGTGTTGGCGGGAGAACAGGAGCTGCGCGACGATCGCGCCGCACATCGCCAGGAACATGTCCCACTGCGTGTCCCAGATGTCGCCCTGGGTCGCGAGAAAAGCCTCGGCCTTGCCGCCCATGATCACCGCAGACCACCACTCGATCATCTCGAAGAAGGCGCTGAACGCGAGTGCGCAACTGACGCAAAGATAGAACAGCCAGCCGCCTGCCTTCAGCCCGGTCTTCCGCAACAACAACTCGCGCGCCAGCATCGCCGGCACGAAGCCCTGGGCGAAGTGACCGAGGCGGTCGTAGTGGTTGCGCGACAGCTCGAACCAGTCGCGGAACCAGTCGCCGAGCGGCACCTTGGCGTAGGTGTAGTGGCCACCGAGCACCAGGATTCCGGCGTGGATCACCAGCAACACGCACAGCAATCGAGTCAGCGGAAAGCGCGACCAGGCGAGGAGCACCAGCGGCAGTCCGACCATGACCCAGATCGTCTCCATCCACCAGGTCAGGCGATCTGCGGGATCGATGCCGGATGCGATCAGCATCGCCGCAGTTGTGGCGATCAAGAACAGGCCGAGGATGCGGCTCGGGGATTTTCGGGGTTGACCGAGCAACATCGGAAGCTCCTGCGGGACGCGCGATTGTGCAGAGGTTTGCGCCGTCGTCCAAGCGGCGGATGCGCGGCTACACTGCCCGGCAACGCGCCGCACGGGCGTGACCGAGCGCACGAAGCCACGATGTCGAACAGCACGCCCTACGGTCTCGAAGCCAGCGAACTCGACGAGTTGCACGACTTTCTGGTCGCGCACCCTGGACCTGCCGGATTGATGCTGGATGGCGTGCACGGCCTGCTCTCGGCGGTCGTCGCCGGCCCCGAACCGGTGCCGGCGAGCGAGTGGTTGCCGCAGGTGGTCGACGAGGAATCCGGCTTCACCGATGCCGACCAGGCCAACCGCATCCTCAGCCTGATCGTGCGCCTGTACAACAGCGTCGTGCAGGAACTGGAAGCCTTCACCTACGAGCCGATTTTCGGCGAATACGAGGAGGAGGACGGTGGCGCCGAGCTGGCGGCGGTCGGTTGGTGCGAGGGCTTCAGCGTCGGCATCGACCTGCGCTCGGAAGTTTGGGAGACGCGCATGGCCGCCGACCCGCGGCTGATGGACCTGCTCGATCCGATCATCCGCATTTCCGCCGACGAAGGCCTGTTCGAGTCCGACACCACCGAACAGCTGGCGCCGCTCGACGACGAGGAACGCGAACAGCTGTTGCGTGCCATCGGCGGCGCCGTCGCCGACCTGCAGCAGTACTGGCGCGAACAACCGCCGCTGCCCGACGAAGCCAACGCCGCCGACGCCCCACCGCCACCCCTGCCGCGGCGCCGTGCGGGGCGGTGGGTGCATTGAGCGCGCACCGGCAGCCGATGGCAGGCCGCACGCGCGGCAGCTTGCAGGTGCATCGCCTGCTGTGGCTGCTCGGCTTCGCCTGCAGCCCGATCGCGTACGCGTGCAAGGATCTGCGCCATCCGGAGCATCTGCTCGACGATGCCAACCATTGGCGCGATAAGTACCTGCTGGTGCAGGTGGAGCGCATGCTCGACAGCAAGCCGATCTATCCGTTCGGGCGCTTCGGATGGACGCGGTTGCAGAACCCAGAAGAACTGTTGCAGCGCGTCGGTCTGTCGTTCGAGGCAACCATCGTCCAGAGCTTCGGTGAGGTCGATCTCTCCGGGCGGCGCATCCGCATCGAGTTCTTCGTGAACCAGGAGGCGCATGCGGTTTGCCCGATTCGCATCTCGGCCAACCAGCGTTTTCTGGTGCGTTCAGAGAGCCGCGGCGACGTGTTGACCCTTTCCCGATACGACCAGATGAACCTTTCGGCGCAACACGCGATGTTCGAGACCTACCTCAAGGACCTGCAGGCGCTGCAACGCGACGCCACGCTTGCACCGCAAGTCAGCGGCAAGCACTGAGCGGCGGGTAGATTGCCGGGAAACCCGGCTGCCCGAGAGGCCTGCTGTTTTGCTCAACGCATTGAGCAAAATTACTCAACGTATTGAGTAATTTGTCGGAGCGTTGGGAAAAGTCTTTCGCATCCATGGGTTATGGACGAGGAACAAGATGCACAAGAGCCGACTCGCGGGGTTCATTCAGCGCAGGTAGACCAGCCCCAGCACCGCCAAGCCAAGAGTGATGCGGTACCAGACGAAGGGCATCAGGCCGAGGCGGCGCAGGAAGTGGAGCAGGAAGTGGATGCAGGCGACACCGGCGACCGCGGCGACGGCGGCGCCGATCGCGAAGTCGGCCCACAGGAAGGCTTCGCCGCTGCGATAGGCCTGCAGCGCGCCGTGTGCGCAGGCGGCGGCGGTGATGGGCACGCCCATCAGGAAGCTGTAGCGCGCCGCTTCGTGGCGGTCGAGGCCAAGAAACAGTGCCGCGGTCATGGTGACGCCGGAGCGCGAGGTGCCGGGGATCAGCGCCAGCGCCTGCGCTGCGCCGATGAACAACGCCTCGCCAAGACTCACCGACAGCACGCCGCGGGCCTTGCCGCTGGCGCGGTCGGCGACGCCGAGCAGCACGCCGAACGCGATCAAATTGACCGCGATCAGGGTCGGCACGCGCAGCGCGGCAGCGGTTTCTTCGCCCATCGCCGCGCCGACGATGACCGCCGGGATCGTGGTCAGCGCCAGGCCGATCCCCAGCCGGTGCTGCACTCGGCCGTGCTCGCTGCGATCGCGCTGCAGCATCGCCGTCGCGATCGTGGCTAGATCTCGTCGGTAGTAGCCGAGCACCGCCAGCAGGGTGCCGAAATGCAGCGCCAGATCGAAGCTGACGCCCTGGTAGTCCCAGCCGAACAGGAAGCCGATCAGCCCGAGGTGGCCCGAACTCGACACCGGCAGGAACTCGGTGATCGCCTGGACGATGGCAAGCAGGAGGATGTGGCTCAGTTCCATGGGTGGTCCGCTGCGGGAGCCCGCGATTGTGCCAGCCCGTTGTTGCAAACTTGCGGGCCGCGATCGGGCGCCATGGCGGCGGCGCGATACGCTTCGCTATGCTCGGCAGCGTTCTCCGAGGTGTGCATGAACCAGAATCGCGTGCTGGTCATCGACGACGAGCCCGACATCCGCCAGTTGATCGGCGACATCCTGCTCGACGAGGGTCATCGGGTCGAGACCGCGGATGGCGTGGTCGCGGCGCGTGCGGCGTTGCCGGTGTTCAAGCCTGATTTGATCCTGCTCGACGTCTGGCTGCCCGACGGCGACGGCGTCGCGCTGCTGCAGGAATGGCAAGAACAAGGCGGCCCAGGTGCGCCGGTAGTGATGATTTCCGGTCACGGCAGCATCGAGACCGCGGTCAGTGCACTGAAGCTCGGCGCTTACGATTTCCTGGAGAAACCGGTGTCGCTGGCGAAGCTGCTGGCCACGGTCAATCGCGGCTTCGAGCATGCCGCACTGAAGCGCGAAAACCTCGACCTGCGCGCGCGCGTCGCGCCGCCGCCGCCGATCGGCGGCAGCACCGCGATGCAGATCGTGCGTACCCAGCTCGAACGGGCTGCGCATGTCGATGCGCCGCTGTTGATCCGCGGCGAGACCGGCACCGGCAAGGAAGGGCTGGCGCGCTACGTCCACGGCCACGGTCCACGCGCGGCAGCGCCGTTCGTGCACTTTGCGGCAGCGACCATGGCCGGCGAGCGCGGCGTCGGCGCCCTGTTCGGTCGCGACGGCGCCCACGGTGAGGAAGCAGGGGCAATCGCCCAGGCGGCGAACGGCGTTCTGTACATCGACGAAGTCGCCAGTCTCGATGCCGGTACCCAGGCGCGCTTGGCTGCGGCCATCGCCGCGCGCCAGTACGTGCCCGAAGGCGGCCAGCGACCGCGACCGCTGGCGGCGCGCGTGATTGTCTCCAGCCTGCGCCCGCTGGAGCAGGAGTTGCAGGCCGGCAGCTTGCGCGAAGACCTGTACTTCCAGCTCAACGTGTTGTCGGTACACGTGCCGGCCTTGCGCGAGCGCCCCGAGGACATCGCCGCGCTGCTCGGCGCCCAGCTCGACCAGGTGGCGACGCGCGACAGCCTGCCGCCGCGCGCGCTCAGCGCCGCAGCCATCGATCGCCTGCGCCGCCATTCGTGGCCGGGCAACCTGCGCGAGTTGCGCAATCTGGTGCAGCGCTTGCTGATCATCGGTGGCGAGGGCGAGATCGACCTCGACGAAGTCGAGGACGCGCTCGGCATCATCGCGCCCGTCCCCGGCAAGCCCGCCGGCGATTTCCTGCTCGACCTGTCGCTGCCGCTGCGCGACGCCCGCGACCGCTTCGAGCGCACCTACCTGATGCGCCAGCTGCGCCACTGCCGCGGCTCGGTCTCCCGCCTGGCGCAGATCTCGGGCATGGAACGCACTCACCTGTACCGCAAGCTCAAAGACCTCGGCGTCGACCCCAAGGCGCTGGACGCAAGCGAGTAGCCACCGACCTTTGCACAAGCCCGGAGCCCGCCATGAGTCAGCCGCATGATCCGCGTCGCCGCGACTTCATTGCCACCAGCGCGGTGCTCGCCGCAGCTGCAACGGTTGCCGCCGAGGCCGGGCATGGGCAGCGGCATCCGGGCGATTTCGAGCTGGCCGGCAAGGACCGCGAAGCGCTGACGACCGGCCTCGGCAACGGCCAGTACAGCGCGCTCGGGCTGACGCGCGCCTATCTCGAACGAATCCAGGCGCATGATGCGCACACGGTCAACGCGATCATCGAGCTCAATCCCGACGCCGAGGCCATCGCCGCGCAGCTCGACACCGAGCGCAAGGCCGGAAAGATTCGTGGTCCCTTGCATGGCATGCCGGTGCTGATCAAGGACAACATCGACAGCGGCGACCGCATGGCCACGACCGCGGGCTCGCTGGCGCTGATCGACTGGCGGGCGCCTACCGACGCGCCAATCGTCGCCAGCCTGCGCGCAGCCGGCGCGGTGCTGCTTGGCAAGACCAACCTCAGCGAATGGGCGAACGCGCGCTCGACACGCTCGACGAGCGGCTGGAGCGGGCGCGGCGGCCAGACCCGCAACGCCTACGACCGCGCGCGTTCGCCAAGCGGCTCCAGCTCCGGCACCGCCGCGGCGATCGCGATGGAGTTCGCGGCACTCGGCATCGGCACCGAAACCGATGGCTCGATCATCTCCCCGGCGAACGCCAACGGTCTGGTCGGACTCAAGCCGACCGTGGGCCTGGTGCCGCGCGCCGGCATCATCCCGATCGCGCATTCGCAAGACACTGCGGGGCCGATGACCCGCTCCGTTGCCGACGCTGCCGCCCTGCTCGCGGCGATCGCGCAGCCGCACCGGGAGCTGGGCGCGATCGCCGCACCCGCCGCTGGTTTCGATCGCGATTACCTCGGCGCACTCAAGGCGCGCGCGGCGCAGGGCGCCCGCATCGGCGTCGCGCGCGGCCTGTTCGGATTTCACCCAGAGGTCGACCGTCTCGCCGACAACGCCGTGCGCGCACTGAAGGAACTTGGCGCCGAAATCATCGACGAAGTCGTCATCGACACCTTGGGCGAGTTCGACGACAGCGAGTTCGAAGTGTTGAGCTACGAGCTCAAGGCCGGGCTCAACGCCTATCTTTCGCGCCTGCCGAAGTCGGCACCGGCGCGTACGCTGGCCGGCCTGATCGAGTTCAACCGTACACGCGCCACGCTGGAAATGCCGCATTTCGCGCAGGAGTGGTTCGAGAGCGCCGAGATCAAGGGACCCTTGACCGACCCGGCCTATCGCAAGGCTCTCGCGCGCAACCACGAACTGACGCGCAGCAAGGGTCTGGATGCAGTATTCGTGAAGCACCGGCTGGACGCACTGGTCGGCCCGAGCGGCGGCCCGGCCTGGCTGATCGACCCGATCAACGGCGACCACTACACCGGCGGCAACACCTCGCTGGCCGCGGTTGCCGGCTATCCGCACCTGACGGTGCCGATGGGCTTCGTGCGCCACCTGCCGGTCGGCTTCAGCTTCTTCGGCCTGCCCTATTCCGAAGCCCGGCTGCTCGGCCTAGGCTACGCTTTCGAACGCGCGACCCAGGCACGCAAATCACCGTTCGCACATCGACGCTGACAAGCGGCGGCGGCGTTTCGCGTATCAGGCGTCGGACCCGCTGCGGGTTCGCCACCACGTGATGCCCATGTTGCGCCGATCCTTGTTCCTGCTCGCCCTGGCCCTGGTGCTGTCGCCCCCGGCCGGCGCCGACATCCTCGCCGGGAAGAATTGCGAGGCCGGCTGCGACCGCTACCGCGCGATCTCGATCTTCGGCGACACCATGAACGGCAACACCGAGCCGCTTTCGCTGCTCGGCGGCCCGAACCAGAGCGGCGTGCTTGATGCCGGCGACCTCAGCTACGACCCGGTCGAGCGCACCATCATCGTTTCCGACTTCTACGGCCAGAAGGTGCACGTGTTCGCGCGCGACGCCCGCTACGACGTGGCGCCGTTGCGCTCGTTCTCCAACATCTTCCTCGGCCAGGTGCGCAATGTCGTGGTGGCACAGGCGCAGAACGAGTACATCGCGATCAATTCCAGTTTCATCTGCGCTTTCGCTCGCAGCGCCCAGGGCAGCGTCAGCGCGTTGCGCATGACCAGCTATGACCCGGCGCTGGTGCAGAACCTCAACGGCCTGGCCTATCTGCCCGCCAGCGACGAAATCGCGGTTGGCGACTACTACGACACCGGCGGCGGCCAGTATGCCGGCGAGATCCTGATCTTCCCGCGCACCATCAGCGGTGCGCCGGTGACCAGCCGCCGCATCGCCGGTCCGGCGACCCAGCTTGGGCAGTGGATCGCCGACCTCGACTACAACCCGGTGACACAGGAGATCTACGTGCTCGCCGCCGACGGCGACGGCAATGGTCGCCTGCTCACCTTTCCGGCTGCGGCCAATGGCGACGTCGCGCCGACGCGCATGATCGCCGGCCCGAGCACCGGCATGAGCAACGCCGCCGGCCTGTCGTACTACGCGCTGCGCGACGAGTTGCTGGTCGGCAGCGGCAGCTTCAACAGCGCCGCCACGCATGTGCTCGGCTTCCCGCGCAACGCCAACGGGAACGTTGCGCCGAGTCGCGACATCAGCGGGCCGGATACCGGCGTCGGCGGCACCTATGGTTGGTACGACGTGCTTGGCCTGCCGCTGGTCGAGTTGTTCGGCAACGGCTTCGAGTAGCCGCATCGCGCCGGCCCGTTGCGTTTGGACACAGGCCATGCGACGTTGCCGGTCCGGGGAAAGAAAGCGAAGGACGGCAGGATGCGCGGTTCCGAGCGAATGGAAGTGCCGTTCCGGCACAGCCTGAGGGCGAAGTTGCTGGTCGGGCTGCTGCTGGCGCTGGCGACCATGCTGGCGGCGGTACTGGTGGTGTTCTACCTGCGCGGCTACGAGCTGCTGATGGCGCGCGAGCGCGCCGTCGCGACCAGCGACGCGCAGCGCCTGGCCAGCGACATGGGCAAGCAGCTGGCGCTGGCGGAAGGCCTGGCCGTGGCGCTCGAGAATCTCGGCGAACACCTGCCGCGCGATGCGGCGTTGTGGCGCGAAATCGTGCCGCATGTGCTCGACCTGGATGGTCGTGGCGAACTGATCGCCGGCGGCGGCCTGTGGCCCGAACCCGGTGCCTTCGCGCCCGGGGTCGCGCGTCGCAGCTTCTTCTGGGGTCGCGACGCCGGCGGCGTGCTGCGCTACTTCGACGACTACAACGCGCCCGACGGGCCCGGCTACCACGGCGAGGAATGGTACGTGCCGGCACGGCACCAGCGCGACGGGCGCTGCTATTGGTCGCGTTCGTACCAGGACCCTTACAGCGGGGAGCCGATGGTTACCTGCACCGCGCCGATGCGCGTCGCCGGCGAGTTCATCGGAGTCAGCACCGTCGACCTCAAGCTCTCCGGATTGCAGCGCTTCCTGGACGCGCGCGGCAAAGGCCTGCCCGGTTACACCTTCCTGATCGACCGCAGCGGCGTGTTCATCACTCTGCCGCCGGCGCGGCGCACGCGCTTGCCCGCGGGCAGCGCGGCGATGCCGAACTCGAGCGTGCGCAGCATCGACGAGTTCGCCGAGCACCACGGCGACTTCGCCGCACTCGCGGCGTTCCTGCGATCGGACGCCACCGATTCCGCCAGCGCGGCGCAATCCGATCTTGCCGCGCGCATCGATGCCACCACCACCACCATCGACGCCGTCGAGGCCGCGCGCATCGCGGCGCAGTTGCTCGACGATCCCGCGGCCGAAGTGCAGACGCGGCAATTGCAGTTGCCGCGAGATCCGTTCTTGCAGGAGGCTGGGCTGGTCACCGCGTTGCGGCTGCCCGGCGTGCACTGGCAGCTGGTGACCGTGCAACCGGCGCGCCTGGTGCACGAGGCGGTGATGTCGGTGATGACACGGGTGGCCTGGGCGCTCGGACTCGCCATCGTGCTGGCGGTGCTCGCTGCCGGCTGGTTGCTGCGACGCACGCTGGTACTGCCGATCCGTCGCATCGTCGAGCAGATGGCCGCGACCGAACACGCCATCGTTCCCGGTCGCGTCGAGGTGCGCGGTCGCGACGAGTTGGCGGTGCTGGCCGAGCGCTTCAACAACTACGCCGAGCGCATCGCCGAGAGCCATGCCGACCTGCTCGCCTCGGCCGAACAGTTCCGTGCCGTGACCGAACTCGCGCACGACGCGCTGATCCAGATCGACGACGACGGCTGCATCATCAGCGTCAATCGCGCCGGCGAGCAGATGTTCGGCTGGAGCGAGGCAGAGCTGCGCGACAGCGAGTTCAAGCGACTGATGGCCTGGGACCCGCGCGCCGAACTGCCCGCGCAGGAAGCGCCGGCAGGTACCGACGCCAGCCGCGCCGCCAGCCGCATGCTCGAACTGAGCGCCGTGCGCCGCGACGGCCGCGTGTTCCCGGCCGAGGTATCGGTCAGCTACTGGCGCGGACCGAGTTATGGTCTCTACAACGTGCAGGTACGCGACGTCACCGAGCGCCAGCGCGCCGAGGAACGCGTGCGCATGCTGGCGACGCACGACACCCTCACCGGCCTGCCCAACCGCACCCTGTTCAACGACCGACTCAAGCGCGCAGTCGAACGCTGCCTGCTCGACTCCTCGACCATGGCCCTGCTGTTTCTCGATCTCGACCACTTCAAGGTCGCCAACGACAGTCTCGGTCATAGCGTCGGTGATGCTTTGTTGCGTGCGGTTGCGCAGCGTCTGCTCGAGTGCATCCGTCCCGGCGATACCGTCGCCCGTCTCGGTGGCGACGAGTTCGCGATGCTGATGCCGAACCTCGACGCCGCCGCGCCGGCGGCGCTGATGGCGCAACGCGTGATCGACGCGATCGGCCTGCCGTTCGACCTCTCCGGCCAGCGCGTGCAGGTCGGCGTCAGCGTCGGCGTCACCCTGTGTCCGGGCGACGACAGCAATGCCGACCAGTTGCTGCGCAAGGCCGACCTGGCCATGTACCACGCCAAGTCCGAGGGCCGGAACACCTTCCGCTTCTTCACTGATCGCCTGCATGCCGAGCTGATCGAACGCAAGGCGATGCTCGACGAACTGACGCAGGCGCTGGCGGGTAACCAGTTCGAGCTGCACTACCAGCCAGTGCTGGAAACGCGCACGCGCGCGGTGCACGGCTTCGAGGCGTTGATCCGCTGGCGCCACCCAAGCCTCGGCCTGGTCACGCCCGAACGCTTCGTGCCGCTGGCCGAACAGAGCGGGCTGATCGTGCCGATCGGGCACTGGATCATCGCCCAGGCGATGTTCGACCTGGCCGCGCTCGACGCCGCCGGCGAGCACCCGGCGCGGCTCGCGGTCAACCTGTCGCTGGCGCAGTTCCGCGATCCGGCGCTGGTCGAGGGACTGCGCCGCGCGATCATGAAATCCGGCATCGATGCGACGCGGATCGAGCTGGAGCTGACCGAAACCGTGCTGATGCACGACCTCGACTCGGCCATCGAAATCATGCAGCAGTTGCGCGCACTCGGCATCGGGCTCGCGATCGACGACTTCGGCACCGGCTATTCGTCGCTGTCCTACCTGAAGCGCTTCCCGGTGCAGAAGCTCAAGATCGACAAGAGCTTCGTGCGCGGCGTCGCCGACGATGCCGACGCCGCCGCGATCTGCCGCTCGGTGATCGCGCTCGGCCACAACCTCGGCCTGCGCCTGGTCGGCGAAGGCGTCGAGGAGACGGCCGATCTCGACTGGCTGCAACAGCACCACTGCGACTACCTGCAGGGTTACTTGATCGGCACGCCCCTGCCGCTCCCGCAACTGCTCGAATGGGCCGCCAGCTACCGGCCTGGCGGCGGTTGAGCGCAGCGGTTCCAGTTGCAGCCTAGAACCCGCCGATCAGGCCGAAGCAGGCGCCGTTGACGAGCATGGCGATGCCGGCGCTGATCCAGAGTCCGAGCGCGGTGTCGTGGCGGCCGCGGCGGTGCAGCCAGATGCCGGCGGGGATCACGAACAACCACTGGCTGGCGCCGAACAGGATCCACACGCCGAGGCCGGCATAGCCGAAGTCGGGCTTGATCTGTGCGCCGATCACGGCGACGGCGAAGCCGAGCGCGGCCACCAACGCCAGGCAGCCGACTTCCCAGACGATGCCCATGGCCCAGTTGCCGCGATCGGTGTTGCGCGAGGTCGGTGGTGGCGGCGCGGCAGTGTTCATCGGCTGGTTTCCTCGGCACGGGGCTGCGCCCACGCCCGATCATGGCGCTCGCGCAGGGACTGCAGCAAGTCGCGGCGGTCGTCGCGATAGAACAGGTTGTAGGTATCGAACGGGATCAGCTCGCCGTTGGGCTGGGCGATCTGCACGCAGCTCTTCTTCACCGCGCGCAGGTCGAAGCTGTGGGCGTCGAGGAACTGCATGATGATGATGCGGAACACGTCGCGATAGCCGAGCCCGGAGAGCGACTCGACATTCGGCAGGCAGCACAGCAGGTTCGAAAGGTGATGCGCGCTGGCGTCCGGAGAATTCGCGGTCGAGAACAGCTTGAACACCTGCTCGCGCAAGGCGGGATCGCGTTCGACCACGATCGAATTGCGGCTGCCCTCGATCAGCACCTTGGGTTCGACATAACGCGTCAGCGGCACCAGCGCATCGCCCTGCTTCAGCGCATAGGCCATCGCCAGGCAGTCCGGATTGCACGGCACCGGCACCAGGTCGGCGGGAGTGAAGATCGGAGACTGCTCCAGGATGCGCCGGCGCACTTCGGTCAGCGTCAGCCGGTGCCGCGCCGGGTCGTAGCCTTCGATGCGACCCGCCGCCTGCACCGGCTGGAAGGTCACGCCGCGTATGCTCGGACGCGACTTGGCGAAGTCGATGATGGCGCCGAGTTCGTCGTCGTTGACGCCGCGCATCACCGTCACCACCAGCGTCGTCGAAATGTCGTGGGCGTCGAGCGCATCGAGCGCGCGCATGCGGGTGTCGCGAAGCTTCGCGCCGCGTAGCGTCTCCAGCGCGCCCTCGCGCAGCGAGTCGAACTGCAGGTACACCTCGAAGCCGGTGCGGTACGCGGCGAGCCGGCGCACGAACTCGGGCTCGCGGGCGATGCGCAGGCCGTTGGTGTTCAGCATCAGGTGCCGGATCGGGCGCCGCCGCGCCGCGTCGAGCACTTCGAAGAACTGCGGGTGCAGGGTTGGTTCGCCGCCGGAGAGCTGCACCACATCGGGTTCGCCCTCGCACTTCACCACCGCATCGAGCATGCGCTCGATCGTCGCCAGGTCACGGAAGCCGGGCCGGTGCGGGCCGGAGTCGGCGTAGCAGATCGGACAGCGCAGGTTGCAGTGATCGGTGAGCTCGATCAGCGACAGGCAGGCGTGCTGCATGTGCTCCGGGCACAGACCGCAGTCGTAGGGACAACCGAAACGCTGCGGCGTGGCGAAATGCCGCGGCAGTTCCGGCGGCTTGATCCAGCGCTCGCGCGCGTCGCGGTAGTAGTCGGCATCGTCGGCGATCAACACGCGTTCGCGGCCATGCTCGGGGCACCACTTCTCCAGGTACACGCAGTCGTCCTGGATCAGGATCTTGGCTTCGACGCGCATCAGGCAGCTGCTGCACACCGACACAGCGTAGTCGTAAAACAGGTAGGGGCGGACCTTGCTCATGGCGGGGCTTCCAGCAACTGGCGCGCGATGCGCGGGATCGACCGCAAGTAGTACAGCAACCCGGCGATGGCCAGCCACTGCAGGCCGGAAAGACCGAGCGGATAGAGCAGCGGCGCCGGCTTGAGCGACTCCGCGCACAGCCGCCAAGCGCAGTAGCCGAACATCAGCAGCCGGAAGCGATCGCCGCGCTCGCGCAGGCGCGGTGCCAGCAGCGCGATCACGCTACCCCACGCGAGCAGGAACGCGATTTCGTACAACGCGGTCGGATGCCGCGGCACGCCGTCGCCGTAGTCGAAAGCGAACGGACCGGCGGTGGGCAGCCCGGCGGTGTGGTCGGAGACCCCGGCCAGATGGCAGCCGATGCGACCGAGCGCGAGCGCGAGCAGGATCGGCCAGACGAAGGCGTCGCCGGTGGATTCACGCAGCCCGATGCGCGCCTTGGCGAACTCGACGCCGGCGACGCCGCCGAGCAGGCCACCGAGGATGGACTTGCCCTGCATCAGGTTCATCGCGTTGGGGAAATCCGCGAACGCGAGTTGCGGGTCCTGCAGCCACCACGACAGGCGTGCGCCGAGTGCGGCACCGAGGATGGCACCGGCCAGCAGCGCAAGTTGCGCGCCGCTGCCGAGTGCGGCGGTGCTCGGGTAGCGCCGACGCTGATGCAGGAACAACCGGAAGCCGAGCGCATAGGCGAGCAGCTCGAACAGCAGGTGGACCTGCGCCGGACTCACGCGCCGGGTGGCGGCGGTGGCGGCGCCGCGGGTGTCGCGCCAACCGCCACTGCCGCGGGCTTGCGGCCCATGCGCGACCACACGAACAGCCCGATCACCGCGGCGATGATGGCGAAGCCGAGCAGTGGCCGGTAGAACACCCAGGCGATGCCGATGGTGAGCAGCGACAGCAGCAGCGAGATCAGCCCGGTGACCAGGCCGATGCCCCAGCTGCCGATGGTGCCGAGCATTGGCAGCACGTCGAGCACGCGGCTGATCGGCGCGAACACCATCGACAGGCCGATCCACATCAGCAGCGTGCCGCCGGCGCGCACCAGCCAGGTGATCAGGCTGTTGCGGGCCTGCGCGCCCTCGAACATCTGCGCCGCCGGCACCGAGCCGTCCTCGACCAGCAGCACCTCGCGGCCATTGCTGGCGACGTAACGGTCGAGCAGGCCGCCGCTCTGTTTGGCAATGATCGAGAACGTCGCCTCCGGCTGGTACTCGTAGCGGATGCGCATGTCGCCGACTTCGGGCCGCTCGGGATCGGCACCGCGGTACAGCGCGCCGCTGCCGAGCCGACGGAACTCGCCGAACTGTTCGGGCAACTGCGTCGTGATTGTCGCGGGCAGGTCCTGCCAGCGCCCGAGCGCATCGCGCGTCGCCTGCGCCAGCGTGAACGCACCGAGCTTCACCTCGTTCGCGGCGAAGCTGTCCGAATGCAGCGGCCACTGGTTCGGGTTGGCGTGGGTGTCGGACCTCTTGAAGTCGCTGGAGTCAATTGGATCGTCGTTCCACTCCTGCTGGTACTCGTACTCGGTGACGGTCTCGGTGCCGCCACCGAGCTTCTTCTTTTCCTTGCTGCTGCGCTTCTCGACCCACTGGTACATCTCGACCACGCGCCGCAACTGCAGCGCATCGACCGCGAGCCCGGTGCTCTCGTCGCGCGCCTGGGGGCTCGCGTCGACCTTTCCGGTGACATGCAGCAGCCTGCCTTCATTCTTCGCCTCGACCGTGTCGATGCCGACGTCGATCACCGCACCCGCACCCTCGGCCAGCGCCCGCGCTTCGCCAATGGCACGGCCCTCGTTCCACCACAGCAATGCGAACGAGCCGAGGAACAGCAGCCCGCCGATCAGGGCACCGGACAGCGATTGGCCAATGCGCTTGCCCCAGCCGGTGCGGGTGACTTCGGTGTAACGGTCGACCATGGCGTTCCCCTTCGTGGATGACGCGGAATCTAGCGCGACGCGGGGGCTTGCGCAGTCGTTGCTGATGATCGCCGAGGGGTTGGTCCTGCGGGGCGCCGTCGTTGTTCAGGCAGCCAGTTCGTCCGACAGATGCGGATGTGCGAGCAGCAAGCGCATCAGGCACAACACGGCGCCCGGCGGCGCGAACCGGCCTTGCTCCCAATCGCGCAGCGTCGCGGCGGGCGTGCCGATGCGCGCCGCGAACTCGGCTTGTGATGCCCCGAGGCGTGCGCGTGCCGCCCGCACCAGCATCTGTTCCGGCGTAGTCACGCGCCCCTTGCGCTCGGCCGCTTCGCGCAACGCCTGCCGAAGCTCCGGCAGTGGTTCGCCGGCGTCGGCTTTGATGGCCTTGGCGATTTTCTCGATGTCCATTACAGCGCCCTCCCGATGTCGCCGGTCGAGACGTTTTCACAGTCGCTCTTGGCGTACATCATTACCAGCAGTACCGTGCCGTCCTCGGCGTAATTGAAGTAGATCACGCGCGCTCCGCCGCGCTTGCCCGTTCCGGGCATCGTCCAACGCACCATGCGCGCACCGCCCGCGCCCGGGACCACATCACCCGCCTCCGGATTGGCGGCCAGCCATGCGAGGAAGTCCAGACGCTGCTCTTCGGTCCAGAGCTTGTCGACTTGTCGCTGAAACGTCGGAGTCTCGATGGCCGTTCGTACGGCCGAAGAGTACGGAAATCCCGTACTCATGGCAAGTGTCTGCGCTCGACCATTCGTGCCGGATTCGCCGTAGTGTCAGGGCATCCTCCGAAAGCCGCACCGGCGCGCGTCGGTTCGGCGACCCGCAGTCAGCGCGAGTCGGCGAGTCGGCGCATTTCGTCGTGGTGGTGGAGTTGCACGCCGGGCGGGCCGGGGTGGGCGATCAGGGATGTCATGGCGGTGGCGACGTCGGCGGCAGCGATCGCGCGGTAGCGGGAAAGATCACCGCCGAGCCAGGGGCTGTAGGCGCGGGCGGCGAGTTGGGCGAGGCGTTCCAGCGGGCGGAGTTCCTCGCGTGCGCCGAGCAATTGGGCTGGGCGCAGCAGATCGACGCGCTCGAAGCCGAGTGCGGCGACGTCGCCTTCGGTCTGACCCTTCACGCGCAGGTAGAACACGTTGGACTTCGCGTCGGCGCCGACCGCGGACACCAGCAGCGCATGGCGTGCGCCCAGCCCTTGTGCGATGCGCGCCCAGCGCATCACCAGGTCGTGGTCGATGGCATGGAACATGCCCCGGCTGCCGGCCTTGCGCCGGGTCGATCCCAGGCAGCAGGCGTAGACGTCGACGTGTTTCACTGGCGCTTCGCTCAGCATGTCGCGCAGCTTCTGGTCGCTGCAGGTCATCGCATCGATCTGCGGATTGGCCAGGCG
Source organism: Lysobacterales bacterium (assembly GCA_016703225.1). Taxonomy (NCBI): domain Bacteria; kingdom Pseudomonadati; phylum Pseudomonadota; class Gammaproteobacteria; order Lysobacterales; species Lysobacterales bacterium. The sequence continues at coordinate 1,354,055 of JADJCM010000001.1, forward strand.
CGGGTGGCCGAGTCCGATCGCGCGCCGCGTCGGCGCGATGACGCGCAGGTCGAGCGCGTCGTCGCGCAGCAGGCGCCCGAGCAGCTCGATGCCGATCATCCCGGTGGCCCCGGTCAGCAGGATTGTCCTCATCGCATGCACCTCGCCGTTGCCCAGCGGAACCGTACCGCAGCCGCTCACTTTCGGCACGGTGCCGGCAGACCGCAGCAGGACTACACTGGCCCGGCGCGCGGTGGCGTTTCGTCCCGGGAGCAGACCGATGCGGACTTCAGGGTGGCTGGGTTTGTGGATGTGGGTGGGCTTGGCTGCAGGTGCGGCGGGCGCCCAGGATCGGGTCGGTCCGCGCGAGGCGGTGCCGGTGGCGGAATCGGTGCTGGCGATGCCGGAAGACCTGCGCAAGGCCTTCCATGCCCAGGTGCTGGACCCGCCGCGCCCGCCGCATCGGCGCATGCAACTTCTGGTCGACTTCCTGTTCCAGCCGCAAGGCCTCGGAATGCAATACCGCGACGATGCCACCTACTCGGTGGCCGATGCCTGGCGCACGCGCGAGGCCAACTGCCTGGCCTTCACCCTGCTGACCGTGGCGCTGGCGCGCGAAGCCGGGCTGCACGCCTACGGCCAGGAAATCCGCGACGCCATCACCTGGCGCAAGGACGCGGACATGATCTACCGCGCCAACCATGTCAGCGCCGGCATCCGCATTCTCAGCGAGCGTTATGCCATCGACGTCGCCTGGGACGAGGTGATCGCGAGCGGACGACCGCGTCCGATCGACGACCATCGCCTGATCGCGCACTTCTACAGCAATCGCGCCGTGGAGCTGATGCGTGCCGGGAACCTCGCTGCCGGTCTGGCCCATGCCGACGCCGCGCTCGCGCTGGACCCGGCCAATCCGGCGTTCCTGAGCAACCGTGGCGTGCTGCACCAGCGCGCCGGTGAGGCCGCCGCTGCCGAGCGCGACTATCGCGCCGCGCTCGCACTCAATCCGGACCACGCCAGCGCCTTGTCCAATCTGGCGATGCATCATCGCCGCGCAGGTGATGACGCCGCCGCCACCGTGTTGCTGCAGCGCCTGGCCGCAGTGCAAGCGCGCGATCCGCTGCACCAGTTCCTGCTGGCCGCCGACTACGAACGCCGCGGCGACTGGGCCCAGGCGCTGGCGCACTATCGGAGTGCAGTGCGGCTGTTCGAGCCCGAGCACAGCTTCCACTACGCGTTGGCGCGGGTGAATGTCGTGCTTGGCCACGCCGAGGCGGCGGGGCGTGCGCTGGAGCGTGCGCGCGAACTCAGCAACGGCGCCACGCGTGCGCGCTACCAGGCCAAGCTCGACTACCTGCGCTCGCGTCCGCCGCAGGGCTAGCCGACGCCGTAGATCGAGTCACCCTCGACGCCGGGTTGTGCCGAGTAGCGCTTGTAGGTCCACTGGTACTGCTCCGGCGCAAGCCGCACGCAGGCTTCGATGCCGCGGTGCAGCGCGGTGACGGCGGTCACGCGATCGGTGCTGGCGATCGCCGCATCGGCCGGCAGGAAATGCAGGTCGAAACCGCGTCCACCGGGCAGCCGCCGGGCGAATCCGAACACGACCGGCGCGCCGGTCTTCTCGGCCAGGCGCGACAGCAAGGTCATGCTCTTGCAGGGCAGTCCGAAGAACGGCGCGAACTCGCCCTCGCCACCCTTGGCACGCTGGTCTGGCAGGATGCCGAGCGTCATGCCCTGCTTCAGGCAACGCAGCAGTTCACGCACGCCGGCGGCGTCGGCGCGCACCTGGGTCGCACCGAGCGTGCCCCGCGCCGCGCGCAGCAGCGCTTCCCATTCGGCGTGCTGCGGCACGCGATAGAGCAGCGCCATCGGCCCCTGCGCGCACAGCCACAGGTTGAGCAGTTCCCAGCAGCCGAGGTGCGGTGCGGCGACGATTACGCCGCGCCCCTGCGCCCGCGCCGCGTCGTAGTGGTCGCGACCGTGCACGTCGCGGACCAGAGCCAGTGCGCGCTCGGCCGGGGCACCCCAAACCTTGGCGAGTTCGGTCAGGTTCTTGCCGGTCTCGATGAGCACCGCGCGCACGAACTCGTCGCGTCCGCTCGGACCGAGCGCCGCACCGACCAGCTCGTGGTTGCGCCGCGTGACCCGCCACTCGCGCGTACGCAGCAGAACCGCGAGGCGGCCGGCCAGTGCCCCGGCCGCATGCAGCCAGGACAGCGGTAGCCGCGCGGCGAAGCGCAACAGTGCCGCGGCAGCGCGCACCTTGAACGGGGCTGCAGCTAGAGCGGACGACACCATGGACCCAGGAATTCGGCGATCATCCCGCCATCATCCCCGATCCCGGGCGTCTGCGGAAAGCGAACCGTGATTGCATTGATCCAACGCGTCAGCACGGCCAAGGTCGAAGTCGAGGGCAAACTCGTCGGCGAGATCGGCCGTGGACTGCTCGCGTTCATCGCGGTGGAGCCCGAGGACGGCGAGGCGCAGGTCGAACGCATGCTGATGCGCCTGCTCGGCTACCGCGTGTTCGAGGACGCCGAGGGCAGGATGAACCGCTCGCTGCACGACATCGCCGGCGGGCTGCTGCTGGTCTCGCAGTTCACCCTCGCCGCCGACACCAAAAAAGGCATGCGCCCGAGCTTCACCTCCGCCGCCCCGCCCGAACTCGGACGCCGCTGCTTCGAGCGCCTGGTCGAGCGCGCCCGCGCCGCCCACAGTGTCGTCGAAACCGGCCAGTTCGGCGCCAACATGCAAGTCAGCCTCGTCAACGACGGCCCGGTGACGTTCTGGTTGCAGGCCAGGTAGGCATGGGGTGAGTCCCCACAACACAATCAATGACTTGGGTCGCCTTGACAGGCTGCCTATACTGCCTGTCCTTCTGCCGGAAGCGCGACCCGCGCGTTCCGATCACCTGTCGACCGCACCCGTCGCAAGCCACCGCGACGCGTGCCGTGTCCGCTTTCGGCGCCGAATCCCGTTACCGCAGTACAGCCCTTGGAGTGCCGGATGGCCACTGAATTCGAGAAACGCGACCAGCAGTCCGAAATCAAGCAACTGATCACCAAGGGCAAGGAACAGGGTTACCTGACCTATGCCGAGGTCAACGATCACCTGCCCGACGACATCGTCGATCCCGAGCAGATCGAAGACATCATCGGCATGATCAATGACATGGGCATCCAGGTGCATGAGACCGCGCCCGATGCCGAAGCCCTGCTGCTGCAGGAAACGCCGGCGGCGCAGGACGACGAGACCGCGACCGAGGAAGCGATCCAGGCATTGTCGGCGGTCGAGGAGACCGGGCGCACCACCGACCCGGTGCGCATGTACATGCGCGAGATGGGCACGGTCGAGCTGCTCACCCGCGAGGGCGAGATCGCGATCGCCAAACGCATCGAGGAAGGCCTGGCGCAGGTGCAGAACGCGCTCTCGCAGTTCCCGTGGTCGGTGTCGCTGCTGCTCGAAGAGTACGAGTCGCACCTCGACGGCAAGAAACGCATGAGCGAGTTCCTCACCGGCTTCTATGATCTCGAAGCGGCGGCTGCCGAAGCCGCCGCAGCGTTGACCGAAGCCATGCTCGAGGCTGAAGAGAACGGCAGCGCGCCGACCAAGGATGTCGATGACGATGCCGCCGACGGCGACGCCGAGGATTCCACTCCCGGCGATACCGGGCCGGACCCGGCCGAGGTCAAGCGGCGCATGGAGCTGTTCGGCGATCTGTATGCGAAGTTCAAGGCCTCGCACGCCAAGGTCGGTGCCGAGGACAAGAAGACGCTCAAGATGCGCAAATCGATCCAGGAAGAGTTCCTGAAGCTCAAGCTGCCCTCGATCATGATCGACGGCATGGTCAAGAAGTTGCGCGAGGTGGTGAACACCGTGCGCAGCCACGAGCGCGCGATCATGGACCTCGCCACCCGCGTCGGAAAGATGCCGCGCAAGGAGTTCCTGAAGGCATTCCCGGGCAAGGAAACCAATCTGCGTTGGGTCGAGAACGAAGCGCGCAAGGGCACCAAGTGGGCGAATGCACTCAAGGGCTGCAAGGCGCAGATCCAGGAGCAGCAGGAACGCCTGATGGGCCACGAGGCGACGCTGTACCTGTTGCTGCCCGAGATCAAGGACATCAACCGGCACATGTCGATCGGCGAAGCGAAAGCGCGACGCGCCAAGAAGGAAATGGTCGAGGCCAACCTGCGTCTGGTGATCTCGATCGCGAAGAAGTACACCAACCGCGGCCTGCAGTTCCTGGACCTGATCCAGGAAGGCAATATCGGCCTGATGAAAGCGGTGGACAAGTTCGAATACCGCCGCGGCTACAAGTTCTCCACTTATGCCACGTGGTGGATCCGCCAGGCGATCACGCGTTCGATCGCCGACCAGGCGCGCACCATCCGCATTCCGGTGCACATGATCGAGACGATCAACAAGCTCAACCGCATCAGCCGCCAGATGCTGCAGGAAATGGGTCGCGAGCCCACCCCGGACGAACTTGCGCTGAAGATGGAGATGCCCGAGGACAAGATCCGCAAGGTGCTCAAGATCGCCAAGGAGCCGATCTCGATGGAAACGCCGATCGGCGACGACGAGGACAGCCACCTCGGCGACTTCATCGAGGACACCTCGGTCGAATCGCCGCTCGATTCCGCGACCACCACCGGCCTGCAGGAGACCGTGCATGAAGTGCTCGGCGGCTTGACCCCGCGCGAAGCGAAAGTGCTGCGCATGCGCTTTGGCATCGACATGAACACCGACCACACCCTGGAAGAGGTCGGCAAGCAGTTCGACGTCACCCGCGAACGCATCCGCCAGATCGAAGCCAAGGCCCTGCGCAAGCTGCGCCACCCGAGCCGCTCGGAACAGCTGCGTTCCTTCCTCGATCTGGATTGATGGGACCGCAGTCCCCCATGTCGCGATCGCGCCCCGCTCTGTAGGGGCAACCCCCCGTGGTTGCCCGCGGCGTTACCGAAACCCGACCTGGGGCGGCCACAGGGGGCCGCCCCTACGGGTTCGGCGAAGCCGGGCCCAGACGGTCACGACCGCGGTCATAATGCCGCGATGTCCGCTGCGCTTTTGAACTTGATTCGCCTGCTGCGACCCCACCAGTGGGCCAAGAACCTGCTGGTCTTCGTCGCGGTGCTGACCGCGCACCGTTTCGGTGACGCTGGCGCGTGGCGCGCCGCATCGCTGCTGTTTGCGGCGTTCTGCTGCGCGGCTTCGGCGATCTACGTGATCAATGACGCGCTCGATGTCGCCGACGACCGTCGCCATCCGGACAAGGCGAAGCGACCATTCGCGAGCGGCGCCTTGCCGCTGGCACTGGCCTGGGTGCTGGCGCCGCTGCTGCTCGCGGGCGCCGCCGTATTGGCGCTGCCGCTACCGCGTGCGGCCGGCGTTGTGCTCGGCAGCTATGTCGGCTTGTCGATCGCCTACAGCGCGCTGCTCAAGCGCCTGCTCTGGCTCGACGTGCTGGTGCTGGCGGCGTTGTACGTGTTGCGCGTGATCGCCGGTGCATTTGCGATCGCGGTGCCGATGAGTCCGTGGCTGCTCGGTTTCGCGCTGTTCCTGTTCATCAGCCTGGCGACGCTGAAGCGCTATGGCGAATTGGCGATGAGCACGACGGACGTGCTCGATGGCCGTGCCTATCGTGCGACCGACGCGCCGGTAGTGCTGGCGATTGGTGCCGCCGCGGCCCTGACCGCGGCCCTGGTGCTGGCGCTGTATGTGCAGAGTGTTGATGTGGTCGCACTCTATGCGCATCCGTTGCGGCTGTGGCTGGCGCTGCCGGTCCTGCTGTACTGGCTGGCGCGGCTGTGGACGCTGGCCGGGCGCGGTGAACTGCGCGCCGATCCGATCCTGTTCGCGCTGCGCGACGCGGTCAGCCATGCCGGTGCGCTCGCCCTGCTGCTGGTGTTCTGGAGCGCGCTGTGACGCCGGCGCGGTGGCTGGCGGTGCTGCTCCCGGCGCTGGCACTGGGCTTGGCGTGGCCGGCCCTGAACGGGCAGTTCCTGAGCGATGACATCGGCATCATGCACTGGCTGTTGCGCTGGGACGCCGCCGGCGCGCTGTGGTCCTCGGTCTTCGCAAAGTTTGCGGCCGGGCTCGATGTGCCGAACCACTACTACCGGCCGCTGGCCCTGCTCACCTATGCGCTCGACCAGCGCCTGTTCGGTTGGTCACCACTCGGCTGGCACCTGACCGGGTTCGCGATCCATCTTGGCAATGCCGTGCTGGTCGGTGCCATCGCGCGCGCGCTCGGCGGCGATGGCCTGCGCAGCGTCACCGCCGCCGGTCTGTTCCTGCTGTTCCCGCTAGCGCCGGAGGTCAGCATCTGGTTTGCCGGGCGTTACGACGTGCTCGCGCTCAGCGGCATGCTGATCGCCGTGTACGGGCACCTGCGCGCGACCGGTTTCGATCGCTGGCGTGCGCTCAGCCTGTTCGGTTTCGTGCTCGGGCTTACTGCCAAGGAAGCCGCGATGCCGACTCCGGGCCTGCTCGTGCTGGCGAGCTTGCTGCGCTCGGCGCCGGGGGAGCTGTTGCTGGCGCGACTGCTGCGCTGCGCGCGCGAAACCTGGCCGGTGATCGCGTTGTTCTTCGCGTATCTCGGGCTGCGCGTGGTCTTGTTCGGATCGGCGCTCGAGGTGTATCCGGGCAGCGATCCTGGCGCCGCGATCAGCGTGGCGGAAATCGCGCGGCGCTTGCTCGCGCTGACGGTGATTCCGCGCGCGGTGTTCGCCGACGCATTGCTGGCGGGAGCGCTGGCACTCGCGGCGATGTTGCTCGCCACGCTGCTGGCGTTGCGCGAGGCCTGGCACGCACGCAACGTCGCTGCGCAGTGGCTGCTGCCGGCAGCGTGGCTGGCGCTGTCGCTGCTGTCGCTGGTGCCGCACCTGAGCGGTGTGCTCGAGCATGGCGAAGGCGGCCGCTTTTACTACGCCAGCGGCGCCTGGCTGGCACTGCTGATGGCCGGCGCGGTCTCGCCGTTGCGCAGGCGCGCCGCGACGGTTGCCGCGCTGCTGATGCTGGCCGCATTCGCGGTTGCGCAACAGCATGCACTGGCGCAATGGGCGCGCGCCGGCGACGCGATGGCGAAGCTGCTGCCGCAACTATCCGTAGCCGCCGCCAGCCTCGGTGACGACGAGTTCGCCCTCGTCGTCGTGCCCGACCACATCGGCCCGGTGCCGTTCGCGCGCAACGCCCAGGGCGGCATCGTGATGCCGCCGCAACAGACCGCGAACCTATTGCCGCGACTGGTGCCGCTGCTGCCGGAAGCGATTGCCACCTGGCCACAACGCATCGCCGACGGCGACGTCGCACGCATCAAGCAGCGCGACATCGCCCCGCGCCTGGATGCGGTGTTCTGTTTCGACCCAGCGCATCTGCGCCTGCATCGCGCCGAGCAGGCCGCAGACTGGCGCGAGCCGGAGGCGTTCCTGCGCGATGTCCGCCACTTCACCCGCTCCGCCTGCGCGCTATGAGCGCAGCAATGTCCGCGGCCGGACTACAATCGCGATTCTTCGCGGGCCTATAGCTCAATGGTCAGAGCAGGGGACTCATAATCCCTTGGTTCCAGGTTCGAGTCCTGGTGGGGCGAACCGGGACATGGCGCGGCATCGCCGCGCCCCGGTGAGCGCCCGGACAGAAGTCCGGGCTGGCGCCCGCTCCAGGGACGGCTGCTCGCCGGACTACAATCGCGATTCTTCGCGGGCCTATAGCTCAATGGTCAGAGCAGGGGACTCATAATCCCTTGGTTCCAGGTTCGAGTCCTGGTGGGGCGAACCGGGACATGGCGCGGCATCGCCGCGCCCCGGTGAGCGCCCGGACAGGAAGTCCGGGCTGGCGCCCGCTCCAGGACGGCTGCTCGCCGGACTACAATCGCGATTCTTCGCGGGCCTATAGCTCAATGGTCAGAGCAGGGGACTCATAATCCCTTGGTTCCAGGTTCGAGTCCTGGTGGGGCGAACCGGGACATGGCGCGGCATCGCCGCGCCCCGGTGAGCGCCCGGACAGGAAGTCCGGGCTGGCGCCCGCTCCAGGGACGGCTGCTCGCCGGACTACAATCGCGATTCTTCGCGGGCCTATAGCTCAATGGTCAGAGCAGGGGACTCATAATCCCTTGGTTCCAGGTTCGAGTCCTGGTGGGCCCACCAACCTTCGGTGACCACATGCCGGCAGGCGCTCCGATTCTCCCGACGTCATCGCGTCGCTTCCTACGCTGGCGCGTAGCGACCCTGATTGCGGTGAATGTCGCGATCGTCGTGCATCTGCTGCATGGCTGGTGGGCGGGGGAAACCTTCGGGCGCGTGGTGTTCGCCGACGCCAAGGCCACGCTCGAGTCGGGCGTGATCAATCCCGGGTTCCTGCTGTTCGCGCTGGCGCTGTTGCTCACCGCGTTGTTCGGGCGCTTCTTCTGCGGCTGGGCCTGCCATATGGCGGCGTTGCAGGATCTGTGCGCATGGTCGCTGCAGCGCATCGGCATCCGGCCGCGACTGTTCCGTTCGCGCTTGCTCGGCTACGTGCCGCTGCTATTGGCGCTGTACCTGTTCGTGTGGCCGAGCGTGGAGCGCAGCATCGTGGTGCCGCTGCTGGCGCGGGTCTGGCCGTCGGCGCTGGCCTGGTTTGATCCGCCGCCGCCAATCAGCGGCTGGTCGCTGCAATGGACCAGCAACAATCTGTGGGCCGGCATGCCCGAGCTCTGGGTGGCGGTTCCGTTCCTGCTGGTCTGCGGTTTCGCCACCGTGTACTTCCTCGGTGCGCGCGGCCTGTGCCGCTACGGCTGTCCGTATGGCGGCTTCCTGCGCCCGGTCGAGCAGCTGGCGCCGCTGCGCATCGTGGTCGACCCGGATCGCTGCGACCACTGCGCGCTGTGCAGCGCCGCCTGCAGCCTGCAGATCCGCGTGCATGAGCAGACGCGCGCGCACGGCGCGGTGCTTGACGCCGACTGCATGCGCACGCTCGATTGCATCGACGCTTGCCCGCACCAAGCGCTGTCCCTGCGCGTGGCGACGCCGCCGTTGTGGCGCGAGGCGCAGCCGGCAGCGACCTATGACCTGCGACTGCGCGACGAGTGGCTGATCGCGCTCGTGGCCCTGCTGACCCTGCTCGCCACCCGCGGTCTGTACGCGCGCATCCCGTTGCTGCTTGCGGCGACGCTGGCGGTGATCGCCGGATTCCTGACCTGGCAGGCGCAGCAACTGGCGCGGCAGCCGGAGTGGCGCTTCCGGCGACTGGTGCTGCGACGGGGCGGGCGGCTGAGCGGGGTGGGCCGCGGCGGCGTCGGTGCGCTGCTGCTGCTCGGGTTGTTGCTCGCGCAGTCGGCCGCGCTGCGCGTGATCCTTTGGCGCGCGGCGCAGATCGATGCGCAGGTGACCGTGGGATTCGAAGCGCTGGCCGCGGGTGTCGATCCCGAGCAACGTGCGCTGGCCGCTGCCGCCACGCGCTGGTATCGGCTGGCGCAACCGCTCGGCGAGGGTGGCCTGGCGCTCGCGACCACGCCCGAGGTGCCGTTGCGCCTGGCCTGGCTGGAACTGGTGCAGGGCAATTGCGCCGCGGCGCGCGCACACCTCGATGCCGAGCAGGCGCGTGTGCCCGCAGATGCCGCTGTGGCGGCGGCGCGTCAGCAGGCGGCGGCGCTTTGTTCGCTCAGCCCTCGAAGCCGTCCATGAACATCGCCCCAGGGACCAGCGTGGAGACGCTGTAGCTGGCAGGCGTTCCGGCTTCCTGCACGCCAAGCTCGATGGAGCCGCTCGCGGGTGCGAACGGTGCCACGAAGCTGAAGCGCATCAGCGTGCCCCAGTCGAGCGTGCCATTGAGGTCGGAGGCTGTGAACGTGACCGTGCCGCCGCTGGGCGCGATGTTCCAGGCTGGGATCAGGCCGGCGCCATCGACCGCTTCGATCGAGGCCAGCGCGCCGGCATTCGGGACGGGGATCGTCACCCGGTCGAAGCCGTGGTTGCGCAGCACGCGCAGGTTCGGCTCGCTGCCCTGGGTGACGGCGCGTGCGTAGTCGAGATTCATCACGGCGTAGTCGTAGCGGTACAGCCCGCCGCCGAGCGGGATCACGCGCGTCACCAGGCGCACGTTGCCTTCGTCGGTCTCGAGCGTGGTCGGCAGCGACGCGCCGCCGCCCGGCACCGGTAGCGCGGCCCAACTGTCGATCGCCGGTCCTTCGATCTGGGCACCCGAGAAGCTGAAGCTGCTCCAGTTGCTGCCGCCCCAGGCGGTGCTGCCACGCACATGACGGAAGTTGTCGTTCGGGTGGTCCTCGTCGCGGATCAGGTACCAGGCCTCGAAGTAGTACTGCGCGCCCGGGTTCGCTGCCGGCGCCAGATCGGACTCGCGCACCATCATGCGGTGCGCCGGCGCGTTGAGGCCGTGGTCGATGGCGACACCGCTGCAGGCGGGATCCCAGAGCGAACCACAGCGACCCCAGATGGCGTCCTTGGGAATGATCTCGGAGCGCGGGCCGAGGCGGCGGGTCTCGTCGTTGTTGCTGGCGCCGTAGGTGTCGGAGCAGCCGACCAGACCGACCGTATTCGGAGCCGCCCACAGCACATGGCCGCCGGAGCAGCCGCAACTGACATTGGTCGAATACCAGGCGTGCTTGACGCCGGCGCGACCGATTTGGTCGATGCTGCCATCGGCGTCGACGCGGTACAGGCTCCAGGTCAGCAACGGATGCTGGCGGTTGTTGTAGGGCGCGAGCGGCGCCGAGTAGCCGGCATTGATCCAGTCATTCCAGGGCACGTCAGCGCTGCCGATGTTCTGCAGGCTGGCGCTGGGCGCGAAGTACACGCGCGCGCTGCTGGAATTGCCGTTGCAGCCGCCGATGCAGCCCCACATGGTGGCGCTGGAGCTGAGCGTGGTCAGCTTCACGTCAGTGGTGGTGCCCGGCGCGCCCGGCCACACCGGGTTGCTGCAGGCCAACACCGACTTCGGCGCGCCGAACAGAAAGGTCTCGCCCGCGGGGACGTCGGAAGTGCCGAGCAAGCTGGCGGCGGTCACCCCGGTGCCGACCGTCAGTGCCAGAACCCTGAGGGGTCGGGGAAGGATGCGCATGCCGGCTCTCCGCGAGCGCGCGACCGGTGCCTGTCACCAATCGTCGCGAATCGCCAAGGCTCGACCGCCTCCGCGTTCACCGCCTTGACCTGGATCAAGTCGCCTTCACGCGGTCGGAGCGTGCTTGCGCAGGATGCGCTGCAGCGTGCGTCGGTGCATGCCGAGCGCACGCGCGGTGGCGGCGACGTTGCCGCCCTGTTCCTGCAGCACGCGCTGAATGTGTTCCCAGGCGACCCGGTTCCACGCCAGCGGGCGCTCGGGCGACGCCGCTTCCGCGCTGGCATCGGCATCGACCAGCCCAAGCGCGCGCAACACCTGCGCGGCGTCGGCCGGCTTGGCCAGGTAGTCGTGGGCGCCGCGCTTGATCGCGGCCACCGCGGTGGCGATGCTGGCGTAGCCGGTGAGCAGCAGCACCCGCGCCTGCGGCCAGCGTGCCAGCAGTTCGGGCAAGGCCAGCAGCCCATCGTCGGCGCCAAGCTTGAGGTCGAGCACGATGTGCGTCGGCCTGAATTCCGCGCCGCTGGCGAGCGCGCCGGCCAGGCTGTTCGCGGCGAGCGCGATAGGGCCGCGCCGCTGCAACGAGCGTGCGAGCACGTCGGCAAACACCGCGTCGTCGTCGATCACCAGGATGCGCGCGGTGCTCGCGTTCATGCGCGCGGTTCCGGCCAGGCCAGCGTCGCCTGCACCCGGCTGCCGCCGCGGTCGTCGATCTCGAGCGCGCCGCCGTGGCGCTCGCAAATCAGTGCCGCGAGCGTCAGCCCAAGCCCGAGGCCATCGCGCTTGCCGCTGTGGAAGGCGCGCGGCGCCGTTGCGAAGCCGCTGCCGCCGTCCTCGACCTCGATGCACAAGTGCGCAGATTCGGCACGCAGCGCCAAGCGGATGTCGCGTCGCGCATTTGCCTGCGCCGCGTCCGCGGCATTGTTCAGCAGATTCACCAGCAGCAGTTCGAAGCCGCGGTCGAAGCGCGGCGTGCGCGCGGCCGCGCCGGCGTCGACTGCGACCTCCAGCTCGAATGCCGGCCGCAGCAGACGCCAGCGGCCGATGGCGGTCTCGACACGTTGCGCCAGCACGGCCGCATCGGTGTCCGCTTCCGGCTGCGCTTCGGCCACCAGCTGCCGCACCGCATCGCGACAGGCATCGAGTTGCCGTGCGATCAGGTCGAGGTCGGCCCGCGCGGTCGCGCTGGCATCTTCGCGCAGGTCGGCGAGCAGCACCGCCATCGTCGCCAGCGGCGTATTCAGCGCATGCGCCGCGCCGGCACCGAGGGTGGCGACCGCGAGCACGCCTTCGTCGCGCAGGCTGCGTTCGCGCGCGGCCGCCAGTTCCACACGCTGCGCGGCCATGGTCGTGGCCACGCGCACGCCGACCCAGCCGACCGCTCCGGCGCTGACCAGGAAATTGATCCACATGCCGAACAGGTGCAGGTCGAACTCGCCATGCACATGCGGCAGCGGCGCATGCCCGAACCACAACGCGCTGTAGGCGAACACCGCCAGCAGCGCGGTCGCGACCACCGCGCGCGCCGAGCGCCAGGCTGCGGCCAGCGCGATCGGCACCAGATACAGCGACACGAACGGATTGGCCGGACCGCCCGCCCAGTACAGCTGCCAGCTGAGCACGCCGATATCGAGCGCCAGCGTCGGCGTCAGCGGCGCGACGCGTCCGCTGCGTGCAGCGATCTGGATGGCGGCGTTGACCAGCGCCAGCAGCGCCACGCCCGCCAGCAGCGGCCGCCACGGCAACATGATGTGCAGCCAGTAGTCGACGCCGGCGAACACCACCAGCTGCGCGAGCACGGCGACCCAGCGCAATCGCACCAGCGCCGCCGCCTGCGTCGCCGCGTCGCGCGCGTCGGCGGCACGCGCCAGCGGCGAAGCCGGGCTGCTCATGCGTCCGCGGCGGGCGCAGCGGCCAGCGCCGCGAACCAGCCGGCGACGCGACGTTCGCCCTCGTCACCGTCGCGCACGTGGCAGAACTCGTTGGCGCGCGAGCAGTAGCGGTAGTCGCGGCCCCATTCGCGATGCGCGCGCGCGACCGCGGCGACTGCATACACGATGCGCCGTGCCTCGTCGTCGGTCATGGTCGGATGGATCGACACGCGCACCCAGCCCGGCTTGTGGCTGAGATCGCCGGTGTTGATCTGGCAGGTGATCGAATGCGAGTACTCGTGGCTGACCTGCAACAGGTAGTGACCATAGGTGCCGGCACAGGAACAGCCGCCGCGGCTCTGGATGCCGAAGCGGTCGTTGAGCAGCCGCACCGCCAGGTTGTAGTGCAGGCCCTCGATGTAGAACGAGAGCACGCCGAGCCGGTGCGGCTGGTTGTCGGCGAGCAGGTGCAGGCCCGGAATCGCGCGCAGGCCCGGCCACAGGATCGCGAGCAGTTCTGCCTCGCGCGCGAGCATGTTGCGTGTGCCCATCGCTTCCTTGAGCTCGATGCACAGCGCGGCGCGGATCGCCTGCAGGAAACCCGGCGTGCCGCCGTCCTCGCGTGCCTCGATGTCGTCGACGTACTTGTGTTCGCCCCAGGGGTTGGTCCAGTCGACGGTGCCGCCACCGGGGTTGTCGGGAATGCGGTTGTGATAGAGCTTGTGGTCGAACACCAGCACGCCCGGCGTGCCCGGGCCGCCGAGGAACTTGTGCGGCGAGAAGAAGATCGCGTCGAGTTGCGCATCGGGCCGGCCCGGCGGGTGCATGTCGATGTCGATGTACGGTGCACTGCAGGCGAAGTCGACGAAGCACAAGCCGCCGGCGCGATGCATGCGCTCGGCGATGTCGTGGTACGGCGTGAACAGGCCGGTGACGTTCGAGCACGAGGTCACGCTCGCGATCTTGAGCGGCCGCTCGCGGTGTTCCACGAGCAGGCGATCGAGTGCGTCGAGGTCGACCAGGCCATTCGCGTCGGCGTCGATCACGCGCACGTCGCACAGCGTCTCCAGCCACGAGGTCTGGTTCGAGTGGTGCTCCATGTGCGAGACGAACACCACCGGGCGCTCGTGCTCCGGCTTGCGCGCGAGTTCATGGAAGCGCTCGTGCACACGCAGCCCGAGAATGCGCTGGAACTTGTTGACCACGCCAGTCATGCCGGTGCCGTAGCAGATCAGCGCGTGGTTCGGCCCAGCATTGACGTGTTGCTTGATGCGCTTCAGGGCGTGGTGGTACGCCCGCGTCATGGTCGCGCCGGTCTCGCTGGTCTCGGTATGGGTATTGCCGACGAAGGGCAGGATCTGGTTGCGCATCACGTCTTCGAGCGGGCCGTACATGCGCCCGCTCGCGGTCCAGTCGGCATACAGGATGCGCTGGCGCCCGAGCGGAGAATCGAACTCCTGGTCGATGCCGACGATGTTGCGGCGGAACGGCGCGAACCAGTCCTGCAGGCGGGACGAAGGCGCGATGGATTCAAGAGCAGACATGCAGGCAGACTCCGGGGGCGCCGCCATTATCCCCCATCTCCCGCCCGTCCCCACCAAACGAGAGCCCCCATGCGCAGCACCCTGCTCCTGATCTTCATCCTTGCTGCCGGCATCGGCTTGTACCGGATTGGCACCGATCCCTATCGCACCGCGCTGCCGTTCGAAGTCGAGGACCTGTCGCCGATTGCGCCGCAGCTGGCGAAGCTGCCGCCGGAGGATCGTCAGCTGGTCACCGACTACCTCAAGCGCAGCAATGGCGACGTGTTGCCGGCGCAGTTCGCCGATCCGGACAATCCGCTGACCGCGCGCACCTTTGCCGAGGCGATCGCGCTGGAGAAGACGCACCGCGAGAAGATGAAAGTCGAACGCGCGCGCCTCGCCGCCTGGCGCGCCGAGCGCGAGTCGCAGTTTCGGCCGTTGCGCGACATCGTCTCGGCACGCATCGTGAATCGCGAAGAACTTCCCGCCGACCAGGTCTATGGCAGCCAGGACGCCGGCTTCGCCAAGTCCGCCAGCGGCGGCGGCGAGCGGGGACTGGTCACCGTGCTCACCTACCGCTTCATGAACCGCGGCAACCGCACCATCACCACCCTGCGCGGCAACCTCGAAGTCGCCGGCAGCGGTTTGATGCCGGCCGCATCCTGCTGGATCGACGACCAGGAACGCCTCCCCGCACTCGAACACCGCGACCTGCGCTGCCGCACGCCGGCCGACGCGCCCGCCGCCGACCGCGAGCTGGTGCAGCGGCCGCTGAACCAGATTCCGCTCGACTGGTATCCGAAGGAAATCCGCTTCGACGATGGTCGGGTGATGAAGGGGCCGGAGTGATCCCGAGGCCGCGGCGGCCATGCGCCCGCGGCAATGGCTTCGGGCGAGATCGGCTTGCGTCTATCGGCCAAACTCCGCGGCGATCTCCGGCGACATCAGTCGCTTCGCGATCCAGCCGAACAGAACGCAGAAACCGAGGCCGAAGATGGCGCTGAACACGGCCATCGTGATGAAGAAAGCGCCCATGTCCGGGGCGCCGGGCGCCGCGGCAAACTGCTGGCGCATGTGCCCCATCATGCTGAATTGCGCGTGCAAGCCGACCAGTTGCGACGCGATGCTGCCGATCATCAAGACGATGATCGCTACGCGCGCCCAGTTCTTTCGAAGCAGCAGTCCAATCGATGCGATCAGCGTGATGACCGCGACACCGAGCATCAACGCAAAAAACACGGCGAAGTTGCTCATCATCCACTGGAACAGCCATGGCATGTCCGGCGGCATGGAGGTGCTCGCTCGATCGAAACCCGCGCCGCCAAAGACCGTGTGCAGCATGATGTTCTGGAGGATCGACACCATCGTGCCCATGCCCGAAAACGCGACCAGGGTCCAGCCCAGGGCGGTGATGAATCCTGATTTCACTGGTGAGTTCATCGCGGGTCCCTCCCATTCCAGCGCGAGCGTAGCGAGGAACCGAGTGCGACGCCGGCCGACGCGCCCGCCGCCGACCGCGAGCTGGTGCAGCGGCCGCTCAACCAGATCCCGCTCGACCGGTACCCGAAGGAAATCCGCTTCGACGATGGTCAGGTGATGAAGGGGCCGCGGTAGCGGGAGGTTGACGGCGGCGGGTGTCGTCGGCATCATTGACGCAAATGCGACGCGTTCGCATTACGATCTCCGACTCTTCCAGGACCTCCCCCATGCGCCCCACCACCTCTCGGCGTTACGTGACGACGCCCCCGTTCCGAATGATTTCCCTGCTGATCGCCATGAGCCTGCCCTTGGCGGCCTGGGCGGAGCCGGCGCCCCGCGCAGCCCCAACCGAGCTGGACGAGGTGACCGTCACCGCGACGCTGAACCAGCGCGACCTGCGCACGGCCCCGGCCTCGGTGACCGTGGTCGACCGCGCCGAGCTCGATCGGCGTGCGCCACCGACCCTGCTGGAGGCGATTCGCGGCCTGCCCGGCGTCACCCTGAGCCCGCGCCAGGTCGGCGGCCGCAAGACCTTCTCGCTGCGCGGCCTGGAGGGCAAGCATGTGCTGGTGCTGGTCGATGGCCGGCGCATCTCCGCCTCCGACGACGTCGCTGGTCATTCCGACTACCAGTATGGCTGGCTGCCGATGGAAGCGGTCGAACGCATCGAGGTCGTGCGTGGTCCGATGTCCACCCTTTACGGCTCCGAGGCACTGGGTGGCGTCATCAACGTCATCACCCGCCGCGGCCAGGGCGACTGGCATGGCGAACTGCAACTGCGCGGGCTCGCACTGCTCGGCGACGAGGGTGGCGATGGACATCGCAGCACCTTCGTCACACGCGGCGGTCTCGGTGAGCGTGTCGGTTTGGCGGTCGAGGGCGAGCACTCGCGGATCGACGCGGTGCCGTTGCGAGAAGACGCGCGTTACGCCGAGCAGGAAGGCAGCGATGCGCGCTCGCTCGGCGTCAGCGCACGCATCGACTTGACCGAGCGTCAGCGCCTGGAGTTCGGAGCGCGCAGCGGCGATGAGGAACGCTGGTACGGAGATGTCACCCGCGCCGGTCTCGCCTACGACAATCACTACGAACTAGCCCGCGACACCGTGCATCTCGACTGGTTCGCCGGCGTCGGCGTGGCCGATCTGGTGCTGCGTGGTTACCGCAGCGAACTCGACATTACCAATTGGCGCACCGAAAACGTCGAGCCGACCAGGCCGCAGCGACTGGTCGACCGCGTTCTCGACGGTCACGCCAGCGCCGGCTTCGGCGCGCATCGAGTCACCGCCGGATTCGAGCTGCGCGAGGAGTATTTGGCCAACTCCGGTCTCGCCGGTGGCAGCGACGACGCCACCCATCGTGCCCTGTTCGTGCAGGACGAATGGCAAATCGCAGAGCGCCTCGGCTTCACCGGCGGCCTGCGCATCGACGAGCACGAGTTCTTCGGCAGCCAGCCGAGCCCGCGCGCCTACCTCGTGTACGAGGCCAGCGACACCTGGGTGCTTAAGGGTGGCTGGGGTCGCGCGTTCAAGGCGCCGACGCTGAAACAGATTTCGCCCGACTATGTCGGCGCCGAAGGCCCGCACAGCTTCCTCGGCAATGCCGCGATCCAGCCCGAGACCGCCGACGCTTTCGAGTTGGCGGCGGATTTCCTGTCCGGGCCATGGACGCTGCGCGCTTCGCTGTTCGACACGCAGGTCGATGACCTGATCACCTATCGCCTGATCGAGCAGCAGGGGCCGCGTCGCATCTACCAATACGACAACGTCGACGCCGCGCGCCTGCGTGGTGCCGAAATCGGAGGCGAGTACGCGCTGAGCGAATCCCTGCAGTTCGGCCTGGACCTGAGCCTGCTCGATAGCGAAGACCGCGCCACCGGTGCCGAACTCGAGTACCGCCCGGAACACGCCGTCAACGCTCGCATCGACTGGGCGCCGAGCGAAGCCTGGAGCCTGCGGTTCGGCGGCGAGCGAACCGGTAAGCAGACCGGGGCGGGCGTGCTCTTGCCTGGCTACACGCTGTGGAACGCGGCCGTCACCCGCCGCTTCGGCGAACACCTGCGCCTGCGCCTTGGGCTCGACAACCTGACCGACGTTCGCCTCGATGGCCGATCCGTCGACTACGGTTACGCCGAACGCGGCCGCGGCGTGTCGCTGTCGGTCGGCGTCGGCTTCTGACGATGCGATGGCTCCAGCAATCCCTGCTGACGCTGCTGTTCGCGGCGCTGGCGATGCCGGCGCTGGCCGAGCGCGTGTTGATCGTCGCCACGCCGAACGTGCCGGCGGGCAAGTTCCGCGCACTGGCCGAAATCGGCCAGCATCACGGCATCACGGTCGAACACCGGTACCTGCAGACCATTCCGGCACAGACCGATGGCAGCCTGTGGACCGGCTACGACGCCGTGTTCATCGACAGCTACTTGCAAGACGAGGTGCGCGCCACGCTCGTGCGCGCACTGCCGGACCTGCATGTGCCGAACGCCTGGCTGTATGACCAGAAGCCCGCGTGGTCGGGCTTCCCGGAGGTGTTGGCGAAGCGCTTGATCGCGCACTACAGCAACGGCGGCGAGCGCAATTTCGATGCCTTCTTCGCGCGCCTCGCGGCGCACCTGCGTGGCACCGACGCGGGAAATGTCGTTGACCCCGTGCTGTTCCCCAAGACCGCGATCTACCACCCGGACGCCCCCGGCCAGGTGTTCGCGGACGCGACCGACTATTTCCGCTGGAAAGGCATGGATGCCGCTGCGCGCGCACGCAGTCCGGTCATCGCCATCGCCTTCCACCAGCAGTACCTGGCCTCGATGCAGACCGGCCTGGTCGATGCCTTCGTGCGCGCCATCGAGCAGCGCGGCGGCATCGCGCTGGCGTTCTACGCGCCGGCGATGCGCGGCGAGGGCTATGCGTCTTTGCTGATGCCGGAAGGCGAGGCGCTGTGCGATGTGCTGGTCAACACCCAGATCGTGCTCGATGGCGAGGCGCGCCGTGCGGACTTCGCGAAGCTCGGGCGCCCAGTGCTGCAGGGGTTGTCGTATCGCGCCGGAAGCGCCGAGGACTGGCGCGCCGACCCGACCGGCGTGCCGCTCAACGACGTGCCGTTCTATCTGGCGCAACCCGAATACGCCGGTGCCATCGACGCCCAGGTGATCGCCGCGACGCGCCCCGAGGACGATGCCGTACTGCCGATCCCGGGCCAGTTCGAGGCGGTGCTCGACAAGGCCCTCCGCATCGCCCATCTGCGCCGCACGCCGACCGCGGAACAGCGACTGGCGCTGATGTTCTGGAACTACCCGCCGGGCGAGAAGAACCTGTCGGCCTCGTTCCTCGATGTGCCGGAATCGTTGCAGGCGACGACCACGGCGCTGCGCTCGGCCGGCTATCGCATCGACGGCGTGCCGGCCGACGAGACGGCGTTGGTTGCGCGCCTGCAGCGCCTGCTTGCGCCCTACTACCGTGAGGTCGATCTGGCCGCGCTGGTCGCTGCCGGCGATGCCGCAACCCTGCCTGTCGCCGAGTACCGGCGCTGGTACGAACAGTTGCCGGACGCGGTACGCGCACCGATCGAGGCGCGCTGGGGCGAACCCGAACAGAGCCTGCTGATGCTCGACCGCGAGGGCGAGGCGGGCTTCGTGATCCCGCGTGCCGAGTTCGGCGCGCTGGTCGTGCTGCCCCAGCCACCGCGCGGCGAACGCTGGGAAGAGGCCGAGAAGGCGCTGTACCACAGCACCAGCGCGGTGCCCTCGCACCACTACCTCGCGACCTACCTGTGGCTGCGGCAATCGCATCGCAGCGATGCGCTGATCCACTTCGGTACCCACGGCAGCCAGGAATGGCTGCCCGGCAAGGAACGCGGGCTGTCGGTGCGCGACGCGCCCATGCTCGCGCTCGGCGACCTGCCAGTGGTCTATCCCTACATCGCCGACAACATCGGCGAAGCGCTGCAGGCACGCCGGCGCGGCCGCGCCTTGATCGTCAGCCACCAGACGCCGCCGTTCCGCCCGGCGGGGCTGCACACTGTGCTGGTCGATCTGCACAACCAGTTGCACCAGTGGCTGAACCAGGACGAAGGCGCGGTGCGCACGCAGATCGCGCGTCAGTTGCTCGACGGCGCCGAGGGCGAACACGTCATCGCCGACCTCGGCTGGACCCGCGCCCGCGCCGACGCCGAGTTCCCGGCCTTCATCGACGTGCTGCACAACCACCTGCACGAACTCGCGCAGACCGCGCAACCGCTCGGCCTGCACGCCCTCGGCCGCGCGCCGGCGGACGAGCATCGGCTGGCGACGGTGCTGCTGATGCTCGGCAAACCGTTCTGGGAGGCCGCTTCCGCACATGCGGGCGTGGCCGTGGACCAGCGCGACGAGACCCTGGCCGGCGACTACGCAGCCCTGCGCGCCAGCGTTCCCTATCGGCTGCTCGAGCGGCACTTGCTGCAGGGCGCCAACGATGCGGTGTTGCCCGCCGAGTTGCGCAGCGGCATCGAGCGCGCACGCCAGGCCTTTGCCGTGATCGACGCCAGCCACGAGTTGCCGGCTTTGCTCGCCGGACTGCGCGGCGAGCATCTGCCGACCTCCTACGGCGGCGATCCGATCCGCAACCCCGACGCCTATCCAACCGGACGCAACCTGTACGGATTCGATCCCTCGCGGGTGCCAACACAAGCGGCCTGGGCGGCGTCGGAACAGGCCGCCACCGATCTGCTCGATGCCCATCGCCGCGACCATGGCCGCGCCCCGACCAAGCTCACCTTCTCGCTCTGGTCGGTCGAAACCATGCGCCACCAGGGCCTGCTCGAAGCCCAGGCGCTGCGCCTGCTCGGCGTTGAACCGCAATGGGATGCGGGCGGCCGCGTTACCGGCGTGCACCTGATCCCGCGCGAACAACTCGGTCGACCGCGTGTGGATGTGGTGCTCTCGGCCACCGGCCTGTATCGCGACCACTTCCCAAACCTGATGCAGCATCTGGTTCGGGCCGTCGAGCTCGCGGCCGCGGCCGACGAACCCGACAACGCCGTACATGCGAACAGCGAAGCGATCAGGCAGCGTCTGGTGGCGCGCGGCCTGGATCCCGTCGCCGCGCTCAAGGCCGGACGTACTCGCCTGTTCTCATCCGCCTCGGGCGAATACGGCACCGGCCTCGACGACGCCACGCTCGCCAGCGACAGCTGGCAGGGTAAGGCCGAGGGCGACGCCAAACTGGCCGAGCTGTACCTGTCGAAGATGCAGTACGGCTATGGCCCGGACAGCGCCGACTGGGGCCGTGCCGACCTCGCCGGCGCCGACGTCAACCTGTATGCCGAGCAATTGCGCGGTACCGAAGGCGCGGTGCTGTCGCGCAGCTCCAACTTGTACGGCATGCTCACCACCGATGATCCGTTCCAGTATCTGGGTGGCATCGCGTTGGCGGTGCGCCATCTCGATGGCCAGGCACCGAACCTGATGATCAGCAACCTGCGCGGCGGCGGCAGCGGTCGCGCCGAGAGTGCCGCCGGTTTCCTCGCCAAGGAACTGGCCACGCGCAACTTCCATCCCGGCTACATCCAGGGACTGATGGCCGAAGGCTACGCCGGCACCCTGGAAGTGACCGACGCCATGAACAACTTCTGGGGCTGGACTGCGGTGTCACGCGAGATCGTGCGCGACGACCAGTGGCAGCAGTTCGCCGACGTGTACGTGCGCGACAAGCACGCGCTTGGACTGCGCGACTGGTTCGAGCGCGAGAACCCGCAAGCGCTGGCGCAAGTCATCGAGCGCATGCTGGAAGCATCGCGCCAGGACTACTGGCAGGCCGATGCCGCGACGCTGGACGAATTGAAGCAACGCTACGCCGACCTGATGCAGCGCTTCGATCTGCAGACCACGAACGCCGCACTCGCCGAGTACGTCGGTTACGGCTTGCAGGCCGCCGTGGCACCGGCACGACCCGAGGCACCGGCCACGCCGGTCGAAGGCCAGCGTCTCGAACGCGTCGAAAGCGCGGTCGCGGCTGGCGCGCCGTCGTGGTGGTCGGTGCTGGCCTGGGCCAGCTTGCTGGCGCTGATCGCCATCGGATCAATCCAGCAAGGCCGTACCCGCACCCCACGAGCACCGCGCGGTCCACAACGCATCCATCCATCCGGCGAACGCGCCCGGCATTGGGCGGATCGCCGCCTGCGCCGGCTGCGCGCCACCCCCGCATCCCCATCCCAAGGAGTTCCTCATGGCTAGTGGCCTCGAAGGGGCGATGTACGACCTCGCCCAACTGTTCCTGATCCCGGTGCTGTTCGCGATCGCCGGTCTGTTCGGCTACGCCTTCGTGGCGCTGGGTGCCTTCCTCTGGCAATGGCGCCAACGTCGTCGCGGCGACGCCGTCGGCTACGAACTGGTTCTGCTGCGTCGACACTCGCCTGAGCTGTCGCTGGACGCACTGGAATCCGTCGCCGTGCAACGCCTGGAGGTGGCGCGCATCGCAACGCGTATCGCGCCCCTGCTGGGTCTGGTCGCGACCATGATCCCGATGGGCCCGGCGCTGAAGGGTCTGGCAGATGGCAACCTCGCCGACATGTCGCGCGGACTGATGGTCGCGTTCTCGGCGGTGATTCTGGCGCTGATCGCCTCGGCGCTGACCTTCTGGATCGTCAGCGTGCGCCGCCGCTGGTACGCCCAGGACCTGGCCATGCTTGAGGGGCCGTCGGCCACCGCGGCTGTGGTCCACGACGTGCACGCCGCCGAGGTCCCGGCATGAGTTCGCGCCTGCGCCTGCTCGATGACGCCGAGGACGATCCGATCCTCTCCGTCGTCAACCTGATCGACGTGTTCCTGGTGCTGGTCGCCGCGCTCCTGCTGGCGATGGCGCAGAGCCCGCTCAGTCCGTTCTCGGCCGAGCGCTTCACCCTGGTGCGCAACCCGGGCGAGGCGAACATGGAGGTGATCGTCAAGGACGGCGAGAAGATCGAGCGCTACCGAGCCGAAGGCCAGATCGGCAGCGGCGAGGGGCGCAAGGCGGGAGTCGCCTACCGAATGGCGGACGGGTCGATGGTGTACGTGCCCGATGCGGGTGGCGACGCACCGACTGCGGCCTCGCCACCGCGATCCTGAGGAAATGGCGTGCGACTCGACCCCTGTGCACGGGTGGCAGCGGTCGATACGCCGCGTGCGCGTCGTGCGGCCGTGGTGGCGGGCTACATCGATCTGGCATCTCGATAGCGGTTCGACCCACATGTCGCGACCGGACCAGACGACCGCTCCTCACGCCCTCTGCCCGGATTCCGTGGCGTTCGTTGCCTGCGAAGTGATGGTGCCACTCGCGGCCGACGGTGTGTTCGATGCGCTGCGCAACCTCGCGTGCATGGTGGACTGGTGGCCTGGCGCTCGCGAGATGGTCGCGCTGCCACCGGGCGCTTATGCGGCCGGTGACGTCGCCCTGCTGCGGTGCGACTGCGGCGACATCGTCGTGTATGTGATCGCCTTCAAAGCGGGTCGTCGCATCGTGCTCAGTCTGCAACACGAGTGCAGAAAGCGCTGGTTGGTCGATCTGCGCGTGCGCACCTGTGGCGTCGGCTGTACCGTCCGCCTTTCGATCGAAGCGCTCCGCGCGCCCGGCTGGCTCGGCGCCCACCTTCAGGGCATGAGGCTCGGCAGAGTATGCCGCACGGCGATCGAACAACTGGGCCGTCACCTGGGCAAGATGCAGGACGGTTCGAGGATCTACGTGCCGGTGCCCCGTAGCTGAGCCGAGAACGCTGCGATGACCTGCGCCAGCACGCTGATCGCAAGTTCCTCCGGCGTCTCGGCGCCGATCGGCAGGCCGACCGGGGCGTGGATGCGGGCGCACAAGTCGCCGAGTTCGGGCAGTGCCTTGAACACCTGGCGGATGCGTTTGCGGCTGCCCATCATGCCGATGTAGAGCGGAGGACGAGCGGCGAGCAGCGGCAGCAAGGCGACGTCGCTTCGCCAGTCGCGGTTCTGCAGCACGGCGGCGACGCGGCGTTCGCTGTCGAGCAGCGCCGGGAGGGCGGCACGCTCGCGATGGCAGGTGGCACCGACCCATGCCGATGGGTCGTAGCCGTCGCTACGATCGTCGAGCACATGCAGGTCGTAGCCGAGTGGCAGCGCGGCCCGGCACAGCGCCAGGCCGCAGTGGCCGGCGCCGAGGATCAGCAGACGTGGTGCGGGCTCGAGCGTGAGCGTGGCGTCCGCACCGAGTGTGTCGGCATCCAGGATCACGCGACGCCCTGCGGCGAGCGAGTCCGCAATGGCAATGGCGCGGATGCGATCGGCAGCGCCCTGACAGCGGCGTAGTGCGATCTGCATCGAACCGCCGCACACGCCATGCGCACCATCGCGACCGGTCAGGTCGATGGCCACGGCTGCGTTGTCGCGACCGCTCGACAGCAACGCGCGCGCGGCGGCGATGGTGTGCAGCTCCAGGCGCCCGCCGCCGACGCTGCCGTCGATGCGGGATTCCGTCACCAGCATCTGCGCGCCGCCATGCCGCGGCGAAGCGCCACGCGTGGCAAGCACGCTCGCGAGCACGACCGATTCAGCGGCCAGCCACTCGGCCAGCGTCGAGAACAGGCGCTGGCTCACGGAAGAGCACCCCACCCCAACCCTCCCCTCCGCGCTGCGCGCGCAAGGGAGGGAGTAGAAGCGGCGCTGTTCTCATCCCCTTTGCGCAGCAAGGGGGAGGTTGGGAGGGGGTCGCTCTGCAGCGGCTTCACTGCCTGCGCACCCGCTGAATCGCGCGATAGATCGCCTCCGGCGTGCTCGGCGCCGCGAGTTCGACCACGCGCGCATCACCGAATGCGGCCACCGCGTCGCGGATCGCCTCGCGCACCGCAATCGCGAGCATCAGCGGCGGTTCGCCGACACCCTTGCTGTGGAAGATCACGTTCGTGCCCGGTGGCTTGCTGCGCTTGAACAAGTTCACGCGGAAGTCGTCAGGCACGTCGCCGACGGTCGGGATCTTGTAGGTGCTAGGTGCATCGGTGAGCAGCCGCCCCTGCGCGTTCCAGCGCAGATCCTCGCTGGTCAGCCAGCCCATGCCCTGGACGAAGCCGCCCTCGATCTGGCCAAGGTCGATCAGCTCGGCGATCGAGTCGCCGACATCGTGCAGCAGATCGGCCCGGCGCAGGCGGTGCACGCCGGTCAGGCCGCAGACCTCGACCTCGCAGACCGCGGCACCAAACGCGAAGTAGTAGAACGGATGGCCGCGCCCGAGTTTGGGGTCCCAGCTCAAGCCCGGCGTGCGGTAGTAGCCGGTTGCGGCCAGGCTGATGCGGGCGTTGTAGGTCGCGCGTACGACTTCGTCGAAACCGAGACTGCGTTCGGGCGTTGCGCGCAGGAACACGCGGTCGTCGGCGAACCTCACGTCTTCGGCGCCACCGCCGAGCGACGCGGCTGCAATCGGCGCCATCCGCGCCAGCAGGGTGTCGCAGGCGGCCTTGACCGCCTGGCCGTTCAGATCCGAGCCGCTGCTCGCGGCGGTGGCCGAGGTATTCGGCACCTTGTCGGTGCTGGTGACCATGATCTGGATGCGCAACTGCGAGATGCCGAGCGTGCGCGCGGCGACCGCGAGCATCTTGGTGTGCAGGCCCTGGCCCATCTCGGTGCCGCCGTGGTTCAGCTGCACGCTGCCGTCGCTGTAGATCAGCACCAAAGCGCCGGCCTGGTTGTATTCGGTCTTGTTGAACGAGATGCCGAACTTCACCGGCGTGATCGCGAGCCCGCGCTTGCGTTGCGGGTGTTCGCGATTGAATGCATCAAGTTGGGCGCGGCGCAGGTCATAGGCGCTCGACGCACGCAGCTGCGCCCACAACTCGGGCAGGTGATTGTCGACCACCGGCTGGCCGTAGTGGGTCTGGTTGCGATCGGGCGTGGCGCCTTCGCGATAGAAATTGCGCTCGCGCACCTGGTCGACCGGCAACCTGAGGAAACGCGCAACGCGATCGAGCATCTCCTCGCCGACGACCATGCCCTGCGGACCGCCAAAACCGCGGAACGCCGTGTTCGAGGCGAGATGGGTCTTGGCGATGCGGCCAACAACCTCGATGTGCGGGATGAAGTAGGCATTGTCGACATGCACCATCGCGCGCATCAGCACCGGCGGGCTGAGGTCGACGCTCCAGCCGCCATCGGCGACCAGGTCGATGCGCGCGGCCTGCAGCAGACCATCGTCATCGAAGCCGACCTCGAAGCGCGCCAAGAACGGATGGCGCTTGCCGGTCAGTTGCATGTCCAGCGCGCGATGCAGTTTCACTCGTGCCGGCCGGCCGGTCTTCCACGCCGCCAGCGCCGCGACCGCGGCGAAAGGATTGGCCTGGGTCTCCTTGCCGCCGAAGCCGCCACCCATGCGCAGGCAGCGACAGACGACCCGATGCGAGGCGATGCCGAGCACCTGCGCGACCATGTGCTGGGTCTCGCTCGGATGCTGGGTCGAGGACACCAGTTGCACCAGGCCTTCGCTGTCGATGCTGGCCCAGCAGGCCTGGGTCTCGAGATAGAAATGCTCCTGGCCGCCGACCATCAGCTCGCCATGCAGGCGGTGTGTGGCCGCGGCGAGGCCAGCACTGACATCGCCGCGTTCGACCCGCGCCGGTGGCAAGTGGAAGGATCCGGCCGCGATCGCTGCGTGCACGTCGAGCAGGGCCGGCAGCGCCTCGTAGTCGACCTTGACCCGCCGGGCCGCGGCCATCGCCTGCACTTCGTTGTCGGCCACGACCCAGGCCACGGCCTGGCCGTGGAAACTGACGCGATCGGCCGGCATCACCGGCTCGTCATGCACGATCGGGCCGAGGTCATTGGTGCCGGGAACATCGGCCGCGGTCAGCACCGCATGCACGCCGGGCATGACACGCGCGGCATCGGTGTCGATGGCGAGGATGCGCGCATGCGCGTGCGGCGCCTGCACCGGATACAGACTCAGCAGGCCTTCTGGCGGATGTTGCTCGTCGGCATAGCTCGCGCGGCCACTGACATGGCCGATGGCGGACTCGTGCGCCGTCGCCTTGCTCATGCCAGCTTCTCCGCGACGAACTTCACCAACAGGTTGCCGACCAACGCGCGGCGATAGTCGGCGTCGGCGCGATGGTCGCTGAGCGGCGTGAATTCCTCGACGAGCGATGCGCGCGCCTGTTCGACCATGGCGTCGCCGAGCACCTGGCCGTGCAGCTGGGATTCCGTGCGGGTGGCGCGGCGCGGGATCGCGGCGACGCCGCCATAAGCGAGGCGCACCTGCTGCACGCGGCGCTCGCCATCGAGCGCCATCGCGAAGCTGGCGGCGACGATGCTGATGTCGTCGGTCTGTCGTTTCGCGACCTTGTACGAGGCGGTGACCAGCTCGGCGCGACGCGGCAGCGTGACCGCGACAATCAGTTCATTTTCGGCGCGCGCGGTCTTGCGGTAGTCGAGGAAGAACGCGGCTGCCGGCACGTCGCGCGCGCCGTTCGGCCCGAGCAGGTGGATGTCGCCGTCGAGCGCGAGCAGGATCGGTGCCAGGTCGCCGATCGGCGAGGCCGAGCCGAGCCCGCCGCCGAAGGTCGCGCGGTTCTTGACCTGCTTCGCGGCGAACCACGGCAACATGTCGTCGAGCAGCGGAAACATCCCGGCCAGTTCCTGTTCGAGTCGCGACAGCGGCACACCGGCACCGATGCGCACCGCGTGGTCATGGACCTCGAGCTGCTGCAATTCGGCGATGCGATCGAGTGCGATGAAGGCCGGCGCGACCAGCTGGCCGCGACTCAGGTTCACGCCGAGATCGGTCGCCCCGGCGATCCAGCTCGCTGCTGGATGTTGCTGCCTCAGTGCCAGCGCTTCGGCCAACGTGGCCGGGTTGTGAAAAGAACCGAGCACGCTCGTCGTCAGTGCGACACGCGGCTCGGCGAGCGCGTGATGGAAACGATCCTCGACCACCGGTAGTGCCGCGAGTCGCCTGGCTGCATCGCGGATCGGCCGATAACCGGTGCAGCGGCAGAGATTGCCCTCGATGCAGTGGTCCGAGAGATCGCGCTCGTGCTGGCCGCAGAACAGGCTCATCACGAACCCCGGCGTGCAATACCCGCATTGCGAGCCCGCGCCCTCGACCAGCACCTGCTGGGCCGGATGCAGACGCTCACCCTCGGCCAGCGACTCGACCGTGACCACTTCGCGACCGGGCAGGGCACCCACCGGCAACAGGCAACTGTTCACCGCGCGATAGTGCGCGCGGCCAGCCGCGTCCGTCTCGACCATCGCGACCGTACACGCGCCGCAGTCACCATCCCCGCAGCCCTCCTTCGTTCCCGTCATCCGCCGCGCATGCAACCAGCGCAATAGCGACTGGGTCGGCTCGGCGCCCGCAAGATCCACCGGCGCCCCGTTCAAGCTGAAACTCGTGTTCGATGTCATCCGCGAAGATTAGCGCAGCACCGCAAGTCTGGCCGCTGTCCGCGCTTTGATGCAGACTCGGCGGCCAGCATCAGGAGTGACCATGTCCAGCGATCTTGCCGAGTTCATCCGCGGCCTGCCCAAGGCCGAGCTGCATATCCATATCGAGGGTTCGCTGGAGCCGGATTTGATCTTCGCGTTGGCCAGCCGCAATGGCGTGCAGCTCGCGTACCCGAACGTCGAGGCGCTGCGTGCGGCGTATGCGTTCACGAACCTGCAGAGTTTTCTCGACATCTACTACGCCGGTGCGTCGGTGCTGATCACCGAGCAGGACTTCCACGACATGGCCTGGGCCTATTTCGAGCGCGCCCATGCCGACAGCGTCATCCATGCCGAACTGTTCTTCGATCCGCAGACGCATACCGAGCGTGGCGTCGACATCGGCGTGGTGATTCGCGGTCTGAAGCGCGCCTGCGCCGCCGCCGAGACGAAGCTCGGCATCCGCGCGCGCCTGATCCTTTGTTTCCTGCGCCACTTGAGCGAAGAAGCGGCGATGCAGACGCTGGAAGCAGCGAAGCCGCATCTCGCCGATCTCATCGGCGTTGGCCTCGATTCCAGCGAAGTCGGCCATCCGCCGGAGAAGTTCGCGCGCGTGTTCGCGATGGCGCGCGAGCTCGGCCTGCACGTGGTCGCGCATGCCGGCGAGGAAGGCCCGCCCGAATACATCTGGAGTGCGCTCGACGTGCTCCAGGTCGAACGCATCGACCACGGCGTGCGCTCGCTGCAGGACGAACGCCTGATGCAGCGACTGATCGCGATCGGCATGGCGCTGACCGTGTGCCCGCTGTCGAACATCAAGCTGTGCGTGTTCCAGCAGCTCGGCGAACACAACCTCAAGCGCATGCTCGAACGCGGCGTGCGGGTGACCATCAATTCCGATGATCCGGCCTATTTCGGCGGCTACATCAATCAAAACTACCGAGAGACTGCGGCGGCGCTCGGCCTCGGTCGCGATCAGCTGATCCAGCTCGCGCGCAACAGTCTCGAAGCGGCGTTCACCAGTGTCGCGGAACGCCGTGCCGATCTCGCTAAACTGGCGACTTACTGCACGAAGGCATGACCGCCATGGGCAAGCTCACCACCCACGTCCTCGACACTGCGCACGGCAAGCCGGGCGCCGGCATCGCGGTCGCGCTGTACCGGATGAACGGCTACGAGCGCGAGTTCGTGGCCGGCCACACCACCAATGCCGATGGCCGCTGCGACCAGCCGCTGCTCGATGGCATGGCGATCCAGACCGGCGTCTACGAACTCGATTTTGCGATCGGCGACTACTTCGCACGCATGGGCGTGAAGATGGCCGAGCCGCGTTTCATCGACGTGGTCGTGGTCCGCTTCGGCATCAACGACGCCAAGGCGCACTACCACGTGCCCCTGCTCGCCTCGCCTTACGGCTACAGCACCTACCGCGGCAGTTGAGCGCGTCGATGCTCGCTTTCTGGACCGAGGCCGCGGCCTTCCTGTTGCGCTGGCTGCACGTGGTTGCGGCGATCGCTTGGATCGGCGAATCGTTCTACTTCGTCGCGCTCGACCGCGGACTGAAACCGCCGAAGACGGGCGCGCAAGGGCTGTTCGGCGAGTCGTGGTCGGTGCACGGCGGCGGCTTCTATCGGAAGCAGAAGTTCCTGCCGGCGCCGGCCGAGTTGCCGGCGGAACTGCACTGGTCGAAGTGGAAGTCTTACACCACGTGGTTGTCCGGCTTCGGCCTGCTCGCGCTCACCTACCTGCTCTCGCCCGAGTTGTATCTGGTCGATCGCACCGTCGCCGATCTCTCGGGCAGCGCCGCGGTGATCGCGGCGATCGTGTTCCTGGTGCTGACCTGGTTCCTGTACGACCTGATGTGCAAGGTGGTCGGCTTCCGCGACCGCCTGCTCGGCGTTCTGGTCGGGCTGCTGACACTCGCCCTGTGTTACGTCGCGACGCAGCTGTTCGCCGGGCGCGCGGCCTTCCTGCTGGTCGGTGCGGCGCTGGCGACGATCATGTCGGCGAATGTGTTCTTCGTGATCATCCCCGGCCAGAAGCGCATGGTCGCCGCGCTCGCCGCCGGCGAGGCGCCGAACCCGCTCGACGGCAGCCGCGGCAAGCAACGCTCGGTGCACAACACCTACTTCACCCTGCCGGTGGTGTTCGCGATGCTGAGCACGCATTACGGCACCGCCTATGCGCACGAGCACAACTGGATCGTGCTGGCGGTGGCGATGGCGTCGGCGGCGATGATCCGCCAGTTCTTCGTGCTCTGGCACAGTGGCGAACGCGCGTGGCGCCTGCTCGCGGCCGGTGCACTGGTGCTGCTCGGCCTGCTGTTCTGGCTGGCACCGAGCCCGCACAGTGACGCTGCAGTGACCACAGTTGAAGCGCTGTCGCCGGCGAACGGTGCGCAGATGCCCGATGGTTCGCCGTCACCCACCCTCGTGTTGCCCGATGCATTCGGCGCAACGCCGGATACCGCCGCCATCCAGCCGATCATCAACAGGCACTGCATCGCCTGTCACTCCGCCCGCCCGACCCTGATGGCCAGCGCCCCGAAAGGCGCGCTGCTCGATACCCCCGAACGCATCGAGCTGCACGCGGTACTCGTGCACAAGCAAGTCGTCGAACTGAAGATCATGCCCCCCGGCAACATGACCCAGATGACCGACGCCGAACGCGCCGCGATCGCGCGCTGGTTTGCCGACAGATCCTCACGAATGTAGGTCGGCTCAAGCGCCGCGCAGCGGCGTGGAGCCGACCCGCGAACGTCGTCGGTAGCGTTGCACGCCCCGCGAGGCAGGCGCAGAATCACACTCCCTTGAGGATTCGCCCATGCGCTCCTATTCCGCCGTGATCGAACGCTGCCCCGAGACCGGACTCTACGTCGGATTCGTGCCGGGTTTCCCCGGCGCCCACTCGCAGGGCGAGACGCTCGAGGAACTGGATGCCAACTTGCGCGAAGTCATCTCGATGCTGCTCGAGGACGGCGAGCCGCTGATCGAGACGGAGTTCGTCGGGATTCGCCAGGTGGCTGTGTCCTGAATCATGGGACGCGCGCCGGTGCTCAAACCCGGTGAAGTGTCTGCGCGCTTGCTCGCCCTCGGTTTTGTTCTGGTCCGACAACGCGGCTCGCATCAGCAGTTTCGACATGCCGACGGGCGCGGCACCACCGTTCCGATGCACGCCGGCCGCGATATCTCACCGCCCTTGCTGCGACAGATTTGCAAGGCCATCGGCATCGAGGTCGACGTCTTCATCGCGTTGCGTTGAAGCCACGAATGTAGGTCGGCTCAAGCGCCGCGCAGCGGCGTGGAGCCGACGTGGCCATGCGTCAGCGCCGAAACCCCGGCGGCCAACCGACACGCCCCAGAATGTAGCGGGCGACATAGACGATCGGCAGTCCCACCAGGCACAGGTGTACGAGCAGGCCCTCGACAACGTCCCCGAGTCCATGCGGCAGCGAAAACGGCGCCGCCGACAGCGGCACGATCACCGCTTGCATCAACACGTAGACGGCGATGCCGAGCAACACGCCATGGCGCAGCGGTTGTTGCACCAGCGCCGGCCGGCGCATGCAGGCATCGACGAAAGCCGCCGCGAATACGAACAGGATGCCGTAGTGCGAGACCACGCCGAGCGCAGCGCTGACGAGACCGCCGTCGTACGCCGCCCGGCCCTGCCAGCCGCTCGCGATCGACTGCAGCATGCGCAGCGGCGCCCGACCCGCAGACACGGTGCCGTAGATCGCGTAGCCCAAATCCAACGTGCCCGCGACCAACGCACCGAACCACGCCGCGCGCAGCCGCCACGCCCAGCTGGGACGCAGGCTGAGGCGGCTGAGCGGGTCACGCATCATGCAGGCCAAGCCTCGCAGCAGTGTTTTGCCATCGGTCGGCCGTCCATCGGGGAAGTTTCAAGCGATTTCGATGATGCCGATATCGTCTTGCTGCAACCCAGCGATCACCCGCTCGGCGGCTCTCGACAATGCATCGAGTACGCGCTGGTTGTCGGCGTTGCCGAGACGCAGGACGATCAGTTTCGGCGGAAAACCACGCAGGACTTGCAGGTCCTTGAAGTCTTCATCCTTGCTGACCAACACAAGTTCATGTTGCCTTGCGAATTCCCAAAGCTGCAAGTCGCTGCTGCGCTCCAGTCCGAGCAGCGCCACCTGGGTCGTGCCGGGGAAGTCCGCCTGAAGCGCCGGCACCAGGCGTCGCGACAGGTTCTCGTCGAGCAGCGGCTTCACGCCGCCGCCTTCACCCACGCCACGCTCTGTTCGCGTGCCGCTGCCCAAGCGAGGCAGGCGAGGATGTCGTCCCGACTGAGTTCAGGGTAGTCGCGCACGATGTCCTCGGTCGTCATGCCCGAGGTCAGCCAACCCAGGACGTCCTGCACGGTGATGCGCAGCCCGCGCACGCAAGGCTTGCCGCCGCGCTTGTCGGCCTGCAGCGTGATGTGTTGTCGGTAATCGAGCATGGTCGTCCACCAAATTTCCGGGCGGACCCATTCAAGCGCTGCGTCGCGCCACCGTCAACTCGTTTCGCCGGCGAGCGGCAGCTGCAGCGACGCCAATGGCATGATCCACCACGTCTGCACGAGATTGATCTCGTCGCAGTTCGCGCC
This sequence comes from Lysobacterales bacterium, assembly GCA_016703225.1. NCBI lineage: Bacteria > Pseudomonadati > Pseudomonadota > Gammaproteobacteria > Lysobacterales > Lysobacterales bacterium. The sequence continues at coordinate 1,386,943 of JADJCM010000001.1, forward strand.
TTCGCCGCCGCGGTCGATGATGACGAAATCGCTGACGGTGTCGAGCGCGATCAGCGGGTGGTGCCAGGTGCCGGCGTGGTAGTTGACGCCTTCGCCGTGCGCGGCGCGGAAGCAGCGTGGCGGATGTTGTGGTGATTCGGCCACGACGATCAGGTACGGCGTGCGCGACAGCGGGATGAAGGCCTGCGAGCCGAGCGGGTGGCGTTCGAGCAGGGTCACCGCGAACGGCAACGGACGCGGTTCGGCGCGTGCGAGGCTGATCAGGGCGTGGCCTTCGCCCACGTCGACGCGGACCAGTGCATGGTGGCGCTGGGTGGTGCCGTTGTTGATCGGGAAGATCTCGCGCGCAGCTTCGAAGCTGATGACCTCGCCGAACGGCGCGAACGCCTCGGGTGTCAGCGGCTCGATCTGCAGTCGCGGTTCACTCATGCGACGCGACCGCGCAGACGCAGGCGCGAGACGCCGCCGTCCGGGAAGATGTTGAAGCGCACGTGGGTGACCGGCGCACGCAGCACGATTTCGTCGCGGTAATGGTGCTGGTGGTCCATCTGCAGCTTCTGCTCGGGCAGCAGGATCGACCAGAACATCGACTGCGTGACCATCGACTCGACGGTGCCACCGGGCGCGCGCGTGGCCTGGATCGAGCAGCGGTCCGGGTAGTTGCCCTTGAAGTGGCAGGTATCGACTTCGATCGCCTCGATCACGCCGGCTTGCCCGAGCTCGAGGATGCACCAGTCGTTTCCGGGCTCGCGTCGACGCCGCGTTTCCCAGCCATCACCCATGTTCACGCCGCGACCCGGGATCAGCAGGTTCGACGCTAGACCGAAATGCTGGTTGTTGGTGGCGACCACGGTGCCGCCGTTCAACGCGGCGATAAGGTCGATCAAGCCGTCCGCTTCCGGTTGCGCCAGTTCGGGATCCGCCATTCCGTAGATGCGAAGACGCGCCAACCCGCCGTCGGGAAAGAGGTTCACCCGAAGGTGAGACATCAGCTGGCACCCATCCTGAGCGAAATAGTGGTGCGCGTTGCCAGTCAGGTTGACGGGGGCGAGCAACTCGAACCAATCGGTTTCTTCGTCGGGCGTCGCGTCGCCGATATTGCAGAACTCGATCGACGCAGCGGGCGGGAAGTTGCCGGTGAAATGGCTGGTATCCAGGTCGATGCCGAAAACGATGCCCGGTCGCGCCAAGCGCACGATGCACCAGTCATGCCCGGCCACGCGCTTGCGCCGGCTCTCCCAACCGTCCATCCATTTGCCGTTGCTGTCGTACTTGCCGGGAATGAACACCGCCGGCTCCGGATGGAGCATGCGCCCCATCTCGGCGAAGAAGTCGTCGCTGCAACTGAGCGCCTTCGCACCCAGGCGTGCATCGGCAAGATTGACGTAGCGACGGGTGAAGTCGGGAGCGTTCGGATCGAGTTGCGGCAGGGCCATGTCGGATTCGCATCGGTTCGCAAGAAGGCCTCGATGTTAGCGCGCCCGCCCATGCCGTCTGTAGGAGCGCCGGCCACGGCGCGATGCTCTTGCCCACGCCGCGATGCTTCGCCACGGCGCGATGCTCTTCGCCATCGCGCGATAGCGCCCCGATCACCCCCCCAACATTGCCTCCAACCGAAACCGCGCGATGCGTTCGATCTGCCGCAGCGCCTCGGCAATCTCGGCCTCGCGTTCATGGCCGACGCGCGCGCGCATGTTCGCGATGATCGAAGTCCGCGTGTGTCCCTTCACCGCCAGGATGAACGGAAACCCGAAGCGCGCGTCGTATTCGCCATTCAACTGCGTGATCGCGGCGAACTCCTCGGGCGAGCACTGGTCGAGCCCGGCGCCGCGTTGTTCGTTCGTCGAGGCCTCGGTCAGCTCACCGCGCACCGCGGCCTTGCCGGCCAGTTGCGGATGGGCACGGATCAGGGCCAGTTGCAGCTCGGGTCCGGCGCCCTGCACTGCCGCGCACATCGCCGCGTGCAGGGCATCGCGCGACGCGAACGGCCGCTGTGCCAGCACGCGCTCGGCCACCCACGGCGAATGCTCGAAGATCCCCGCCAACGCCGCCACGAACGCTTCCGGCGTCGCTTGATTCAATGTCTTGATGGCCATCGTCATGTCGCCGCCACGAACGGATGCACGCGCTTCCAATGGTCGGCGATGTCGATGCGCCGGCAGATCCAGACGCGGTCATGGCGCTCGATATGGTCGAGGAAGCGTTGCAGCGCGAGGATGCGACCGGGGCGCCCGAGCAGGCGGCAGTGCATGCCGATCGACATCATGCGCGGTGTCTCCGCGCCTTCGCGATAGAGCACGTCGAAGCTGTCGCGCAGGTACTCGAAGAAATGGTTCGCGGTATTGAAACCCTGCGGGGTCGCGAAACGCATGTCGTTGGCGTCGAGCGTGTACGGCACGATCAGGTGCGGGCGGCGCGAGCCATCGGAGACCTCGACCTCGGTCCAGAACGGCAGGTCGTCGCCGTAGTAGTCGCTGTCGTACTCGAAGCCGCCGTGCTCGACGATCAGCCGGCGCGTGTTCGGTGAATCGCGGCCGGTGTACCAGCCGAGCGGTGCTTCGCCGGTCAGCTCGCGCTGGATCGCGATCGCGCGCAGCAGGTGTTCCCGCTCCACGTCCTCGGGGATGTTCTGGTAGTGGATCCAGCGCCAGCCATGCGACGCGATCTCGTGGCCGACTTCGGTGCAGGCCTGCACGAATTCGGGATGGCGCTGCATCGCCATCGCGACCCCGAACACGGTCAATGGCAGTGCGCGTTTCTCGAACTCGCGCAGGATGCGCCAGCCGCCGACGCGCGAACCGTATTCGTAGATCGACTCCATGCTCAGGTGCCGGTCCGGATAACTGGCGGCGCCGATGATCTCGGACAGGAACTGCTCGGAACCGCCGTCGCCATGCAGCACGCAGTTCTCGCCACCCTCTTCGTAATTCAGCACGAACTGCACGGCGATGCGCGCACCGCCCGGCCATTGCGCCTGCGGCGGGTTGCGGCCGTAGCCGATCAGGTCACGCGGGTAGGGGGACTGGGTCATCGCGCTAGTGTCGCGATCGTGCAGGTTCTGGCAAGCGATTAATCCAGCGCCACCGGATCCACGTCCAGCGACCAGCGAATACGCCGCGCCAACGGGTGGGCATAGAGCGTCGGCAGCAGGGCGTCGAGCGCGGTGTGCAGAGTGCTGCGTTGGCTGGCTTCGAGCAGGAGTTGGGCGCGCTCGTAGCCGGCGCGGCGCGCGTGTGGTGCCGGCAGCGGGCCGGCCACCAGCACGCCGCGGTCGCCGACCTGTTGCGCGGCGTCGCGCAGGAATTGTTCGACCTGGCTGCGCTCGCGCGCTTCGGCACGCAGCAGCGCCTGCGCCGAGAATGGCGGCAGTGCCAGCGCCTCGCGCAACGCGAGCTCGTCGCGGGCGAAGGCCGGGTAGCCGCCGTGGAGCAGAGTGCGGAACAGGGCGTGCTCGGGATGGTGGGTCTGGATCAGCACGTGCCCGCGGCGTGCGCCGCGCCCGGCACGACCAGCGACCTGGATGATCAGCTGCGCCAGACGCTCGCTGGCGCGCGGGTCGGCGCTGTATAGCCCGCCGTCGGCATCCACGATCACGGCGAGCGTGACGCCGTGCAGGTCGTGACCCTTGGCCAGCATCTGGGTGCCGACCAGGATGCACGGCTCACCGCTGTGTGCGCGCGCCAGCACCTGCTCGAACTGGTCTGCCGAGCGCGCGCTGTCGCGGTCGAGGCGCAATACCGGTGCACCGGGAAAGCGCTGCGACAGGGCCGATTCCAGGCGCTCGGTGCCCACGCCGACCGGGGTCAAACCGTTTCCCTGGCAGGCCGGGCACTGGCTCGGCACCGAGCGCTCGCGACCGCAGTGGTGGCAGACCATGCGCGCCCGCCCGCGATGCAGGGTGTAGGGGCGCTCGCAGCGATCGCAGTCGCCGTGCCAGCCGCAGTCGATGCAGTGCAGGACCGGCGCGAAGCCGCGGCGGTTGCGAAACACCAGCGCCTGCTCGCCGCGTCCTACGGTCGCCGCGATGGCGGCGAGCACGGCGCGCCCGAGTCCGTCCTGCAGCGGCTCGCGCCGGACATCGAGCACTTCGACGCCGGGGGGCAGTGCGTGCCCGGCGCGGGCATCGAGGCGCAGATGGCGGTAGCGGCCGCGTTCGACATTGGCAAGCGACTCCAGCGCCGGCGTGGCGCTGCCGAGCACGACCGGGATGTCACTGTGCTTGGCACGCACCAGGGCGACGTCGCGGGCGTGGTAGCGAAAGCCCTCGTGTTGCTTGAACGAAGCGTCGTGTTCTTCGTCGATGACGATCAGGCCGAGCCTGGGCAGCGGCGCGAACACGGCCGAGCGCGTGCCGATCACCACCAGCGCCGTGTCGGCGCGGGCGCGCTCGAATGCGCGTGCCCGTGCGCCGTCGGCGAGCCCGGAATGCCAGGCCAGCACCGGCGCCGCCAGGCGCTCGCGAAAACGCGCCAGCGTCTGCGGCGTCAGACCGATCTCGGGCACCAGCACCAGCACTTGCTCGCCGCGCGCCAGCGACTGTTCGATCGCGGCCAGATAGACCTCGGTCTTGCCGCTGCCGGTGATGCCTTCGAGCAGGGTCGTGGCGAATCCGCCCAGGGTCGCCTGGATCGCGGCGACGGCGTCACGCTGCGCCGGATTCAATACCGGCGCCGCGGTGGTGCAGCGCCGCGGCGTGGTGTCGAGCGCCAGCGCTTCGATCAAGCCCAGCCGCTGCAGGCGGCGTCGCGCGGTCGCTGCATTCGGGATCTGTACACGCAGATCGGTCCAGGCGCGCGCGCCTGCGGCCAGGGCGTCATAGAGCGCCGCGGGCGCGCTGCCGACGCGCAGTTGGCTGCGCCGCGCCGAATCGGGTAGCAGGCGCAGCACCAGATCGTGCTGCGCCATCGGCGCATCGTGGCGGTCGCGTACCGGTGCCGGCAGCGCCGTGGCCAGCGCTTCGCCGAGCGGGTAGGCGTAGTAGCGCGCCGCCCACAGCAGCGTGCGCCAGAGCGGCGCTGGAAACACCGCCTGCGGGTCGAACAGCGCGGTCGCAGCGCGCAATTTCGGATTCGCGACCACGCGCGCATGCGCGACCACCACGCCGACCAGCTCGCGCGGCCCGAACGGCACGCGCAGGCGCGCCCCCACGGAAATGGCTGCTGCGGCGACACCGGCGGGCGGCAGGTAATCAAACAGTGCGGGCAGCGGCGCAGGCACGGCGACGCGCAGGATGTCGGGCATGGCGATCGCGGTCGGAAGCCGGATGTGCAGTCTAGCCATTGGCGCCGCGTTGCGTTCCCGCCCGGCGTTTTTCATGGACGTGGCGGGCGCCAGGTGAAATGGTCAGCATTGGTCGAGAAAGTGACGACAAGTTACTGATGTCACGACAGAATCTCTCTTGTCCACAATCTCTGTGGATAACTGTGTGGAGCAATGCTCCAACAAGCCCTGCCGAAGCCGGTGCGACGCGCCCTGCAAGCTGCCCGGTCAAAAATTAGCCACAAACTGTTTTCTTTGTATTTCAAAGACTTGCAAGCATGGCTCGGTGCAGGCGCGGGCGCCTACTGGGAAATCACGCCCCGGCTGGGTGGGGGTTGCGGCGCCTGTGAACTACGGCGCAATTCGCGCTTTCAGCAAGAATGCGGCGGAGCGGGTCGCGGCCGCGTTGTCAACCGCTTTCCCGCCGGTGCGTTGCAAGCGCAAGCCCCCCCCGACTGCAGCCAAGGCCCGCCTACAATGACCTCTACCCTGGCGATGCGATGGATGGACAGCGACAGTCCCGCGCGATCGCGCTCCGCTGCGGCGGCGGCGCGCAACCATGATGCCCTCGACGCCTTCTTGCGCGGCGTTGAACGGCGCGCGCTGCGCATGGCCGAGATCGGCGTCGGCAGCCGCGACGATGCCCTCGACATCGTCCAGGACAGCATGCTCACCTTCGTCCGCAACTACCGCGACAAGCCGGCGGCCGATTGGGCGCCGCTGTTTCACCGCGTGCTCGACAGCCGCATGCTCGACTTCCATCGGCGCCACCAGGTGCGTTCGCGCTGGCTGGGCTGGATCGACCGCATCGTCGGCCGCGACGGCGACGAGGACGCGCTGGCCAATGTCGCCGACCCGCGCGCGCCGCAGCCGTGGCAGCATGTCGCCGACGGCGAGACCGCGCAGGCCCTGGACGGAGCGCTGCGTACCCTGCCGAACCGGCAGCGGCAGGCGTTCCTGCTGCGCGTCTGGGAAGGCCTAGACGTCGCCGATACGGCGCGTGCGATGGCTTGCAGCGAAGGTAGCGTCAAGACCCATCTGTCGCGCGCGATGACCTCGCTGCGCGCGCAACTGGAGCAACATCATGGCTGAACATGACCGGGACGACGACACGTGGACGCAACGCATCCGCTCCGAACTCGAGACCAGTGCGCGCGATCTGGACGCGGCCACGCTGTCGCGGCTGAACCAGGCACGGCAGCAGGCGTTGCAGGCGGCGGCGACGCCGCGGCCGCGGGCGTGGTTGTGGCCGACGACACTGGCGACCGCATTCTCGCTGGCACTTGCGATCGCGCTGTGGCCGCAGCTGGTGCCGGAGGCAGTGCCGGTGCCGACCGCAGCGCTGCCCGACGACTTTCCGATGTTGGCCGAAGGCGATGGATTGGAACTCTACGAGGATCTCGATTTCTATGCCTGGCTGGATGCGCAGCCGGCATCGGGCTGAGCGCCGCGGTTGCGGTCGCGAGCGAGGCGCCCAGTGCCGAGTTGCTGCTCTACCTGGCCGAGTTCGCCGACGCCGAGGGCAAGCCGGTGGACCCGGTCCGCGTCACCGAATCCCTGCCTGCGACCACCGCAGACGCACCCAAACCCGAACCCGACACTCCGACCCCAGTGAAAAGCGATGACCCCGAACCCGCCCCCGAGAAGCCCGATGCAGCGCGCTAGCCGGCTCGCGCTGTTGCTCGTGCTGTTGCTGGCGGCGGTCAGCGCGCGGGCGCAGGAGAGCATCGCCTTCGATCAGCTGACCCCGGCCGAGCAGCGGGTGCTGATGCCCTTCGCCGAGCAGTGGCCGAACCTGCCGGCACAGACACAGCAGAATTTGCGGCTGGGAGCGCAGCGCTGGAATGCGCTCACGCCACAGGAAAAACGCGGCGCGGCCCAACGCTTCGGACAGTGGCAGCAGCTGCCGGACGCGGAAAAGCGCCGCGTGCGCGAACGCTACCGGGCGTTCCGCCAGATGCCGCCGACGCAACAGCAGCGCCTGCGCGACACCTTCCAGCGTTTCCAGCGGCTGCCGCCGGACCAGCGCGCGCAAATGCGCCGTCGCTTCGAGGGCATGGCGCCGCGCGAACGCCGCGCCTTCCTCGAAGGCATGCGTTCGGAGCAGCAGCTGGGTGCCCGTGAACGCATGCTGCAGGCGATTCCGCCGGAACAACGCGCCGCGACCGAGGAAATGATGGCGCGCTTCACGCCGCCCGAGCGCCAGCGGTTGATCGCACACATGCGCCAATTGGCTCCGGCGGAACGGGACGCGTTGCGCGTGCAACTGCTCGGCATGAGCCTGGAAGCGAGGCTGCAGCTGCTCTCCGGCCTGGCGCCGCCGCTTGGAGATCAGCCGAATCGCTGAGTTGTAGTCGCCGCCGACTCGTTGGCTGCCGCGGCCAGACGCAGCGGCGGATTCTGCAGGCGCGGCAGATCCACCACGAAGGTGGCGCCGCGACCAAGTCCTTCCGACTCGGCGCGCACCAAGCCGCCATGCAGATCGATCAGGTCCTTGACGATGGCGAGGCCGAGCCCGGTCGAACTCTCGCCGCCGGTGGGCCGCGCCGACAGGCGCTGGAAGCGGCGGAACAACTGCCGTCGATCGTCCGCTGAAAGGCCCGGGCCATAGTCGCGGATGGCGACGCGAACGCGTTCCGCATCGACCTCGATCCAGACTTCGATCAGCCCCTTCGGCGGCGAGAACTTGAGTGCGTTCGAGAGCAGATTGTCGAACACCTGGTCGAGCCGTTCGAGGTCAGCCAGGACCACCGCACCGCTGGCCGGGCGGAACTCGATCTGCTGCTGCTTGGCGGCGGCGCGCGTGGTGGCGCGGGCGATGGCATCGGCGAGCAGCACCGAGAGGTCGCAGGGCGCCTGCTGCAGCCGGATCTGGCCGGCATCGAGCACCGAGGACTCGAGCAGGTCGCTGACCAGCTTGAGCGTACGTTCGGCGGCGGCGATGATGATGCTGGCGTGGCGCCGTGCGTCCTCGACACTGCTGCGCTCGGCGCGGATCAGGTCAGCGAAACCGACGATCGAGCTGAGCGGATTGCGCAGGTCGTGGGCGACGATGCCAAGCATCTCGGTCTTGACGCGGTCGGCTTCCTCGGCGCGCGTGCGCGCCTGCTCCGCCGCTTGCAAGGCCAGCGCCAGGCGGGCGTTGACCTCGTTGCGCTGGCGCGCGGCGCGCCCACTCTCGACGAAACGCACGGCGAGCAGGATCGCAACGCCAAGCAGCAGCACCACGGCTGCCGCGAACGCGCGCTTGAGGCTGGTTTCCTGAGCCAGCATTTCCGCGTGCTGTTCGCTTTCGGCGCGCAAGGCGAGCAGTTCGCGCTCGCGTTCGCGCGCATTGGCCGCGCTCGCGAGCAGGGCATAGCGCGCATCGCCCTGTTCCCGGAACTGGCGTTCGCGCAACTGTTGCGCCGATTTCAGCGCGGTCAGGGCCTCGGCGCTGTCGCCGCGCAGTTCGTGGACGTCGGCGAGTTGTTGGTGCAGTCCGATCTGAGTCGTACGCTCGCTCTCTCCCTGGCGACTCAGTTGCAATGCGTCCTGGGTGAACTTGAGCGCGCGGTGCATGCGCTCGCGGCGCCTGCTCGGCACCAGTTCGAGGCCGGCCCGATCCAGATGCCAGCGACCGAGCTGGCTGAGTGCCTCGATCATCTCGACGCGCGCGCCGACGCGACTTGCCAGTGTCAGTGCGTCCTCGAACCCGGCGATCGCGGCGGCTTCGTCGCCGCGCATCGCGGCCACGCGCGCCAGGCCGAGACGGGCGCCGCTTTCGCCGACCAGATCGGCGCTTTCGCGCTGCCCGCTCAGGGCGCGGGTGAACGCATAGTCAGCCTGGTCGGCAAGGTTGCGTGCGAGCGCGATGCGGCCGCGACCCATCCAGATTGCGGCGATGTCCTGAGGTGGCACCGGTTGCGCCGGGCTGGCGTCTTCGAGCTGCTGCAGGGCCGCTTGGTAGTGACGCTGCGCGTCGTCCCAGTCATTGCGACGCTCAAACACGCGGGCGATATTGATCGATGAAGCGACCAGCCCGGGAAGGTCGTCGAGCTGCGTCCAGAGCTTCTGCACGCGCTCATGTTGGGCGAGGGCTTCCACATCCAGCCCCTGACGCTCCAGCACGGCGCCGTAGCTGTTGCCCACCTTGGCGATCTGGCGCGGGTCACCGAGCAACTCCGCTGCCGCCATGGCTTCGACCAGATAGCCATTGGCTGCCTGCAGCTGGCCGCGCAGGCGCGCCACGCGGCCGAGATTGTGCAGCGCCTCGATGCGCCCGGACTCGTAGCCGTGCTCACGCGCGGCAACCAGCGCGTCGCTGGCCAGCGACTCGGCGCGTGCCGGATCGGAGCGTGCCAGGCTGGCCGCAGTCAGGTTCAGCTGGTCGACGTGAATCTGCGCGCGCGCGCGTGTGGTGTCCACCGCGAGGGAGCCGGTAGCGGTCGGCGCCGCTGCCGGAAGCGGACCGCACAGCGCACACAGCAGCAGCATCGACAACATCCATCGACACGGCAGCGGGAGCGGGTGGCAACAGCGCAGCGGAGACATCGGCGGTCCGGATACGGCAAGCTTGCCGCGCACCAAGGATACCCGAGGCACCGCCACCGTTTGTCGTTGCCGCAGCTTCGCCCGCGACCCAGGCAGCGGCGCAACATGCGCTTACCGACGGCTGCGGCACTGCGCTTGAGCGGCGCGTCGCGACCGCGCATGCTCGCGACCATGGACGCCCCGTTGCTGCTGCTGGTCGACGACGATCACCGCCTGCGCGAACTGACCGCGCGCTATCTCGAAACCCAGGGCTACCGCGTGGCCCCGGTGGCGCATCTGGCCGGCATGCGCCGCGAGCTGGAGAAGCGCCACGTCGATCTGATCGTGCTCGATCTGATGCTGCCTGACGGCGATGGACTGACCGCGTGTCGCGACTTGCGCGGCGCCGGGGTGACGACGCCGGTGATCATGCTCACGGCGCGTGGCGAGGACATCGATCGCATCGTCGGGCTCGAGATTGGCGCCGACGACTACCTCGCCAAGCCATGCAATCCACGCGAACTGCTGGCGCGCATCCGCGCCGTGTTGCGGCGCCAGCCGCCGGCGGCCGGGGCGGCCCCGCAGGTGCAGGCAGAAGTGGTGCGCTTCGGCCGCTTCGAGCTGGAACTGCACACCCGCATCCTGCGCCGCGACGGTTGCCCGCAATTGCTCAGCAGCGGCGAGTTTGCAGTGCTTGCGGCGCTGGTCCGGCATCCGCGGCAGACGCTCAGTCGCGACCGCCTGATGAATTTGGCGCGAGGCGTTGACCACCAGGCCAGCGACCGCTCGATCGACGTCATGCTGTCGCGCCTGCGCAAGCTGGTCGAGGACGATCCACGGCACCCGCGCTGGCTGCAAACCGTGCGCCAGCTCGGCTACGTGTTCGTGCCCGACGCCGCGGGCGTGCCGTGAGTCGGCCGCGTCTGCGCAGTCGCCTGCTGCTGTTGCTGGCGGCGGTGGTCGGCAGCGTGTTGCTGATCGCCGCCGCGGTGATGGCGCAACAAACGCTGGGCGAGGGCGCGACGCGGTTGGCGCGCATGGTCGGCGCAGCTGTGGCGGCGCTCGATCGCGCCCTGCCGCAGAACCGTGGCGCCGAGGAACGCGCGTCGCTGGCGCGCCTGGGCGTGCAGTTGTCCAACGCGCCGCCCCCGCACCAGGTGCCGGACACGCTGCTCGGACGCGAGTTGATGGCCACACTGCAACGGGATCGGCGCATTCCCGACGAGCTGCATTTCAGCACCGGTCCGCCGGTCCGCATCTGGTTCCGCTCGCGCAGCGTGCCGGAACTTTGGATCGGTCTGCCGCTCGAAAACCTGCGCGAACCGGTGGCGCGTGCCTCGATGTGGATCCTGCTGCTGGCCGGTGGCGTGGTCTGGGTTGGCGCCGGCGTGCTCGCGCGACAACTGCTGCGGCCGTTGGAGCGAGTTGCCGCGGCAGCGCCACGAGTGCTCGGGGGCGATCCCCCGGCCGACCTGCTCGATGGCGCGACACAGGAAACCGAGCAGCTGGTGGCGGCCCTGGCCGGTGCCGCGCGTGTCTTGCGCGAGCAAGCCGCGGCACGCGAACGCATGCTGGTTGGACTCTCGCACGACCTGCGCACGCCGCTGGCGCGGCTGCGCTTCGCGCTCGAGCTCGGCGATGACGCCGACCCGCTGGCGCGCGCCGGCATGCTCGACGACATCGGCGAAATGGACGCCTTGATCGGTGAAGCGATGGCGCTGGCCCGCGGCGCCGGCGACGAGGTACGCCAGCCGCTCGACCTCGGGCCACTGTTGGCGGAACTGGCCGCGCGCTTCCGCGTGCTTGGCGAGGTGCGCTGCCTACCCGTGGCGGCGCCGCTGCTGGTCGTGGCGCAGCCCTCGGCCTTGCGTCGCGCGCTCGCCAATCTGGTGCAGAACGCATTTCGCCACGGCGCCGCGCCGATCGAACTGTCGGCGCGCGCGCTGGGCGAAACCATCGAGATCGAAGTGCGCGATCACGGCCGCGGCCCCGAACAGGCCGACGTCGGCACCCGCGGGTTCGGTATCGGTCTGTCGCTGGTAGGCGCCGTCGCCGCGGCGCACGGCGGTCAGCTTGAACAACGCACGCTTGAACGCGGCTTTGCCGCGGTGTTGTGCCTGCCGATGACGCCAGCGAGCCGTCAGTGATCGATCTGGCGACGGCGACGGTCCGAGGTCGCGGGCTCGTCGTGGCGCGCACGCCCCAGTCCTGCCAACCTGGCAATGTTCCTGCATTACGCGCCCCTCAACGCAGGCCCATCGTGCGCACGGTCAATATCCGCCAACTCGAGAACAACCCCAGCATCGCTCTGGCGGCGGCGCGTGCCACCGACCTGGTGGTGGTGATGAATCGCGATACGCCACAAGCGCTACTGGTCGACCTGGAGCAACTGGGCGTGCCCGATCTGCCGGCGGTGCGCGTGGCGCTGGCGGTGTCGCTGTTCCGCGGCGGTTCGGTCTCTGCCGGCTTCGCCGCCCGCGTGGCCGGAAAACCGTTGGCAGCGATGTTGAGTTTGTTGTCCAGCATGGGCTTAGCGCTCACCGGCGAGGGCGCGGCGGATGAAGCAGACGATGAGATGCGACGAGCGCGCGACTGGCTGGCGAAGCCCGCGGGATGAGTGCGCGCCCGACGAGCTTCGGGCTTCCGACCAAGGCCCCGCGCAGCCGCCGCGTCGTCATCGCCGACGCCGGGCCACTGATTGCGCTGGCGCGGATCGAGGCGCTGAACCTGCTGCACGAATTGTTCGGTCGCGTGTACATCACGCGCACGGTTCGGGAAGAAATCCTGCCCGCCTCCGCCACCGATCGCTTCCCGGAGGCGGAAGGATTGCTGCGCACCTTGGCCGAAGGCTGGATCGAGGTCGTCGAGGTGGCATCGGACCAATGGACGCCGCTGAACCCTGGCGTCGACCCCGGCGAGGCAAGCACCATCCATGCCGCGTGTCTGTGGCGAGAGGCGGGCGACGCCGTGTTGCTCGTGATCGACGGCCGTGCCGGTCGCACGGAAGCCAAGAGCCGGGGTATCGCCTTGATCGGCACCGCGGCGGTGATTGGCCTGGCCAAGAGCGCGGGCAGGATTGCCGCTGCGCGTCCGCTGCTCGAGCACTTGACCCGGTCCGGCTACTTTCTCGGAACTGCCGTACTCGCTGCCGTACTCGCCGACGTGGGCGAGTAGATTGCAACCTGATTCGATCAGAGTTTTCACCGCGGCCTCAGTGGAGCCGCGTGCCGATGCGGAGACCGGGTCGACGTCTTGCTGCGCTTCAGCAGCATCGAGGCGCGGGCGTTTTAGTTCGACGCCTGCAGCTTCGGCAGGCCGCTGACCAGCCACCAGCGCTTGACGGCGTCGTCGTAGTGCCAGCGCATGCGCTCGACGGTGGAGCGGCTTTCCTGGGTGTGACGGTTGACGAAGTCGATCTGCACGATCTGTTCGATCTCGCCCGGCGCGATCAGGCTCGGCGGTTGCTCGCGATAGCCGGCGATCTGCAGTTGCTTCAGGCGCTCGATCTCGAACGCGGTCGGTTTGGCGGCATCCGGTGCCAGAAAGCCGACCGCTTCGTCGATATTGCCCCAGCGAATGGTCGCGGCGTACTGGTCGAGGATCGAATCGAGCAACTTGTCCTGCTTGCGCGTGGAACTGCAGGCGACCAGCGCGGCGAGGACGGCAAACAGCAGCGTGCGCAGCGTCAGGCTCATGTCATGCACTCCGTTTGGCGACAAACTTTCCGAACATGCGGCAGGCGACCCCGCCGCCTTCGGCGACTGCGACCTCGGCCATCATGGTGATGCGTGCCTTGCCGCGCGCGCGCAGGTCGGCGATGAACTGGTCCCAGTCCTGGCCGGGTTCGGCCGCAGCTTCGGCGGTGAGCGCGTCCCAGACCGGATTCAGGTAACTGATGGCGCTGTCCTGGACGAACACCTCGGCCTCCTCACCGGCCTCGGCCAGCTTGAGGTTGACCAGTCCCCAGGCAGCCAGCGTCATCAGGCTGGCGAGGCTGCCGCCGAAGGCACAGCCTTTGTCGTTGACGTTGGGTGCCAGCGGCGCCTGTAGCGCGATGCGATGGCCGTCGTAGTCGAGCACGCCGATGCCCATGGCGCGGGCCACCGGAATCGTCTCCAGGATCGTGCGTTCGAGCGAGATGGTGTCGTGGATCATGGCGCAGTCTGCCGACTTGCCCGCATGCAGTGCAAGCGCCGGCCGATGACGCGACCCCCGACAACGACTAACCTTCACGCCATGACTGCCACCGAACTCGAATCGGAATGCCTGCGCGGACGCAGCCTGGTGCTGACCCGACCGGCAGGCGAAAACCGCGCCTTCGCCGCCGAGTTGCGTCGTCGCGGGGCCGAGGTGGTGACCTTGGCGCCGTTTCGCGTGGTGGCGCGCAAGGACCCGGCGATCGCGCGCATCGCACTGCGCGCCGCCGCCAATGCCGATGTGCTGGTGTTCGCGAGCACGCTGGCGGTACGTCATGCGTTCGCGCTGGTGCCGGACTTCGTCGCCCGCGGCGCCGTCATCGCGCAGGGTCCGGCGACCCGCGACGCGCTGGCCGCGCACGGCGTGCACGCGGAGATGCCGGCGACCGGCTTTCGCAGCGAAGAGGTGCTGCAGCATCCGTGGCTGGCGCGCGCGCCGGGTGGTGCGCATCACCGGCGAGGGCGGACGCGACTGGCTGGTGCGGCGTCTGCGCGAACGCGGCGTCGATGCCGCCGATCTGCCGGTGTATGTGCGCATCCCTTGTGCCGCCCGAGTCGCGACCTTGCGCCACATCGACGCGATGGCGCAGCCGCAACTGGTCGTCAGCAGTCGCGAGGCGCTGCTGGCGCTGCCCGCCCTGCTCGGCGATACGCGCTGGTTGCGTCTGGCCGCGCAGACCCTGTTCGTCAGCAGCGACCGCCTGGCGGCGCTGGCGCGTGGCATGCACTGTCGCGACGTGGTGGTCGCGGCCTCGGCGCGCATGCTCGACCTGAGCGCCGCCATCGCGGGCGCGCGCTGATAGCATGGCCGCGTCTGTCGAAGTCGCTGCCATGAACGAGTCGAATCCCGAACGCCCCACACGCGCTGGTCGCGCTGCACTGATCTTCGCGCTGCTGGCGCTGGTGGCGTCCACGCTTGCGTTGGGCGCGCTTTGGTATGGGCTTGAAGCGATCGACCGCGGCGCCCAGGAACGCGAGGCGATCGCCCGCAAACTGCTGCTCGGCGAAGAGGAAAACGCCCACCTGCAGCGAAGTCTGGCCGACCTCACGCGCCGCATCGACGACGACGCCGCGCTCGATCGCAGCCTGCGCGATGAACTGCTCGGTGTGAGCGAGCGCGCGGCCCTGCTCGAACAGGCGATCAAGCGCGTCTCCGAGAGCCGGATGGACAGCGTTTCCGAGTTGCGTCTGAATCAGGCCGAGCTGCTGATGTCGGCCGGCATCGAACGCCTGCAGATTTTCCACGACGTTGCCGCTGCAATCACCGCCCTGCGCCTCGCCGACGCCGAACTGGCGCGGCTTGAAGACGCGCGTTACGCCGGAGTGCGGCAGAGCCTGGCCCAGGAGATCGTCGCGCTCGAAGCGGCGCCACAGCAGGCGCACGCCGAGGCGCTGGTGCAGTTGGCCGAGCTGCGCGCGCGACTGCCGCAGTTGCCGTTGCGCCACGGCGCCGTGGCGGTGCCTGCCACCGCGGCGGCATCGAGCCGCTTCGAGGCTTTGCTGCACGGGCTGGTGCGCGTGCGTCGCGTCACGCCGCGCGAGGCCGGGTTGCTCGGTCCGCTCGGGGCGGAAACGTTGCGCGCGGTGATCGCGCTCGACCTGCTGCACGCCGAGGAGGCACTGCGGCAGATGGATGCGCCACGTTATCGCGCCCTGGTAACCCAGGCCGGCGAGTCACTGGCGACCGGATTCGATCTCGAAGCGGCGGCCACGCGCGATGTGCGTTCGCGGCTCGCCCAGCTCTCGGCCTACCAACCCACGCCGTGGCCGCAGCCTGGCGTCGCGTTGCAGCAGCTGGTCAACCTGCGCCACACCCAGGACGTCGCGCACGGAGTCGAGCAGTGACCTTGTACCGGCTGCTGCTGCTGTTGCTGGTTGCGGCGGTGCTGGGTGCCTTGGCGGTGTACGGCTTACGCGGCGACACCGGTTACGTGCTGATCCAGCGCGGTGATCTGGCGATCGAGACGACGCTGGTCAACGCCGTATTCCTGCTGTTGGCAGCGCTGGCACTGCTGTATGTCGCGGTATGGCTGCTGCGCTGGCCGTTGCGGCTGTGGCAGGCCGGCGCGCGGCGCGGGGCGCGGCGGCGATTTCTCGACGGCATGATCGCGCTCGTCGCCGGCCGCCCTAGTCGTGCCGGCCAGCAGTTGCTCAAGGCGACGCGGCTGCCCTCGTTGAAGTTGCCGGCGCTGATCGCCGCGCACGCTGCCGCGCACGCGCGCGGCGATCGGGCCGAGGAAGTACGTCTGCTCGACCTGCTGACGGAAGCGGCGGAAACCCACGACCTGGCCACCGAGCTGCGTGCGCGCAACGAGTTGCTCGACGGCCGCGCCGGTGCCGCGATCGAGATGCTGGTGCCGCTGGCGCAGGCCTCGCGGCTGTCACCGATGGGTGCGCGCTGGCTGATTGAAGCGCTCTCCGGGCGCAAGCGTGCACGCGAAGCGCTGGCCTACCTGCCGCGCATTCGCCAGAGCCGGCAATTGCCGCCGGACGATTTGGCGCGCTTCGTCAGCCGCGTCCTGGTCACGGCGATCGAGCAGACCAGCGACGCGATCAACCTGCACGCGCTGTGGGCGGATCTGAATCGTGACGAGAAGCGCCTGCCCGAAGTTGCCATCGCCTACGCCCGGCGCGCGGTGCAGCTGAACCTGATCGCGCAGGCGGCGCAGGAAATCGAGGCGACGTTGAAGCATGGCTGGGCGCCGGCGCTGGTGCTGGCCTACGGCGCCTTGCCGCCGGACGCCAAGGTGGCGCCACGGCTTAAGCACGCCGAAGCCTGGCTCGAGGCGCACGCCAACGACGCGGCGCTGCTGCTCACGCTCGGGCGCCTCAGTCGCCAGGAGCATCATTGGATCAAGGCCGAGGACTATCTGCGGCGGGCGCTCGCCTACGGCGCCGGCGCCGATGCCTGGGAAGAACTCGGTCGTTGTTATGCCGAACAAGGCGATACCGAGCGCACCGCCAAGGCGCTGGCGAATGCGTTGGCGGTGCAGCATGGCGAGGCCCCGGCTTCGCTGATGGCGCGACACAGCGCCGAAGACCTGCTCGCTCCGCTGCCGGTGGCCGAGGAGCGCGACGACATGGGCATCCCGCGTCTGCCGCGAACGAAGACGTAGGGCGGCGACGACTACTCGAAACCGTCGCCGAAGATTGAACTCGATGACGGCGGATTGGGTGGCGCCAGCCCGTTACGCAACAGTCCGCCGCGGGCGGTGCCCCACAACACGCGCGCGTTGGCGCTGCCGGGAATCTGGTAGACGACGACGCCGGAATGGCTGGTACCGAGCACTACCTCGAACTCCGGATCGGAATCGATCTGCGCCACGGTGGGCGCCGCCAGTCCGCCGTTCCAAGTGCCGCCACGGGGCGCCGGCAGATCGACGCTGTGCAGCAAGGCGCCATGCGAGTCGAGCACGATCAACTTGCCGACGGCGGCGGCGCCCTTCTGCGGCCAGGTGCTGAAGATCACCTCGGCGTTGCCGTCGTCGTCGAGATCGACCACCGCGGGCTCGGCGGCGAAGCGGTAGCCGCTGCCCGGCACGGTGTAGGGCCAGGCGTGCTTCTCGGTCTTGTCCAGCCACCACGCGTGCAGCAAGCCGTCGTAACTCGCGAACAAAATCTCGCGCTGGCCATCGCCATCGAGATCGGCGAGCACGGCGTTGACCACCGCGTCCTCGATGGTCGCGTAGTCGCCCTGGATGGTCGGTCCGCCGCTCGCACCCGGGGCCGGGATCGCGGACCAGTCGAATGCCCCGGCCGCCCAGCGGGTGCGGTCGCGACGCAGGATCCAGGGCAGGTAATACAGATCACCGTCGGGATCGCCGATGGCGCAGTTGTACACGTCGCCCGGCACCACCAGCTCGAGGCTGCCGTTTCCGTCGAGGTCGGCGATGGCCGGCGCCGCGTTCGCGAAGTTGGGGCGATGCTGCAAGCCGCAATTGGCGTAGCCAGCGAGATCTGCCGCATGATCAACGTGCACGCCGACCTGCGCCCAGGTCTTCGGCTGTCCGCCGCTCAACCCGTACACCGTGCTCGCAGTCAGCTGGTTGCCGTTCGGGTGCAACGCGGTGATGTAGTGGGTGTCGGTGGGCGCGAAGATCTCGGCCTGGCCGTCGCCATCGAGATCGGCAATGGCGAGGTTCTCGTTGTACATGCCGGCGCCGTAACCAGGTTCGCCGGTGCGCCGCGCCGGCCAGCCTGCGCGCAGCGTGCCGTTGTGCTCGTAGACGCTGACCTGCAGATCGCCGCCGCTGGAGGCGCGGCCGACGACGATCTCGAGATCGCCGTTGCCATCGATGTCGGCCGCGGCCAGGCTGCGCACCTCACCGCCTGCAAACGGCGTGCGCGTCCAAAGCACCGCGCCGCTCACGCTGTACAGCGTCAGCTGGTTGCCGCCACGACCGACTGCACTTTCGAGCCCGACGACACCGAGATCGAAGTCGGCGACGGCGATCGCCGGCCATACCCGCTGCGCATTCGTGCCGCGCCATTTCAGCGTGCCGTCGGTGCCGTTCAGCGCGACCACGTCGTAGCTGCCCCAGACGACGTCGACCAGCCCGTCGCCGTCGATATCGGTAGCCGCGGGGCCGCTGTACCAACCGGTCTGGCAGCTCGACACCGAGCAGCCGCCATAGGCCCACTGCAGCGTCGGCGCGCCGATCTGGGCGTGCGCAGTAGTGGCCGCCAGCAGCAGCGCGAGACACAGCGTCGGTCGGTTCGCAAACATGGCGGGATGGTACGCCGGCGCCACCTGCAGTGCTGTGCCGCAGTTCGCGTCGCGATTCAAGCCACGCGTAGCCCGGCCCGTGCCGACAGGATCGCCGCAATGACTTCCGGCGCGTACTCGAACGAGTCGTAATACAGCCGGTCCTCGGGCAGCCCGGCGGCATTGAACGCGCGTCGAGCAGCTTCGATCATCGGCGGCGGGCCGCTCATGTACACGTCGAAGTCGACCAGTTGCGGGAAGTCGGCGAGCACGACCTCATGCACCGCGCCGTGGCGGAAGCGCGCAGCTTCCCCGGCGTCGGGCTCGGACAGCACCGCGGTGTAGGCGAAAGCGGAATGGCGTGCCGACCACAGCGCCGGCAGCCCCGGCAGGTACAGGTCGGCCTCCTGGCGTGCGCCCCAGTACAGGTGCATCGGGCGCGCGCTGCCGAGATGCAGGAAATGTTCGATGATCGCCTTCACCGGTGCAAAGCCGGTGCCGCCGGCCATGAAGATCATCGCGCGCTCGGAGTCCTCGCGCGGCACGAACGTGCCGAGTGGTCCTTCCACACGCAGCAGGCTGCCGATCGGATAGGCCTCGAACAACTGCTGGGTGAAACCGCCACCGGGCACCCTGCGCACATGCAGTTCGATCAGGCCGGCGTCCTCGGGCGCATTCGCGATCGAGAACGCGCGGCGCTTGCCTTCGGACAGCAGCACATCGAGATACTGCCCGGCCAGCCAGCGGAACGGCTCGCCCTTCGGCGGCTTCAGGCGCACGCGCAGCACGTCGGGCGCGAGCAGGTCCTTGGCAACGATTTTCAGACTCAGCATGCGTCGCGGCAGGTCGGCCACGCTCGGCACTTCGCGCACGGCGATGGTCAGGTCGGTCGACGGATGCGCCTGGCACAACAACACATCGCCGCGTGCCCGCTCGTCCGCGCTCAACGCACGTGCCTCCTCGCCGTGCCGGCACTCGCCCGCAATCACCCGCGCGCGGCAACTGCCGCACAGGCCGCTCAGGCAGGAATACGGCAGCGCATACCCGGCACGCCGCGCTGCCGCCAGCACCGACTCGTCGTCGCCGACATCGAACTGGTGCCCGCTCGGCAGGATGGTGATGTGGAGTTTCACTTGCCAGACCCATCCGCGCTGAACGATTGGACTTGCCGAGTCTAGCGGCGGAGGGAGATCAGCCGAGTTCGCCAGGTCGACTTCCGCCATCGCGCTGCAACGGCCAGCACAGCAGCGCGGCGAGGTCGTGTTCGCCGGGGTAGTGGGTGGGATCGAACACGCCGACCGCTGCGGGTGCGCGGCCACGGCGGTAGGTCCCGAACAGCTGGTCCCAGAACGGCAATGCGGTGCCGAAGTTGCCGGCGTCGGCAGCGCGCGTGCTGTGGTGCGGTCGATGCAATTCGGCGCAGGCGATCAGCCAGTTCAGCGGCCCGATGGTGCCGGCGGCGGCGTGCGGGCTCCGGGCGCGTAGGGATTTCGGGCCGGGTCCATTTATGCGTGAGTTATCATGTTTATCGCCAATCGATAAACCTCATAAGCTCTGCATAAATAGCCCATTCGACACCGCCCGGAGACGTCGTTAAGGGGCACCGCATCGCCAGCGCGCAAGGCGGAAAATTGCAGTGCTACGTTTTCACCGACAAGCGGAGGAGTGCCGTCAATTGGCGATGACAGGTGAGGGGAGTGATGTTCGTGAGGCATTCCGGCACGGCCGATGGAAGCGCGCGGTGGTGATTGTCCTGTCGCCGTTGTTCGTGTTGTTCGCCATCCTGCATCCGCGCAGCCCAGGCACCGAGAGCATCTGCTTCGGTACGCCGGCCGGGGGTCGCATCGAGAATGCGGCCAGCCTGCCGCATCACGGCGACAACTTCTCCAGCTACAGCACGCTCGGCTGGCTGCTCGGGCGCCAGCATGTGCACAGACGCGTCCATGCCACATTGATCGACGCGACGAAGACACTGGAGACATCGCAGCCTGGCTTGCGCACCGTTTTTGGCGAAACCGGCTGGCCCTGGGGAGGGCGCTTTCGACCGCATCGCACCCACCGCAACGGCACCTCGGTCGACATCATGGTGCCGGTTCGTCGCGACGACCAATCGGTGCCGTTTCCGTCCGCGTCGTGGAACGGGTTTGGATATGCCGTCGAATTCGACCGCCAGGGCAGCCATGGCGACTACCGCATCGACTACGACGCGATGGTCGCTCAGCTGCTCGCCCTGAGCCGCGCCGCCCGACGCAATGGCATCGGCATCGACGTCGTGATCTTCGACAACATCCTGCAGCAGCAACTCTGGCAGGCGCGTGACGGGCGCAAGCTGCAGCAGGCGATGCGCTTCTCGCGCACGCCGGCGTGGATCCGTCACGACGAGCACTACCACATCAACTTCCGCGTGCCTTGCGGGTGAGCGTCGCCTTGCGCGCCGGCCTTGCCTATTTCGTGCTGGTGTTCGCACTCGGCTTCGTGCTCGGCGCGCTGCGGGTGTTGTTCTTGCAGCCTGCCCTTGGTGCCACCGCCGCGGTGCTGATCGAACTGCCGCTGATGCTCGCCGCGTCGTGGTGGGTTTGCGCGTGGTTGTTGCGGCGCTTCGCGGTGCCAAGTGTCGGCACGACGAGGCTGGTGATGGGCGGATGCGCGTTCGCATTGCTGTTGCTCGCGGAGTTCGCTCTCGCCACCATGGTCTTCGCGCAATCGCCCGCGATGTTCTTCGCCGGTTTTCGCGCGCCGCACGGCTGGCTCGGTCTGCTCGGCCAGCTGGGCTTCGCGCTGATGCCGTGGCTGCAACGCCGGCAGACGATGAAGCGCTGAGTTCAATGGGCGCGCGGCTTGGCGCGGTGCGTCGGCGTCGCAGTCCAGGGATCGTCGGGCCAGGGGTGTTTGGGGTAGCGGCCCTTGAGTTCCTTCTTGACCTCGGGATACGTGCGTTCCCAGAAGCCTTTCAGGTCGCGCGTGACCTGGATCGGATTGCGCGCGGGCGACAGCAGGTGCAGCACGACCGGGACTTTGTCCTTGGCGATGCGCGGCGTGTCGGCGAGACCGAACAGTTCCTGCAGTTTGACTGCGAGCACCGGTGCGTCGCCCTGGTAGTCGAGCTTGCGCGTCATCCCGCTCGGCACCGTCAGCTCGCGCGGCGCGTGTTCGTCGAGCAGTTTGCGTTGTGCGTAGTCGAGGCGAGAGCGCAGCGCTTCTCCGAGCGTGTCGCTGTCGAAATCGGACAGGCGCCAACGGCCTGCGAGGTAGGGCGCCAGCCAGTTGTCGAGTGTGGCGAGCAGACCGGCGTCACTGCAGTCGGGCAGGCCGAGCTCCGGGCAAGCCGCGCGCAGGAACTCAACGCGCGCCTGCCACTCGCGCAGGCCTTCGCTCCATGGCAATACCGCGAGCCCGAGCTGGCGCAGGCCATCGACCAGCATCGCCGCGGTTGCGGCGTCGCGCGGCGCCGGGACCGTGCGGCGTTCGAGCACGAGATCGGCGAAGCAGCGCTCCTCGCTGGCCTCGACCGCGCGCTTGTCGCGGTTGAAGCCGAGCGCGCGCCGGCTGTGGAAATGCGAGGCATACAGCTGATCCAGAGTGTCGGGATCGAGCGGCGCCGCGCGCTGGATCAGACTATCGCGGTCCTCGAAGCGCAGCTCGGACACGACCAGCCAGGGTTCGCCGAACAGCAGCGCGTTGTCGTGCAGGCGCGCGCCGCGGCCGTTCGACAGCTGGTAGCGCCGCAGCTGCGCCGCATCCATCTTCGCGATGCGGTCCGGATAGGCGAGCGCGAGCAGGTCACCCAGGTGATGATGCGAGCGCATCTGTGCCGATGCCTCGCGATCGAGCTGCAGGCGTCGTCGCCATTGCTTCGCGGTCTGGTCGATCAACGCCAGCGTGCCGCGATCGGCAGCTTCGATGCGGCGACCGCTGCGAAAGTCATGCACGGCATGCACGCGATCCCGCAGGTCCTCCGAACGTCGCGCATCAAAGCGCAGCGGGTCGCGGCCATCGAGCAGGGCGGCGACATCGCAGGCGAGTGCGCGCTCGTCGCCGCGCGCACGCACCAGCAGGTTGGCGATACGCGGATGGGTGCCGAACGCGAGCAGCCTCTTGCCATGCGCGGTGATGCGCGCGTCGCCATCGAGCGCATCGAGCGCCTGCAGCAAGGCGATCGCCGCGGCCTGCGCCGCTGGCGGCGGCGGGTCGAGCAGACGCAGCGCGTCCGTGCCCCACTGCTTGAGTTCGAGCACGAACGCGGCGAGTTCGGTGCGTGCAATCTCCGGCCGCGTGCCCGGTTCCAGGCGCTGGCTTTCCGGCCAAAGTCGATAGCACCAGCCTTCGGCGACACGTCCGGCGCGGCCGGCGCGCTGGGTCGCGGACGACTGCGCGATGTTCACCGTGTCGAGCCGACTCATGCCGCTACCGGCATCCAGACGCGGCTCGCGCGCGAGCCCGGAGTCGATGACCACGCGCACACCGGGCAGGGTCACGCTCGACTCGGCGACATTGGTCGCGAGCACGACGCGGCGACGATCGCCGGGGCGCAATACGCGTGCCTGTTCCTCGACCGACAATTCGCCGTGCAACAGCAGCACCTCGGCGTCGACCTCGGCGAGCACGCGTGCACACTGCTCGAGTTCGAACTTGCCGGGCAGGAAACACAGCAAATCGCCGGCATGTTGCGCCAAGGCCTGCTGCACCGCGCGCTTGAGCTGGAACGACAACGCTTCCTGCGGCCGTGCCGGGAAATGCGTAACCGTCACCGGATAACTGCGGCCGGCACTGGTCAGGCGCGGGCAGTCGAGGAAGCGCGCCAGCTTTTCGCCATCGAGCGTGGCCGACATCACCAGCAGGCGCAGATCCTCGCGCAGGCCGGCCTGCACGTCGACGCAGAGCGCGAGGCCCAGGTCGCTGTGCAGATGGCGCTCGTGGAATTCATCGAACAGGATCGCGCTGATGCCTTCGAGCATCGGATCGTCCTGGAGCATGCGCGTCAGAATCCCTTCGGTGACCACTTCGACCCGAGTCGCTGCGGAAACCTTCGATTCAAAACGGATGCGATAACCGACGGTGGCGCCGACCGCCTCGCCGAGCGACTCGGCCATGAAGCCCGCCGCCGCACGCGCGGCGATGCGCCGCGGTTCCAGCATCAGCACCTTGCCCGTGCACCACGGCGCAGCGAGCAGGGCAAGCGGCACCTGGGTGGTCTTGCCGGCGCCGGGTGGCGCTTCCAGCACCAGGCGCGGATGCGCCGCGAGTGACGCGACGATCTCGGGCAGCAGCGGGGTGATCGGGAGTTCGAGCGAGGCCATCAGCGCATTGTCGCGGGATGGCTGGGCAAAAGCATCGAAAGGCATCGCGGGCCGGAGCCCGCTCCCACTTTCGCCCGATGGGAGTTGGTCTAAGCGAATGTGGGAGCGGGCTCCGGCCCGCGATGCTCTGCCGGGTTACTTGCCCAGCGAAGCCTGCAACGCCTGCACCTTGGCGCGGTGCGCATGCACATCGATGCCGTAGCGCTCCTGCACCTGCTCGGCGCTCAGGCCTTCGGGCATTACGCCGCCGTTCTGGTCCATGATCATCTTGGCCAGCGAGCGCGGTGTGTAGGCCCGCTTGGAAGACTCTTCGACCGCCGCCGGGCCGGCGCCATTGTTCAGCACGAAACTGCGGCTGCCGGAGCGGAAACCGCGCACCGGGTAGTAGGGGCCGTTGCCGGGGGAGTTCGGGTCGTTGCCGAAGTACCACTCGACCACGCCCTCGAAATCGGAGGTGTTCACTTCGAGGTAGTAGGCCCAGTATTGCGCGGGCGAACTCGAGGTCTGGATCGCGTCGGTCACCACCACGACATGCTCGTCGCGGGTGGCGTCGTAGTAGCCGGCGGCATCGTGGTAGTAGAGCGCATTCGAGGTGCAGCGGCCGATCAACGAGGTGTCGGCGCGGCAGCCTTCGAAGAAGTCCGGCGTCGGCGTGCGATTGATCCGGTCGAACACCAGCACATCGCCGTAGTACGGAAACACCGAGTAGTCGCCGCCACGCGCATAGGCATCAAGGACAACCGACCACTCGCCGATCATGCGCTCGATTTCCTTGTCGGCGCCCCAAGCGGCGTAGTAGTCGAGGCGCTGAATCTGTGTGGTGCGTCCGCCCCAGGTCAGGGTGGCGCGGGTCTCGTCGTTCGGGTCGAAGATGATCTGGATCGGGCCGCCGGCATTCGCGAAATACTGCGGCACGAAATACGGGCCGCCGACCCACTGGCCGTTGGCATAGGAGTCGAGATTGCCGTTGTAGATGTTGTAGTAGGTGCTGCCGCCGACGCTGCTCGCGGTCAACAGCGCTGCGCTGGTGAACCAGGTCGGGCGGCCGAGTGTGTCGTAGACATAGGCCGCGAGGAACACCTGCTTGTCTTCGATCTCGATGGCGATGCCGGTACCGGACTCGCTCGGGTTGTACCAAAACCCGGAAGCCGGGGTGTAGGCCTGGGCCGAAACCGTGGTGGCCAGGGCGAGAGCAAATACGGCAGCGCGTGTCATCGAAAGCTCCTGTGGATGCGCGGCGGACGATGCGGCGCGCGCACTGAATCCGTGGTTAACCGCGCCACTATACTCGCGCCCCCATTCAGCCCGCGATGGCCATGCACCTGATCGACATCGGCGCCAACCTCACCCACGAGAGCTTCCAGCATGACCTGCCGGCCGTGCTCGAACGCGCGCGCGCGGCCGGCGTCGAACGCATCCTGGTCACCGGCGCCTCGCGCAGCGGCAGCGTCGAGGCCCAGCAGCTGGCCGCCGAACACTCGGGCTTCCTGTATGCGACCGCGGGCCTGCATCCGCACCATGCGCACGAATACGACGCCGATCTCGACGCCCTGTTGCGCGACCTGCTCGCGCACGACGAAGTAGTTGCGGTGGGTGAAACCGGGCTCGACTACCACCGCGACTTCTCGCCGCGCGACGCGCAGCGCTTCGCCTTCGAACAGCAGCTCGCCATCGCCATCGAGGTGCAGAAGCCGCTGTTCCTTCACCAGCGCGACGCGCACGCCGACTTCATCGCCATCCTGGACTCGGTGCGCGAGCGCCTGCCGCCGGTGGTCGTGCACTGCTTCACCGGCGAACGACAGGAGTTGATCGACTGCCTCGATCACGGCTTCCACATCGGCATCACCGGCTGGATCTGCGACGAACGCCGCGGCCAGCATCTGCGCGAACTGGTGCGTCTGATCCCCGCCGATCGCCTGATGATCGAGACCGACGCGCCCTACCTGCTGCCGCGCACGCTCAAGCCCAAGCCCAGCCACCGCCGCAACGAACCCGCGTTCCTCGCACACATCTGCGAAGAAATCGCGCGCGATCGCAACGAAGCGCCCGCCATCACCGCCGCGAACAGCACGGCGACGGCGAAACGCTTTTTCTGCTTGCCGGAGTGAGGGCGCCTCAGCCCGTTTGCTGGTCCTTCTTGCCAAACAGCTTCTTCAGCAGCGCCGCGGCTCCGACGAGGAGCAGGACCGCGAACTTCTTCAGGCTGAGCAGCAGCACGCCGAGCTTGGCGAACAGGCCCATCTTGCTTGCCGCAGCGCCCGCGACCAGTGCCGCCAGGCCGTAGCCGGCGACCTTGTCGGTGCCTTCGTTGAAGTCGGCATAGCGGTGGCCGCTGTCGAACTCGACCATGTGCAGCACCCGCTGCATGCCCTGCTGGATGTTCGCCAGGTCGCCCATGCCGCCGACCGCGTTCATGCTCAGGTAACCGCCGCGGCCGAGTGCGCGGATGTCGTAGTTCACGGTGTGCGCATCGGCGCCGGAGAAACTCAGTTCCTTGGCCCAGTGCAGCTTCTTCTGCTCGGCGTCGTAGCGCGGCGGGCTGGCCCAGCCGACCAGTTCGACGCGACCGTAGCCGGCCTGTTCGCGCTCGTCGTTGGCCGCTGCCGTCTCCTCCTGCATCGTCTTCAACATTTCGCTGTAGTCGATCTTTGCGGCCTCCTCGTCGGAAACGAAGCCATCATCGGAGTACGACAACACCACCGCCCAGCTGTCGTCGTCGGTGATCTCGATGCCGCCCGGGACCAGCATGCCGAGCACGTCCGCATCCGGCGGGTTGCCCCACAGTTCTTCCAGCACTCGACGCGTGTCGGCGGGTGCGAGATAGCGGAAACCGCCATCGAGGTGCAGGGTGGCGTGGGCGCCGGCCACCGCCACGTCGCCACTCTGGTAGTGCAGCGAGGCATTGAATTGGCGCGCGATTTCGGCCGGGTCGGCCTCTTGTTCCTGCGCTGTGGCGGCTGCGCAGGCGAATGCCAGCAACGCGGCGAGCGCCGCGGACGAAAAGGTCTTGAACATGGGTACCCCGATGGAAGGTGAAGGAAGCAGCGGCCGCTGCCCCCGAGCGCACGCTGCGCCGCCAAGTATCGGCGTTCGGGGTCAGGCGCGTAAACCCTTGCCGCGCACCAGCAGGTGCATCGAGATCACGCCGAGCACCAGGGTGAAGCCGAGCATCACCGCGAACGCGGTGGCGAGTGGCACGTCGGATACGCCGAGCAATCCGTAGCGGAAGGCGTTCACCGTGTACAGGATCGGGTTCAGCTCGGAAGCGCGTTGCCAGAGCGGCGGCAGCAGCGCGACGCTGTAGAACACGCCGCCGAGATAGGTGAGCGGGGTCAGGATGAAGGTCGGCACGATTGCGATGTCGTCGAACTTCTTCGCGTAGATGGCGTTGATGAAGCCGGCGAAGGCGAACATCACCGAGGTCAGCAACAGCGTGGCCAGCGTCACCAGCGGATGCTGCACCTGGATGCGGGTGAAGCACATCGCCACCACCAGCACGATCGCCCCGACCATCAGCCCGCGCGCCACCGCACCCAGCGTGTAGCCGAGCAGGATCACCCAGTTCGGGGTCGGGCTGACCAGCAGCTCCTCGATGAAGCGCTGGAACTTGGCGCCGAAGAAGCTGGAGACGATGTTGCCGTAGCTGTTCTGGATCACCGCCATCATGATCAGGCCGGGCACGATGAAGTCGATGTAGCGCATGCCGCCCATCTCGCCGATGCGCGAACCGATCAGCTTGCCGAAGATGGCGAAGTACAGCGTCATCGTGATCGCCGGCGGCACCAGCGTCTGGCCCCAGATGCGCAGGATCCGATGCACCTCGCGGAACACGATGGTCTTCAGCGCCTCCCAATTGCCGCTGGCGTTCATCGCGCACCTCCATTGCCGCGTTCGACCAGGCCGAGGAACAGTTCTTCCAGCCGGTTCGCCTTGTTGCGCAGCGAACGCACGCGGACGCCGCCGCGGTCGAGTTGCGCGAACAGCTCGTTCAGCGTGGTGTCGCGCGGCACATCGGCCTCGAGCGTGGTCGCATCGACGCGGCGCAGCTGCACCGCGCCGCTCATCGTCGGCGCCGCGTCCATGCTGTCGACCAGGTCGAGCACGAAGGTCTCGCGGTCGAGCTTCGCCAGCAGCGCCTTCATCGAGGTGTGCTCGACGATGCGACCGCGGTCGATGATCGCGATGTTGCGGCACAGGCTCTCGGCTTCCTCGAGGTAGTGCGTGGTCAGAATCACCGTCGTGCCGGCGGCGTTGATGCCTTGCACGAAGTTCCACATCGAGCGCCGGATTTCGATATCGACGCCCGCGGTCGGCTCGTCGAGGATCAGCAGGCGCGGTTCGTGCACCATGGCGCGCGCGATCATCAGTCGTCGCTTCATGCCGCCCGAGAGCGTGCGCGCGGCCACCTGCGCCTTGTCCCACAGCGACAGCTGGCGCAGGTACTTCTCGGCGCGTTCGCGCGCGAGCTTGCGTGGCAGGCCGTAGAAACCGGCCTGGTTGCTGACGATGTCGAACGGCTTCTCGAACTGGTTGAAGTTGATTTCCTGCGGCACCACGCCGACGCAGGACAGCGCCGCCTCGCGTTCGCTGCCGAGATCATGGTCGAAGATGCGGACGCTGCCGCCGCTGCGATTGACCAGCGAGGTGACGATGCCGATGGTCGTCGACTTGCCGGCGCCGTTCGGACCGAGCAGCGCGAAGAAGTCGCCCGCGGCGACGTCGAGGTCGATGCCGGCGAGCGCGGTCACGCCGTTGTCATAGGTCTTGTGCAGGTCACGGATGGAAAGCGCGAGTTCGCTCATGCAGCGCTCCAGAAATCGGCGCGCGAGGCTAGCACAGCGCATAGAATGCCGGCCTCGACGGAGGCGGCGCATGAGCCAAACATTCGATTTGCGGCTGGTGCGAGCGCGCATGCTGGCGCCGCGCGTGCGCGAGCTTGCGTTTCAGCGCGTGGACGGCGCGGCAGGCGCATTCATTGCCGGCCAGTTCCTGCAACTGCATTTCGGCGGCGCCGATGGGGTCGCGTTCAAGCGCAGCTACTCGATCGCAACTGTTGCCGGCGATGCGGCCAACGCCGGAGGGTTGATCGAGATCGCGGTGTCCTACGTCGAGGGTGGCGCCGCCACGCAGCGCCTGAGCGCACTCGCACCGGGGGAAATCGTGCAAGCGAGCGGGCCGTATGGCCGCTTCGTGTTGGCCACGGCCGACCGCAATGCACGCTACCTGCTGGTCGCGACCGGCACTGGCGTCACGCCCTATCGCGCGATGCTGCCAGAGCTTGCTCGGCTGCATGGCGAACGCGGCATCGACGTGGTGCTGCTGCAGGGTGCGCGCACCGGCGCCGAGCTGCTGTACGCGCACGAGTTCGATGCCTTCGCCGCCGCGAGCCCCTGGTTCCGCTACCTGCCCTGTCTGTCGCGCGAGCCGCGTCTCGCTCCTGGCGGAAACGACCGTCGCGGTTACGTGCAGCATGCATTCGCGGACCTGGTACTTGATCCGGCGCGCGACATCGCGTACCTGTGCGGCAATCCGGACATGGTCGACGCCGGCTTCGAGGCGCTGAAGGCCTGCGGTTTGCCGGTGCCGGCGATCCGTCGCGAGAAATACCTGAGCGCGCGTTGAGGCCTCAGCGCTCCGTCGCCGGCCGCAGGCGGCCGTCGGACTGCACCACGAAATCAACGGAACGCGCGGGTTCGCCATCCACCACGTGCAACTGCAAGGGCTGGCCGCGCCAGGACGGAACCGATGCGCTGCGCGCCAGCACGTGCGCAACTTCAGCGCTGCCTGCGTGCAGTCGCAGCGAATGCGTGCCCGCAGGCGTGGCAAGGATTCGCGCCGCGTCGTCGAGCAGCGCGGTCTGGACGGCGGCATCGCGATGGAAGCGCCGCAGTAGGTTCACATCGTGCCAGCACAGCAGCAGCAGGAGCAGCGCATGTAGCCAGCGCGTGTTGCGCCCGGGTGCGGGTGCGAGCCAAGCCAATCCCGCGGCCAGCGCAACACCGGCAAGCAGCGCGAAATGCGCCGAGGCCTTTGGCAGCAGCAGTGCGGGTCCGATCAGGGCCAGGCTCGCGGCGGTCACCGCCAGGCCGCGCCAGCGCGCGCGCTGCCAGCAGTCGCGCCACCAGAGCAGCACCAGCAAGCCGGCACCGAGTTGCGTCGCGACACTGCGCAGCGCCACGGTGTGCGCTTCCTCGACGCTCGGCAGCAGCGGGAACAGCAGGTAGTCGAGCACGCGTCGCGGCAGGTACGACAGCTGCCATGCGTAGTAGGGAACGGGGCTGGGCGGATGCAGCAAGGGATCCATGCGCAGCAGCAGGTACGTCGCCACCGCCACGCTGGCTGCGGCAGCGGCGACGATCCCTTCACGCCGCGCGTCGCTGACGGCGGCGTAGAGCAGCCATGCCAGCGGCAGCACCAGCGCCGATTCCTTGGCCAGCAAGGCCACCGCGGTGGACAGCAAGGCGATCGTTGCATGTACTGCCAGCGCCATCGGGCGTGCGCGCGCATGGCTGGCCAGCAGCATCGCGGCCAGTGCAATCGCCGCGACCAGCAGGTCGGCCAGGGTGCCGACCCAGCCGGCACTGAACACCGTCGTCGGCAGCAGCAGGAACAGCGTCGCCGCATTCCACGGCCGCGACGACTGCACCCCGAATGCGAGCAACAGCTGCCGCAGCAGCAGCGCGATGCCCACCATCGCCAGCGCGAACGCGGCGTGCGAGAACCAGGGTCGGTCGCCGCCCAGGTGGGCCAGCAGCAACCACAGGTTGAAGGTGAGCGGTCGATACTGGAACGGGCTCAGGTCGGTGAACGACACCCACGGCAGTGCCGCCAGCGTCGGTGCTGACCGCGCGCGGGCCAGCCACTGCAGTTCATCGGCGCTGAAGTAGCCGGGAATCGACGCAAGCGCGGCCACGAACACGCTGGCCAGCGCGAGGAACAAGATCCATGGGCGATGGCGGTGGAACATCTCGGGCGCTGGCATCGGCGCCGGATTCTGCCATGGCCGGCAGCGTGACGATCGGATCGTGGCAATTCCCGGCCACTCCTCTAGGATGCACGCCTCGCGTACGGAGGATGGCGATGAAACAGTGGCAACAGGTGGTGGCGACAGCAGTGGTCGCGGCCGCGATGATGGCGCCGGCAGTGGCCGCAGAGCGCAAGGTAGGGTCGCTGACCTTCCGCGACTGCGACCTGAAGAACACCATGGCCGGTGAGGTGATGGGCGGCCTGTGCGCGACGCTGGACGTGCCGGAGAACCCGGCCGAAGCGGGCGGCCGCAAGATCCCGCTGCGCATCGGCCTGGTGCCGGCACGCGCCGCGGAACCCGAGCCGGACCCGGTGTTCTTCCTTGCCGGTGGGCCGGGGCAGTCGGCGCTCGACAGTTTTCCGGCGATCGCCGCCGGCTTCGAGCGCATGCGCGAGAAGCGCCATATCGTGCTGATCGACCAGCGCGGCACCGGCGGTTCGAACAAGCTGGTGTGCAAGGGCGAGGGCGACAAGAGCGCGTTCGGCGACGAATCCGGCGACAGCCCGGACGCGCAGCGTGACTTCGCCGCCAAGTGTGCGACCGAACTCGCCGCGACTGCTGATCCGCGCCAATACACGACCTCGGTGGCCGCCGCCGACTTCGACGCCGTGCGCAAGGCGCTCGGCGCACCCAAGGTCAACCTGGTCGGCGGCTCCTACGGCACGCGGGCGGCGCAGACCTACCTGCGCTACTACCCGGACAGTGTGCGCAGCATGATTCTCGACGGCGTGGTGCCGCCAACGCTCGCACTGGGCAACGACCACGCCAAGAACCTGGAGGCGGCGCTGGCATCGATCTTCCAGCGCTGCCGCGAGGACAAGGCCTGCTTCGCCGCATTTGGCGACCCCGCCGAGGACCTGTCGCGGCTCAAGCTGCAGCTGCGCAGCGCGGCCAAGCCGGTGCGCTACCGCGACCCGGCGACCTGGGACTTGCGCGATCGGGAATTCGCGTTCGGGCACCTGGCATCGACGGTGCGTTTGTTCGCCTACGCGCCCGAAGCCGCCGCGTTGCTGCCGCACGCGCTGAACGAGGCGGCCGCAGGGCGTTTCGAGACGCTGATGGCACAGTCGGACATGGCCACCGGCGAACTCGGCGAGTCGATCATGCACGGCATGCAGCTGAGCGTGATCTGCAGCGAGGATGCAGGCCGCTTCGTGCTCGACCCGGACGATGCCGACAGCCTGCTCGGCACCGAGATGATCGAAATGATGCAGGCGCAGTGCGGCGCCTGGCCGAAGGGCGTGCGACCCGACAACTTCCACGACCCGCTGCGCAGCGACGTGCCGGTACTGCTGATGTCCGGCGAATTCGATCCGGTGACGCCGCCGCGCTACGGCGAGGAAACCGCGAAGGGTTATCGCAACGGCCGTCATCTGGTGGTGCGCGGGCGCGGCCACATCGTGTTGACCGCCGGCTGCATGCCCAAGCTCGCCGCCGAGTTCATCGACAAGAACGAGGCCAAGGCGCTCGACGCCAGTTGCCTGGACGTGATGCCGGCGATCCCGGCCTTCCTGAACGCCAACGGCTGGGGTCCCTGAGCCATGATCGAAGTTCGTGATTTGCACAAGGCCTTCGGCGCGGTGAAGGCCGTCGATGGCGTCAGCTTCAGCGCCGAGGACGGCAAGATCACCGGCCTGCTCGGCCCGAACGGCGCCGGCAAGACGACCACGCTGCGCATGCTGTACACGCTGATGAAGCCCGATCACGGCCATGTGCTGGTCGATGCGCTTGATGCGCAGACCGAGACCGTCGAGGTGCGGCGTCGCCTCGGCGTGCTGCCGGATTCGCGCGGCCTGTACAAGCGCCTGACGGCCCGCGAGAACATCCGCTATTTCGCCGACCTGCACGGCATGGACGGCGCGCTGACCGATACCCGCAGCAACGCGCTGATCCAGGCGCTCGGCATGCACGACATCGCCGACCGCCGCACCGAGGGCTTCTCGCAGGGGCAGCGGGTGAAGACGGCGATCGCGCGCGCGCTGATCCACGACCCGAAGAACGTGATCCTGGACGAGCCCACCAATGGCCTCGACGTGATGTCCACGCGCGCCATGCGCGGCTTCCTCAAGAACCTGCGCGACGAGGGCCGCTGCGTGTTGTTCTCCTCGCACATCATGCAGGAGGTGGCGGCGCTGTGCGATCACATCATCGTGATCGCCAAGGGCAAGGTAGTGGCGCAGGGTTCGCCGGACGCGCTGCGCGCGCAGACCGGGGAATCGAATCTCGAAGACGCCTTCGTGAAGGCGATTGGAACCGACGAGGGGCTGTTCGGATGAAGAACCCAATCTGGACCATCTTCCGCAAGGAAGTGCTGGAAAACCTGCGCGACCGCAAGACCGTGATCAACGCGCTGATCCTCGGCCCGATACTTGGGCCGCTGATCATGGCGATCATCCTCTCGACTGTCTTGACGCGCGAACAGAGTCGCGCCGAAAAGCCGCTGGACCTGCCGGTGGTGGGAGCGGAGCGGGCACCGAATCTGGTCGCGTTCCTGGCCACGCGCAACCTCAAGATCGAACCGGCGCCGAAGGACCCGGAGGCGGCGATCCGTGACCAGGACAAGGAAGTCGTGCTGCGCATCGGAGAGGACTTCGGCGAGTCCTGGGCCGAGGGCAAGCCGGCCGAGGTCGAGATGCTCTTCGACTCCTCGCGCCAGGACACCGGCGGCGCCACGCGTCGCGTCGAGGACGCGCTCAAGGCCTACGGCCGGCAGGTCTCGGCCTTGCGCCTGGTGGCGCGCGGCATCAGCCCGCTGATCACGCACCCGCTGGCCGTGGTCGAGCGCGACCAGGCCTCTGAGGTCGCACGTGGCGCGATGATCCTGATGATGTTGCCGTACATGCTGATCATGGGTGCGTTCATGAGCGGCATGTACCTGGCCATCGACACCACTGCGGGCGAGCGCGAGCGCCAGTCGCTGGAGCCGCTGCTGGCGACGCCGGTGCCGCGCGGCCAGATCATGCTCGGCAAGCTCGCCGCGACCTCGGCCTTCGCCATCACCTCGCTGCTGCTGACCCTGATCGCCTTCGCCCTCGTGTTGCCGCAATTGCCACTGGCCAAGCTCGGGCTGAAGTTCAATTTCGGGCCGCTGGTGTTCCTGCAGATGCTGGCGGCGCTGGGGCCGGTGGTGCTGCTGGCCTCCTCATTGCAAACACTGATCGCGGCGAACGCGAAGAGCTACCGCGAGGCGCAGAGCTGGCTCGGCATGTTCACCATCATCCCGGCGATTCCGTCAATGATCATGATGGTGGTGCCGGTGAAGACGCAGCTGTGGATGTTCGCGGTGCCGCTGCTGGCGCAGCACCACGCTATCATGAAACTGGTGCGCGCCGAGCACATTGGTTCGATGGAGTGGCTGACGCTGGCGGCCAGCGGCCTGCTGATCGCCGGCATCGCCGCGGCCATCACCGCACGCATCTACCACCGCGAGAGTCTGGCGGTTTCGGCGTAGGCGTCAGTTCGCCGCGAACTTCCTTCTCCCACCGGGAGAAGGTGGCGCGTAGCGCCGGATGAGGGCAGCTCTCCCGCGCCTCGCCCTCATCCCCGGCCCTTCTCCCGGGGGGAGAAGGGAGAAAGAGGTCAGCGGCCTTGATCGAATTACCCCCGCCGCCCGCGCGAGCTGCCGAGCTTGCGGGTGATGGTGTTGCGGCCGATGCCGAGCAGTTTCGCGGCTTCGACGCGGTGGCCGCGGGTGAGTTCGAGCGCGGCTTCGAGCAGGGTCTTGTCGAACAGTTCGCGCGCCTCGTCGAACACGCCGGCGCGGCCGTCGCGCAGCGAGCGCTGGATGGCGTGGCGCAGGGCTTGGGGCCAGTCGGTATCGCGGCTGTCGCGGCCATCGCGGCCGGAGGCCGCTCCTACCGCACCGTCGAGACTCAAGGAGCGGCCTCCGGCCGCGATCGCCGCAATCTGTGGATCGGTCAGGAACGCCGGCAACTCGTGCACCCCGATCTCGCGTCCGGCAGTGATCACCGCCAGGCGTCGGCACAGGTTTTCGAGCTGGCGCACATTGCCCGGCCAGTCGTGCGCCTGCACGCGTTGCAGGGCTTCAGCGCTGAAGCGTTTCGGCTCGACCCGCGCTTCGCGCGTGGCGCGGTCGAGGAAGTTCTGCGCCAGCAGCGGG
The DNA here is from genome assembly GCA_016703225.1 of Lysobacterales bacterium. Classification (NCBI taxonomy): domain Bacteria; kingdom Pseudomonadati; phylum Pseudomonadota; class Gammaproteobacteria; order Lysobacterales; species Lysobacterales bacterium. Next base: position 1,422,059 of record JADJCM010000001.1, read on the forward strand.
ATATCGTCGCGACGCGCGCGCAGCGGCGGGATGTCGAGGCGAACCACGTCGAGGCGGTGCAGCAGGTCGGCGCGGAACTCGCCACCGGCGACGCGCACTTCGAGGTTCTGGTGCGTGGCAGCGACCACGCGCACGTCGACGCGGATCAACTCGCGGCCGCCGACGCGATAGAACTCGCCTTCGGCGAGCACGCGCAGCAGCCGCGTCTGCAGCGCAATCGGCATGTCGCCGATCTCATCGAGAAACAGCGTGCCACCTTGCGCCTGTTCGAAGCGGCCGATGTGGCGCTTGTGCGCGCCGGTGAAGGCGCCGGCCTCATGGCCGAACAACTCCGATTCGAGCAGTTCGGCCGGAATCGCGGCCGTGTTCAAGGCCACGAACGGGCCGCGCGCGCGCAGCGAGTGCTGGTGCAGGGCGCGCGCTACCAGTTCCTTGCCGGTGCCGGTTTCGCCGGTGATCAGCACGTTCAGCGGCGTGCCGGCGACGCGACCGATGGCGCGAAACAGTTCGCGCATCGGTTGCGACTCGCCCAGCAGGGACAGTGCTTCATCGGCGACCGGCGCCACTTCGGACGTCGCCGCGGAGCCGGCAAGTGCGCGTTGCGCGAGCCGGGTCGCGGCATCCAGATCGAAAGGTTTGGGCAGGAAATCGAAGGCGCCGCCGCGAAACGCGGCGCTGGTGCTGGCGATGTCGGTGTAAGCGCTCATCACGATCACCGGCACCTCCGGCTTCGTGCGTTTGAGCATCTCCAGGAACTGGAAGCCGTCGGTGCCGGGCATGCGTACGTCGGTGAACACGACATCGGGCGTGGCGTGCGCCAGCACCGACAGCGCGGCGCGCGCGTTGTCGAAATCGCGCACGGTGTAGCCGGCGTCGCGCATCGACTCGGCGAGCACGAAGCGCACCGAGCGGTCGTCGTCGAGAATCCAGATTTCACTCATACGCCATTGTCGCCGGGATCGCGCTCATAGGGCAGCAGCAGCGTGAACACGGTATGGCCCGGCCGACTGATGAAACCGAGGCCACCGCCGTGCTCGCGTGCAATTTCCTGGGCCAGCGCCAGGCCAAGCCCGCTGCCCTCGGCGCGTCCGGACACCAGCGGCAGCAGCACCCGCGGCGCCAGTGCTTCGGGAATGCCGCGACCGTCGTCGATCACGTCTACGCGCAATGCCAGCTTGTGCGTCGCGTCGCCGATCGGCACGCCGTGCTCGGCGCGAGTTCGCAGGCGCACTTCATTGGCGCCGGCCTCGAGCGCATTGCGCACCAGGTTCAGCACCGCCTGGATCAGCCGATCGCGATCGCCCAGCAACTCGGGCAGGCTCGGGTCGTAGTCGCGGGTGATGCGCGCGCTCCAGCCGGCATCGGCTTCGGCCAGCGCGCGCACGCGTTCCAGCACGTCGTGGATGTTCAGCGCCGCGAATGGCCGGCTCGGATGCGGATCGAGCAGGCGCTCGACCAACTCGGCCAGGCGCTGGGTCTCGGCGTCGATCACCTCGATGTAGCGGCGCGCGTCGGCATCATGGACGCGGCGCGCCAGCAGCTGCGCCGCGCCACGCAGCCCGGCGAGTGGATTGCGCACCTCATGCGCGAGCCCCTTCAGCGTCGCCGCGAGCGCACTCGGCAGCGCCGCAGCCCGTTCGGCTTCGGGCAGGTCGATATCGCGATGCCATTCGATGACGAAGGCGATGTCGCCGTTCACGACCGGGATGCAGTGGATGTCCGCACGCAGGTCCAGATCCGGCTTCGGCTGGAACAGCGCATTCGCCAGACGCTGCGTCTGCCGCTCCGCCGCGCAACGTGCCAGCGCCGCGTCGAGCAGTTCGCCGACACCGCCCAGATCGCGCACCGCGATCCCGCTCCAGCGCCGCGCCCCGGCCCCGGTCCACGCACAAAAAGCCGCGTTCGGCGCGACGATGCGATGCGCGCCGTCGACCAGCAGCACCGGCAGGCTCAGGGCATCCAGTAGCGGCAACGATTCGCTCAGGGACATTGGGGAAGGAGTGCTTCGCGGTCGCCGACATGGGTACGGGTCACTCCACCACCTCCCAGCGCCCGCCCTTGCGTGGCCCAACAAAGCGTAGCCGTCCCTGCTGCTGCAGGTGGGCCGCCGCGCGTTCCACCGCACGCACTGATTTGCCGACGATCGAAGCCACCTCGCCCAGCGTGCAGGTTGGATGGGTAGCCAAGACCGCCAAGATGCGCTCGGGCGTCTTGGGCCGTCCAACCACCGGCATTTCTACCGGCGTTTCTACCGGCGTTTCTACCGGCGTGACCGAATCGACGGTGCTGTTCAGCGAGGCACCGATCACTTGTTTCAAGGCCTCGAAGATGGCATCCAGCAGGAACCCGATGAACCCGCCGCAGTCGCCGGCTTGATCGGCTTCGCCCAGCATTCGGTAGTAATCGGACTGACGGTGCTTGATCACGCTCTCGACCGGCAGGAAGGCCAGCACCGGCTGCCAGCGGCTCAGGATCAGTGTCTGCCAGAGCCTCCCGATGCGCCCATTGCCGTCGCTGAAGGGGTGGATGAACTCCAGTTCGTAGTGGAAGGCGCAGGAGGCGATCAGCGGATGGGCGTCGGTGTTGGCGAGCCAATCCAGCAGGCCCTGCATCAGCGCCGGCACGCGACTGGCCGGCGGTGCCATGTGCACGACCTGCTGGCCCTGATAGATGCCGACACCACCGGTGCGCAAGCGTCCCGCGTCCTCGACCAGCCCGCGCATCAGGCGCTGGTGCCCGTCCAGCAGATCGTTCAGGCGGGTGGGCTGCCAGTCCGCCATCGCCTCGTAGGCCGCAAAGGCATTGAGCACCTCCTGGATCTCGCGGGGCGTGCCCAGCACCGGCTTGCCGTCCAGCAGCGCCGTGACCTGCTCGACCGACAGCGTGTTCTGTTCGATCGCCAGCGAAGCCTGGATGCTGCGAATGCGGTTGCCGCGCCGCAACTGCGGCAACAAGGCCGCAGGGTTCGCCGCGTTCCACCTGGCCACCAGCTCCGCGATCTCGGCAACGCGACTGAGCATGACGTTGGTGAGCTGGAATGGTGGTGCTTGGGTCATGATGTCGCAGCTTCAACCGTCGGCAGGGATGGTTGCACCAGAGGGTCACGGCCGCGGGGGACGCGTGTCGGATGCTGGTGCTTATCGCACCCCTCGCATTCGGCGGTCCGATGTTGCGCTGTGGGTTGAGCACTGGTCAAGGAAGCATGCAGGCAAACGCCCGGCTCAAGGCCGGGCGTTTGCTCACTGCGGGTGATGCGTCGGGCTCAGATCGAGTAGTACAGCTGGTACTCCAGCGGATGGGTTGCGGCGCGGAACTTGGTGACTTCCTGCATCTTCAGTTCGATGTAGGCGTCGATCATGTCGTCGCTGAACACGCCGCCGGCTTTCAGGAACTCGCGATCGGCATCGAGCGCGTCGAGGGCCTGGTCGAGCGAATGGCAGACGGTCGGGATGTCCTTGGCTTCTTCCGGCGGCAGGTCGTAGAGGTCCTTGTCGCTCGGTGCGCCCGGGTCGATCTTGTTCCGGATGCCGTCGAGGCCGGCCATCATCAGCGCGGCGAAGGTGAGGTAACCGGAGTTCACCGGGTCCGGAAAGCGGATTTCGATGCGGCGTGCCTTCGGGCTCGACACCCACGGGATGCGGCAAGAGGCCGAGCGGTTTCGCGCCGAGTAGGCGAGCATCACCGGCGCCTCGAAGCCCGGCACCAGACGCTTGTAGCTGTTGGTGGTCGAGTTGGTGAAGGCGTTGATCGCACGCGCGTGCTTGAAGATGCCGCCGATGTACCACAGCGCCAGCTGCGACAGGCCGCCGTAGCCGTCGCCGGCGAACAGGTTCTGGCCGCCCTTCGCGAGCGACTGGTGCACGTGCATGCCCGAGCCGTTGTCGCCGACGATCGGCTTGGGCATGAAGGTCGCGGTCTTGCCGTTGCGGTGGGCGACGTTCTTGACCACGTACTTCATGTTCATCAGCTCATCGGCCTTGGCGACCATGGTGTTGAACTTGACGCCGATCTCGCACTGGCCCGCATTCGCGACCTCGTGATGGTGCACTTCCACCGTCTGCCCCATCGCCTCCAGCACCTTGCACATCTCGCCGCGGATGTCGTTCAGCGAGTCGACCGGCGCGACCGGGAAATAGCCGCCCTTCACGCTCGGACGATGACCGGTATTGCCCGCCTCGAACTTCCTGTTGGAACTCCACGCCGCTTCTTCCGACTCGATCTCGAAGCCGGTGGCGTTCATGTCGTTGCGGAAGCGGACGCTGTCGAAGATGAAGAACTCCGGCTCCGGGCCGAAGAACGCGGTGTCGGCGATGCCCGAGGATTTCAGGAAAGCTTCGGCGCGCTTGGCGGTGGTGCGCGGGTCGCGCGAGTAGGCCTGCATCGTGCTCGGCTCGAGCACATCGCAGACCAGGATCAGGGTGGCGTGTTCGGTAAACGGGTCGAGCACGGCGGTGGCTGCGTCCGGCATCAGCACCATGTCGGACTCGTTGATGCCCTTCCAGCCGGCGATCGAGGAGCCGTCGAACATCTTGCCGTCCTCGAAGGTGCTGGCATCGATGGCGTGGGCCGGGAAGGTCACGTGGTGCTGCTTGCCGAGCATGTCGGCAAAGCGCAGGTCGACGAATTCGACCTCGTGGTCCTTGATCATCTTCAGCACGTTTTCGACCGACATCGCAGCACTCCGTTGGGTTGAGGTGCGACCTCAAGCGCAATCCGCGTGCCAAGTCGACGACACGGCCAATCAAGGACTTGGGGAAGCCATCCGGAGCATGGCCGGGCCGCTTGCTCGAATAAGGGGCAATGCGCACCAGTACAGTGCAAGCGCCAGAGCGCTCGCAGGGCTTGTAGGAGCGATCCCGGCGTTGCTAGCGTCAGTTCTTCCCTGCGGAGTACGTCGCATGAGCCCGATCCAGCCCAAGAGCTACACCGAAATTGCCTGGAGCGCGATCCAGGTCTTCGCCGACGACGGCACCCTCGACGAGGGCGAACTCAACTTCCTGCTCGGTCTGGCGCTGCGCGACAAGGTGGTCGATGACGACGAAAAGCGCGTGCTCAAGTCGATCTTCGACCGCGCCGAGTCGTCCAGCTCGCTTGCCGCCAAGGTGCGCGACCGGATTCAGAGCGTGCGCGCGCAGCATGGGATCTGAGCGTGCTGGCGGGCGGTCCTGGGGCGGCACTCGCGCCCGCAACTATAATCGACTATAAAAGGCCATAATTCGCTATAAACGAGGCGCGCAATGGCATCGCAGGATCGCGGCAATGTGTTTTTCCGACCGGAGCTGGCGCGCTCGCTTGCCGACAAGATCTTGAACGTGGCGGTCGGCAGCGCTGCCGCGTCGGGCGTGTTCCTCGCCGCGCCGCGGCGAACGGGCAAGTCCACGTTTCTGCGCGAAGACCTGCGCCCGGCGCTCGAGCGCGCGGGCGCCATGGTGCTCTACGTCGATCTGTGGGCCAACCCCGCAGCCAACCCCGGCGAAGTGATCGTTGGCGCCGTGCGCGCCGCGCTTGCCGAGCGCGCCGGCGTGGTGCAGCGGCTGGCGAAGCGCGCGGGCCTGGGGCGTGTGACTGTGGGCGGCGCGCAGTTCGATCTGGATCGCGTCGGCCTGGACCGAGACGTCTCGCTTGCGGATGCGTTGTCTGCCCTCTCTGACGACACCGGCCAGATCATCGTCCTGATCATCGATGAAGCTCAGCATGCGATCACCACGCAGGAAGGCAGCGAGGCGCTGTTCGCGTTGAAGGCGGCCCGCGACGAGCTCAACGGTTCCGCTCACCATGGGTTGCGGCTTGTGTGCACCGGCTCCAATCGCGACAAGCTGGCGATGTTGCGCAACGGCAAGGATCAAGCGTTCTTCGGTGCGCCGATGGTCAGCTTTCCACCATTGGGCGCAGACTTTGTGAGCTGGTTTTGCGCGCACGTCGATCTTCCGTTCCGGCTGGACCCGAAAGAAGTGATGCAGCTGTTCCAGCTGGCCGGACATCGCCCGGAAGTGATGTACGCGGCCGCGGACGTGTTTCGCTTCGACTTCTCGCTCGATCCGGGCGATGGCGCGTCCCGCTTCGCCGTCGAGGTGCGGGCGCAGATCGAGGTGATGAATGCCGAGTTGATGAAAGTGGTGCACAGTCTGACGCCAATTCAGGCGGCGGTGCTGCGCGTGATGGCGGCGGCTGGTGCGGACTACGCGCCGTTCGAGGCCGCGACACTCGAGCAGTATCGGCGTGCTCTCATGCTCGCTGGTGTATCCGAGTCCGACGCCCGAGCCGATGTGCCGGGCGTCCAGGCCGCGCTCACGGCGCTGCAGGAAAAGAAGCTGGTCTGGCGTGCCGCGCGCGGCGTCTATTCGGTGGAAGAACCGGCGCTCGTCGAAGAAATGCAAAAGGCCGGGATGCTCGCCGGACTGAAATAAGCCGGTAGCGGTTCCCGGCGCAGGCGCGCTGGTCCACGACTCACGGCGGCAGCACACCGCGTTCGCGCTCGATGCGGCGGTAGAGCCGGGTTTCGCGGCCGCGGCCGAGGTCGAGCATGTTGCCGAGCAGGACCAGGGCATCGGCTGCGGGATCGACCGCGATGCGCAGCGTCTGTCCCTGCAGCAGCAGGGTGTCGCGCTCGCGGTAGGCGATGCGGCCATGGCCGCTGCACAAGACGATCACGGTCAGGCCGGCGATGTGCAGGTCGCGACCCTGGCTCTGCACGATCAGGAACTCGGCGTCATGCCACTCGACCTTGAGTTGCCGCGCCAGCAGCGAGCGATGCAGCCGTGGCAGGCTGGAGATCGCGCCGTAGACGAGCCCGTACAGGACCGCCCAGAACTTCAGGATCAGCGCGAGCAGGATTTCCAGACCGAACATGGGTAGGCCGTGGCCGAGAGGCGTCGATCATACGGCACTCGCCACGCTTGATTCAGCGCGGGCCGCTTGTGGGGCTCTCGTGGGTGCGATTTTCAATCACACGCTTTTTGCGCGGCGACAGATCAAAGAGTGCGATTGAAAATCGCACCCACGGAAAGGCGGATCAGCGTTTGGCAGCCGCCTTTTTTGCGGGCGCCTTCTTCGCAGCTTTCTTGGCCGCAGGCTTCTTCGCGGGCGCTTTCTTCGCCGCCGCCTTCTTCACTGCCGCCTTGATCGGCGTGGTGCCCTCGCCGGCAGCCAGCTTCTTCGCGGCCTTCTTGGCCGGTGCCTTCTTCGCGGCGCGCCCGAACTTGCCGGTCTTCTTCTTGACCGGCTTGCCGGCGGCGAGCCATTCGACGCACTCTTCGCGGGTCAGGGTTTTCGGATCGCGGTCTTTGGGGATCCTGCCGTTCTTGGCACCGTCGGTGATGTAGGGACCGTACTTGCCGTTCAACACTTCGATCGCGCCATCGTCGAAACTCATGATGATGCGGTTGCGGATCTGTTCCTCCTTCTCCTCGATCAGCTGCAGCGCGCGAGGCAACTCGATCGTGTAGGCACTTTCCGGCGTCTTGATTGAGGCATAGGTGCTGCCGTGCTTGACGAATGGGCCGAAGCGACCGACCGCGGCGCTGACTTCCTTGCCGTCGGCCGCATGACCGAGCACGCGCGGCAGCTTGAACAGTTCGAGCGCATCTTCGAGCGTGATCGTGTGCAGGCTCTGGCCGGCCTGCAGCGAGGCGAACTTCGGCTTGTCCTCGTCGTCCTTGGTGCCGATTTGCGCAAACGGTCCGAAGCGGCCGAGGCGCACCGAAATCGGCTTGCCGGTCGCCGGGTCGTTGCCGAGCACGCGGTTCTGCTTGGCCTCATCGAGGCTCACGGTTTCCATCTTGTCGGCGACCTGGGCCTTGAACGGTCCCCAGAACTTGCGCAGCAAGGGCACCCATTCCTCCTCGCCGCGTGACACCGCGTCGAGCTCATCTTCCATGCGCGCGGTGAACTCGTAGTCGACGTACTGCGCGAAATGGTTGGACAAGAACTTGGCCACCACGCGGCCAACGTCGGTCGGGCGAAAGCGGCGGTTGTCGAGCATCACGTACTCGCGCCCAAGCAGGGTCTGGATGATGCTGGCATAGGTCGACGGCCGGCCGATGCCGTATTCCTCCAGCGTCTTGACCAGCGACGCCTCGGAATAGCGTGGCGGCGGCTCGGTGAAGTGCTGGTCGGCGAGCACCTGCGACAAGGGAATGCTGTCGCCTTCCTTCATCAACGGCAGGCGGCGGCCCTCGTCATCGTCTTCTTCGGTCTTCTGATCGCGGCCTTCCTCGTACACGGCGAGGAAGCCCGGTTCGATCACCGTGGTGCCGGTGGCGCGGAAGGCATGTCTTGACCCGGCAGCGAGATCGACGGCTACCGTCTCCATCAGCGCCGGCGCCATCTGGCAGGCGACGGTGCGCTTCCAGATCAGTTCGTACAGCTTGAGCTGGTCGGGATTGAGATACCTGGCGACCGACTCCGGCGTACGCAGGGCCGAGGTCGGACGAATGGCTTCGTGCGCTTCCTGCGCATTCTTCGATTTGGTCTTGTAGACGTTCGGTGCTTCCGGCAGGGCCTTGGCGCCATAGCGATCCGCGATGACTGCGCGCAGTTCGGCGATCGCATCATTGGCCAGATGCACGGCGTCGGTACGCATGTAGGAAATCAATCCCACCAGGCCTTCGTCACCGATCTGCACACCTTCATACAGGCCCTGCGCCAGGCGCATGGTGCGACTGGTGCCGAAGCCGAGCTTGCGCGCTGCTTCCTGCTGCAGGGTCGAGGTGATGAAGGGTGGTGAGGGACGACGCTGGCGCTGCTTGCGCGAGACATCGGCGACCTTGAGCATGCCGTTGGCCGCACGCACCAGTTCCGCCCGCGCGGCTTCCGCAGCGGCGCCGTCGCGGAAGGTGAACTGCTCGACCTTGTGGCCGTCGTAGCGCAGCAGGCGGGCATCGAAGGCCTGCACCGGATGGGCGCACTGCGCCGCGATCGACCAGTATTCCTGCGCCGTGAACGCCTCGATCTCTTCCTCACGCTCGACGATCAGGCGCAGCGCCGGCGACTGCACACGCCCGGCCGACAGCCCGGTCTGAACCTTGCGCCACAGCACCGGGCTGAGATTGAAGCCGACCAGGTAATCGAGCGCGCGTCGCGCCTGTTGCGCATTGACCAGATCGAGCTGCAATTTGCGCGGATGCGCGACCGCTTCCTGGATTGCCTTGGGCGTGATCTCGGAGAACACCACTCGGTGCAGCGAGCGCCCTTCGAGCAGGCTGCGCTCGCGCAGGATCTCGCTGATGTGCCAGCTGATCGCCTCACCCTCGCGATCCAAGTCGGTTGCGAGGTAGAGGGCGTCAGCCTGCTTGGCGGCCTTGGCGATCGCCTCGACGTGGCGTTCGTTCTTCTCGATCAGTTCGTAGCGCATGGCGAAATCGCGCTCGGGATCGACCGCGCCCTCGCGCGGCACCAGATCGCGCACATGGCCGTAGGAGGCGAGGACGTGGAAGTCCTTGCCGAGGTATTTGTTGATCGTCTTGGCCTTGGCGGGCGACTCGACGATGAGCAGGTTCTTGGCCATAGTCCTTCTACGCCGCAGGAGCGCTGCGGCAGCTTGTGGGTTCGCTGTTGCGGGCCGGTGACCGTGGTGCTGACCACATGGCCCGGTCGTCGCGCACGAGGCGCGTCCTTATTTCAGTGATTCACGGGCGGGCTGGTGCTGTCAAGCCAATTCGCTGCCGACTCAGTTGCGCGCGAGGTGCGCGGCGAGAAGCTCCGACTCCATCCACGCATAGCCGGCCTCGCGGTCCGGCGTGTTGTAGAGCACCAGCAGCACCACCCATTTCAGGTCATGCAGGTCGACCGGCGACTGCTCCAGCGCCAACGCACGCTCGATCACGCGCTCGCGCGCATCGGCGTCGAGCACGCCGCGCTGCTCCAGCGCCATCAGGAAGCCGCGGCAGTCGGTGTCCAGCAGGTCCAGTTCCTCGGGTGCATACACTCGCAGCGGCTGCTGACGGGCGAGATCGGGCGCGCTCGGCTGCTCGTCCTGCAGGTCGGCGAGCCAGTCGAACGCCTTGCCGACATGCAGCGCATCGAAGCCGGCTTCGATCAATTCCGCTTGCAGCGAAGCGCGGTCGTGCACCGTATCCGGCTCGCCGAGGAAGTAATTGCGGAACAGATAGACCAGCACCGACAGCACGGATTCCTTCATTTTGCTCTCCTGCAGGTGGGTGACGCAAAGCCGCCTCGATCAGCGCGGCATGCGCAGGATTCGGAGGGAGTCGGGGAGGACCGCGCGTCGTGCTGCGGAAGGGGTTCAGCCTTGGAAATCCATGCGGATTCAACCAATGCAGTCACCGCGCCAGTCGTTGAAAGCGACCGCCGCCGAGGTCGGCGACGTGCCCGTCGAGTTCGAGCGACATCAGCATGGAAGAGATCGCGCCGGCGGTCAACCCGGTGGCGCCGAGCAGACTGTCAAAATCCGTAGGCGCAAAGCCGATGGCGTCGAGCAGCCGCGCGTTTGCCGCGTCCGGTGTCGCCACGGCCACAGCCGGCGCGGCTTGCGCGGCGAGGCGCGCGCGCAACACGCTGCCGAGTTCGTGACCGATCGGTTGCAGTGCTTCGACCAGTTGTTCGGCGGCGGTGACCAGCGCGGCGCCGTTGCGGATCAGTTCGTGGCAGCCGCGTGCGCGCGGATCGTGGATCGAACCGGGTACGGCGAACACCTCGCGCCCGCTCTCGGTCGCAAGCCTGGCGGTAATCAGCGAGCCCGACTTCAACGATGCCTCGACCACCAGCGTGCCCAGCGTCAGTCCGGCGATGATGCGATTGCGCCGCGGAAAGTGCTCGGGCAGCGGCGGTGTCCCGATAGGAAACTCGGAGACCAGCGCGCCCTGTGCCGCGATGCGCCGGGCCAGGTCGAGGTGACGCTGCGGATAGACACGATCGAGGCCGGTGCCGAACACGGCGATGGTACTGCCGCCGGCATCCAGGCAGGCGGCATGCGCGGCGCCGTCGATGCCTTCGGCCAACCCGCTGGTCACGACGATGCCGAGACGGGCGAAGTGCGCCGCGAAGTCGCGCGCGATGCCGAGCCCGGAGCGGCTGGCGTTGCGACTGCCGACCATGGCGATCTGCGCCCGCCACAGCGCATTCAGGTCACCCTCGACGAACAGCACCGGCGGCGCATTCTCGAGGCGACGCAGCAGTGGCGGGTAGTCGGGATCGGCGAGCGTGAGCAGGTGGCGGTTCGGCGCGGCTTCGAGCCAGTCGAGATCGGCACGGACCGACGCGCGACCGCCGCGCGCCAACGCACTGCACACGGCGTCGGGCAGGCCGCACTCGCGCAGCGCCGAACGCCCGGCAGCCAGCGCCGCGCGCATGCTGCCGAAGCGCTGGTGCAGCGCCGCCAGGCGCAGGTCGCCAAGCCCGGGTGTGCGGTGTGCGATCAGCCAGGCTTGCAGTTCGGTGGGTTCGTGGTGCGCTGCATGGTTCATCCGCATAGCCTGCACCGCGCCCGCCACAAACGCGCCCGGCAGGCTCGCAAATGCAAGCCGGAAATTTCGCAAACGAAAAGGGCGCCATCTCTCCCTGCGCTAATCTCACCGACAGGGAGGAATTCCCAGCGGCAGCAGCGGTCCACCCGTGATCCAGCTGCTGCATCCAGCAGTGTTGCAACTCCGCAGATATACGAATGTCGTGTCCATCCGATACGAATACACCGTGACAGCGAGCGATCTCGCATCCAGTGTGGACGTTGGGCTCGTGTAGGGCGGCTCTGTCACATCGCCATGGGCTACTGTGTACAGCTCATACCAGCCCGCGACTCCGGTTCCGGCTCTCCAGGAAAACTCTCTAGGAATTCCGCCACAGTAGCTGTCTGCGACAAAGTTGGTCGGCGACCCTGGAGAGACGGCGACCGGGCTTCGGTGTCTTGCCACCAGGCTCGCCATTCCCTCAACAGGATCATAGAAATCGCTGCTGCCCTGAATTGTCCGGACCATGTTGCTCTTGGCAGCATCTGCTTCAGCAACAATAGGAACGGTCTGACCGGCAATCTCTACCTGCTGGTGAGGCGATGACCAGCGATTGATGCGAGGGCAACCCGATGTGCCGCCGCTGCACGCATCACCACCGGCAAATGTACCGTCGCCCATAAGCGTTCGAAAATTCGCGCCCGCGATCTGCCTATTCGTGTAACCGAAGGCATAGGGGAAGACCGCCTGTGTTTCGGTTGTGAACGCTGAATCATGAATTCCACCCAGAAGGTGCCCCGCCTCGTGGGTGAAAGTATGGTCGCTAGCGGGGCAGTTCACCGACGCGACCGCAAAGGCGACGTCGGTGTTGGAACCAGCGCGGTAGGCATTTGCCGCGCCGCAACGGGTGGAGTTGGGCAGACGAGTAATTAGGTGCAGAACGATGTCAGCGCCCACTTGATTTCGCTCGGAAGGAATCGTTGAAAACGGTTGACTCGCATTGGAGAGCAGGCTGAAAACATTGCTTACTTGGTTTGCAACGTTTGTTCCGTTGGCTGCGCTGTCTCTTATCTGGGCATATTTCACCACTCTAACGCGGGCTGCTATGGAGCTGTCGACGAAGGACTGGTTCATGTTTGCCACGAAATTGTCAACATCGGTTTTCCAGTCCCAGCCAAGATGGGCGACAGCTTCATTGCTCATTAGCACCATCAAGTCGACTACAACCATCGACTTGCTCATTGACGCCTTGGGTGTCTCCGGTATTGCGGAGATCTTGGGCACAGTATCTATTTGCTCGCAAAAAGCGCCTGTCGCGGGAAGCGTTTCGCGCACAACGATGCGCCCATTCAGCGGACCCTTTAAACGGAACTGCCGAATTCCGACATCTGCCGCCCCTACTACGTGCAGCCCGTTCTTGGTGAGAGTAAGAAAACCAGCGTCGCCTGCAGATACTCCGATCCAAGTCGTGGATCCCGATTGGCTTCGTTCTAGGCGCTGCCCGTGAAACTGAAACCACTCGCCGGGCATCAGTTCAATCTTCACGATGCCCCCCAAGACGAACCCGCGCTGAGCCAGTTGCGCATGGACTGGCCCTTCAAGTACAGACTCAAGGTCTAATTCTGTGGTCGAGAGGCGAGTCGAATATTCGAACGCCGATTCGGGCAGATTTGCCTGGCGCAATTCAGCAGTTTGCGCGGATCGGGTCCCGATGCTGATGGGTATGACTGGTTGCTGACTCAAACCAGCGGAGGGGTTAGCTACTGCTTGACTAACCGTAGAGAGAGAGAGAAGAGTAGCAACACTTACGGTAAGGAATGGCCTGATCATGCGCAATCGTCCTTTATGTGATCGAAAGTCCCTGATACATCTGGGGGTTGAGGCGGCACCCCCCGGTGCGCACGCGGTTGGAATAGTGAGGCACCGAACGACATTTGTGAAGTCGGTTGGCATCCAGCAGGTGTTGGGCCTCGTCCTGTGTGCGGGTCTCGGGTCTGTGCAAGCGGAGACGCCCGAGCGTGGTCTGTACTGGACGCCGACGCGGCCGCACCAGGCTTTCTACCTAGAGCATCAAGGTACGCGCTCCGTACTGGTCGTTTTGGCATATGACGAAGCCGGCCACTCCGAGTGGTTCACCGCGACTGGGGCGCTGAGAGTTGGCACGACGCTGGACATCGAGATGTCGGACCCGTCCTTGTATCACTACTTCACCGGCCCGCTCGAGCGCTGGAATGACGGGCCGGTACTGGGATTTACCGGCGATCCTGGTCAGTATCCGCCGTCGCCGGAAGCATCCTCAATCGGTGTAGTGACGGTTAATTTCTCGCCTCTGGGCGAGGTCTATCTTGATCTCGCGTCGACACTTCCGGATGGCCCCGCGCGTCGGCTCTCGAACGCGCGGCTGAGTCGTTTCAACTTCGGCTTTGGTGGGTTCGGACGCAACTCTTGGCCGAGCCACGACTCGTGCTGGCCGAATCTGTCTGGCGAGTGGGCTTTCATCGACCGCGCCGAGCGCACCCGGCAGCCATGGCGCTTTCACTTCACCACGCGATCGGTGCGGGCATGGGACTGGAGCCGGCAAGCCTGGCTAGATGCATCGATGATGACTTGCGGCTTTTCCTATCAGCCGCATGAAATCGTCTATCGCGATGACGTGGCCAATGCCGACTTGCGCTGTGCAAGCACGGAGGGAGGGCCTCCTCCGGACTTCCCGGATCAGGCGCACGCCTGTGAGGTGATCGAAAACAGCACCGGGCAAACTCTGTTCTGGTTCTTTATCGGGTCAGGGCTGGCGGCCATGATGGGCGGAGTATGCCCCAATCATCGGGATGCGGGTCGAGTAGTCCGCGCAAACGAAAAGGGCGCGACCTGAGGTCGCGCCCTTGGGGTGGAGCGGATGCTCGGGTCAGAGCGACTGCGGCTCGCGGGCGAGGTCGTTGACGAAGATCGGGCGTTTGCCGTCCATGACCAGGCCGTAGCTGATTTTCTCGAAGGTGCGGAAGATCATCACGTGGCCGGCGAATTCCTCGGGCAGGGTCACGTACTTCTTCTTGGTCTGGAAGGCGCTGCGCAGGTCGCCGCTCGGGTGCTTGACGCTGTCGCGCACGGTCTTGCCCTGGTTCATCAGCGCGAACACCTGTCCGTTGCCAATACCGTCGCGGGCGCCGCGCGAGAGCGCGACGACGCGTGCCGGGCCGGTCACGGCATACCCTTCGGAGACCGCGAGCACGCGCATGTTGTCGGGCACCGATTCCGGCGCATGCTGCGAGTAGGAGGGGTCGTACGGCGAGTCGTCGACTGGCAGGATCAGGTCGCCGGCGCGGGCTTCCATGTCGCCGTCGCGGATTTCGAGCGTTGCCGGATCGCCTTCGGCGATGACGCGCGCGCGTGCCACCTGCACCACTTCGTGGCCGAGGATTTCAGAGCGGCGCTCGCGGAAGTAGCGACCGATATGGTCGGTCCAGATGCTGCCCAAGGTGAAGCCCTGGCTCGGGTCCCAGTCGCGTGACTGGGCTTCGCGTGGCTTGTGCTGCCACGGCCAGCCCTTCTTCACCTCGGTATAGACGAAGCTGGGGCGGACGATATCGACCTCGGTGCCGGGGCGGGCGTCGAGGCCGCGCACGTAGACCAGGCCGAGATCAACGGTACGCAGGCGGGCTTCTTCGTTGCCGACGACATAGGGCAGCGCATCGGCGTCGGCTTCGGTGAGCACACGCGTGTGCTCGAGGAAAGCCTTGAGTGCGTCCAGCGGGATTGGCCCGACGGCGCGCCTGCCGCCCATGTCGCGCACACGCGGAGAGAGCTTCTCGTTGCTTGGGCGCTGGCCGGCGAGGCCGCGGGTCAGCATCGGCTTGCCATCGACATAGATCAGGCTGATCACGTCGCCCGGGTAGATCAGGTGCGGATTCTTGATCTGGTCGTTGGCCTGCCAGATTTCCGGCCACTGCCAAGGGTTGTTGAGGAATCGACCGGCAATGGCCCACAACGTGTCGCCTTCGACGACGGTGTAGGAATCGGGATGGTCGGAACGCAGGTCATCCGCGTCGAGCGCAAAAGCGGATGCGCTGAACAGGATTCCAGCCAATACTGCAAGCGATCTTTTAAGCATGGCGGCTAAGCCTCTGATTTGGCGAGGACTGGTCCGAGTGTAACCCAATTCCATCCGCGATAAAATGCGCCCCCCATCACGCCGCTTGATCGAGGCACTCCCGCCTCCATTCCGTGGGCAGGAGAACGCAATGAGCATCTTGAACATCCTGGAGTTCCCGGACCCGCGGCTGCGCACCGTGGCGAAACCGGTCGAAAGCGTCGACGCAAGCCTGCAGAAGCTGATCGACGACATGCTGGAAACCATGTACGCCGCGCCCGGCATCGGGCTCGCAGCGACGCAGGTCGATTGCCACAGGCAGCTCGTCGTGATCGATGTCTCCGAGGGCAAGGACCAGCCGATCGTGCTGATCAACCCGAAGATCACGCATCGGGAGGGCGAACAGGTGTACCAGGAGGGTTGTCTTTCGGTGCCGGGCATTTATGCCGACGTGACGCGCGCGAATGCGGTGCGGGTGGACGCCCTGGACCGCCATGGCGAGCGCTGCGTGATCGAAAGTGATGGCCTGCTGGCGGTCTGCATCCAGCACGAGCTCGATCATCTCGCCGGCAAGGTGTTCGTCGATTACCTGTCGCCGTTGAAGCGCGACATGGTGCGCAAGAAGCTGGCCAAGCAGGCGCGCGACAAGCGTGCTGCCGGCGACCGCGAGCACTCGCTCTGATGCGTATTGTCTTTGCCGGCACGCCGGAGTTCGCCGTGCCTTGTCTCGAAGCCGTGCTCGCGAGCCGCGCTGAACTGGTGGCCGTCTATACCCAGCCGGACCGCCCGGCCGGTCGCGGTCGCGCCTTGAGCGCAAGCCCGGTCAAGCAGCGCGCGCGCGCGGCTGGCGTGGCAGTGGAGCAGCCCGAGAACTTCAAATCGCTGGCCAGCCGCCAGCGCCTCGCGCAGTACCGACCGGACCTGATGATCGTGGTCGCCTACGGTCTGATCCTGTCGCCGAGTGTGCTCGCCATCCCGCACCATGGCTGCTGGAACGTGCACGCCTCGCTGTTGCCGCGCTGGCGTGGTGCGGCGCCGATCCAGCGCTCGCTCGCCGCCGGCGACGCCGAGACCGGGGTCTGCCTGATGCGCATGGAACGCGGCCTCGACACCGGCCCGGTGTACCTGCGGCGCCAGACCGTGATCGCGGCCGACGAGACCGGTGGCAGTCTGCACGACCGCCTCGCCGCCCTCGGCGCCGAGCTGGTCGCCGAAGGCCTGCGCCGACTGGCCGACGGCTCCTTGCCGCGACCCGAGCCGCAGTCGGAGCGCGGTGTCGAATATGCGCACAAGCTCGACAAGCGCGAGGCCGTGCTTGACTTCGAGCGCAGCGCCATCGATCTCGAACGCCAGGTGCGGGCCTTTACGCCGTGGCCGGTCGCGGAGCTCGTGCTCGGCGGGGAACGTCTGCGCGTGCATGCGGCGCAGGCGATCGATGGCGCAAGCCATCATCCGCCCGGCGAGATCGTGCATGCCGGGCGTGACGGCATCGATGTCGCGACCGGCGCAGGCCTGCTGCGGCTGACGCGCGTGCAACGCGACGGCGGACGACCGCTTGCTGCCCACGAATACCTGAACGCGCGCAGCGACCTGCGCCGCGCATGAAGCCGGTGCTGCCGATCCGTGCCCTCGCCGCGCGCGCGCTGGCCAACCTGCGTCGCGGCGGCGCATCGCTGACCGACTTGCTGGTGGAGGCCGATGCCAGCCTCGAAGACGCGCGTGATCGCGCCCAGCTGCGCGCCATCCTCTACGCCAGCCTGCGCGGCATCTTCCGCTATGAGGCCTTGCTGCGGATGCTGCTCGCCAAGCCGCTGCCCAAGCGCCACGACGCGGTCGAGGCGCTGCTGATCAATGGTCTGGCGCAGCTCGAACTCGGCATCGACGCGGCTTACGCCGTGGTCGATGCCAGCGTCGGCGCCGCGCGCGCGCTCGGCGAAACCAATCTGGCCGGCTTGGTGAACGCGGTCCTGCGCCGCTTCCAGCGCGAGCGCGAGGCCTTGCTCGCCGCGCTGCCGGCGACGGCGGAAATCGCGCACAACCATCCGTCGTGGATGCTGCGCCGCTTCGAACAGGACTGGGGCGACGCGGCGGCGGCGATGTGCGCAGCCAACAACCGCGCGGCGTCGACCTGGTTGCGCGTGAACCGCCGCCGTGGCTCGCGCCAGCGGTTGCAGGAATTGCTGGCTGCGCACGCCATCGTCGCGCAGGTGCATGCCGGCCTGCCCGACGCCTTGCGTATCGAGCATGGCGTCGACGTCACGCAGTTGCCGGGATTCGCCGAGGGCGATTTTTCGGTGCAGGACGGCGCCGCGCAGCTCGCGGTCGAGCTGCTCGATCTGGCTCCGGGCCAGCGCGTGCTCGACGCCTGTTGCGCGCCCGGCGGCAAGCTCGCGCACATCGCCGAGCGCGAGTCCGCGCTGGCGTTGCTGGCCGGCGTCGACATCGATGAGGAACGGGTCGAACGCACGCGCCTGGGACTGCAGCGCCTGCAGCTGGATGCAGAACTCGCCGCGGCCGATCTGCGCAGTCGCCACCTCTACAGCACGCGTCGTTTCGATCGCATCCTGCTCGATGCGCCATGCTCGGGTAGCGGCGTGATCCGGCGTCATCCCGACATCCGACTGTTGCGTCGCGATTCCGATATCGCCGCGCTGCAACGCACCCAGGCCGAGCTGCTGGATGCGCTGTGGCCTTTGCTGGCCCCGGGTGGACGGCTAGTCTATGCGACCTGTTCGGTGCTCGCGGATGAAAACGACGGCCAAGTCGCAGCGTTTCTGGAACGTCGTCGCGACGCGGTCGCGCTCGATGTCGTACCGGAGTGGTTCGGACGCGCGCAGCGCCACGGGCGCCAGAACCTGCCCGGCGAGGACGACTGCGATGGCTTCTATTACGCGGTGTTGGCCCATCGCGCTTAGCCTCGCGATCGCTGCCTGCGGCGGCGATCCCCAAGGCTCCAGCGTACGCAGTGCGCGTGTCGAGGATGGTGCCTTGCAGCTCGAGCTCGATCTGCGTTTCACCGACACCCTGCTGCAGGCGCTCGACGACGGTATTCCGTTGCTGCTCGCGGTGCAGATCGATGGTGCTGTGGCCAGCGTGCAGCGCATCGGACTGCGCTACCGGCCACTGTCGCGGCAGTACGAGCTGCACTTGCCGGGCGACGCCCAGCCGCGTGTGTTCGCCAGCCGTGCGCGTCTGCTCGCCGCGCTCGACCGCATCGTGCTCGGTGCGGTGTCCGCGGACTCCGGACGGGTGCGCGTGAAACTGGTCAGCAGCGCGCTGCCCGCGCCGCTGCGGCTGCCGGCGCTAGTCGAACGCGAGTGGCAGCTGGCCACGCCGCAGCGGTCCTGGAGTCGTTGATGGCGCGGCGCCTGCTGTGGCTGTTGCCGACCGCGAGTGCGCTCGCGCTGCTGGTCGCGGCGTTGTGGCTCGCCGCCGACGCCGAGAGCGCCGAGAGCCGTCTCGGCGCTGCCTACGGCTGGCTGTTCGGTGTCTCCGCGGTGGCGGTGCTGGTGTTGGTCGGTGCAATCGTGCGCGAGCTTTGGCGACTGTGGCGCGAGCGCGCCGAATCGCGGCCGGGGGCGCGCTTGAATGCGCGCCTGGCGGCGCTGTTCGGCCTGATCGCGTTGCCCTCGACCCTGCTCGTGGCCGGCTTCGCGATCCGCTTTCTCGATGCCGGCATCGATTCCTGGTTCCGCGTCGATCTTGAGGCCGCACAAGAGGCGGCGCGCGCGCTCGGCGAGCAGGTGCTGCTGCGCGAGCAGCGGCAGACGCTGGCGCGGGTCGAGGCATTGGCGCGAAGCATTGGCGCTGATCCGGGCGGCGATGTGCAGGCGCAGTTCGACCGCTTGCTCGAAGACGATGCCGCGCTGGCGGTGCATCTCGCCAGCTACGACGGCAATGGCGGCGTCGAAGCGCTCGCCTTCAGCACCACCGCGATTACCCTGCCAGCGGCGCCGGACGAAGCCTTGCGCCTGCAGATTGGCGAGTCCGGCGGTATCGCGCAGACCGTGACCCTGGCCGACCAGCTGGTGGTACGGGCATTTGCCACCACCACCGACGCGCTCGGCCGCAGCCACTTGCTGCAGTGGATCCAGCCCTTGCCGGCGGAGCTGGCACCGCAGCTGGCGCAACTCGAACGCAGCAGCATCGACTATGCGCAGCTGCGTTTTCAGCGCACGGCCTTGAAGACCACCTTCGTGTTGATCCTCGGTTTCGTGACCTTGCTCGCGCTGCTCGCGACCCTGCTCGCCGCGCTTGCCGCGACGCGCCGGCTGACGCGGCCGATCGCACGTCTGGCCGAGGCGACGACGGCGATCGGCGAAGGCCGCTTCGGGGCGCAAGTCGAGGAGCAGTCGCAGGACGATCTCGGTGTGTTGACGGCCGCGTTCAATCGCATGAGTCGCGATCTGTCCGAGCTCGATGTACGTGAACAGACCAGTCGTGCCGAAACCGAGCACGCGCGCGCGCATCTCGCGGCGGTGTTGTCGCGGTTGTCGGCCGGCGTGGTCAGCGTCGATGGCGCGCACGTGACCACCGCCAACGCAGCCGCGGCGGAGCTGCTCGGCTGCCCGCTCACGGCGCTGATCGACCAGCCCGTCACTGAGGTGGCCGCAGCATCGCCAGTCGCAGCGCAGGTGATGGCGATGATCCAGGCGCGCAGCCGGGAGGCGCGCAACGAGTGGCGCGAAGAGCTGGCCGCACCGGGAGAGCAGCCGCGAGCATTGCTGTTGCGCGCGCTGCAACTCGGCGGCGACGCCACGCGTTACGTGGTGATCATTGACGACATGACCGTGATCGCGCAGGCGCAGCGCGAGGCGGCCTGGTCGGAGGTGGCGCGGCGGCTGGCGCACGAGATCAAGAACCCGCTGACGCCGATCCGGCTCGCGGCCGAGCGCATGCAACATCGCTTCAAGGGCAAGCTCGACGCGGCCGATGCGCAGGTGCTCGATCGCGCCACGCAGACCATCGTCGCCCAGGTGGATGCACTCAAGGGCCTGGTCAATGCCTTCGGCGACTACGCGCGCCCGGCGCGCATCGAGTTGCGCGCGCTGGCGATTGCGCCACTGGTCGGCGAGGTGCTCGATCTGTACGAGTCGAGCGGGCAATGCCGGATCACGCGCGACTTCGCTGCGGTGTTGCCGGCGCTGCGCGCCGATCGCGACAGCCTGCGTCAGCTTCTGGTGAATCTGTTGACCAATGCGGTCGAGGCCGGTGGCCATGGTGTCGCGGTCGATGTGCAGCTGGCGTTGCGCGACGGTGGCATTGAACTGGTGCTGCGCGACCACGGGCCGGGACTGCCGCCGGAGTTCGATGGTCGCTGGTTCGAGCCGTACACGAGCACCAAGCCCAAGGGTGGTGGGCTTGGTCTGGCGATGGTGCAGAAGATCGCCGAGGAACATGGCGGGCGCATCCGCGCCGAGCATGCCGAAGGCGGTGGTGCGCGTTTCGTGTTGTGGCTGCCGGTCGCGGGAGCGGTGGCATGAGTGCCGCGGCGCGCCGCGACCTGTGGTTGCTGCTGGCGCTGGCCTTGCTGGTGCTTGGCGTCGGGATCGGATTGCGCGATCCGTGGCCGGCGGACGAGCCGCGCTTCGTGCTGGTCGCGCAGCAGATGGCGGAAAGCGGCAAACTGCTGATTCCGCACCGCGGCGCCGAGATCTATCCGGACAAGCCGCCGCTGTTTCTGTGGCTGCTGGTCGCAGCGCACAAGTTCACCGGCGAATGGCGCATCAGTTTCCTGCTGCCGTCGCTGCTCGCGAGCCTCGGCACGCTGGCGCTCACCTTCGATTTGGCGCTGCGCTTCTGGGGCCGGCGCGCGGCGCGGCTGGCGGCGTTGATGCTGCTGTTCGCGTTCCAGTTCAGCTACCAGGCCAAGCGCGCGCAGATCGATCCGTTCCTGGTGTTCGCGATGACCGCGGCTGCGCATGCGTTCCTCAGTCATGCGTTGCTCGCGCCATCGCGGGTGACGCATGCAGCGGGCTGGTTCATGGCCGCGATCGGCACCATCAGCAAGGGCGTCGGCGCACTGACCTTGTTGATGTTGCCGGTGATCGCGTTGGGGCGGCGGCTTGGATTCGGGGTTCCGGTGAGAGCGGTCGCGGCAAAGTGCCGCTCCTACACGGCTGCGAAATCGGCGCGGTCGCACCTGGGGTGGGGGCTGCTGGCGTTCGTCGCCGCGTGCTCGGTATGGCTGGTGCCGCTGGGAATCGCGGTGGCGACCTGGGGCGACGCCGAAGTGGTGGCCTATGCGCGCGAAATCCTGCTCGGCCAGACCGCGCGTCGCTACGCCAATCCCGAGCATCACTTCCAGCCATGGTGGTACTTCGCTGGCGTGATGCTGACGACGTGGTTGCCGTTCGTGCTGGCCTGGCCGTGGGCGCTGCCTTATGCCTGGCGGCAACTGCGCACGCGCCGCGACGCGCGCGTGTTCGTGCCGCTGCTGTGGGCGGCGCTGGTGCTGCTGTTCTTTTCGCTGTCGCCGGGCAAGCGCGACATGTACATCCTGCCGCTGCTGCCGATGCTGTGCGTGGCGCTGGCGCCGGGGCTGGTGTTCGCTTCGCGGCGCCGGGGTTTCCGTCGTCTCGTGTTCGCCTTCGTGCTGGCACTTGCGTTGCCGCTGGCGGTCGCTGGGCTGATGGCGGCGCTCGGCGAGCCCGGTTTCGAGGCGCGCCAGGAATTGCGCTACGAACTGGCCGCGGGCGCCGACGCGTTGTGGTGGATGCTCGGCGCGGTCGGTTGCGTCGGGCTCGTGGCGGCGGCGTTGGCGGGCACGCGCCACGCGCTGCGCGCCTGCTTCGCGTTGCTGGCGACCCTGTGGATTGGACTTAGCCTGGTTGCGTACCCGTTGCTCGATGCGCACAGTTCCGGGCGCGCGGTGATGCAGCGCGCACGCGCCGCTGCCGGCGCCGACACCGCCATCGGACTGGTCGGTTGGCGCGAACAACATTTGCTGCAGGCGATCGGCGTGGTCGCTGAATTCGGCTTCAAACGGCCTGCAGCCGTGCAGTTCGATGCCGCCGCCGCGTGGCTCCGCGCCGAGCCGCTGCGCCGCGCAATCTTCGCCGATGCCGCCGTGATTCCCGCCTGCGTGGACGCCACCCGCGCCACCGCACTCGGCAGCAGCAATCGCCGCGACTGGATGCTGCTGCGCGTCGACGCGCTCGCGGCGTGCGCGATTCAGAACCCGTAACGGGCGTCGATGCCGACGATGCGGTTGTAGGCGTGGTAGGGCGTGAGCAGGAGACCGCGGCCGTAGCTGTCGGCGATGTAGTCGTCGTCGAGCAGGTTGCTGCCCCAAAGCGAGAGATCGAAGCGACCGCGGCGCCAGCCGACGCGCAGGTCGAGCAGATTGCGCGCGCCGAGGCGTTCGATGCTGGCGTCGTCGTTGACGATCCAGGTCGGGGCTGCATGGCTGAACTGGCTGCCGGCATACCAGTCGCCGGCAAAGTGCAGGCGTCCACCGATGCCCGCCGACCATTCCGGCGCGCCGCGCACCGCGGCCGCAGCCAGTGATTCCGGTTGCAGCGTGGAGCGACTGTGCAGGCCGCTGGCGTTGGCCCACAGTTCGGCGTCGTCGCGCGGTTGCCAAAGCCACTGCAGTTCGGCGCCGAGAATCTTGCTGGCGAAGTGGATCGCGTCCGGGTTCTCGGGACCGGTGAAATTCGCCACGCGATCACGCCAGTGGTGATGGAACAGGCGCGCTTCGATACGCGCCGAGCGCAACAGCGGTCGCGACCAGGCGAGTTCGGCGGTGCGCAGTTTCTCCAGCGTCGAGCGTGGGCTCAGGGCCAGCGTGTCGAGGTCGGAACCGAGGAAGGAGTCTCGTAGCAGCAGCGCCAGCCAGTGGTTTTCGTTGAAGCGGTGGCGCAGGCCGAGGCTCGGCAGCCACAGCGTTTCGTGGTGGCGGATGCGCGCATTGCGCTCCTGCACCAGCACGCCGAGTGCGTCGCTGCAGGTTTCGATGGCGGCGTCGTAGCGACCCGTGACCAGTCGGCAGTTGTTCTCGCTGACCACGCTGGTGGCGAGCTGTGAGCGCGATTCAGCGGCGACATGGCGCAGGCCGATGTGGCCGTCCCAACGCGTCTCGTCGTCGTAGAGGAATTCGGCATAGGCCTGCGGCAGATCCGACCGCGCCGTCTCGGCGCCGTCGTAGGCGAGGCTGGCCGGACCCGGTGCCGCCGGAATCATCCCGAGCGAGCTGGAGGTCGAAGGCGTGATCGAAAAGCGGCGGCTGCCGTGCACGCGATAGCCGCGATTCGCCTGCAACAGGCCGGCGCTGATCAAACCATGCGCGCCGGCGTCGCGTTCGAGGCGCAGGTCGGCGTGTTGCAGATGCACGTAGGCCGGCGTCTCCGAGACCAGGTTCTGGCCGTTGCGGCGCGTCAGCGCGGCGCGGGTGTCGGAAGAGCCGGCCTGGGCACTGAGCTGCCAGCGATCTCCGGGCCGCCATTGCCATGCTGCGCCGGCACCATGGATGTCGACGTCGGAGCCGAGCAGGCAATGCGGTTGGCCGCCGCCGCAAGGGCCTTCGCCACCGCCGAGGTCGGCACGCGCGAAATCGAGGACGCTGGCCTGCAGCTGGTGCGTCCGCTCCGGGCTTTGCCAGGCCAGGCGCAGCGCGTATTGGCGCTGCTGGAAGACATCCGGCTGCTGCTCCGCCGCGATTTCCTCGCCACCGATCTGCCGGCTCGCACCGAACGCGCCCTGCATGCCCGGTACGCCAAGTCCGCCGGTCGCGGCCACATGCACCATGGGCGCCAGCGCCGGCGCATGCGAGACGCCGACGCTACCGCCGAACGCGGCCGCGGGCGCGCGCGTGCCGATTGCCAGGTCGCCGGCACCGGCGCCATAAGCGGTGGCCATGCCGGTGGCGCTGCGCGTGATTTCGAGCGACTGCATCAGTCCCAGTCCGGGCCGGTTGAACAACCAGGCTTCGGCGGGCACCGGCACGCCGTCGATGGTGATCAGGCTGGCGCGCTGATTGGGCGCAACGCGCGAAGCGCTGACGCCGCGGATGACATCGCTCGCGGCCATGCCGTAGACGCCGGGCGCGCGCGTCAACGCACTGCCGTAATCATGCGGCGCGGTGTCCGCGATGGCGTCGGCGTCGATGCGCGTGCGCGCGATCGCGGCACTGCGTTCGCTCGGCAGGCGCGCCTGCGCGGTCAGCGAGGTGCGCGCCGATGCCGTGTCGGTCTCGGCATCGGCAGCAATGCTCAGGGTCGACTCCTGCAGCGCCGCCGCGGCATCGGCTGCGACCAGCTCGACCACCTGATCGCTTCGCTGCGACCAGTTCAGTGCAGCGGCGATGGCCAGCGCATCGAGCGCATCGGCCACCGAACTGCCCGCGTCGAGCGCAGGTCCCGCGCGTCGCCCCAGCGCCGGCGCCAGCACGATGCGACAGTTACTCGCCGCGGCCAGCGCGCTCACGGCATCGAGCAGCGAAGTTGCCGGCACCGTCGCAGACAATGGGCGATCGAGGTCGCAGGCCAGGGCGGCGACGGGACCCGCCAGCCCGAGCAAGATCAACGCACTCTGCAATGACCTCGAAAGTGCCGGCATCGGGCCTCGTGCTCAGGGATCGGTTCGACTGGCCGCCACCGGCCGCAGCCAGACGATACCGGCAGCGGATGCCACGACGCGCAGTTCGTAGCGTTGCGCCAGCGTGTCGAGCGCCGCGTGCTGTTCGGCGGTGTCACCCATCGGCAGTGCGGCATCGAGGCGCAGGTCGCTGCCGGCGTTGGCGCCGAACACGCGCATGCCGCTGCGCGCCGACCAGCGCGCGAAGGCGATTTCCGCGGGGGCATGGTCGAGTACCAGCAGATCCGGCTCGGCTTCGGTTTCATGGTGCGCGAAGCGTTCGAGCTGCGCACCCCGCCACTGTGCGGCCTCGCCGGCAGCGAGTTGCAGCGGTTCGCCTGCGCCAGCGCGCACCTCGACGCGGCCTTCGGCGACGCCGACGCGCAGCGCACCTTCGGCAGCCTGAACCTCGAAGCGGGTGCCGATATCGCGCACGCGGAACTCGCCATGCCGCAGCGTCAGCGGGCGCGGATCGGCGCCGACTGCGATGCGCAGGCCGCCGCGCAGCAGCTCGACCACGCGGGCATCGGCACCCAGTTCGACGCGCAGCGCGGAATCAGGCTCCAGTTCGACGCGACTGCCGTCGGCGAGCGTCAGCGACGCGGTCGCACCGACCGCGCTGCGCAAGTCGGCGCGCGCGTTTTCGATCGCGCGCGGAGCCAGCATGACGGCGACGATCGCCAGCGAGGCAGTGACGAACCCGAGCCACGGGGCGTGGCGGCGCAGCCGCGACGGCGCCGGTTCCGCGACGCGCGGCTGGCTCGGCTCGGCGGCGGCGTTCAAGGTCATCAGCACGTCCAGATAGGCGAGGCGATGGGCGTCGTCTGCGGCCAGCCAGGCGTCGAACGCCGACTGCAATTCAGCATCCGCCGGCGCCGCGCTGATGCGAAGCTGCCACTGCACCGCCTGCGCGAGCTGCATGTCGTTCACCGGAGACCTCCCATAACCGGCCGACGCGCCGTGCCCGCGCTTCCCCCAGCGCTGCTTCGAAAACCGTTGTGGCGACTCATTGCGCACCTCCGCGCATCAGCTCGCCCAGTTGCCGCAGGGCCTGGGTCATGTGGTTCTCGACGGTCTTGGCGGTGATTCCGAGTGCCACCGCGGCCTCTTTCAGGCTCAAGCCCTCGACGCGCACCAGCCACAGCACGCGGCGGCGCTGTTCCGGCAGTTGCGTCAGCGCCTGCTGCACGCGGGCGAGCTGCTCGCGCGCCAGGGCGTGCACCTCGGGGCTGGCCTCGTCGGCGACGTTGGCATCGATCGCCACGTCGCTTTCCTCGACCTCGACGCCGCGCGTGCTGCGCCGACGCAACGCATCACGCGCCAGGTTGTAGCCGACCTGGAACAGGAAGGCGCGGGCATCGCGGACCTCGGCGAAGGGCACGTCGAGCAGGCGCATCGCGGTGTCCTGCACGCAGTCCTCGGCCAGCGCGCGGTCGCCGAGCACGCGCGTCAGCACCGCGCGCAGTTCCGAGGCATGCGCGGCGAATACCGCGGTCCACGGGCTCATTCGCGACGCAACCGGTACTCGACCGGCAGGCGCAGGTCGGTGATCGCGAACGCTCCCGCCGGTGGCGGCGGCAGCGGCGAAGACTGCGTGATCAGGCGCGTGGCGGCGCGGTCGAGCAGGTCATGGCCGGAACTGCGCTCGATGTCGGAGCGCAACACCACGCCGCGCCGCGACACCCGCGCGCGCAACCAGACCGTGCCTTCGACATCGCGCTGGCGGGCGCGCTCCGGGTAGTGCTGGAAGCGCCGCAGGTGCGCGAGCACGTCCCAGACGTAGGCGTCCGCAGCAGACGCCGCGGCGCTCGTAGCGGGCGTCGGCGTCGGCGTCGGCAGCGACTCGCTTGCATCCGCGCTGCTGCGACCGGCGGCGTTCGGTGCGCGCTGCGCCTCGCGCAGCGGCTCCGGCGCCGGCACGTCGCTGACCGCGAGCGCTGCCGCGGCATCGTCGCGGGCTGCGGCCGGCGCAGCGCGTGGCATCGGTGCCGCCTCAGGCTGTGGCACCGGCGGCTCGATGCGCGGCAGCGGAACCGGCGCCGGCTCGGCCACCTGCCACTCGACCAGCAGCGGCGAAGTCGCCTGCGCTGCGATCTCCCCACCACCGCCCTGCTGCAGCAACAGCAACCCGAGCAGCAAGCCATGCACCACCAGCGACACGCTGATCCCGGCCACGAAGCGCAGGCTGACGCGCGCGTCCGCTGCTTCAGGGCGCGGCAGGGGCAGTGCTTCGTCGAATGGCTGGGAGGCAACGTCCGGCATCGGCGCCATGCTCGCAGCGTGCTGGTGTCGGCGTCAAAGCCCTAAAGTTCGATGCACGCCGGAGGTCAGGGGAACGAGCACCACCACCGCATTGTATGTCGCGTGCAAGAGCATGCTGGGCAGCAGGTTTCCGGCGCGGGCAAATAGCCAGGCACTGGCGACACCGACCAGAAAGACCGGTGGCCAAGAAGCGAAGGGGTGCATGACGGCAAAGAACGCTGCGCTGAGCGTGATCGCAATCCACAGGGGCCACTCGCGGCGCATCGCGCGGAACAGCAGGCCGCGGAAAAGGTACTCCTCGACCAGCGGCGCGACGACAACGGTGGCTCCGGCAAATGCGTACAGTGCTCCGTTTGACTCGCGCAAGAAGGCCGCTCCGGAAGCAAGCTGCTCGCGAAGTTCGCTGGAACCGAATCGGTGGAGCAGACCAAGATAGGCGAGGGCCAACGCACCCAGCACTACGCCCACGCCGGCCGCGCCGGCGAGCCAGGCGAACGTCGATCGGCCCATCGGCGAGGGAACGAGAATGTCGAAAAGGCCGACACCGAATCGACGGTTCCAGCGCCAGACGTAGAAGCTGACCAGCGCGGCGCTGACAGCCGATGCGATCAGCAAGGCGCTTGCGCTAGCGCGTGCGCCGGACACGCCGCCGATCAGAGCGAGCAATACAGCGACCAGCTCCAGATGCGCGACGATTGCGATCAGGGCGCCGAGCATTGTCGGTGGCGCCTCGTCTGGCTCGGCGTCCGGATCAAACAGATAGGCCAGTTGCACCTGCAGGCGGCTCCACAGCGCCGCGGCGAATACGCCATTCATCAGTAGACCCGCGATCGCGAGTGGCCAATTCGCACCGAACACGCCGATCGCGATCACCATGTTCCCGACTGCCGCCGCCATGCCACGACTGGCCTGCATCGGCATGGCTTCGCCAGTGGCGCTATAGGTCGGAAATACCGTGACCGCCTTCAAGGCAATCATCGTGCCGGAGAGCAACCAGAGCACTCCGATTACGGCGATTTTCCACAGCTCGGTGGGATGCATCCAGGCAACGACGACGAGACTCGACAGCACCATCACGCTGACGAATGCGGTCAACACCATCGCCTTGGTGCGCGCCACCTCCAGCAAGCTGCGTGGCCAGCTCATCATCCAGCCGAGTGCAGGGCCCTCGGCTGCGAGCATGCGCGGCGCCGAGACCGCGATCATGTAGGCGCCAGCGGCGAGCACGATGCCGGCCCAGTGATGCCAGTGGAATTCAATGTTGCGCAGGTAGTGCCCGAGATAGAACGCTTGCAGCCCGACCAGCAGCAACGGCACCAACAACATCTGCACCAATGCGCCGCGATCTCGGCGCAGCCACAACAACTCCTTGCGCAGCAACGGCGAGCGCCGCCAGCGCGACGCTTTGACTGCCAGCGCACCGATTGCTGACGGATCGACGCGTTCTTCGGCGCCGCCAAAGCCAGCCTCGAAACCCCTCAGCGTTGCGGCGTGCATCGCAACAAGCGCAAGCGCGCATAGCACGCCGTTGAGCAACAGCGAGAGCACGATTGCCCGCAGCCAAGCAATGACATCCGGGTAGTGCAGGAACAGTTCGGCCGAGGGCGTGGCGGTATCTCCTGCGCCCGCCAACCAGCGGGCCAAGCCCCAGCTCAGGCTCGGGGTCGTTAGTGCGATCAGCGGGGTCATCAGCAGCACGAAGCCGATGCCACCCGCAGCAACCAGCCAGGCACTGCGATTGCGCGGCGAAGCGCGCAGCATTACTTGCACTTCGATCGCCTTGGTCATGACCGCAGCGCTGGCCGTGAACGGCAGCGCGACGGCGAATGCCGCGAGCCCTGCCGCGAGCGACTTGTTGACCAGTGCCGCCAGCACCATCAGCATCAGTGGGCTGCTCAACAGGAACGGATTCGAGACGATAGGCTTCAGTGCTTCCGCCAGATAGATCGCCGGTTGCGGTACCGGAAACGCGAGGTACCACTCCCAGAGCGGGTGTCGACGCCGATTCATGTCGATGGCGAAACCATCGCCCTGCAACGCCAGCGCCAGCCACCAGATCAGGACGCCGACGCTCAGGATGCGCCACGAGGTCGCACTCGCGGCGGCAGCGCTTTCGGATTCCGGTACGAGAAGTTGCGGCTTCTCCGATGCGACCACCGCCTTCAGCCGCTGCTGCCAGGCGACCGAGTGGCCGCCGCGCGTGCGCGCCAGACGATCGGACTCGACCTCCAACCGATACTGCAGGTGTCCCTGGTGCTCAGCCAGATCCGCAGCCAGCGCCTGCTCGGTCAGTCCCGGGGGCGCTGTCGGGGTGGCTCGCTGCGAGCGCACGTAGCTGAGTGAGGTCTGGATCCGTTCGAGCTCGCGAATCCGATCAGTCGTTCTCGAAGAAACGACGACCGCACCGCGACGATCGGCCTCCGCATCTGGGCCAAGGTCGCTGGTCCTCGCCAGCGAGAAGCCGATCATCACGGTCATCATCAGCGAGCTGAGCAGCGCTATCGAGTATGCAAGCGCGGGAGAACGCTTGCGCTGCTGCAGGTGGTGGATGCGGTTGCCGCTCTGTCGGATCGACATGCGCAGCAGGCTGCGAAGCGCTGCAAATGAAGATGGTGCCAATGTCTTCACTTCCGGCTCGCCATGACCTGCGCGCGGAAGCGGTCTGCAGCGCTGACTGGCCTGGGCCTGGTCAGGGACAGGAACGCCTGTTCGAGCGACTGGGCGCCTGGCACCGATGCCGCGACTTGCTCGAGCGCGCCGCTGGCAACGATTGTGCCCTGATGCAGGATCGCGATGTGCGAACACGATTGCTCGACCTGCGCGAGCAGGTGCGTCGAAAACACGATCGTGGTTCCGAGCGCGGTCTGTTCGCGCATGACATCAAAGAACAGCCGCGTGCTTTCGACATCAAGGCCGTTGGTCGGTTCGTCCAGCACCAGCAGCCGCGGGCGGTGCAGCAACGCCAGCAACAGACCGAGTTTCTTCTTCATGCCGCGCGAATAGTCATCGGCGAAGCGATCAAGCGCGTCGCCAAGCTGCATGCGCATGATCAGCGGTTCCAGCCGACGCAGTTCGGCCATCGGGTCAAGTCCGTGCAATGAAGCCGACAGCTCGATGATGTCGCGGCCACTCAGGAAGCTGTGGAACATCGGCTCGTCCGGCAGAAAGCCGAGAAAGCGCTTGATCTCGAGCCGATCGGCGAACGCGTCGCGACCATCGACCTGCAGGGCGCCGGCGCTTGCCTTGATCACACCCATCAAGATCCGGAACAGCGTGGTCTTGCCGGCGCCATTCGGGCCGAGCAGGCCAAAAACCTGCCCGCGCTCTACCGTCAACTCAACGTTGCGCAGTGCGTTCTTGTCGCCGAAATGCTTGCTCAGCGCAGTCGCGACGATCATCGCGCTGCTTGATTTCGCGGGGAAGGTGTTCAAGCCAGATACCCGCCATCGACGACGAAGCTGGCGCCGGTGATGTAGCTCGCGGCGGGGGAGGCGAGGAACAGCAGCATCGGGGCGATTTCGCCGGGAGCGGCGGCGCGGCCGAGGGGAATCTGGCGCAGTAGCTGGTTCATGATCTGCGCGTTCTGGGTCAGCGCCGAGGCGAACTTGGTGTCGGTGAGGCCGGGCAGCACGGCATTGACGCGGATCTTGAGCGGCGCCAGTTCCTTGGCGAAACCCTCGGTCAGCGACACGATCGCGGCCTTGGTTGCCGAATACACGCCCTGCCCCGGCGCGGCGCGGCGCGCATTGACCGAGGCGACATTGACGATGCAGCCGCCGAGTTCGCGTTCGCGCATGATCCGCGCCGCCTGCTGCGAGCAGTAGAAGTAGCCGCGCAGGTTGACCGCGGCGGTCTTCTCGAAGGCGTCGAGGCCCATCTCCAGCAACGGGCCGAAGTAGGGGTTGGCGGCGGCGTTGTTGATCAGGATGTCGAGCCCGAAGCCGCGGTCGATCACCTTCTGGAACAGCCGGTCCATCGATGCCACGTCGCCGATGTGCGCCTCGATCGCGCTGGCCACGCCGCCTTCGGCGCGGATCGCCGCCACCACTTCCTCGCAGGCATCGAGCTTGCGGCTGGACACGATCACGTGCGCGCCCTGCTGCGCCAACAGGTGCGCGGTCGCGGCGCCGATGCCGCGGCTGGCGCCGGTGATCAGCGCGGTCTTGCCGGTCAGGTCGAACAGGGCCTTGGTCATCGCGCGATCACCTCGCAGAACGGGAGCGCGATTGTAGGCGCGGCCGGGGGGCGCGACGAATGCGTATGGCCGCCGCTGCTAGTCTGCGCGCCCCGCTGCGGAGTGCGCGCATGTCCCGACCCAGAGCCCTCATCACCGGCGCCGGCAGCGGCCTTGGCCGCGCGCTCGCCCATCGCTATGCGCGCGCCGGTCACGACATCGCCGTGGTCGATCTGGATCGCGCCCGTGCCGAAGCCGTGGTTGCGGAGCTTGGCGCCCACGGCGGCGCGCACCTCGCGCTGGTGGCCGATGTCGGCGACGATGCCGCGGTCGAGTCGCTGCGCGACCGCGTGCGCGCGCACTGGGACGGTTTCGACCTGCTGATCAACAACGCCGGCGTCGCGACCGCCGGGTCGGTCGCCGACAGTTCACTCGACGACTGGCGCTGGGTCACCAACATCGACCTGTTCGGCGTCGTCCGTGGCATGAAGGCGTTCGCGCCGATGTTCCGGCAGCAGCGGCGCGGCCACGTGCTCAGCACGGCCTCCTTCGCCGGTCTGGCCGGGGCGCCGAACATTGCCAGCTACGGCGTCGCCAAGGCCGGCGTGGTCGCGCTTTCGGAGGCGCTGCGCGCCGAGATGGAGCCGTTCGGCGTGCGCGTCTCGGTGATCTGCCCGAGCTTCTTCAAGACCAACCTGATGGACAGCGCACGTTGCGCCGACCAACGCATGAGCGCCGCGGCCACGCGCCTGATGGAGCGCGCGCGCGAGTCCGCCGACGACATCGCCGACTATGTGTTCCGCGCCCAGCAGAGTGGGCAGTTCCTGATCATTCCGACCGCCCCCGAGCGTCTGCACTGGCGGTTGAAGCGCTGGTTCCCGGAGTTCTACTTCCGCCGACTGATGGCCATGGCCAAGGCCATGCAAGCGCGTTGACCCGGCGCCGGCGCAGGCGCTGCGAACCCGGCCGCGCACGACTCGTCACAGGCATGACTTCCGGCGCTGTCATGGTTCGTTTCCGGGTCTAGGCTTCGCTCCTCACTTGGGGCTGGAGAGGAACATGCGTGGTCTGTGGAGTCTGGCCGGGCTCATGCTCGCGCTGCCGTGGTCGCTGTCGGCGATGGACGCTTCGGAGCTGGTCGCGAAGAACATCGAGGCGCGCGGCGGCATCGCCGCGATCCGCGCCATGCAGTCATTGAAGCTCAGCGGCAAGTTGCAGCAGGGCGGCTTCGAGGCGGCGGTGGCGGTGATCCGCGGCGGCGGCCGCCTGCGCAGCGAGTTTTCAATCCAGGGCATGACCCAGGTGCGCGCCTTCGACGGCAGCGCGGGCTGGACCATCTCGCCGTTCGGCGGGCGCAAGGATCCGGAGAAGCTCTCCGGCGACGACCTCAAGGACATGCGCATCGAGGCCGACCTCGAAGGCCCGCTGGTCGATTACGCGAAGAAGGGCCACAGTGTCGAATACCTCGGCACCGAGGACATCGACGGCACCGAGGCGCACAAGCTGCGCGTCAAGTACGCGACCGGCAACGAGGCGGTCTACTACTTCGATCCCGACTACTTCCTGGAAATCCGCATCGTCAGCAAGAGCTGGTACCGCGGCAGCGAGTTCGAGGGCGAAGCCGACCTCGGCGACTACGAACAGGTCAACGGCGTTTGGGTGCCATTCTCGGTGGCCTCAGGCGCCAAGGGCTCGACCCAGAAAGCGACCATCACCTACGAACGCGCCGAAGCCAATGTCGTACTCGACGACGCGCTGTTCGCATTCCCGCAGGGAGCCAAGCCATGAAGCGCAACCCGCAACCCCTGCTGCGCGCGGTCGGGCCGATCGTGTTCGGTCTCGCCGCTTTCGCGGCCGCAGACGCCAGCCGTGCCTTCGACAGCGCCACCGTCTCCGGGCTCGGCGTGCGCAACATCGGTTCGGCGGCGATGAGCGGCCGCATCAGCGCCGTCGCCGCGTTCAATCGCGAGGGCAAGACCACGGTCTATGTCGGTGCCGCCAGCGGCGGCGTGTGGAAGTCGCAGGACGGGGGCACCACCTTCGAGCCGAAGTTCGACGACCAGCCGGTGCAGTCGATCGGCGCGATAGCGCTCGACCCGTCGGACCCGAAGCGGGTCTGGGTCGGCACCGGCGAGAGCTGGACGCGCAACTCGGTCTCGGTCGGCAATGGCGTCTATCGTTCGTCCGATGGCGGCGACACCTGGCAGCACATGGGCCTGCCGCAAACCGAGCGCATCGCCAAGATCCTGGTGCATCCGCGCGACGGCAACATCGTCTACGTCTGCGCCCCCGGCCCGTTGTGGAGCGACTCCGACCAACGCGGCCTGTTCAAGACCAGCGACGCCGGCCAGACCTGGAGCAAGGTCCTCGCCGGCGGCAACCGCTCCACCGGCTGCTCCGACCTGGAGTTCGATCCCAAGCAGCCGGACGTGCTGATCGCGGCGCTGTGGGACTTCCGCCGCCAGGGCTGGACCTTCCGCTCCGGTGGCGAGAGCGAGACCGCCGCCAGTGGCAGCGGCCTGTTTCGCAGCAGCGACGGCGGCGCGCACTGGAGCGAGTTCACGCCAGCAACGCACGCCGGCTTCCCGGCGAAACCGTATGGCCGCATCGGCATCGCGATCGCACCGAGCGATCCGAAGATCGTCTACGCGGTGGTCGAGGGCAAGCGCAGCGCGCTGTTTCGCTCCAGCGACGGCGGTGCCACCTGGGAGGAACGCGACCGCAGCCAGATGATGGTGTGGCGACCGTTCTACTTCGCCAAGCTCGTGGTCGATCCGACCAATCCCGAGCGCGTGTTCAAGGCCAATCTTTCGCTGATCGTGTCCGAGGACGGCGGCAAGAGTTTCTCCGCTACCGGCGGCGGTGCGCATGGCGACTGGCACGATGTCTGGATCGATCCGGCCAACCCCAAGCACCTGATCGGCGGCGACGATGGCGGCCTGTGGACCAGCCACGACGGCGGCTCGCTGTGGATCAAGAGCGAGAACCTGCCGGTGTCGCAGTTCTATCACGTCAGCGTTGACGACCAGGATCCCTACGAGGTCTACGGCGGCCTGCAGGACAACACCAGCTGGATCGCGCCATCGAGCTACCCTGGTGGCATCACCAACGCGCAGTGGGAACCGTTCTCCGGCGGCGACGGCTTCTGGATGTTCGCCGACCCGGTGGCGCCGCGCGACTACGTCTACTTCGAGTCGCAGGGCGGATACCTGGTGCGCGCCAACCGCCACACCATGCAGCAGCGCGAGATCCAGCCCAAGGCCGGCTACAAGGAAAAGCTGCGCTTCAACTGGAATGCGCCGCTGCACCTGAGTTCGAGCGAGCGCGGCACGATCTACCTCGGTTCGCAGTTCCTGCACCGCTCGCGCGACCAGGGTCAGAGCTGGGAGCGCATCTCTCCGGACCTGAGCACGAACGATCCGGCCAAGCAGCAGCAAGAGAAATCCGGCGGCATCACCGTCGACAACTCCGCTGCCGAAATGCACACCACGATCTACTCGATCAGCGAATCGCCGCAGAACGGACAGGTGATCTGGGTCGGCACCGACGATGGCAACGTCCAGCTCACGCGTGATGGCGGCAAGACCTGGAACAACACCGTGCGCAACGTCCCCGGCCTGCCCAAGGCCTCGTGGGTGAGCTGGGTCGAGGCCAGTCGCCACGATGCCGCCACCGCGTACGCCGCCTTCGACCGCCATACCTTCGGCGACATGGACCCGCACGTGTTCATGACCCGCGACTACGGCCGCAGCTGGACCCGCATCGCGGCAGCGACGCAGGGCGTGCGCGGCTATGCGCACGTGATCCGCGAAGACATCGTCAACCCCGACCTGCTGTTCCTCGGCACCGAGTTCGGCCTGTGGATTTCGCTCGACCGCGGTGCGCACTGGGCGGCGTTCAAGGGTGGCCGTTTCCCGAGCGTGGCGGTGCGCGACCTTGCGATCCAGCCGCGCGACCACGATCTGGTCATCGCCACCCACGGCCGCGGCATCTGGATCATCGACGACCTCACGCCGCTGCGCCATCTTGATGCGACGACACTCGCAGCCGAGGTCAGCCTGCTGCCGAGTCGTCCGCAGCAGCAGCGCGTCCCCGGCTTCGGCGGCTGGTCGCGTGGCGATGCCGTGTTCGTCGGACGCAACGCACCGAGCGCGGCGGTGATCAGCTATCACCAGAAAACGCGGCACCTGTTCGGCAAGCTCAAGCTCGAAATCCTCGATGCCGAGGGCAAGCTCGTCGACACGTTGCCGGCGTCCAAGCGCCGCGGCATCAACCGCGTGCAGTGGTCGATGAGCGTCAAGCCACCACGCACCCCGCAGGGTGCGACCCTGGCCGGCGCGGCGACTTATGGTCCGCGTGTGCTGCCAGGCACCTACCGCGTGCGCCTGACCAAGAACGGCAAGGTCTACGAGACGCCGTTGCGCGTCGATCTTGATCCGCGTGCGGCGTACACGATCGACGATCGCAAGGCGCAGTTCGCGGCGGCGATGCGCGTACACGCACTGTTCGAGCGCATGTCCGACCTGTCCGAGCGCATCGTCGCATTGCGTGAGCAGGCGGCCGCCAAAGCCGCGGCGCTGGCGGAAGGCGAACGGGCGAAGAAGCGCCTGCTGCAACTGGTGACGCGGATCGAGGACGTGCGCCGGCAGATCGTCGCGACCAAGGAAGGCGGCGCGGTGACCGGCGAGGAGCGCTTGCGCGAACACCTCGACTCGCTCTACGGCGCGATCGTGGGTTGGGAAGGACGGCCAGGTTCCTATCAGCTGCAGCGCATCGACGCGCTCGAGCGCGAGCTCGGCGAAGTCGAGGCCGAATTCGCCAAGCTGCTGGAGCGCGAGGCCCGTCCACTCGGCGTGGTGCTGGCGGCGATCGCTGCTGGCGGCGACGGCGGGAGTCGCGTCGCCGCCCGCTGAGTCGGGCCCGCTACAATCGGGCGATGGATGTTTCCCACTTGCTCGACGCGCTGAACCCGGCGCAGCGCGAAGCCGTGTGCGCGCCGCGCGGCCACTACCTGGTCCTCGCCGGCGCCGGCAGCGGCAAGACCCGCGTGCTCACGCATCGCATGGCCTGGCTGACCGAGGTCGAGCGCGCCTCGCCGTGGTCGGTGCTGGCGGTGACCTTCACCAACAAGGCGGCCGGCGAGATGCGTTCGCGTGCCGAATTGCTGATGCCGCAAGGCACGCGCGGATTGTGGGTCGGCACCTTCCACGGCATCGCGCACCGCTTGCTGCGCCAGCACTGGCGCGAGGCGTTGTTGCCGGAGACCTTCCAGATCCTCGATGCCGACGACCAGCTGCGCCTGATCAAGCGCGTCAGCGCCGACCTGGGTCTCGAGGAATCGCGCTGGCCGGCGCGTCAGGCGGCGTGGTTCATCAACACGATGAAGGACGAGGGCAAGCGCCCGGGGGCGATTGCGACCGACTACAACCCGGCCACGCGCACCCTGATCGACATCTATGCCGCCTACGAGGAACGCTGCCAACGCGCCGGCCTGGTCGACTTCGCCGAGCTGCTGCTGCGCACGCATGAAACGCTGCTGCGCGACAGTGAACTGCTCAAGCACTACCGCAGCCGCTTCGAGCATCTGCTGATCGACGAGTTCCAGGACACCAACACCCTGCAATACGCCTTCGTGCGCCTGCTCGCGGGCGAACGGGCATCCGCCTTCGTGGTCGGCGACGATGACCAGGCGATCTACGGCTGGCGCGGCGCCAAGGTCGAGAACGTGCAGCAGTTCCTGCGCGATTTCCCGGGCGCGGTCACCTTCAAGCTCGAACAGAACTATCGCTCGACCGCCAACATCCTGAGCGCCGCGAACGCGGTCATTGCCCGCAACGGCGGCCGCCTCGGCAAGGAGTTGTGGACCAGCTCGGGCAAGGGCGAACTGATCGACCTGTATGCCGCCTACAACGAACAGGACGAAGCGCGTTTCGTGATCGAGCGCATCCAGCGCTGGATCCATGACGGTGGCTCGGCGCGTGATGCCGCCATCCTGTACCGCTCGAACGCGCAGTCGCGGTTGTTCGAAGAGGCCTTGATGGTGCAAGGCATGAAGTACCGGGTCTACGGCGGCCTGCGCTTCTTCGAGCGCGCCGAAGTGAAGGATGCACTCGCCTACCTGCGCCTGTCCCTGTTGCGCGAGGACGATGCCGCGTTCGAGCGCGCGGTGAACACGCCGCCGCGTGGCATCGGCGAACGCACGCTCGATGCGCTGCGCAAGCGCGCACGCGATGCGCGATCTTCGCTGTGGGCCGCGACCGAGGCGGAACTCGCGGGTGGCACCCTCGCCGCACGCGCCAAGTCGGCGCTGCGCGCCTTCATCGAGCTGATCGAGAAACTCGCCGCCGCCACCGCCGAGGCCAGTCTCGCCGAACGCATGGAGCGCGCGATCGAGGCCGGGCAGCTGAAGCCTTACTACGAGGCGGAAGGCAAGGGCCAGGCCGAGTCGCGCATCGACAACCTCGATGAGCTGATCAATGTCGCCGCGCGTTTCGAGCGCAGCGTCGAGGACGCCGAAGCGGGGCTGAGCGAGGTCGCCTCCTTCCTCGCCCACGCCACGCTCGAGGCCGGTGAGGCGGCGGGCGAAGCGTGGGAAGACTGCGTGCAGCTGATGACCCTGCATTCGGCCAAGGGCCTGGAATTCCCGCTGGTGTTCCTGGTCGGGCTCGAAGACGGCTTGTTCCCGAGCCAGAAGTCGCTGGAGCAGGAAGATCGACTCGAGGAGGAACGCCGCCTCGCCTACGTCGGCATCACCCGTGCGCGCCAGAAGCTGGTGCTGTGTTACGCCGAGTCGCGGCGCTGGCATGGCCAGGAAACCTACAACCGGCCCTCGCGTTTCCTTGCGGAGCTCCCGAAAGATGTGCTCGCCGAGGTGCGCCCGAAAGTACAGGTCAGCCGGCCGATGGCGTTTGGCCGCAGCGCCGAGGGCTTCCTTGCCGAGCGTGGCCTGTTGCGTGGCGGCGTGGTCGAGCTGCCGCCGATCAAGCTCGGTGCGCGCGTCGCCCACGCCAGTTTCGGCGAGGGCGTGGTCACGAACTTCGAGGGCGCCGGCGCGTCGGCGCGGGTGCAGGTGAACTTCGCCGCCAGTGGAGCCAAGTGGCTGGTCCTTGCATTTGCCAACCTGGAATTGCTGTAGTTCTCCAAGCAGAGCAGGAGTCGGTCATGGACAACGCAGAATGGTTTTACGCCGACGCTGGCGGTCAGCAGCAGGAACCGGTGGATGCGGAGACGCTGCAGCGCCTGTGGCGCGATGGCCGCATCCACGCGCAGACCTTGCTGTGGCGCGAGGGCATGGCCGGATGGCAGCCGCTGGCCACGTTGGCGGCGGTGCTGCCTTGGGTGAGCGAGGCGGCGTTGGCACCGGCGGCTCCGCCACCGTTGCCCGCGGCCGGTCTCGCAAGACCCGCTGCGCGCAGCGGCTTGGCGGGCGGCGGCTGTGCCATCGCGATCGTGCTCGGTTCGTTCGGCGCGGTGATGATCCTCGGCGTGCTCGCCGCGATCGCGATTCCGGCGTATCAGGACTACACCCATCGCGCCAAGGTCGCCGTGGCGATCGGGAGCGCCGCTTCGCTGAAGGAGAGGGTGATGGCTGACTACCGGCGACTCGGTGGTTGCCCGGTGGATATCGAAGTCGACAGCAGCGACGTGCCCGATGGTTTCAGCGAGATCTGGGTCGGCCGCTTCGAGGACGAAACCTGCGGTATCCAGCTGGTCTTCGAGGCGATTCCCGGCCTGGTCGACAGCGAGGACAAGAAGCTCTGGCTTTGGCTGGACGAGTCCGGCAGCGGCTGGAAGTGTTCGTCGGAGCTGCCGAATCGCGTGTTGCCTCAGAGTTGCCGCGGCTGATGCGAAACGACGAGGGCCGCTCGCGCGGCCCCCGTTTGCGGCGATGATGCCAAGGCTCAGCGAGCGCCACCCTTCGGGCGGAAGCCGTTGAGCGCTCCGAGATAACGGCCGAGGCGTTCCTCGATCGCCTCGCGCGCCTTGTCCGGTGCGCTCAGGTTGGTGAAGTCGACCTTCTGCGTCACCGCTGGGCCGAGCGGCTGGCCGGCAAACACATCCCAGGTCTTGATCGTCAAGTTGGCCGAATACAGCGTGTCGGTCTGGCCGTAGAAGGTGATCGGCGTCGAGCCGAGCGGCTGGGCGCGGATCACGGTCACCGCACGCACGTTGTTGGCGCGCGCGAGTGCGGCGAACAGACGCGGCATGTCCGGCGCGCCGGAGTTGATCAGCGACGAAATGCCCGGGGTGCTCTCTTCATCGGCGAGCAGGAAACCTGCGGATTCCAGCGCCTCCTCGATCACGCTTTCGGCTGCCTGCGCAATCGCCGGATCGCCGAGGCTGATCACCATCACCCGCGGTGGGCCTACCGGGCGCCGTGGCCGATCTTCCGGTGGCGGCAGGTTGCGCGCCAGCGCCGGGCGATCGCCGCGCAAGCCGGGGCGTTCGATCGCGACCGGATCGCGCCCGCCCTCGACGTCCTTGCGGCGCTGGGCGAGTTCGTCCAGCACGGTCAGGCCAGGCGCCGCTTCGGCAGCGTTGTCGTCAGCATCGCTGGCCGCCGCCAGCCCGGTATGGCGCAGCGCTTCGCTGGCGCCGGCGAGGGCGTCGGCTGCGCCCACCATGGCATCGTCCGCTCCGGCGATTGCGCGATCGGCAACCACCAGTGCGTCCACATCGGAAGCCAGCGTGCCCGCTGCGAGCGCTGCGGCAGGCTGGACCGGCGTCGTCGTCGGTGTGCTCAGCGCTGCCGATTCCGGTGCCGCCAGCGGCGTACCGAGCAGGCGATCCTTGAATGCGTAGCCGGCTGCACCGAGGGCGCCAAGCGCGACGACGGCTGCGATCGGCCAGAAGGCCTTCGATCCACCGGCGCGCTTTTCCTGCGCCTCCATCACCGATGGCCTGGCGGCTGCAGCCGGCGCCGGCGGTGGCACCACCGCGCGCTGGTGCGTGGCTGGCGTCGGTGGCGTTGCCTTGAGCGCTGCCTCGCGCTGGGTCGCCGCCGCGATCGCCTCGGCTGGCGTGGCCATGCCGATCACGGTGGCGGCAGCCAAGGGCAGCTTGGCCTGCACCGAAATCGGACCACCGGCCATTACCGCCGGATGCTTCTGCAGATCGGCGACCAGTTCATGGCAACTGGCGTAACGGTCGGCCGGGTCCTTGGCGACCATGCGCATCAGGATGCGCGCGAGTTCGGGATCGACGTCGCTGTTGAGCTGGCGCACGTCCGGCACTTCCGCCTTGACCACTTCCAGCAGCAGCCCAAGCGGCGACTCGTCGGTGAACGGCATGCGCCCGGTCAACATCTCGAATAGCACGATGCCGAGCGAGAACACGTCCGAACGCAGGTCGACCGGCTTGCCCAGGCAGACCTCGGGCGAGAGATAGCCGGGCGTGCCGACGAACTCGCCGGTGCCGGTGAGCTTCTTGGAGAAATCGTGCTGCGCCAGTGCGATGCCGAAGTCGGCGATCTTGATCGTGCCGCGCGTCGTCAGCATCAGATTGGCCGGCTTGATGTCGCGATGCACGACGCCCTTGTCATGCGCGATCGACAAGCCGAGCGCGGTCTGGTGCACCGCTTTCGCGGCCTGGCCCGGCGACATCTTGCCTTCGCGCTTCAAGTACGAAGACAGTGACTCGCCCTCGACGAATTCCATCGCGAAGAACGGCTGGCCGGATTCCTCGCCGATGAAGTAAATCTGGATGATGTGCGCATCGTTGAGTTGCGCCATCGAGCGCGCCTCGCGCAGGAAGCGTTCCTTCACCGACTCGTCGTGCGACAGCGACTCCGACAGCGTCTTGATCGCGACGTAGCGGTTCAGTGCAGGCTCGTAGCCTTTGTAGACGACGCCCATGCCGCCGCGACCGAGTTCGCAGACGACATCGTAATGACCGACCTTGCTTCTCATGACTCGACTCCCCGATGGATCGCCCGGGAGGAGCGCACCTGGCCGGCGGCCCCTGTCACCAAACGTCAATCGAGAATATCACTGCATTCTGAATGGCTCCCAAGCCACAGCGGCGAGCGCAGCCGAACCGACCGGCGGTTGGAAGCAAGAGTTTGGCGGATAGACTCGCGGCTCCGATGGAGGACTGAAGATGAAGCGACGCCAACTGATTGCCGCCGGAAGTGCCGCCGCGCTCGCCGCCTGCGCGCCCAAGCCCAGCGGTGGTGGCGCCGGCCAGAGCGCGCAGCAATTCCGCTGGAAGATGGTCACGTCCTGGCCGCCGAATTTCCCAGGGCTTGGCAGCAGTGTCGTGCGTCTCGCCGAGATGCTGGCGCAGGCCAGTGGCGGCCGGCTCAGCGTGAAGATCTACGCCGGCAATGAACTGGTGCCGCCGTTCGAGGTATTCGACGCGGTGTCACGCGGCACCGCCGAGATGGGCCACAGCGGAGCCTATTACTGGAAGGGCAAGTCGCCGGCGACGCCGTTTTTCTGTGCCGTGCCGTTCGGTCTCAATGCCCAGGAAATGAACGGATGGCTCTACCACGGCGGCGGCCTGGAGCTGTGGCGCGAGCTGTATGCAAAGTTCAACCTGGTGCCATTCGCCTGCGGCAACACTGGCGTGCAGATGGCCGGCTGGTTCAATCGCGAGATCACCTCGGTCGATGATCTGAAGGGATTGAAGATGCGCATCCCCGGGCTCGGCGGCGAGGTCATGGCCCGTCTCGGTGCGGTGCCGGTGAACATACCGGGCGGCGAGATCTTTACTTCGCTGCAGCAGGGCGCGATCGACGCGGCGGAGTGGGTCGGCCCCTACAACGACCTGGCCTTCGGTCTGCATCGCGCGGCCAAGTATTGCTACTACCCGGGTTGGCAGGAGCCGGGCCCGACGCTGGAATGCATGGTCAACAAGACCGCTTACGAGTCCTTGCCCGAAGACCTGAGGGCGATCCTCGACGCCTGCTGTCGCGCCATCAACGACGACATGCTCGCCGAGTACACGGCGCGCAACCAGGACGCACTGAAGCAGCTGATCGAGACCCACAAGGTCGAGTTCCGGCGCTTGCCCGATCCGGTGCTCGCCGCCTTGCGTCAGCAGGCGGATGCGGTGCTGGCTGACCTCGCGCAAAGCGATGCCTTTGCCAAGCGCGTGCACGACAGCTATGTCGCGTATCGCGAGCAGGTGCGGGCCTGGGCGGCTGTATCCGAGGTGGCGTTCTACCAGGCACGAACCTGAGGCCGGAACTGCTGCCCGCGCCGGCGTCCGGAAGCGGTCGCGGCGATCGGCTCGCGATCGCGCGGTGGCGCAAGCGGCGCCTGCCGGGCGACAGACGGCGTCGCGACTGTGAAACAAGTCACAGAATCGCGGCGCTCGCGATTTGTTGCAAAGC
The DNA here is from genome assembly GCA_016703225.1 of Lysobacterales bacterium. Lineage (NCBI taxonomy): Bacteria > Pseudomonadati > Pseudomonadota > Gammaproteobacteria > Lysobacterales > Lysobacterales bacterium. The sequence goes on from JADJCM010000001.1 coordinate 1,464,895, forward strand.
AGCGTGACCTTGTGTTCAGCCTGCGTATAGTCGCCCCGCCTTCCCGGATACCGGGCAGGCGGGGCGATGGCCAGGGGGCTTTCATCGCGCACACAGGTACCCATCTGCCGCCGGCGCAGCGCCGGCACAGAGAAGTGCGGTCTGCGCGGTGGTGGTGGCTCGGAGACCATCGGGGAGACTTCATAAGAAACACATTCCTTAGAAGGGGAATCGTACAGTGGGCAATTTCACGCATAAGCCTGTGGTTCGTGGTTTCACCTCCGTATCGGCACTCGCGCTCGCCATCGCGGCCAGCACCTCGTTTGCCGCCGAACGCCCCGACCTGCACCAGCAGGACATCAAGGCGCTCAACCAGCAGTACGCAAAGATTGCGGCCGAACTCGGACGCAGCGCCCGCGCCGAAGATCGGCATGCGGAAATGCTCGGATTGACTGCAGCATCGACGCTGCGCGTGCTCGAAAAGTCCGTCGATGCCGACGGCACCACGCACTATCGTTATCAGCAGCTCTATCGTGGAATCCCGGTGTTCGGTGAGCAGGTCGTTGTCTCCGAAGCCAAGAGTGGCCAGGTCAAGAATCTGTTCGGACGCGCCGTGCACGGCCTCGACCGCGAAATCGGTGCGTTTGCCAAGACGCGTCTCGACGAGTCGCGCGCCCTCGACCTCGGCAAGCGCGCTGCGCTTGGCAAGCGTCTCGCCGGTGCGCTGATCGAGCGCGAGAGCGCGCAGCGCGTGGTGTTCCTTGATGACGATGGCAACGCCTCGCTGGCATTCCTCACCGAAGTGCTGTCCGACAAGGCTGGTGGCGGCGCTCCGAGCCGCATGTTCACCATCCTCGACGCCAACACCGGCAAGGTGCTGAAGCAGTGGGATGCGCTCGCGCATGCGCTGGTCGGCACCGGTCCCGGCGGCAACACCAAGACCGGCCAGTACGAATACGGCACCACCTACGGCTACAACGATGTCGCCCAGAGCGGCACCTCGTGCACGATGAACAACGCCAACGTCAAGACCATCAACTTGAACGGTGGCACCTCGGGCACGACCGCGTTCGCCTACACCTGCCCGCGCAACACCGTGAAGACGATCAATGGCGCGTACTCGCCGCTGAATGACGCCCATTACTTCGGCGGCGTCATCTACAACATGTACCAGAGCTACATCTCCAAGGCGCCGCTGACCTTCCAGCTGCAGATGAAGGTGCACTACAGCTCGAACTACGAGAATGCGTTCTGGAACGGCACCGCGATGACCTTCGGCGACGGCGCCAGCACCTTCTACCCGCTGGTCTCGCTGGATGTCTCCTCGCACGAGGTCTCGCACGGGTTCACCGAGCAGAACTCGAACCTGACCTACTCGGGCATGTCCGGCGGCATGAATGAAGCCTATTCCGACATGGCCGGCGAAGCCGCCGAGTTCTTCATGAAGGGCAGCAACGACTGGAAGGTCGGCGCTGACATCTTCAAGGGCACCGGCGCGCTGCGCTACATGAACAACCCGCCGCAGGACGGCAAGTCGATCGACAACGCCGCGAACTTCACCAGTTCGATGGACGTGCATTACTCGTCGGGCGTCTACAACAAGGCGTTCTACCTGCTCGCCACCAAGACCGGCTGGACCACGAAGAAGGCCTTCCAGGTCTTTGCCCGTGCCAACGACCTGTACTGGACTTCGAGCAGCACCTTCAACCAGGGTGCCTGCGGCGTCGAGACGGCCGCGACCGACCTTGGCTTCACCAAGGCCGACGTGACCGCGGCGTTCACCTCGGTGGGCGTGTCCTGCGCGACGACCCCGCCGCCGTCGGGTGGTGGCGTGCTGACCAATGGCGTGGCCAAGACCGGCCAGTCGGCCGCGACCGGCGCCTCGCTGAACTACACGCTGGTGGTGCCCGCGGGCGCGACCAACCTGAAGTTCGTGACTTCGGGCGGAACCGGTGACGCCGACCTGTACGTCAAGTTCGGCAGCGCCCCGACCACAACCAGCTATACCTGCAAGTCCGATGGCGGCACCAACGCCGAAACCTGCAACATCGCGACCGCCTCGGCCGGCACGTACTATGTGATGGTCAAGGCCTACGCGGCGTTCTCGGGCATGAGCATCACCGGCAGCTACAGCACCGGCGGTGGCGGTTCGACGCAGACCTACAGCAACACCACCGACTACAACATCGGCGACAACACCACGGTCGACTCCCCGATCACGGTCAGCGGCCGCAGCGGCAACGCTCCGTCTTCGACCTCGGTCTCGGTGAACATCGTACACACCTACCAGGGTGACCTGAAGGTGGACCTGGTCGCTCCCGATGGCACCCTGTACAACATCCACAACCGCACCGGTTCGGGCACGGACAATGTCATCAAGACGGTGAACTTGAACCTGTCGTCGGAAACCATCAACGGCACCTGGAAGCTGCGTGTCAACGACAACGCGGGTGGCGACACCGGCTACATCAACAGCTGGTCGATCACCATGTAATTGCAGTACCGGTCGAAGCCCCCTGTCGCAGCCGCGGCGGGGGGCTTCGCTTTGCGGGCGATCCCCGCGCCGTGACGCAACATCCAAGGCCACACCGCCGATGATGTCCACAGTCAGCCAGGCCAGCTCAAAGACCGGTTTGCGGCACCGACGCTCCGGGCGCGGCGTGCTGTGCTCCGGCATGGCTCTGCTGGCGGCCTGCGCCACGAATGAGTCGAAGCCAAGCAAGAGTGTCGGGACCGAAATTGCACCGGTCGCGGTCACGCTCGAACCGATCCGTCAGGATCTCGAATTCAAGCTCGAAGCCGGGCAACCGGTGCACATCGACAACCCCTACGGCGGCGTGTTCCTGCGCTTCGGTGGCTACGAGCACCAGCTGGGTCTGCACACCACCCTGCAACAGCCGGCACAGGCGCCGGTGATCCGATTCGAACCGCGCAGCATCGACGGCCGCTTCGAGATCGCGCCGCGCCTGCCCGAGGGCGACGCGCTCGCGGCCGGCCAGCGCTTCGATCTGGTGGCGTACATCCCGCAGCGGCATGCGGTCACGGTGCGCACCCTGGCGGGCAGCATCGAGAGTCGCGGCGTGCAGTCCGATATCGCGTTGCGCTCGGACAGCGGCGATTTGGCGGTGCGCGGCAACGAGGGCCTGGTCCAGGCCGAGACCGGCGCCGGCAGCATCGAAGCGGCGTTCGCGGGTGTGGCGACCGCAGGTTCGCGTCAGCGGCTGGCGACGACCACCGGAACGATCATCGTCGGCGTGACCGACGCCCTCGCCGCGGAAGTGCGCCTGGCAACTTCAGCGCCGTTCACCACCGACTACTCGCTCGACGTCGTGCACCACGGCGGCGCCGAGCCCAACAAGAGCGCGCAGGCGCGCATCGGCAAGGTCGATGCAGCGGCACCCGCGTTGCTCGAACTGCACAGCCTGCGCGGCGACATCCGCCTGCTGCGGCGTGCGGTGTACATCGATGTCCCGGTTGCTCCACCCGCGCCTTCCGGCTGATCCACGAAGGCAACGCAACACGCAGCACGAGAAGCGAATACACGCTCAGACACATCCACTCTTGGGGAGTTAGGGAATGAATGTTTCACGCAACTTGAAAGCGGTCGCGATGGCACTGCTGTTGCCGTTTGCCGCCAATGCCAATCCACCGCAGGTAGGCGAGCCGGTGACGCCGCAGAGTTTCAGTGGCGATATCCGCAACCTGCCGACCGCCGCACCTTGGGCGCCGGGCATGCTCATCCGCGAAGCGCACAAACGCCAGTACCGCGCGCCCGATGCGCGCGCGCCGCACGCGCCGGCGAACAAGCCGACCAAGCCCGACGGCCTGCCCGAACTGCAGCAGATGTGGGACGAGAGCAATGCCCGCAGCCTCGGCGCCACCAATGCCGGCGGCCACGTCAGCATCAACAACGGCTCGACCGGCGTCAGCCCGGGCGACCCGGTGGTCGAAGTCGGCCCCAGCCACATCCTGTATGGCGTAAATGGTTCGAGCGGCACCACCTTCACTGTGTACGACAAGGCCGGCACCAAGCTCGCCGGCCCGACCACGTTCAAGTCGTTGGCCACCGCCGGCAGCGCCTGCGCTACCTCGGTGTCCGATCCGATCATCATGTTTGATCGCATCGCCAACCGCTGGTTCATGCTGGAAATGGGCGGTTCGAGTTCCACGCCCTACCTGTGCACCTACGTCTCCAAGACCAGCGACCCGGTCAGCGGCGGCTGGTGGTACTACGGCTTCTCGGCACCGAGCACGCCTGACTACCCGCACTGCGGCATCTGGAACAACGCTTACGTCTGCGGTGACAACGAGGGCAATGCCCAGGTCAGCGTTTACGCGTTCGACCGCGAGCGCATGCTGCTTGGCCAGACTGCGCGTGCGGCCCAGCGCTTCGCCTCGGTGCCGAAACTGGCGGGCTATGGCTTCCAGATCCTGACGCCGGCGACCTTCTACGGCACCACCGCGATCCCGGCTGGCAGCAAGCAGATCCTCGCCCGTCACAACGACGACGAAGCGCATGCCGGCACCGGTGCGAATGGCAGCGCCGACTACATCGACCTGTACTCGATGAACATCGACTGGACCACGCCGGCGAACAGCGGCATCACTACGCTGCCGCGCGTTGCCATCACCGAGTTCAACAGCTGGTTTACCAACTACTCGACCTTCGCGACCGTGCCGCAGCCCGGTTCGACCTCGAAGCTCGACCCGATCCGCGAAGTGATCCTGAACCAGCTCATGTACCGCAACATGGGTACGCATGAAGCCATCATCGGCACCTTCGCGACCAACCAGAACAGCGCGCGTACCGGCACCGTCGTCGATTCCGGCATCCGCTGGTTCGAACTGCGCAAGTCCGGCACCGGCAACTGGGCGCTGCATCAGGAAGGCACCTACAGCCCGGGCGACACCAGCACGCACCACCTGCTCGGCACCGTCGCGATGGACAAGAACGGCAACATCGGCATGGCCTACAACGTCACCAAGACCACTTCGCCGACCGTGTACGCCTCGCTGCGCTACACCGGCCGCTCGCCGGCCGACGCTTCCGGCGTGATGTCGCTGGGTGAGAACGAAGTTGCGACCGGCTCCGCCGCCGAAACCTCGGGTCGCTGGGGCGACTACTACCAGATGACTGTCGATCCGGCCGATGACTGCACCTTCTACCTGGTCGGCTCGTATCGTCCCTCGGGTTCGTGGAATACCCGCATCGCCGACTTCAAGTTCAGCAACTGCGGCACCACCGGCACCACCTACTCGATCTCGGGCACCATCGCCAATGGCTCCGGCGTGGGCATCGCCAACGTCAGCGTCAGCAATGGCTCGTCCAGCACCACCACCAACAGCAGCGGCGCCTACACACTGGCCAATCTCGCCAACGCCACCTACACCATCACGCCCACGCTCTCCGGCTACAGCTTCTCGCCGGTGAACCGCAGCGTGGTCGTGAACGGCGCCAACGTGACTGGCCAGAACTTCACCGGCACCGCGACCACGACGACGTACTCGATCTCGGGCACGATCACCACCAGCACCGGAACCGGCATCAACGGCGTCAGCGTCAGCACCGGCTCGGCCAGTGCCACCACCAACAGCAGCGGCGCCTACACCATCGCCAATCTCGCCAACGGCACCTACACGGTGACGCCGTCGCTCGCCGGTTACACCTTCTCGCCGGTCAATCGAGCCGTCACCATCAGCAGCGCCAACCAGACCGCGCAGAACTTCACCGGCAGCGTCATCACCAGCAACGTGCTGAGCAAGGGCGTTGCGGTGACCGGGCTCGGTGCCAGCACCGGCAATTCGCTGAACTACACGATGGTGGTGCCCGCGGGCGCGACCAACCTGACGTTCACGATGTCCGGCGGTACCGGCGATGCCGATCTGTACGTGAAGTTCGGCGCTGCGCCGGACGACACCGTGTACGACTGCCGTCCGTACAAGTCCGGCAATGCCGAAACCTGCACCTTCGCGGCGCCCTCGTCCGGCACCTACTACGTCCGCATCAAGGCCTACTCGACCTTCTCCGGTGTCAGCATCGTCGGCAACTACAGCACCGGTGGCGGCACCCGCCAGACCTACAGCAACACCACCGACTACAACATCGGCGACAACACCACGGTGGACTCGCCGATCACGGTCAGCGGTCGCAGCGGCAATGCCTGGACCGACACCTCGGTCTCGGTGAACATCGTGCACACCTACCAGGGCGACCTGAAGGTGGACCTGGTGGCACCGGATGGCACCCTCTACAACATCCACAACCGCACCGGGTCGGGCACTGACAACGTCATCAAGACGGTGTCCCTGAATCTGTCCTCCGAGGTGATCAATGGGACCTGGAAGCTGCGGGTGAACGACAACGCCGCCGGCGACGTCGGCTACATCAACAGCTGGTCGATCACGATGTGATCGACGCAACACCGCTAGCTTGAACCATGCACAACCCCGGCTCGTCCGGGGTTGTGTCTTTCGGGACTTTGAAGGAGTAGTTCACATGCAACTGCTGCACCCGATTCCGTTCGCCACCTTGTTCGCCGCGCTGCTCGCGTTCGCACCAGCCGGTCGTGCCCTCAACCACCTCGACAGTGGCGCTGAACCTGCCCCTGATCCCATGGCCGCGGCGTTCATCGTCACCTCCAGCGACATCTACCAGAGCGACCTGCAGGCCCTCGTCGGCAACGGCAAGGGCATCGGCGTGCGCGACAGCATCGGCACGCCGTTGGTGCTGGCGGAGGTGCGCGAATATCAGCTCGAACCGATCAGTCGTGCCATCCACGAGAAGCGCAAGCGCTGTGGCGGCTTCTTCGCGTTCGCCACGCGCGCCGAGGCCGAGGCCTTCCTGCGCGGCGAGGCTTCGCTGCAGGCGGCGCACGCCAAGCTGGTCAGCTACACCATCGACAACCAGACCACGGTCAATCCCTGGTTGTCGCAGGCGAGCGAGGCCAATATCCGCGGCACCATCACCACGCTGTCCGGGAACACCAACCGCTACTACACCAGCAGTACCGGCAAGACCTCGGCGGAGTGGATCCGCTCGCGCTGGCAGACCCTGGCCGGAACGCGCAGCGATGTCAGCACCGAGTTGTCCACCTGCAGCAACTGCTCGACGCAACCCTCGGTGATCCTGACCGTGAACGGCAACGAGCTGCCCGGCGAGATCCTCGTGCTCGGTGCACATCTCGACTCGATCAACACCAACGGTGGCGGCAGCAACACCCAGGTCGCGCCGGGCGCCGACGACGACGCCTCGGGCGTGGCCACGCTGACCGAGATCATCCGCATCGCGCTGGCCGGCGGCTGGAAACCGAAGCGCACGGTCAAGTTCATGGCTTATGCCGCTGAAGAAGTCGGGCTGCGTGGATCGAACGCGATTGCGCAGTCGTTCAAGACCGCCGGCAAGAACGTGGTCGGCGTGCTGCAGCTCGACATGACCAACTACAAGTCCGGCTCGGTTGCCGACATGCAGCTGATCACCGACTACTCGAACGCCGAGATGAAGACCTTCCTGACCAATCTGTTCGACACCTATCTGGCGCCGAGCGGGTTGACCCGAAGCAGTTACACCTGCGGCTACGGTTGTTCCGACCATGCCTCGTGGACCAGCGCCGGCTACCCGGCGGCGATGATGTTCGAGGCCGGCAGCGGCAGCGGCTACAACCCGAACATCCATGGCCCCAACGACACCCTCGCGAACATGGCCAACTCGGCCGCGAACAGTGTCAAGTTCGCCAAGCTCGGCCTCGCCTTCCTCGGCGAGCTCGGCAAGACCACGGGCGGCGGTGGCGGCAATCAGCCGCCGGTGGCGAACTTCAGCGTGGCCACTTCGGGGCTGACGGCAACCTTCACCGACAGCTCCAGCGACAGCGACGGCAGCATTGCCAGCCGCAGCTGGAACTTCGGCGACGGCAGCAGCAGCACCGCGACCCACCCGAGCAAGACCTACGCGACCGGCGGCAGCTACAACGTCACCCTGACCGTCACCGACAACGCCGGCGCCAGCGCAAGCAAGACCAGCGCGGTCACGGTGTCCTCGGGCACCGCGCTGATCCTGAGCAAGGGCGTGCCGGTCAACAACCTCTCGGCCGCCACCGGTGCCAGCGTCAACTACGTGATGAATGTGCCGGCGGGCGCCAGCAACCTGACGTTCACCATGTCCGGTGGCAGCGGCGACGCCGACCTGTACGTGAAGTTCGGCTCGGCGCCGACCGATACGAGTTACGACTGCCGCCCGTACAAGTCCGGCAATGCCGAAACCTGCACCTTCGCGACGCCGTCCACGGGCACGTATTACGTGCGCATGAAGGCGTATTCGGCGTTCTCGGGCGTCAGCATCGTCGGCAATTACAGCACCGGCACGCCGCCGCAAACGCAGACCTACAGCAACGCCACCGACTACCAAATCCGCGACAACACCACGGTCGATTCGCCGATCACGATCAGCGGTCGCAGCGGCAATGCGCCGAGCACGGCGTCGGTCACGGTGGCGATCGTGCACACCTACCAGGGCGACCTGAAGGTCGACCTGGTCGCACCCGATGGCACGCTCTACAACCTCCACAACCGCACCGGTTCGGGCACCGACAACATCAACAAGACGATGACCCTGAACCTGTCTTCGGAGTTGTTGAACGGCACCTGGAAGCTGCGCGTGAACGACAACGGTGCAGGCGACACCGGCTACATCAACAGCTGGTCGATCACGATGTAGCGCCGCTGCAGGCGTTCGACCCCGCGAAGGCCTCGGCGAACCCGGGGCCTTCGTTGTTCAGGCGCCGCGCAGGCCGCGCCCGGCGAGTGCCGCACGCAAGGGGTCGAGCAAGGCACCATAGTCGCTGGTGCGGGCGGTATCGCGGCGCAATGGCTGACGCACCTGGGCGGCGCTGGCGGTGCGCACGCTGCGTTCGGCACTCGCGTAGTCGAGGCAGCGCGCGTCGAAGTCTAGGCCACACGACGCGAGCAGCGCGCGCAACTGTGGCTCGGGCTCGGCGACCAAGGCCTCGTAGTGCTGCACGTGCACCTGCTGCGGATCACTGCCCCGCCACGCATCGAGTGCGCGTTCGCACAGTTGCAGGTAGGCGGCGATGTCGGCGAAGTCGCAGGAGAAATGCGGCAACTGGTAGAACTGCTGCTTGAAGCATGACCATGCGGTTTCGAGCGGATCGCGGCGCATGTCGATGATGTGCGCTCCCGGCAGCATCGCGCGCAGGACGCCGACGTGCTTCCAGTTGTCCGGCTGTTTGTCGCTGTGGCGCGGCTTGCGCGTCCGCCAGCGCGCGGTGCGCTTCAGGTACTCGCGGCCGAGGCGCAGCCAGTCCTGCGCGCTTGCCTTCGCGATCCACTCCGGATAGGGCTGTCGACGGCGCTGCGATTCGGCCTGCAGCACATCGCCGAGATCGTCGAGTTCGCTTGCCCCTTCGACATTGGGGTGCGCGGCGAGCATCTGTTCGAGCAAGGTCGAGCCCGATCGCGGCAGGCCGACGATGAAGATCACCTCCGCCCCGAACTTCGGGTTCGGCGGCTTCGGCAGTTGCCGGGTGAGCGCGAGCACGCGTTCCACGTACTGGCGCAGCGCAGCTTCACTCCAGGGCGCGCGCCGGCGCAGCCAGGCATTGGCCTGCACAAGTGCGGCGTAGGCTTCGGCTGCATGACCGTGGTCTTCCTCGACCTTGCCCAGGGCGAAGCCGATCGCTATTCGGTCGTTCTCGCTGGTGTCGGAGCTGTGCAGCAGTGCGAGCAACTGCTCGCGGTCGGCATCGGTGAGCGGCTGTGTCTTGATGTTGGCGAGTCCGCGCCAGGCATCGCCGCAGGCCGGATGCACCGTCAGCGCCGCGCGATAGGCCGCCGTCGCTGCGTCGAAGCGACCCAGATGCACCAGGGCATCGGCAAGCAGGATGCGCGCCGGCAGGAACCGGGCATCGACCGCAACCGCCTGGGTGAGCACCTGCACCGCCGACTCGCTCTCGCCGCGCAACTGGTGCTGGCGTCCGAGATTGAACCAGGGCATGGCCTGTTCCGGTGCAAGCGCGGCTGCGCGACGCCAACTGCTCATCGCTGCGTCGATTTCGCCGAGCGCTGCCTGGGCGTTGCCGAGGTCGCTGTGGATCAGGCCATCGTCAGCGCGCAGCGCAAGCGCGCGGCGCAACGCGTTCACCGCATCTGCCGGCCTGCGCGAGACGCTGTGCAGGATCCCGAGCAAGCGCCAGGCTTCCGGATGCCCTCGATGGCGGGCGACGACCGCATCGAGGTGCATGCGCGCCGACTCGCCGGCACCGTCGCGGATCGCACGCGCGGCTGCTTCCAGCTGGGCGACAGCGTCTGCGGGCAGACCGTGCGTGCGGCCACGACCGGCGGTAGCGGAGTCGGACACGAAAATGGATGCTCGGCGGCTGCGAAGCGCCGATCATAACCGTGAGCATCGCGGGTCGGGTGGCGCCGTGTCATGCGCCTGGCCGCCGCGTGCGCCTCAGTCCGCAAGCAACCGAGTGGGCAACCAGGTTGCAAGTTGCGGCCACAGGCACATGATCAGCAGCATCAGCACCTGCAAGGCGATGAACGGCACCGCGCCGCGGTAAATATCGGCGGTGCGCAGGGTCGGCGGAGCGACGCCACGCAGATAGAACAGCGCGAAGCCGAACGGTGGTGTGAGAAAGCTGGTCTGCAGGTTCACCGCGAACAGTACGCCGAGCCAGACCGGGTCGATGCCGAGCGCGAGCAGTGGCGGTGCGGTCAGCGGCACGACCACGAAGATGATCTCGATGAAGTCGATGACGAAGCCGAGCAGGAACATCACCAGGCAGACGAAGAACAACGCGCCCCACTTGCCGCCGGGCAGGTCGGTGAGCAATCCGTGTACCGCGTCGTCGCCGCCGAAGCCGCGGAACACCAGCGAGAACAGCGCCGCGCCGATCAGGATCAGGAACACCATGCTGCTCACCAGCACGGTCTGCTGCATCACCTCGCGCAGGCGGGCCAGGCTCAATTCGCGGCCGAGTAGACCGAACAGCATCGCACCGACGGCGCCGACCGCGGCGGCCTCGGAAGGCGTGGCGATGCCGTACAGGATCGAACCGAGCACCGCGAGGATCAGCAGCAACGGCGCCGCCAGCGCCTGGAGCAGGTCGGTGGGGCCGATCGCTGCGCGTTCGCTGGCGGGAATCGCCGGCGCGCGTTCGGGATGGCGCCAGGCGGTCCACAGGATGTAGACCAGATACAACGCGACCAGCGCCATTCCGGGCAGCAGCGCGCCACTGAACAGGTCGCCGACTGCGACCGTTTTCGGCGCGTAGATGCCTTGTTTCAACTGCGCCTGCTGGTAGGCATTCGAGAGCACGTCGCCGAGCAGCACCAGCACCACCGACGGTGGAATGATCTGGCCGAGGGTGCCGGCAGCGCAGATGGTGCCGCTGGCGAGGCGCGCGTCGTAGCCATAGCGCAGCATGGTCGGCAGCGCGATCAGGCCCATCGTGGTCACGGTCGCGCCGACGATGCCGGTGGAGGCGGCGAGCACCGCGCCGACCAGCATCACCGACACCGCGAGCCCGCCGCGCAGACCGCCGAACAATGCGCCCATGGTCAGCAGCAGCTTCTCGGCGATGCGCGCGCGCTCCAGCATCACGCCCATGAACACGAACAGCGGCACCGCCAGTAGGGTGTCGTTGCTCATGGTGCCGAACACGCGATTCGGCAGCGCTTCGAGAAACACCGGGTCGAAGGCGCCGAGCGCGGTGCCGATGGCGGCGAAGATCAGGCCGACGCCGGCCAGCGTCATTGCCACCGGATAGCCGAGCATCAACGCGGCGCAGAGCCCGAGGAACATCAGGATGGCCCAGCCGCCGCCGCTCATGGCCCGACCCCCGGCGCATGCGCGGGCGATTCGCTGCCCGTGCGCAGGCGCTGCCATGCCGCCACCGCCTGGGCGATGCCTTGCAGCCCGAGCAACGCAGCGGCGATCGGAATCAGCGTCTTCAACAGGAACACGCCGGGCAGGCCGCCGGGTTCACGCGAGCCCTCGCGCACCGACCAGGCCATGGCGACGTAGTCGAGGCTGACCCAGAGCAGGAACGTGCAGAATGGCAACAGCAGCAGCAGCGTGCCGATCAGGTCGGCAAGCGCGCGACCGCGCGGCGTCAGGCGCTGGTAGACGAGGTCGACGCGCACGTGCGCGTCGCGCTTGAGGGTGAACGCGGCACCGAGCAGGAACACCATGCTGTGCAACCACAGCGTGGTTTCCTGGGCGGCGATCGATCCGAGCGAGAACGCGTAGCGAGCGGCTACCAGCGCGAACACCAGCAGCACCAGCAGCAAGGTCAGCCACGCCAGCGCTCGCCCGATCCACTCGTTCAGCGCGTCGATGCGCGCGCACGCCGCCTGCAGGAAACGCATCGTCTCAGCTGATGTCGATCGAGAAATGGTGGCTGGTGATGGCCATGCGCTGGCCCAGGTAGAACGCGTGCGCGGCGTGGCGATGCACGCCGGAGTCGAGGTGCAGGGCCTCGCACTTCAGGCGCTTGGCCTCGCGGTAGAGCCAGGCGAACAGCAGCTTGCCGTAGCCCTTGTCGCGCGACTCGGCGGTGGTCACGAAATCATCGACGTACATCGTCGGCCCGCACACCAGGAAGGTCATCAGCCGATAGCCGGCCACGGCCTTGACTTGGTCGCCATCCCACAGTGCCGCGATCTCGTAGCCTTCCTTGCGCTGGGTGGCGACTGCGGCCAGGAAGGAATCGAGATCGAGATGCTGGCGCAACTCGCGCATCACCGGGAACGCGGCCTTGAGTGCGCTGATCGAATTCGACTTGCGGATCGTCACCGTGCTTTCGTGCCGAGCCATTTCAGTCCCACTCGTACAGCGTGTAGTAGACCGCGCGCACCGGGCCGTCCTCGCCTTCGTACTCGAGGCGACCGTTGCCGTCGGTGTCGAGATAGGTGTAAGGCACGCCGCGCTCGGGCACGACGCGGATCATGTACAGCTGCGATCCGTGCCGGTATTCCTCGATCAGCGCACCCTTGACGTTGCGGATGGTAACCGTCGGTGGCGGTTCCTCGGGCGGCTGCGCCTTCTCCGGTAGTGGCGGATCGCTCGGACGTGGCGCATCCGCGACCTTGGTCGGCGCGGCTTCGGCTTGGGTGGCAGGCTTGGCGTCGGGCTTGTCGGTCGTGGCGGGCGCCGCGGCCAGGACGATCGGCAGCGGCAGGGCGAGTGCGAGGATCAAGGTCAGGATGCGCATGGCGGCTAGCTTATCAGCGCCTTGGTGCGTCCGCGGCCGCGAGCATGGCTTCCAGTTCGTCGAGACGATAGGCCGCGAGCAGGGCGCGCATCTGCGCTGCGAGATCATGGTCGCGCGCCTCGATCTCGGCGGCCGTGGCGAGCGCGCGCTCGGTGTCGCCGAGCGCGAGCGCGTGGCGCATGGTTGCGATCCACGGCGCCGGCAACCCTTGCAGGCGGTCCTGGACAGGGGCGGCGGCCGCTGCCGCTGCCGCTGTCGTCGCGGCGGGCTCGCCGTCATCGTCGTGCAGGTAGCGCACCCCGAGGTGCTCGGCCATGCGCGCGAAGATCCGCGATTCGCGGCACGGCTTTGACAGGAAATCGTCGCAGCCGCTTGCCAGGATCTCGGCACGCTGGTGCTCCAGCGCGCTCGCGGACAACGCCAGGATGACCACGCGCTCGCGGCCGCCACGCTGTTCCTCGGCGCGGATACGGCGCGCGACTTCGGTGCCGTCCATGCCCGGCATGCGCTTGTCGAGCCAGATCAGCTGCGGCCGCCAGTCGCGCCAAAGCTGCAGCGCCTCCCCGCCATCCGCGGCGGTGCGCACCTCGAAGCCGACGGCGCCGAGCAGGCCGGCGAGCAAGGCGCGGTTGTCATCGTGGTCGTCGACCACCAGCACGCGTTGCGCTGCCTGTCCGGGAGCCAGCGCACGCACGCGCCGACGATCACCGCGTTCCGACAGCGGCGCATCGCCGGCGCTTGCCGCGAGGGTGATCGATAGCGTGAAGACGCTGCCCTGCCCCGGCGTGCTTTGCACCTCGATGTCGCCGTCCATCATGCGTGCGAGGTCGCGCGACAACGCCAGCCCGAGCCCGGCCCCTTCCTTCGCGGCGCGTCCGCTTTCGGCCTGCACGAAGGGCTCGAACAGCTGGCCGATTTCCTGCGCGGCGATGCCGGGGCCGGTGTCCTCGACCACGAACTGGGCACGCCCCTGCGCCCAGCTCGCGCGCAAGGTAACGCCGCCGTGCGCGGTGAACTTGACCGCGTTGCCGAGCAGGTTCAACAGCACCTGGCTGAGCTTGCGTGCGTCGCCCTCGACCGCGCGTGGAAGTTCATCGAGCTCGATGCGCAGCCAGAGGTCCTTGGCCTCGGCGCGCATGCGCATCAACTCGGCGACGTTGTCGAGCAGCGCACGCAGGTCGAAGGTGGAGGTCTCCAGCGCCATCGCGCCAGCTTCGATGCGCGACAGCGACAGCACATCGTTGATCAGGTCGAGCAGATGCTCGCCGCTGCGCAGGATGGTGCCCAGGTGACGGTGGTCTTCGGACGAGCGGCTCGGTGTGCGTTCCATCAACTGCGCGAAGCCGAGCACCGCATTCAGCGGCGTGCGCAGCTCGTGGCTCATGTTGGCGAGGAACACGGTCTTGGCGCGATTCGCCTCTTCGGCGCGCGCACGCTGGGTGTCGGCGGCGTGGCGTTCGTCCTCGGCGCGGGTGCGTGCCTCCTCGAGCTGGCGGTTGCGGGTCTGCAGCTCGCCGGTGCGCAATGCCACCGTGGCCTCGAGCTCGTGCTTCTCGGCCTCGACCCGTGCCAGTCGCCAGCGCAGCAGCAGGCGACCGAGCAAGAGCGCGAGCACGGCATAGCCGAGCCAGGCCCAGGTGCTGCGATACCACGGCGGCAGCACCCGGAAGCGGTACTCGGCTTCGCGGCTGACGACGCCATCGAGATCGCGCGCGCGCACCCGGAAGCGATAGTTGCCCTCGTGCAGGTTGGTGTATTCGCGGAAGCCCTCGCGACTCCATCCGGACCAGTCGCGGTCGTTGCCTTCGAGCCACACTTGGAAACTGGCGTCGTCGGCGGCGCCGAAGCCGGGTGCGGCGAAATCGAAGCGCAGGCCGTGATCGGCGAACGCCAGCGTCGCCAGCGCCACCGCGCCGGCACCGCCCTGCAGGACGCGGCCGTCGGCGAGCACGCTGACCTGTCGCAGTAGCGCGGCGTAATCCGCGCGCGCAGCGGGCGGCGGTCCCGGATCGTGCCGCACCAGGCCATCGCTGCCGCCAAACCAGACCACGCCATCGGCATCGACGAACACGATCTCGATCTGGCTTCCGGACAGCGCACGCAGTGTCTGTGGCGCCCAGTGGTAGCGACCCGCGGCATCGTGGCGTGCGACTCCGGCCTCGTACCAGCCGCGGGTTTCGTCGAGCGTCTGCATCCAGAGGCTGCCATCGCTGCTCTCCGCCGCACGTTGCACGATCCTTCGCGGACCCTCCGCGAACAGCCCGGCGAAGGCCGGGTCGGGTGCGAAGCGCGCGTTGCCCTCATCGAAACGGTAGATGCCGCGGTTCGTACTCCAACGCGTGGCCCCGCCGATGCGCTGCACGTAGTTGTCGTCCAGCGCCGGCAGGCCGTGCTCGACGCCGAAACGCTCGACCGTGGGCGTGGCAGCGGCGAAGCGCAGCCGCAGCACGCCGCTGTTCCAGGTGCCGACCCAGAGCGAGTCTTCTCCGGCGCCGGCGAAGGAGCTGACCTCGGCGCTGATACCGGGGATGCGGCCTTCGTCGATCCAGTGTTCGTTCTCAAGGCGCAGCGACGCGAAGCCGTCCCACAACCCGACCAGTACGCGCGCGGGATTTCCGGGCCAGGCGTGCAGGGCCATGGTCGTGCCGGTACCGCCGGACTGCAGCTGCAGCGCTTCGTCGCCGCGCACCTCGAAGGTGCCTTCGTTGTTGCCCGCGAGCAGGCGCGTGCCGACCGACAGCAATGCATAGGTCTGGCCGCGTATACCTCGGATCGGCGTGAAGTGCGGGTCTGATCCGGGTTCGAGACGGAACAGGCCCTGGCCGGTGCCGACGTACAGGCGCCCGCCATGCCGATGCAAGGACAGCACGCCGCCGGGCAGGCCGGAGCGTTCGTCGAAGCGGCTGAGCGAAGCGCGTGTCTCGATCCGGCTCAGGCCACGGTCGAGACCGAGCCAGAGCCCGCCCTGGCGATCGACGCACATGGCGTAGACGGTGTCGTCCTGCAGCCCGAGCGGCTTATCGATGCGGCCGCGCGAGGTTCCGTCGGCAGCGAGGAAACGCACGCCGCCCTGGATCGTACCGAGGGCGATACGACCGTCTTCGAGCAGCGCGCCGCTGTACAGCAGATCGCTGGCGAGCTCGGCGTCGATCGCGGTCGGATGCGCACGCAACCCGCCGCCATCGAGCACGAACAGCCCCGAGCCGCGGCTGCCGATCAGCACGCCGTCTTCGCCGAAGGGCAGCATGGCGTCGACGCGCTCTTCGGCGAAGCGCGCGCCGCCGGCGACCAGTTGCAGTTCGTCACCGACCAGTTCGAGCAGGCCGCGGCCGCGCTCGCGGATGAAGATGCGGTCGCGTACCTGGAAGCCGCGGTGAAATGCGCTCTTCGGGCTCCACACCCTGACCTGGTCACCGGCGATGCGGATCAGGCGTGCATAGGTGGCGTAGTAGACGCCGTCGCCGCGCACGAAGATGTGGTGCACGTCGTCGAAGCCGAGTGCGGAGGGTGGCAGGCGGTCGAGCACCGACACGTAGTGCATGCGGCCCGCTGCATCCGGCTCCAGGTAGCCGATCTCGCGCAGGCCGCCGACATGCACGCGGCCTGCGCCATCGACCGCAAGCGCGCGCGCGATCGAACGGTTTGTGGTCCGGATCAGGCGCCAGCGCAGGCCGTCGAACTCGAGCACGCCATCCTCGGTGCCGGCGTAGATCAGACCGCGCTGATCCTGGGTCACCGCCCACACCTGGCTGTGCGCGCCGTATTCGCGCGGCGTGAAGTTGCGCAGCAGCGGCTGCCCGAGTTCGGCGCGCTCGGCTGCCGGCGACGAGTACGCGGCAGTCGCGACCAGCACCAGCGCGAGCATCGCCAACCAGCGGAATGCGAAGCGGATGGGCATGCGTCACCGAGTCCAGGGAGCGCCGATCATAGCCCGCGTGCGCGCGCCGTCGCGACCGCCACGCGTGTTAGTCTCGCCTCCCCTTGCGTTGTCCCAGGAACGCGCCGATGCAAGCCACTTCCGCGCCCGCCACGATTCAGCGGGCGGACATTCTGGTGGTCGACGACAACCCCGCGAACATCGAGCTGCTGGTCGCCATCCTCGGCAGCCACGGGTATCGCTGCCGCGTCGCCAATAGTGGCGCGCGCGCAATGGTTGCCGCCGCCGCCGACGTGCCCGACCTGGTCATGCTCGACATCGCCATGCCTGGCATGGATGGCTACGAGGTGTGCCGACAACTGAAGGCGCAGCCGGCCACCGCGGCGGTGCCGGTGATCTTCCTGTCGGCGCTGAACGGCGCCATCGACAAGGTGCAGGCGTTCGGTGCCGGCGGCGCCGACTACATCGGCAAGCCGTTCCAGATCGAGGAAGTGCTGGTGCGCGTCGAGAACCAGGTGCGCATCGCGCGCATGCAGCGCGAGGTTGGCGAGCGCAACGCCGAGCTGGCGCGACTGAACGCCGAACTGCTCGAAGCGACGCAGCGGCTCGAACTCAGCAACGCGCAGCTGCGCCAGCTCTCGGAGCGCGACGGCCTCACCGGCGTCGCCAATCGCCGCCTGTTCGACGGCAGCTTGCTCGAAGTCTGGTCGCAGGCGCGGAACGAGGGGCGGACGCCAGCACTGATCCTGCTCGATATCGATCACTTCAAGGAATACAACGATGCCCGCGGCCACCTCGCCGGCGACGACTGCCTCAAGCGCGTGGCCGGTGCGCTGGAAGCGGAAGCCGCAGCCGCCGGTGCCCTGGTCGCGCGCTACGGCGGCGAGGAGTTCGCGGTGCTGATCGACGACTCGCAGCGCACCGACCCGGCACTGCTCGCCGAGGCGCTGCGGGCACGCGTGGAGTTAGAGGCCTTGTCGCATCCGCGCTCGGCGGCAGCGCCGGTGGTCACGGTCAGCGTTGGCTACGCCGCGCTCGCCGCAAGCGCGAAACTGGAACCAGCGCTGCTGATCGACGCCGCCGATCGCGCCCTGTACCGCGCCAAGTCCGACGGCCGCAATCGCGTCCGCGGCTGAGCGCGGCGGAGAGCACGATGTCCAGACTGATCCTCATCGACGGCTCCGCCTATCTGTTCCGCGCCTTCCATGCCTTGCCGCCGCTGAGCAATGCCCAGGGCGAGCCGACCGGTGCCTTGTTCGGCGTGGTCAACATGCTGCGCCAGCACCTGGCGCAGAAGCCCGAATACCTGGCTTTCGTGATGGATGCCGGCGGCAAGAACTTCCGCCACGAGCGCTACCCCGACTACAAGGCGAACAGGCCGCCGATGCCGGACGACTTGCGCGCGCAGATCGAACCGCTGATGCAGATCGTGCAGGCGCTCGGCGTGCCCTTGCTGCGCGTGCCCGGGGTCGAGGCCGACGACGTGATCGGCACGCTTGCGAAGCAGGCCGAGGGCAACGGCGTCGACGTCGTCGTGTCCACCGGCGACAAGGACCTGGCGCAGCTGGTCAGCGACAAGGTCACGCTGGTCAACACCATGACCAACTCGCGGCTCGATCCTGCCGGCGTGGTCGCGAAGTTCGGCGTGCGTCCGGACCAGATCGTCGACTACCTGGCCCTGATGGGCGACAAGGTCGACAACATTCCGGGCGTCGAGAAATGCGGCGAGAAGACCGCGGCGAAGTGGCTCGGCGAATACGGCTCGCTGGCGGGCGTGATCGAACATGCCGGTGAGGTCGGCGGCAAGATCGGCGAGAACCTGCGCGCGGCGATGGAGCGCCTGCCGCTGTCGCAGGAACTGGCGACGGTGAAGACCGATCTCGCACTTGCGCAGAGGCCGCAAGACCTGGTGCGTGCCGCGCCCGACATCGACGCGCTGCGCACTCTGTACACGCGTTACGGCTTCCGCGCCGCGTTGCAGGACCTGGAGGCGAATGGTGCTGCCGCGGTCGATCGCGCGCCACCGCGTGCCGCGCGCGCGCCGGTTGCGATCGTCGCCGCCACCCGCGAGGACGAAGCGCTGGATGCGGCGCTGGCGACGAAGGGTCGTTATGTCTGCATCCGCGAACGCGACGAGTTTCAGCATTGGCTGCAGCGCCTGCGCGCAGCCGGCAGCTTCGCCTTCGACACCGAGACCAGCAGCCTGGACGCGCACCAGGCCGAGATCGTTGGATTGTCGTTCGCGATCGAAGCCGGTGAGGCTGCCTACGTGCCGCTTGCACATCGTTATCCAGGCGTGCCGCAGCAGCTCGATCGCGACGAAGCCCTGGCCCTGATCAAGCCGCTGCTCGAAGACCCATCGCTCGCGAAAATCGGCCAGCACGGCAAGTACGACATGCACGTGCTCGCGAATTACGCCATCGCGCTGCGCGGCTATCGCCACGACAGCATGCTCGCGTCCTACGTCTGGAACTCGACCGCGACGCGCCACGACATGGACTCGCTGGCGCAGAAATATCTCGGCTACCAGACCATCAAGTACGAAGCGGTGGCCGGCAAGGGCGTCAAGCAGATCGGCTTTGCCGATGTCGATCTGGACACGGCGACGAACTATGCCGCCGAGGACGCCGACATCACCCTGCGCCTGCACCAGGTGCTGCAGGCGAAGCTCGCGAGCGTGCCGGCGCTCAAGCGCGTCTATGACGAGATCGAGATGCCGTTGGTGCCGGTGCTCGCACGCATGGAGGCGCGCGGGATCCTGATCGACGCGCAGCGCCTGCGTGAACAGACGCAGGTGCTGCGCCGGCGCATGCATGAGATCGCGACCCGCGCGCAGGCGCTGGTCGGGCACAGCTTCAGCCTGGACTCGCCCAAGCAGTTGCAGGCGGTGCTGTACGACGAGTTGAAGCTGCCGGTGCTGGCCAAGACCCCGACCGGCCAACCCTCGACCAACGAGGACGCGATCTCGGATCTGGCCGAGCAACACGAGCTACCGCGCCTGATCCTCGACTACCGCGGCGCCGCCAAGCTCGCCAATACCTACACCGAGAAGCTGCCGGGCCAGATCAATCCGCGCACAGGCCGCGTGCACACCTCGTTCCACCAGGCGACGGCGCAGACCGGGCGCCTGTCCTCGACCGATCCGAACCTGCAGAACATCCCGATCCGCACCGAGGATGGTCGCCGCATCCGCAGCGCTTTCATCGCCGCGCCCGGCTTCGTTCTGGTCGCGGCCGACTATTCGCAGATCGAGCTGCGCATCATGGCCCACCTGTCCGGCGACGAAGGCCTGCTGCGCGCGTTTCGAGACGGCATCGACGTGCATCGCGCGACCGCGGCGGAAGTGTTCGGAGTCGCGGCGGATGCAGTCAGCAGCGACCAGCGGCGCGCTGCCAAGGCGATCAACTTCGGGCTGATGTACGGCATGTCGGCGTTCGGGCTCGCAAAGCAGATCGGCGTCGGCCGTGGCGAGGCGCAGGACTACGTCAACCGCTACTTCCAGCGCTATCCGGGCGTGCGCGCGTTCATGGACGATATCCGCGAACGCGCGCGCCGCGACGGCTACGTCGAAACCGTGTTCGGGCGGCGCCTCTACTTGAACGAGATCCACTCGCGCAATGCCGCGCAACGCGCCGGCGCCGAGCGCGCTGCGATCAACGCGCCGATGCAGGGCACGGCGGCCGACGTGATCAAGCGCGCGATGCTCGCGGTCGATGCCTGGCTCGGCGGCCGCGACGACGCGCGCATGCTGTTGCAGGTGCATGACGAACTGGTGTTCGAGGTTCGACCGGGTGCGGTCGAGGAACTCAGCGCCGGTCTGCGCGAACGCATGATGGCTGCGGCCGAGCTGCGCGTGCCGCTGGAAGTCGGCATCGGCGCCGGCGCCAACTGGGACGAGGCGCACTGAGCGCACGTCGCGGCCCGCGAAACGCAGTCTTCGCGCCGCTGTCACGGCGATGAACCGTTTCTGAATTCGGGACCTTTGGCATGCGAACTTTGCGTCCCGCGTCCGGATCATAGACCCCGGATCGCGTCCCCCAACGCATCCGTTCACTCCCATCCCCTGAGTGAACTGAAAGCAGGCCCTTACTCCCCAGTTCGGCCTGCGACCCCAGCCCCGGGTGTGCCCCCAAGCGCCCGGGGCTTTCTTTTGGGCGAAATTCCGGCTCGCGAAGTGCTAGAGTTTTTTCGGTCTACAGGCGCAGATGCAGCGCGACACGAGGTCGGATCATGGAGTGGCGAAACCGGATTGGCAGTGATCCCGAAGTGCTGGTGGGCAAGCCAGTAGTCCGCGGCACGCGGATCTCTGTCGAGTTGATTGTCGGCTGGCTGGCGAACGGTTGGAGCTATGAGCAGATACTCGCCTCCTACCCGCAATTGGTGCGGGACGACATCCTCGCGGCACTGGCCTTCGCCGAGGAGATGATGCGTGAAGAACGCTATGTTGCCGCGCACAAGGCGGTGGCGTGAAGCCGCCGCTGATCGCTAACGAAAATGTTCCTGCGCCATCCGTGGCTTTGCTGCGAGCACGGGGTATCGACGTACTCGCAGGTGATGACGGTGTTGGACGATGCCGAGCGGATGCGGGGCCATCTGGTGGTTGTCGGAGAATCCGGCCTGCGTTTGCGGCCACTGCCCGCGGTGTTCGCGTAGCCCGGGCTTGCCGGTATCGACGCCGCGGTGGCCTACAACGACGGCTTCGATGCGCGTACCCTTCGCGAACTGACGGAAATCGTCCCCAACACGCCGTATTGATCGAGAAAACCTGACATGAATGATTCGGCGACTGCCCGGTCCGCGCGTTTCGACAGTGAGCGCATGCATCGGGAAGCCCTGGGTGGGGACATTTCAATTGCCGGATGGCTGGCTGACGAGGGCGACTTGACGTGCCCGCGCCCGGCCGCGGCCTGAGTTCGCAGACGGTTCGATGGCGGCATTTCAATACCAGGCACTGGATGCGGAAGGGCGCGAGCAGCGCGGCGTGGTCGATGCCGACACCGCGCGTGCGGCGCGCCAGCAGTTGCGCGATCGTGGGCTGCATCCGCTGGAGGTCGCGGCGGCGATGGAGAGCGCGGTGGCCGGTACGGTTGGCGCGCGCGGGCTCGGAGCCGGGCGTCTGGCAGTGTTCACGCAGCAGCTGGCGACGCTGCTCGGTGCCGGGTTGCCGATCGACGAGGCGCTGGGCGCGCTTGCCGACGAAACCGATGACTTGAAGCTGCGCCACCTGGTCGCGGCTCTTCGTGGGCGCGTGCGCGAAGGCCGTTCGCTGGCGGCGGCGCTGGCCGAATTCCCGGAATCCTTCGACGAGCTGTATGTCGCCACCGTTACCGCCGGCGAGAGCAGCGGTCAGCTCGACGGCGCCCTGCATCGACTCGCCGACTATGCCGACCAGCGCGACGGGCTGCAGCGTGAACTGTGGACCGCATTGGCCTATCCGATGCTGTTGCTGATCGTCGCTGGCGCGGTGGTGATGGGGTTGATGACGTCAGTGGTGCCCAAGGTCATTGACGTGTTCGAGAACCTCGGACGCGAGCTGCCGTGGCTGACCGTGGCCATGGTCGCGCTCTCGCGATTCCTTTCGGCCTGGGGCCTGTGGCTGGGCGCGGCGGTGGTCGTCGCGGTCATGACCACGGCCGCAGCGTTGCGCCGGCCGGCGGTGCGTGAGCGCCTCGACGTGTTGCTGTTGCGCCTGCCCGGGCTCGGGCGCCTGCTGCGCGCGATGGACACCGCGCGTGCCACGCGCACGCTGGCGGTACTGATCGGATGCGGCGTGCCGGTGCTCGAAGCACTCAAGCTCGCGGTCAACACCGTGCGCCGCGAGCCGATCCGCATCGCACTGCGCCAGGCTGCGCTGCGCGTGCGCGAGGGCGCGACGCTGGCGCGTGCGCTCGGCGAGCACAAGGCGATGCCTCCGGTGGCATTGCGCCTGATCGGCAGCGGCGAGAAGAGCGGCCAACTGGCGGCGATGCTGGAGGCCGCTGCCAGTCAGCAGTCGCGCGAGGCGCGCACGCATCTCGGCGTGCTCGCCGCCGTGCTTGGTCCAGTGGTGATTCTGCTGGTCGGTGCCGTCGTGCTCGCGATCGTGCTCGCGATCCTGCTGCCGATCTTCGAGTTGAACTCGTTGGTGGGTCGCGCATGATCCGGTTCGACGGCGTCGGCAAGCGCTATGCGAACGGCGGCGATGCACTGACGGAGCTGAGCTTCGAGATCGGTACCGGAGAGATGCTGTTCGTCACCGGCCACTCCGGCGCCGGCAAGAGCACCCTGATCAAGCTGCTGGCGCTGATCGAGCGGCCGACGCGCGGCCAGATCGCGGTCGACGGCGAAGCGCTTGCGAACACGCGCGGCGCTCGCATCGCCGCGTATCGGCAACGCCTCGGCCTGGTGTTCCAGGACTACCGATTGCTCGAAGACCGCAGCGTGGCCGCCAATGTCGCGCTGCCGTTGCAGATCGCCGGCTGCGACGACACCGAACTGCAGAAACGGGTGCGCGCGGCGTTGGACCTGGTCGGCCTCGGTGGCCGCGAACGCGTGCGTCCGAGCATGCTTTCGGGTGGCGAGCAGCAGCGCGTGGGCATCGCCCGAGCCATCGTCGCACGCCCGGCGCTGATCGTCGCCGACGAACCGACCGGAAATCTCGATCCGCAGCTGGCAAGCGAGATCATGCAGCTGTTCGTCGCACTCGCGCACACCGGCAGCACCATCCTGGTCGCATCGCACGACCTGCATCTGATCCAGCGCATGAAGCGGCGCGTGCTGGTGCTGGACAAGGGACGGCTGATCGACGATTTCCGCCCGGGAAAGAGCGCATGAGCCGGCGCAGTCGCCGCTCGAAGGAGGACCAGGCAGCGCTGCAGCCGCCGGCGAACATCCGCATCGCGCGCAATCGCGGGCTTGGGCGTCCGAGCGTGGTGCAGTGGTTCGCCCAGCATCGCGCCGCCTGCCGCGCCGCGTTGGCGCAATTCGCCGCGCACCGCATCGGCAGCAGCGTCAACGTGCTGGTAATCGGACTCGCGCTGACGCTGCCGTTGTTGCTCGATCACGCCGTGCACAATCTGTCGCAGGTCGGCGGCGCGCTTGACGAGCAACGCGATGTCACGGTGTTCCTCGACCCGGAACTGAACGCGGCTGGCGTCGATGCCAGCATGCGCGCGCTGCTGGCGGTGGACGGCGTCGCCGCGCTGCGCCGGCGCACGCCCGGCCAGGGTCTGGAGGAACTGCGCCAGTTGCCCGGATTCGAGGCCGCAGCGGCCGCGCTCGATCGCAACCCGCTGCCCTGGGTGGCGCTGGCCACGCCCGAGGCCGGCGTCACCGGTGCCGAACTGGCGGCGCGCCTGGAAGCCGTCGCCGGCGTCGACCTGGTGCAGCACGACGCCGCCTGGCGCGAACGCCTCGACCGCATCCTCGGACTGCTGCGCCGCATCGTGCAGGTGCTGGCCGGCCTGCTCGGTCTTGGCGCGATGTTGCTGATCGCGAACGCGATCCGTCTCGACGTGATGGCGCGGCGCGAGGAGATCAGCATCGTTTCGCTGCTCGGCGGCAGCGACGCCCATGTGCGCCGTCCGTTTCTCTACGGCGGCGCGCTTTACGGCGTCTTGGGTGCGGCGCTCGCGATCGCGCTGTCGTGGCTGGTGTACCTGCTGCTGCGCGCGCCGGTCGCGGCGCTGGCGGCGAGCTACGCCGCAGACTTTCGCCTGTCGGCGCCGAGCGCCGCTGCAAGCCTGCTGGCGCTGGTCGCGGGAGCGGTGCTGGGCTGGATCGGCGCCTTGGTCGCCGCTACCCTGCAACTACTTTCCGACCGGGCCGACTGAAGCAGCATGAGCGCCGTACTGACCTCTCACATTGCGAGCGATGAGCCGCGCGTGCTGGTGGTCGATGGCTCGAAAGTGGCGCGCCGGATGATCGAGCAGGTGTTGCGCGCCGAACTGCCAAACGTGGTGGTGATGAGTTGCGAGACTGGAGCCCAGGCCAAACAGCATCTCGAAGCGGGCGTGGTTGATCTGGTCACGATGGCGCTGACCCTGCCGGACATGGATGGCTTCGAGTTGGCGCGCCACATCCGCGAGTTCACGCCGCAGGCCTATATCCCGATAATCGTCGTTTCCGGCAGCGTCACCGAGATGCTCGAGACGCGCGGCATGTCCGACGATGTCACCGACTATTTCGACAAGGCGCTCGGTTTCGCCGCGCTCGGGGAGTTCATCCGCGGCTACATCAGCGCGCAGACCTCGGCTGACGGCCAGGTGCTCTACGTCGAGGACAGCAAGGTGGTGGCGCTGGCGACGCGGCGCATGCTGGAGAAGTACGGACTCAAGGTCACCCACGTCGTCAGTGTCGAAGACGCGCTCGCCCTGGTCGATACCGCCAAGGCGCAGAGCGGCGGGCCCGGTGCCGACCTGATTCTGACCGACGTCTATCTGAAGGGTGGTCTGACCGGCAAGGAGCTGCTCGAACACATCCGCGGCCCCTACGGGTATTCCAAGGGCCAATTGCCGATCCTGGTGATGACGGCCGATGACAATCCGAACAACCAGGCGGCGCTGTTGCGCGCCGGCGCCAACGATCTGGTCAGCAAGCCGGTCGAGGAGCGCCTGCTGATCACCAAGCTGCTGTTCCAGCTGCGCGTCGGCCGGAACTTTCGCCAGACCCAATCCGCGCGGGCGTGAGCGGCGAGCGCGTCCGCCTCGAAGCGGGCTGGAAGGCGCGCCTCGCCGACGAGTTCGCGGCGCCGTACCTGCAAGGCCTGCGCGCGTTCCTGGTCGCGGAGAAGCAGGCGGGCAAGACCCTGTTTCCTCCCGCTGCGCAGATCTTCGCGGCACTCGACGCGACGCCGTTCGATGCGGTCAAGGTTGTGATCCTCGGCCAGGACCCGTACCACGGCCCCGGCCAGGCGCATGGTCTGTGCTTCTCGGTGTTGCCGGGCACGCCGGTGCCGCCGTCGCTGCTCAATATCCAAGCCGAGATCGAGCGCGATCTCGGCATCGCCCGACCCGACCATGGTGACTTGATGGCGTGGGCGCGCCAGGGCGTATTGCTGTTGAACGCCGTGCTGACGGTCGAGCAGGGCCGTGCCGGTGCGCACCAGGGCCGCGGCTGGGAGCACTTCACCGATCGCATCGTGCACTGCCTCAACGAGGAACGCGAGAACCTGGTGTTCCTGCTCTGGGGCAGCCACGCCCAGGCCAAGGGCAAAGCCATCGATATGCGGCGGCATCTGGTGCTGAAAGCGCCGCATCCGTCGCCGCTGTCGGCGTATCGCGGCTTCACCGGCTGCGGCCACTTCTCGGCTGCGAATGCCTACCTGCGCGAGCACGCTCGCGCGCCGATCGACTGGCGCCTGCCGGCGCGGGCGACCTTGGCCTGATCAGCCGCGACCGCCGCCGAAGCGCAGCCAGTGGTCGGCGACGCTTTCGCTGGAGAACATCATCATCGCCAGGCCCTTGTCGGCGCCGACGATCATGCCCATCTCGTTGGCCTCGACCTCTTCGCGTGCATCGACGAAGGCCAGGCGAATGTCGCGGAACCCGGCTTCGACCATGGCATCGGTGACGGTTTCGAACACGTCGGGCCCGGGGTCGCCGAACGGCTCCAGTTCTTCGATCACCAGAAGGCACGTTGCGGCGCGGTGCCGGCACTCGGTGCCGAGCGCGGTCCAATACGCGACCGAGACTGCGACCGAGTCGACGCCGCCACGCACGTGGGCGCGCAGGTAGCCGTGGCGCTCGGCTAGTTCGATGTCGAATCCGGGTCCGTGGAGGGTGTCGCTGCCTGGCATGATCACTGAGTTGCGGCTCGGGTTGGGCCGATGATGGCATCGTCGGGACGGCCTGCGCGCCCGCTTCGACGCTTGACGTACGGATCACGCGCTTGCGGCATACTGGGCTGCTCCCGGCGCTGGTTGGCCGGGACGCTCCAAGGGGAGTAGCTCCCGCCGCAACGACCGTCAGCACGGAACCGCAGGTTCCCGGTCTTGTGGGCAGTGCCCAGGCACTGCGAGCAAGACCTTGGCCTTGAGGAGGGCTGGACGCGAGTCCGGCCTTCCGCCGCCGTGTGCGGGGGCCGGGTCGCGTACATCGTTCCCGCTCCGCCGCGACGGCACGTGCCGTGGCCGAGGGTTTCGGGGAATCGTGATGCAAACAATTGGTGAATGGTGGATGTGGGCCGGCTTTGCCGGCTTCGTGCTGGTCGCGCTGGTCGTCGACCTGGTGGTGATGCGTGCGCAAGGCGCGCACAAGGTCTCGGTGCGCGAAGCGCTGGGCTGGTCGCTGGTGTGGATCGTGTTCGCGCTGCTGTTCTGCGCTGGTCTGTGGTGGTACCTCGATGGCAGCGGTGGCCGCGAACTGGCCAATGCCAAGGCCAGCGAGTTCCTGACCGGGTATCTGATCGAGAAGTCGCTGTCGGTCGACAACATCTTCGTGTTCCTGATGGTGTTCACTTACTTCGCGGTGCCGATCGAATTCCAGAAGCGGGTGCTGATCATCGGCGTGATCGGAGCGATCGTGCTGCGCGCCGTGATGATCCTGCTTGGCGCTCTGCTGATCGCGCAATTCCACTGGGTGCTGTACCTGTTCGGCCTGTTCTTGCTGGTCACCGGCCTGAAGATGCTGTGGTTCGCCGACGAAACTCCGGATCTCGAACGCAACCCGGTGCTGCGCTGGATGCGTTCGCACCTGAAGATCGCGAACCACTTTCGCGGCGAGGATTTCAGTTTCGTCGAAGCCGGCCAGCGCTGGTTCACGCCGCTGTTCGCGGTAGTGATCCTGATCGCGGTCACCGACGTGATCTTCGCGGTCGACTCGATCCCGGCGATCTACGCCATCACTGAAGATCCGTTCATCGTGATGACCGCGAACATCTTCGCCATCCTCGGCCTGCGCGCGCTGTACTTCCTGCTCGCCGACCTGAAGGAACGTTTCCACCTGCTCACCTACGGGCTGGCGATGGTGCTGGTGTTCGTCGGCGCCAAGATGCTGATCGTCGATTTCTACAAGTTCGACGCGCTGCTCTCGCTCGGCATCGTGGTCGCGATCCTCGCCACCAGCATCGTGATCAGCCTGATGTACCCATTCGGGACGCGGCGCCAAGGAGCGGGGCTGGCGGCTGGTGATGACCCGAAACGCGAGCGGCGCGAGCGCTGACGCTCAGCCGCCCGCCGGCAGCGGATCGTGCAGCGCGGCGAGAGCCTGCAAGCCAAGCTGACCGAGATCGGCGCGACCCTCGACCTCGAACCAGTGACGCATGGTCGCGCGAATCACGCCGATACAGGCTCCGGCCAGTACGCGCGCGCGCAACTCGGCGGCTTCCCCGCTGCCGAGGCGCTGCACGAAGCTGCAATACATCGCCTCTTCCCAGTCGCGGTCAATTTCGTGCTCCACCGCGATCAGCGACGGTGTACTGGCGACCACGCGCTGTTGCGCGATCAACTGCTCGCGGTTGGCGGCGTATTCAGCGGCGAAGATTTGCGCGATGCGGCGCAGGCTGGCGAGCGGGCTCTCGCCGTGCGGTGCGGCGTCGAGCAATGCGCAAAAGCCCTCCAAGCGCTCGGCGCGGTGCGGAAACGCGAGCGCCTCCTTGTTGTCGAAGTAGCGGAAGAAGGTGCGCCGGCTGACCCCGGCGTCGGCGCAGATTTCATCGAGCGTGGTCCGGCCGAAGCCGACGCTGTGGAAGCGGCGATTGGCGGCGCGCACCAGCGCGCGCCGGGTGGCGTCTTTCTTCAACTCGCGGCGCAGCGACGGTGGCTTTTTCATCGCCAAGAGGATATAGCTGTCTGCCCACAAAGTGCCACTGAGTGCCAAATTCGCCGTGAGCCAGTCCCATTCCCTCCCCCGCGCCCACGGCGCAACCCCGGCGCTGGCGTGGACCGCCGGCGCGCACGCCGCAGTTTTCGATGGTGCCGGCATTGCCGCCGCTGCCGCCGCAGTGCGCGAGCCGCTGCATGTGCTGCGTGGTCGCGATGGCGGCATCGGCGTTGGCCGCGACGGTGAAGTGATGACCTCGAACGACGCCGCGGTGTGGCCGTTGCTCGGCCTGCTGCCGCCGCTGTACCCGGAATGGCTCGGCGATCGCAGCTTCCAGGAGGTGCACGGCACGCGTCATGCGTACATCGGCGGCGCCATGGCCAATGGCATCGCCTCGGCGCAGATGGTGATCGAGCTCGGCAAGGTCGGCGCGCTCGGCATGTTCGGCGCCGCGGGGCTGTCGCCGGCGCGCGTCGAAGCGGCGATCGACACCATCGCCGCCGCGCTGGATCCGCTCGGCAAACCCTGGGGCGTGAATCTGATCCACAGCCCGGCCGAGCCTTCGCTCGAAGACGCCATCGTCGATCTGTTCCTGCGTCGCGGCGTGCGTCGCGTCGAGGCGAGCGCGTTCATGGCGATGTCGCCGGCGATCGTGCGCTACGCCGCGAGCGGTCTGAGCCGCGATGCCGCGGGTCGCATCCAGCGCCGCAACTTCGTGATCGGCAAGGTCTCGCGCGAGGAGGTCGCCCGTCGTTTCCTCGAACCCCCATCCACGAAGATCCTGAACGCACTGGTCGAGTCCGGCCGCCTGACGCGCGACGAGGCCGATCTCGCCGCGCAACTGCCGGTGGCCGACGACCTGACCGGCGAAGCCGATTCCGGCGGCCACACCGACAACCGGCCGTTGCCGGTGCTGATCCCGGCGCTGATGCGCCTGCGCGATGAAATCGTTGTCAGGCGCGGCGACGCGCGCACGATCCGCATCGGTGCCGCGGGTGGTCTTGGTACGCCGGGTGCTGTCGCCGCCGCGTTCGCGCTCGGTGCGGCGTATGTGCAGACCGGCTCGGTGAACCAGAGCTGCATCGAGGCGGGGCTGCACGCGCGTGGCCGCGCCATGCTCGCGAAGGCCGGCATGGCCGACGTGGCCATGGCCCCGGCCGCCGACATGTTCGAGATGGGCGTCGACGTGCAGGTGCTCAAGCGCGGCACCCTGTTCGCGCCGCGTGCGAAGAAGCTGTACGAGCTGTATCGCGCGCATGCGAGCTTCGAGGAAATTGCGGCCGAGGAACGCGAGCGCATCGAGCGCCAACTATTGCGCAGCGACTACGCCAGCGCCTGGGCTTCGACGCGGGCGTTCTGGGAGAAGCGTGAATCGGCGCAGGCCGAACGCGGCGAGCGTGATCCGAAGCACCGCATGGCGCTGGTGTTCCGCTCCTATCTGGGCTTGGCCGCACGCTGGGCGATCGACGGCGTCGAGGACCGCGACTCCGACTACCAGATCTGGTGCGGGCCGGCGATGGGCGGCTTCAACCGTTGGGTCGAGGGCAGCTTCCTCGAAGCCCCCGAAGGGCGCAGCGTGGCCCAGGTCGCGCTGAACCTGCTCGAAGGTGCCGCGGTGGTTACGCGCGCCCAGCAACTGCGCAGTTATGGCGTGCCGGTGCCGGCCGCCGCCTTCGATTTCCGTCCGCGCCCGCTCGCCTGAAGCGCACCGAGGTTTCCATGAACAACGCAATCGCCGTGGTCGGCGTCAGTGCCCTGTTTCCCGGCTCGCAGGACGCGACCGGCTTCTGGAACGACATCCTCAAGGGCCGCGACCTGCTCGGCGATGTGCCGGTGAGCCACTGGCGCATCGACGACTACTACGACCCCGATCCGTCGGCTCCGGACAAGACCTACGCGCGCCGCGGCGGCTTCCTGTCGCCGATCGATTTCGACGCGCTCGGCTTCGGCATCCCACCGGCCACGCTGGCGGCGACCGACACCTCGCAGCTGCTGGCGCTGATCGTCGCGCAGGCGGTGCTGGAGGATGCCGCGCGCGACAAGCTCGCGAACATGGATCGCTCGAAGATCTCGGTGATCCTCGGCGTCACCTCGGCGCAGGAGCTGTTGTTCTCGATGGTCTCGCGCCTGCAGCGCCCGGTGTGGGTGAAGGCGCTGCGCGAGAGCGGCCTGCCCGAGGACGAAGTGCAGCAGGCCTGTGATCGCATCGCCGCGCACTACGTGCCCTGGCAGGAAGCGACCTTCCCCGGTCTGCTCGGCAATGTCGTCGCCGGGCGCATCGCCAACCGGCTCAATCTCGGTGGCACCAACTGCGTCACCGACGCTGCTTGCGCGTCGACCTTCAGCGCGCTGTCGATGGCGGTCAACGAGCTGCAGCTCGGCCATAGCGACATGGCGATTGCCGGCGGCGTCGACACGCTCAACGACATCTTCATGTACATGTGCTTCTCGAAAACGCCGGCGCTGTCGCCGAGCGGCGACTGTCGTCCGTTCAGCGACCAGGCCGATGGCACCATGCTCGGCGAAGGCCTCGGCATGGTCGCGCTGAAGCGCCTCGCCGACGCCGAGCGCGATGGCGATCGCATCTATGCGGTGCTGCGCGGCATCGGCACCAGTTCCGACGGGCGCTCGAAGTCGGTGTACGCACCGGTCGCGGCGGGGCAGGCGCAGGCGCTGCGCCGTGCCTATGAGGCCGCCGGATATTCGGCGGCCAGCGTCGAGCTGATGGAAGCGCACGGCACCGGCACCAAGGCCGGTGACGTCGCCGAGTTCGAAGGCCTGCGCATGGTCTACGACGAGGCCGAGCCGACGGAGCGGCAATGGTGCGCGCTCGGTTCGGTGAAGAGCCAGATTGGCCACACCAAGGCCGCGGCCGGTGCCGCCGGCCTGTTCAAGGCGGTGATGGCGCTGCACCACAAGGTGCTGCCACCCACGATCAAGATCGACGCGCCCAATCCCAAGCTCGAGATCGAGCGCAGTCCGTTCTATCTGAATACCGAAGCGCGACCCTGGATTCGCGGCAGCGAACATCCGCGCCGCGCAGCGGTCAGTGCGTTCGGTTTCGGTGGTTCGAATTTCCACGTCACGCTGGAGGAATACAATGGGCCCGGCCAGCGAGCGGAGCGGCTGGCGACGCAGTCCTGCGAACTGCTGCCCTTCGCCGCCGCAAGCGTCGCCGAGCTGTTGCAGCAGATCGACGCGCTGCTCGCGCAAGATGAGCCGCTGGCGCGGCTCGCCCACGATCGTCGCGTTGCCTTCGATGCGGCGAGTGCGCGCAGTCATCGCGCCGCGCTGGTCGCGGCCAGCACGGCACAGCTGCGCGAACGCCTCGCCGTCCTGCGTGCGCGCATCGCGGCGCAATCGGCGCAAGCATTCGAGCTGCCCGATGGCAGCAGCTATGGCCTCGGTGAAAGCAGCGGCCAGGTCGCGTTCCTGTTTCCCGGCCAGGGCAGCCAGTACCTGGGCATGGGTGCGACGCTCGCGATGCAGTTCCCGGCGGCGCGCGCGGTGTTCGATGTCGCCGCTGATCTGGCGATGGACGAAGGCGAGCGCCTGCACCAGGTGCTGTTCCCGCGCCCGGTGTTTTCCGACGCCGCGCGCCAGGCGCAGGCGCAGCAGTTGACTCGCACCGAATGGGCACAGCCGGCGATCGGTGCGCATTCTGCCGCGTTGCTGGCGCAATTGCGCGAACTCGGTATCGGCGCGGATGCCTATGCCGGACACAGCTTCGGCGAAGTCTCGGCGCTGCATGCGGCGGGCGCCTGCGATGTCGCGACCGCGATCCGGATCGCGCGCCGGCGCGGCGAGCTGATGCGCGACGCCGCGGCCACGACGGCCGGTGCGATGACCGCGTTGAATTTGCCCGCAGACGAGGTGCAGGCGCTGATCGCACAGCACGCACCGACGCTGGTGCTGGCCAACCACAACGCCCCGAACCAGGTCGTCGTGTCCGGCGCGCTCGCTGCGATCGCCGCGTTCGAGGCCACGCTGCAATCGCTCGGCATCGCGTGCAAGCGCTTGCCGGTTGCGACCGCGTTCCATTCCCCGCTGGTCGCGCCGTGCAGCGATGCCTTCGTGCGCGAACTCGCAGCGCTGCCGATCAGCGCGACCGTCGCACCAGTGTTCGGCAACGCCAGTGGCGCCCGCTTCCCGCAGGACGCCGCAGCGATGTGCGCGCAACTGGCGGCGCAGATCGCAGCGCCGGTGCGCTTCGTCGCCACGATCGAGGCGATGTACGCAGCCGGCGTGCGCTGCTTCGTCGAAGTCGGTCCGGGCCAAGTGCTGAGCGGCCTGGTCGACGCCATCCTCGGCGATCGTCCGCACCGCGCGATCGCGCTGGACCGAAAGGGTCGCGATGGTGTCGAGTCCTTGCTCACCGGCCTCGCTCGCCTCGCGGCCGCGGGCGTATCGATGCAGGCGTCGCGGCTGTTTGCCGACGTGCGCCTGCCGGCGCCGGCAGCACCGCAGCCCAAGCTCGCCGTGGCGATCAGCGGTAGCAACCACGGCAAGCCCTATCCACCGGCCGATGCGGCCGCTATCCCGCCGCCAAACCCGGCGCGCGCCGAAGTGCGACCCACTGCCGCCGTGCCCGCGGCCGAACCCCTTGCAGGAAGCGAAGACATGCGTGTTCCGAATCACCTCACTGAAGCTTGGCTGGCCGCCTTCCAGGAAAGCCAGCAGCAGACCGCCGCGGCGCACGAGGCTTTCCAGCGCACGCTCGCCGAAGGCCATGCCGCGTACCTGAAACTCGCTGAATCGGCGCTGCTCGGATTGGCTGGTACGGGACCCGCACCTCAGTCTGCGATCACGGCTTACGTGGCAGGGCCGACCCCGGTCGCGAATCCCATCGTTGTGCCACCGATCGTCGTGCCACCGACCGTCGCGATGCCGATCGTCGCGACACCGACCGCCGCGACGCCGACCGCCGCGACGCCGACCGCCGCGACGCCGACCGCCGCGACGCCGATCGTCGCGACACCGTCGCCGGTCGCGACCGGGGTCGCTCCTACATCGCGAGGATCAGTGTTGGGGCAAACCATGGGTTCGATCGACTTGCCGGCCTTGTTGTTGTCTGTGGTCGCGGAGAAGACTGGGTATCCGGTGGACATGCTGAATCTGGACATGGATCTCGAGGGTGACCTTGGCGTCGATTCGATCAAGCGCGTGGAGATCCTGGCGGCGGTCGATGAGCGCGCGCCGCAGCTGCCCAAGGTCGACCGCGCGCGTTTGTCGGCGCTGCATACCTTGCGCGAGATTGTGGATTACCTCGGGGTTGGGATGGGTGGTGCGGTAGAAAGCACCGCGCCCCAGGGCGTTCCGGCAACGGTGTTGGTGGATGTGGCGGCGTTGCTGGTGGCGGTGGTGGCGGAGAAGACCGGCTATCCGGTGGACATGCTGAATCTGGACATGGATCTCGAGGGCGATCTCGGTGTCGATTCGATCAAGCGCGTCGAGATTCTGGCGGCGGTGGATGAGCGCGCGCCGCAGTTGCCCAAGGTCGATCGCGGGCGTTTGTCGGCGCTGCATACCTTGCGCGAGATTGTCGATTACCTCGGTGGCGGTTCTGGCGATGTAGGAGCGCACCTGGGCGCGACCGCTGTTGCCGACGATCATGAGCCCGGTCGCGTCGCACACGTCGCTCCTGCGGAAGATCGCTTGGGGCGCTATGCGCTGGAACTGATTCCCGCGCCGGCCACCGGCTTCGCGATGCCGGGCATGCTGAGCGGACAGCGCGTGCATGTGACCGGCGATGAAGAGATGGCGCCGCTGGTCGCAGAAGCTCTGCGCGCGCGCGGCGTGCTGGCCTTGTCGGTGGTGGTGTTGCCGGAGTCGTCAACGGCTTGCGTGCATCTTGCCGGTCTGGCGCGGATGCGCAGCGAGGACGACGCGGTTGCGGTGAATCGCCAGGTGTTCGGTGTTGCGCGCCGGCTCGCGCCGCGACTTCAGACGGCGCCGGGCCTGTTCGTGACCGCGCAAGACAGCGGTGGCCGCTTCGGCCTCGGCGCCTGTCCCGAGCATCGCGAATGGCTGTCCGGCCTGCCGGCGCTGGTCAAGACCTGCGCGCTGGAATGGCCGCAGGCCAGCGTCAAGGCGATCGACGTGCAGCGCGCAGGGCGCACGCCCGTGCAAGTGGCGGAAGCGATCGCCGAGGAACTGGTCGCCGGCGGCGGCGAGATCGAGGTTGCGCTGCCGAACGACGGCGCCCGCTACACCCTGTGCAGCGTTGCCCGCGACGTTGCACCGATGGCACCGGTGCTGGTCGATGGCGATGTCGTGGTCGTTTCCGGCGGCGCCCGCGGCGTCACCGCGGCCTGCCTGCTGGCCTTGGCTGGACGTGTGCGCGCCCGCTTCGTCCTGCTCGGCCGCACCGCACTAGTCGATGAGCCCGCAACTTGCCGCGGCATCGAAGACGAGGCCGGGCTGAAGCGCGCGCTGTTCGCCGCGGCGCTTGCGGCCGGTGAGCAACTGGCACCGAGCGTGTTGCTCGGGCGCGTGCAGCAGGTGCTGTCGCAACGCGAAATCCGGCGCACGCTCGCGGCCTTGATCGCCGCCGGCAGCGAAGTCCGCTATCGCGCGGTGGCGGTCGAGGACCGCACTGCGCTGGCCGCCGAGTTGGCCCGCGTGCGCGCTGAGTGGGGTCCGGTCCGCGGTCTCGTGCATGCTGCCGGCGTACTCGCCGACAAGCGCATCGCCGACAAGACCGACGCGCAATTCCGCTATGTGTTCGACACCAAGGTGCAAGGACTGCGCGCCTTGCTCGCCGCCACCGCGAGCGATCCACTGAAACTGCTGTGCGTGTTCTCCTCGGTGTCGGCGCGCTGCGGCAATACCGGCCAGGCCGATTACGCGATGGCCAACGAAGTGCTGGCCAAGGTCGCCGCGGCCGAAGCGCGCCGGCGACCGGGCTTGCGCGTCAAGTCGCTCGGCTGGGGGCCCTGGGAAGGCGGCATGGTCTCGCCGCAGCTGAAGCAACGTTTCGCCGAACTCGGCGTGCCGATGATCCCGCTGGCGATCGGTGCGCAGATGTTCGCCGATGAAATGGCCGATGCCGGCGGCGATGGCGTGGAACTCGTGCTCGGCGGCGAACCGCGCGCTGAAGCCTTATTGTTCGACGGCGCCGAGCAGCGCGTCGACGCGCTCGAACTCTCGGTGCAGCGCGCCAGCCACGGCTGGCTCGAAGGCCATGCCGTCGATGGCGCACCGGTGGTGCCGGTGGTGCTGGTCGCGGAGTGGCTGGCACGCGCGGCGCGTAGTTTCCGGCCCGGCCTGGCGCTGATCGCGCTGCATGACCTCAAGGTGCTGAAGGGCATCCGTCTCGATGGCTTCGAGAACGGCGGCGACCGTTTCCGCATCGAGGCGCAGGCCTTGCCCGGCGGTGCGGCGACGCTGCTGCAGATGAGCGTCCGCGACATCGCCGGCCGGCCGCGCTACAGCGCCCGCGTCGAACTGCGGCCGCTGGCGGCGACCGCCGCAAACGATGCCCCCGAACTGGCGCTCGACGCATGGTCCGGCGCGGCGCCGTATCCGGGGCTGCTGTTTCATCGCGGCCAGTTCGAGCTGATCGAGCAGATGCAGGGCATTTCCGACGCCGGCGTGGCGGCGCGCGTGCACGGCGTGCAGTCGGCCGCCTGGCCGAAGCAGGACTGGCAGTTCGATGTCGCCGCACTCGATGGCGGCATGCAGCTGGCGGTGTTGTACGGACAGCGCATGCTCGGCGGCCCCAACCTGCCGACCGCGATCGACAGCGTGCAACGCTACGCCAGCGCGGCCAGCGCCGGGCCGATCACGGCCTCGGCCTATCGGCGCGCGGTCGGGGCGAGCGCGGTCACCACCGACATCTACTTTGTCGATGGCAACGGCCAGCGTTTCGCCGCACTGATCGGTGTGCACAACCACGCGCTGGCGCGGACCTGAGCGTGCACTTCACGCCGGTCGCCATCGTCGGGCGCGCGTGCGTCCTGCCCGGAGCCTTGTCTCCGGAAAGCCTGTGGGCTGCGGTCCGCGAGGGTCGCGATCTGCTCGCAGCCGCGCCCGCCGGACGCTGGCGACTGCCGCGAGAACGCGCCTTGTGCTCGCCCGATGCGCCGCAGGCGGATCGTGCCTGGTCCGACCGCGGCGGCTATGTCGAAGGCTTCGACGCGCTGTGGAATCCGCAAGGCTTCGCGCTGCCGGCAAGCGAGCTGGCCGCACTCGATCCACTGGTGCACTGGTTGCTGCACTGCTCACGCGCGGCACTCGCGGAGACCACGCGCGGAGAGGATGACCGTGTCGGCGCGGTGTTTGGCCATCTCGGTTTTCCGAGCGAACAGATGGCCGCGTTCGCCGACCAAGTCTGGAGTGGCAGCGACGCCGGCATCGACCCGCGCAATCGCGCGATGAGCGGGGGCGCGGCGCACATCATGGCGCAGGCGCTTGTGCTCGACGCCGGCTGCCACGCGCTCGACGCCGCCTGCGCGAGTTCGCTGTATGCGCTCAAGCTCGCCTGCGATCGGCTGCACGAGGGCAGTGCCGACCTGATGCTGGCCGGCGCGGTGCAGCGCGCCGACGATCTGTTCCTGCACGTCGGTTTTTCGGCGCTGAACGCACTCAGCAAGAGCGGCCGCTCGCGACCGTTCCATCGCGACGCCGATGGTCTGGTGCCGGCCGAAGGCTGCGCCATGCTCGCGCTCAAGCGTCTCGACGATGCGCGTCGCGACGGCGACACCGTCCACGCCATCGCGCGCGGCATTGGTCTGTCCAACGACGGCCGCGGCCGCGGCCTGCTGGTGCCGGACGCGGCCGGGCAGCAACGCGCGATCCGCGCCGCATACGCCGTTGCGGACATCGATCCGACCGCGGTGTCGCTGCTCGAATGCCACGCCACCGGCACCCCGGTGGGTGACGCGACCGAGCTGCACAGCAGCGCCGCGGTGTTCGCTGGCGGCGGCGAATTGCCGATCGGCTCGCTGAAATCCAACCTTGGCCATCTGATCACCGTCGCCGGCGCGGCCGGCATCCTCAAGCTGATCGAAGCGATGCGCGCCGGCGTGCGTCCGCCGAGCCTGCACGCGGACGAGCTGACCCCGGCGCTTGCCGACACGCCGTTTCGGGTGCTGCGCCAGGCCGAGGCCTGGCCGTCCGAGCGGCCGCGCATCGCGGCGGTGTCGGCGTTCGGATTCGGCGGCAACAATGCCCACCTGATCCTGTCCGAAGACGATCCGACGCTGCACTCCGGGCCGCCGCAGGCGCCTTCACAGCAGTTCGCGATCACCGCGCTCGGCTGCATCGCCGGCACGGCGACGAGTCGCGCGCAATTCAGCGCCGCGCTCGCCGCCGGGGCTGCGTTGCGCGATGCCACCGGCAGTGGCGCGATCGAACGCATCGAACTCGACCTCGCCGGCCTGCGCTTTCCGCCGCGCGATCTCGCCCAGACCTTGCCGCAGCAGCTGGCCATGCTCGCCGCCGCGCGCGAGGCGCTGGCCGAGAGCGGAGAGCTGCCGCACGAACGCAGCGCGGTACTGATCGGCATGGAGCCGGACGCCGAGGTCGCGCGCTTTGGCACGCGTTGGCGCCGCGTCGCGGAGGGCGCTGGCGACGGCGTGATCGCGGCGCTCGAGTCCGCCGGCGTGATCGGCTGCATGCCGAACATCCCGGCGAACCGGATCAGCGCGCAGTTCGATCTTGGTGGTCCCGCATTCACCGTGCAGGCCGGCGCCGAGTCGGGCTTGCACGCGCTGCAGATCGCCTGTCGCGCGCTCGCCAACAACGAGATCGACGCCGCCCTGGTCGGTGCCGTCGATCTGTGCTGCGAAGCGGTCACCCGCGCCGCCGGCAATGCCGATCCCGCCGATGCCGCGGTGGCGCTGGTGCTGAAGCGCCGTGCCGATGCCGAGCGCGACGGCGATCGCATCTACGCACTGCTGACGATGTCCGAGTCGTCCAGCGCGGAAACGTTGCCGGCGAATCTGATCGCGGCCGATCTGCGCCGACGCCTGGGTTGCGCCGGTGCTGCCGATGGCCTGCTGCAACTCGCGACCGCGGCGCTTTGTCTGCATCATCGGCTGCAGCCGGGCGGTCGGCCGTGGCTGGCTGCGGCACCGCGCAGCGTGCAGTTCGCGCTGGCTGGTTCCGTTCCCTTGCAACTGCAGGAAGCCTGGACCGCGCCGCGGCGCAGCGAAACCGCACTGCCGCGGCTGCATGTTTACGCCGGGGCGGAGCGCGCTGCGGTGATCGCGGCCCTGATCGCGCGGCGCGAGGGCGGCGACGGTCCGGCGCGGCTGGTGCTGGTCGCCGGCGACGACGAATTCGAGAGTGTGCGCGAGCGTGCCCTGGCGCACTTGCGCGACGGCGCCCCCGCAGGCCAGAACGTGCATTACCGCGACGCGCCGATCGGCGGCGGCATCGCCTTTGCATTCGCCGGTGCCGGCGCCGCTTATCACGGCATGGGCGCCGACCTGCTGCGGCAGTTGCCGCAGCTCGCGAACCAGCTCGCGGCGCGCAGCCAGCGCCTGGCAACGGCGCTCGACTGGGCCTTCGCGACGCCACAAGTGCCGCCTTCGGTGCGCGAACAGTTGTGGGGCGCATCGGCACTGTCGCAGTTGCATGTCGAGTTGAGTTCGGGCGTGCTCGGGCTGCAGCCCGATGCCTGGCTCGGCTATTCCTCGGGCGAGACCAATGCGCTGGTCGCCGCCGGCGTCTGGCGCGACGCCGACGCGCTGATGCAGGCGATGGACGAGAGCCGGCTGGTGACGCACTGGCTCGGCGGCGAGTTCGCGACAGTGGCGGCGCAGTGGCAACGGCCGGTGCGCTGGGCGAGCTGGACGATCGCGGCGCCATTGGACGAGGTGCGTGCCGCGGTCGATGCGGTCGAGCGCGTGCATGTCGCAATCATCAACGGCGACGCCGACTGCCTGATCGCCGGTGACGAGGAGGGTTGTGCGGCGGTGGTCGCGCGCATCGGCGACAGTCGCTGTCTGCGCCTCGAGTACCCGCTCGCGGTGCACGTGCCGGAGCTGGCGGCGGTGGCCGCGGACTGGCTGCAATTGCACCGGCGCGAGACGCACGCCGCGCGCTGCGGGCGCATCTACTCGAATGCCCTGGGACGCGCCTACGCGCCCGACACCGAGTCCTGCGCGCGCGCCATTCTCGAACAGGCCGATCGCTGCCTGGACCTGCGCCCGGTGGTGCTCGCGGCCTGGAACGACGGCGTGCGCGTGTTTTTGGAGCACGGTCCCGGCGGCAGCTTTGCGCGCGCGATCCGCAACATCCTCGGCGAGCGCGAGGCGCTGGTGCTCAGCCTCGATCGCAGGGGTCAGGGTTTCGATGCGACCTTGTCTGCGATCGCGGCGCTGATCGCGGCCGGGGTAGCGGTGGATTCCGCCCGCCTCGAAGCCCTGCTCGCACCCGCGCGCGCGCTGCCGCCTGCGCAACGGCCGCTGCAGCTGCCGGCGCACTGGCCGCCGGTGCGCATTGAGCGCGCGGTGCAGCGCATGGTGCCGGCGCCTTGGTTGCCGCCGGTGTTGCAGGAATCGCGGCCGGAGGCCGCTCCCACAGAGGCGGCTCCTGCGATGGGTGCGACCGCGGCGCCCGACCTTTCCGCGCCGCCCGTGGGCAGCATCGCGCGCAGCGCGCTCGCCGACCTCGCCACCGCGCACCAGCAATTCCTCGCCCTGCAGGCGCAGGCGCACCGCCAGTTCCTCGGCTTGCGCCAGCAGGCGCTGGCGATCCTGCTCGGAGCCAGTGCGGCGCCGGCGCCGCGCATCCCTGCGCCCGCCGGACCTTCTCCCGTTGCGCTGGCGGCGCTCAAGCCGAACGCCGCTGCGCACGCTCCGCGCTTCAGCCGCGAGCAGTTGCTGATCCATGCCGATGGCTGCATCGCCGAGATCTTCGGCGAGTCGTTCCGCGCCCAGGACCGCTACGCGCGTCAGGTACGCATGCCCAAACCGCCGTTGCTGCTGGCCGATCGCGTCACCGCGCTCGAAGGCGAGGCTGGCAGCATGGGCCGCGGTCGCATCTGGACCGAGACCGATGTCGGCAGCCAGGACTGGTATCTGCACCATGGCCGCATGCCGGCCGGCGTGATGATCGAAGCCGGCCAAGCCGACCTGATGCTGATTTCCTGGCTCGGCGTCGATGCCCTGAATCGTGGCGAACGCGTCTATCGCCTGCTCGGCTGCGAGCTGACCTATCACGGCGATCTGCCGCGGCGCGGCGACACGCTGGCGTTCGACATCGAGCTCGACGGCCATGCCGCCCAGGGCGACGTGCGCCTGATGTTCTTCCACTACGACTGCATGAACGGCGTGCGCCCGCAGCTGTCGGTGCGCAAGGGCCAGGCCGGGTTTTTCACCGCTGCCGAGCTCGCCGACTCCGCCGGCTGCCTGTGGACGCCCGAGACCCAGGCGATCGTTGCCGCGCCGCGGCTCGATGCGGCGTTGGTCGAATGCACGCGGCGCAGCCTGACGCGCGCTCAACTCGAGGCCTTCGCCGCCGGCGATGCCCACGCCTGCTTCGGTCCCGGCTTCGAGTCCGCCGGCACGCATACGCGCACGCCGAGCATCGCCGCCGGCCGCATGCTGCTGCTCGATCGCGTCACCGATCTCGAAGTCGATGGCGGACCGTGGCAACGCGGTTATCTGCGCGCCGAACTCGACATCGATCCGACGCAGTGGTTCTTCGACGGCCACTTCAAGAACGACCCGTGCATGCCCGGCACCTTGATGTTCGAGGCCTGCCTGCAAGCGATGGCGATCCAGCTGGCTGCGCTCGGCTACACGTTGAAACGCGATGGCTGGCGTTTTCAGCCGGTGCCGGAATTGCCGTACCAGTTGCAATGCCGAGGTCAGGTCATCCCGACGTCGAAGCTGCTGGTCACCGAGGTCTTCGTCGAGGAACGCAGCGCCGGACCGACGCCGACGCTGTATGCCGATCTGCTGTGCACGGTGGATGGCCTCAAAGCCTTCCACGCGCGCCGCGTCGCGCTCGAGCTGGTGCCCGCCTGGCCACTCGAAGGCAGCAATCTCACCGCACCTTTGTCTTGTGGGTCCGAGTTCCACTCGGACGCTCTCACCCGCAGTTCCGATCCCGCACATCTATGTGGGTCCGAGCTCCGCTCGGACGCTTCCGCCCCCGTCATCGACGACTTCCGCTTCGACCGCCACAGCCTGCTCGCCTGCGCCCTCGGCCGTCCCTCGGAAGCCTTCGGCCCGATGTATCGCCGCTTCGACGGTCCGACCCGCGTCGCGCGGCTGCCGAGCCCGCCGTATCACTTCATCAGCCGCATCGCATCGGTCCAAGGGCCGATCGGCGTGATGCAGGCCGGCGCGCGCGTGGTCGCCGAATACGATGTGCCGGAGCAGGTCTGGTATCTCGATGAGAATGGCTGCCGACGCATGCCCTTCGCGGTGCTGCTCGAAGCGGTGCTGCAGCCCTGCGGCTGGTTGTCGAGTTATGTCGGCTCGGCGCTCACCGTCGAGGGCGAACTCGGCTTCCGCAACCTCGATGGCGAAGGCCGCGTGCTGGCCGAACTCGCCGGCGCTGCCGGCACCTTGCGCACCGAAGTCGAACTCAGCGCGGTGTCGGCGACTGCCGGCATGATCATCGAGACCTTTGTCGTGAACTGCTGGCTGGGCGAGCGCAAGGTCTACGAACTGCGCACCGTGTTCGGCTTCTTCCCGCCGGCCGCGCTCGCCGCCCAGGCCGGCCTGCCGATCACACCTATGCATCGCGAACTGCTGGAGCGCGCGAATAACACCGCGATCGACCTCGATGCTGCGCCCGCGGCGTTCTTCGCGCACCCGACGCTGCGCCTGGCCGGACCGATGCTGCGCATGATCGACCGCATCGAAGGCGTCTGGCCCGAAGGCGGCGCCGCCGGCCTTGGCCAGATCCGCGCGGTCAAGGACGTCGACCCGGATGAGTGGTTCTTCAAGGCGCATTTCTTCCAGGACCCGGTGCAGCCGGGGTCGCTCGGTCTGGAGGCGATGCTGCAGGCACTGCAGGCGCTGCTGCTGCATCAGGACGCCGGAGCTGGCATGGTGGCGCCCCGCTTCGAAAGCATCGCGCTCGACCACATGCATTCCTGGAAATATCGCGGTCAGGTATTGCCGCATCACCGGCAGGTGCACACCACGCTCGAGATCACCGCGCGTGGTCACGATGCGCGTGGCGAGTACGCGTTCGCGGATGCCAGCCTGTGGGTCGACGGCCAGCGCATCTACGAGGCCAGCGGCCTCGGCGTACGTGTCGTTGCCGGCGCGGGCTGAGCAACGTGGCGCTGCAGCTGCAAGTCATGCGCATCGCCGAAGTGTTGCCACGGTTGCCGGCCGAGACGTCTGCCTGGTTGTCGCCGAGCGAGCAGGAACGCCTCGCCGGACTGCGCGTACCGGCGCGGCGCGACCAGTATCTGGCCGGACACTGGCTGGCGCGCGAGCAGTTGTCCGCGTTCGCCGGTGCAGATCCCGCGAGCTGGCGGTTGCAGGAACGCCCCAGCCTGCCGCCGGCGGTGATCGGGCACGAGGCGGCGCTGCAGCTCTCGCTCAGCCACAGCGGCGACTGGATCGCCGCCGCCGTCGCCGATGCCGCGATCGGCATCGACCTCGAACAACGCCGCCCGCGCGAAGCCCTGCATCGCTTCGAAGAACTGCTGCTGGCCGCGGGCGAGACTCCGGGAACACTCGACAACGACGCCCTGCTGCAACGCTGGGTCGCCAAGGAAGCCTGGATCAAACGCGAGCACGGCAGTGCCCTGCCCGAACACCTGGCCGCGATCCGCCTGCATCACGCCGAGCCCACCACCGCCGACATACGCTTGTGGAGTGGCGCCGACTTCCATATCGCACTGGCCACGCTGGCCGCGCCGACTTGGCAGATCCACTTCCCCGAGGTCATGGCCGCGAGCGGGTGGCGGGTGGGGCGGTCAGGCGGAACCGGTATCCAATCGTCAAATGCCGCTGAATCAAACACTTGAAACCGGAACTTTTGCCCTGATTAGCACTCCAATGACCCGACTGCTAACCTCGTCTCCTGAAGGAGAAGTTCGATGTCCCAAGCCCTGACCACCAGCAATTTCCCGATCCCCAGCGCCATCG
Organism: Lysobacterales bacterium; assembly: GCA_016703225.1. Classification (NCBI taxonomy): domain Bacteria; kingdom Pseudomonadati; phylum Pseudomonadota; class Gammaproteobacteria; order Lysobacterales; species Lysobacterales bacterium. The sequence continues at coordinate 1,508,786 of JADJCM010000001.1, forward strand.
GTTCGCTCGACGCCTACATCGGCGCGGTCAATCGCGTGCCGATGCTGGATGTCACCGAGGAGCAGGACCTGGCCTGGCGCGTGCGTCTCGACAACGATGTCGATGCTGCCAAGGCGCTGATCATGGCCCACCTGCGCTTCGTCGTGCATGTCGCGCGCGGCTATCAGGGCTATGGCCTTGGCATCGCCGACCTGATCCAGGAAGGCAATATCGGCCTGATGAAGGCGGTCAAGCGTTTCGATCCGGAACAAGGCGTGCGGCTGGTGTCGTTCGCGGTGCACTGGATCAAGGCCGAGATGCACGAGTTCATCCTGAAGAACTGGCGCATCGTCAAGGTCGCCACGACCAAGGCGCAGCGCAAGCTGTTCTTCAACCTGCGCAAGTCGAAGAAGCGCCTCGGCTGGTTGAACAACGAGGAAGTGAACACGGTCGCGCGTGAGTTGAAGGTCGAGCCGTCCGATGTGCGCGAGATGGAGTCGCGTCTGAATGGCCGCGACATCGGCTTCGATGCCCCGGCCAACGAGGACGACGAACATGCGCGTCCGTCGCCCGTGGCCTTCCTTGCCGATCACAGCCTGAGTCCGGATGAAGCCCTGCTCGCGCAGGATTCCGGCGATCACCAGCTGGACTTGCTGCGCGATGGCCTCGACCAACTCGACCAGCGTTCGCGCGACATCGTCAATCGTCGCTGGCTGGCCGACAACAAGGCGACGCTGCAGGAACTGGCGGACGAGTACGGCGTCTCGGCCGAGCGCATCCGCCAGGTCGAGGCGAACGCGTTCAAGAAGATCCGCGCGTTGTTCGTGGCCTGATCGCCGCCCGCATTCGCATTACCGCAACGGCCCTTCGGGGCCGTTTGCTGTTTCGGGGCGGGGCGTTGGGCGGCCACAGGGGGGCCGCCCCTACATTCGCTCGCGGCCCTCGCGTAGGGGCGGCCCCCCGTGGCCGCCCTTTGCGAACCGAGGTTCAAGACGACAACGGCAACTCCGTCTGCTTGAGCGGAATCTCGGCCTCGCCGCGGAACACGCGCTTGAACTCGGCGCGCGAGACCGAGACGTAGCGATCATTGCCGCCGATCTCGACTTGCGCGCCCTGGGTCAGCGCGCGGCCGTGTTCATCGACGCGCACCACCATCGTCGCCTTGCGACCGGTGTGGCAGATGGTCTTGATCTCGCTGATTGAGTCGGCCCAGGCCAGCAGGTACTGGCTGCCTTCGAACAGTTCGCCCTGGAAATCGGTGCGCAGGCCGTACGAGAGCGTCGGAATGTTGAGCTGGTCGACCACTTCGGTCAGTTGCCAGACCTGGGCCTTGCTCAGGAACTGCGCCTCGTCGACCAGCACGCAGTGCAGCGGACCGTACGCCTCGAGATCGCCGCGCACCAGCGTCAGCAAGTCGTCGTCGCGCTCGAAGATCACGCCATTGGCCTTGAGCCCGATGCGCGACTGCACTACGCCGCGGCCGTAGCGGTCGTCGAGCTTGGGCGTCAGGATCAGCGTGCGCATGCCGCGCTCGTGGTAGTTGTGCGCAGATTGCAGCAGCGTGGTGGTCTTGCCGGCGTTCATCGCCGAATAATAGAAATAGAGCTTGGCCATCGCTGCGTACTTGGGACTGGGCCGATGATTTTAGCAGCGCGCGTCGCCGCCGCCCGGATAGAATCCGCGCCCGCATTCCGGTTGTCCCGATGAGCCTCAATCCTGCCCAACGCGAAGCCGTCGCCGGTTGCGACGGTCCCATGCTCGTGCTCGCGGGCGCGGGTTCGGGCAAGACCCGGGTGATCGTGGAGAAGATCGCGCACCTGCTGCGCAACGGCCATCGGCCCGAAGGTATTGCCGCGATCACCTTCACCAACAAGGCGGCACGCGAGATGCGCGAGCGCGTCGGCAAGCTGATCTCGCGCGAAGCCTCGGAAGCGTTGCAGGTCTCGACCTTCCATGCGCTCGGCCTGCGCATCCTGCAGCAGGAAGCGAATCATGTCGGACTGCGTCGCGGCTTCTCGATCCTCGATGCCGAGGACGCGTTTGCACTGGTCAAGGACCTGGCGCCGGCCGGGCTGAAGCCGGACGCGCTGGAACTGCTGCGCGGGTTGATCGGCAAGGCCAAGGACAACGGGCTCGATCCGGACGAGGCGCTGGCCGCGGCACGTTCGCCGCGCGAGCTGGAGGCGGCCGAGCTCTATGCCGCCTACACGCGCCGGCTGCGCAACTTCAACGCACTCGATTTCGACGATCTGATCTTCCTGCCCGAGCGTCTGTTCGCGAACAACGACGAGGTGCGCACGCGCTGGCAGCAGAAGCTCAGCTACCTGCTGGTCGACGAATACCAGGACACCAATCGCGCCCAGTACCGCCTGCTCAAGCATCTGGTCGGCGCACGCGGCCGCTTCACCGCGGTCGGCGACGACGACCAGTCGATCTATGCCTGGCGCGGCGCCAACCCGGAGAACCTCAACGAGCTGGCGCGCGATTATCCGCAACTGAAGTTGGTCAAGCTCGAGCAGAATTACCGCTGCAGCGGCCGCATCCTGCGTGCAGCCAACGCGGTGATCGCGAACAACGCGCATCTGTTCGAGAAGAAGTTGTGGAGCGCGCATGGCGAGGGCGAATCGCTGCGCATCCTGCAATGCAAGGACGAGACCCACGAGGCCGAACGCATCGCCGCCGAGATCGCGCACCTGCAGCAGACCCGCAAGACGCCATGGAGCGACTTCGCGATCCTGTACCGCGGCAACTTCCAGTCGCGTGCGTTCGAGCAGGCCTTGCGTCTGCTGCGCGTGCCGTACCACGTCTCCGGCGGCACCGCATTCTTCGACCGCGCCGAGGTGCGCGACCTGCTCGCCTATCTGCGCGTGCTGGTGAATCCGGACGACGACAGCGCGTTCCTACGCATCGTGCAGACGCCGAAGCGCGACATCGGCACCGGCACGCTCGAGAAACTGGCCCAACTCGCGGGCTCGCGCGGGCTGTCGCTGTCGCGTGCGGCCGAGTCGATGGAGATCCACAAGCAGCTTGCGGCACGCCCGGCGTCGGCGCTGGCGAGCTTTGCCGAACAGATCAAGCGCTGGCGCATAAGCGCGACCAGCCTCGATGCGGCGGCGCTGTGCGAGAAGCTGATCCAGGAAAGTGGCTACGCCCAGCACCTGGAGTCGACGGTCAAGGATCCGGCCGCGCGTGCGCGTCGCCACGCCAACCTGCAGGAGCTGATCGACTTCCTGAAGGCGAATGGGAAAGGTCGCGATGCGCTCGGGGATCTCGCCGCGCAACTGGCCCTGCTCGGCAACCTCGACCGGGATGACAACGGCAATGCGGTGCGTCTCTCGACCTTGCACGCTTCCAAGGGATTGGAATTCCGTCACGTCTGGCTGGTCGGGCTCGAGGACGGCACCCTGCCGCACGAGGGCGCCATCAACGAGGGCCGCCTCGACGAGGAACGGCGCCTGTTCTACGTCGCGATCACCCGCGCCAAGGACACCCTGACGCTGAGCCACGCCGCGCACAAGCAGCGCTACGGCGAGCTGGTGGCGCAGAAGCCGAGCCGTTTCCTCGACGAACTTCCGGCCGCCGACGTGGTCCGTGAGGGCGACGATCCGGTCCGCGACCAGATCGAGAAGCGCGCCCGCGGCAGTGCGCACCTGGCGCGATTAGCCGCGCTGTTCGACGGCGCGTGAGGCGCCGCCGCGGCGGGCATCCCGCTACACTCCACAATTCGTCTGAACAGGAGAAATGCATGCGATCGATGCTTCGTGGTGGCGCCATCGGCGCGATTCTGCTGCTCTCTGCCTGTGCCGGTGGTGGCAGCGGTACCAAGTCCACCGCAGCCGTGGACGACCTGTCCGATATTCCGCGCGTCGCCCCGCCGGGTGCGCTGAAAGACCCGACCAACGACGGTCTCAACGCCGTGCTGTGGACGCAGACCTCGGCGGAATACCGCGCGCTGGCGATGCAGGCGTTCAATCAGGCGGCGCGTACGCTCGCCATCGCCAAGGCTGACCCGACCTTCAGCGCGCTGCCTGAATCCGAGCAGGGCAAGATGCCGGCCGACGCTCCGCTCGCGATCATCACCGACATCGACGAGACCGTGCTCGACAACTCGGCCTTCAGTGTCGATCTGATCCAGAACCCGATCGACCCGGCGCTGCCGCCGGCCGAGGCGCGCAAGGCCTTCGAACAGCGCTGGAACGACTGGGTGGCCGAGCGTGAGGCATTGCCGATCCCGGGGGCGGTGGAGCTGCTTGCGGCAGCAGACAAGGCCGGCATCACCGTGTTCTACATCACCAACCGCAAGGACCCGGAGAAGACCGAAACCTGCAACAACCTGGTGCAGGCCAAGCTGCCGCTGAAGGACTGCGCGACGCAGGTGATCACCCGCAACGACGCCGAGGGCCGGACCAAGGACAAGGGCAGTCGCCGGCGGACGGTGGCGGCTACGCACCGCGTGGTGTTGGTGATGGGCGACAACCTCGGCGATTTCGCCGACGGCGTGTACACCCCGCGCGAAGAGCGCGACCGCATCGTCGACACGCATGCCAGCTGGTGGGGTGAACGCTGGATCGTGTTGCCGAACCCGATGTACGGCTCCTGGGAAGATGCGCTGGAAGCGGCGGCGACCGATGCAGTCAGCCCGACCCTTGGGGTCCAGATGCAGCGCCGCCGACTGGAGCGGGCACGTCAGATGCGCGGGGTCGACTGGTGGGCGCATCCCCAGCCAATCGATAAAAAGTGACTTTAATCAATGTGATAACGCAGAACAATTCATGTATTGCATAAGCTTGCGGCCTCAAGTTATTCTTCGTCCATAAGATTCCTCGAATAACGACGACAAACAACTCTAACAGCGCCCAAGCTTCCCCCTCCGGCGATCGCCGGTTCGATCAGATGGCTCGAAAGAGCCATCTGATTTTTTTTGTACCTCCGGGACTTGCCAACGCCACTGGTGATGCCCAACATGGCCGCCCCCCATCGGATCCAAGGACCCGCGATGAAACGCCTGCTTGCTCTGTTGTTGACCGCCATCGTCGGTCTGTCCGCCTGCAACAAGGAAGAGGAAGCTCCGGCAGCCAAGCTGGCTTCGGCGACAACGCCTACCGCGGCCGTGGAAGCCCAGATCGCGGCCCTGCGCAGCGGCGAGTTCTCGAGCGCGTTCCTGGCCTCGATGCCGCCCGACGTGGTCGAGCAGATGCGGGTCAAGTGGAAGGCCGAAATGGCCGAGCCGGCCTCGGACGAGGACCGCGCCAAGTATCAGGAAATGATGACCGAGCTCACCGCCCCCGGTGCCGAGGACGCGATCTACGCCAAGGTCGAGCCGGAACTGCTCAAGTTCCAGGAACAGGCAGCAATGCAGATGCCGATGTATGTCGGCATGGGCCGCGGCATCCTGGCTGCCGGCGTGCAGCAGCGCGAAGACTTGACCGCGGAACAGAAGACCCAGGCGATGGCCTCGATCGACGCCTTCGCGAAGTGGGCGGAAAGCGCGCAGTTCGCCGATCCGGCCAAGGCCAAGCAGGTCATCGGGCATGTTTGCAAGGCGGCGCGCGATCTCAAGCTCGGCAGCTTCGACGAAATGCGCGCGCTCAGTTTCGACGAGGCGATCCAGCGCGGCGACATCGTCTTCGTCGCGGTCAAGGACATCTTCGCGACCTACGGCTTCAAGATTGACGACGTGCTGGCAACAACCAAGGCCGAAGTGCTGTCGCAGGCCGGCGATACCGCCAAGATCAAGGTCACCTACACCATGTTCGAGACGCCGCTGAGCTTCGAATCGGAGATGGTCCAGCTCGACGGCCGTTGGTACGGCAAGGATGCGCTGGAAAGCCTGAAGAAGGATCTGGCGGAGCCGGAGACCGAGGAACCCGCGGTCGCCCAGGAAGGCGAGACGCCGGCCCAAGGCTGATCCTGGCCTGTCGTACGGACCGATGCACAGCGCGACCATGCCCGATCGCCCAGCCGTAGCCGGCAGCCTGCGCGGCCCGTGGTTCTGGAAGCTGCTGGGTGTGCTGGTGCGACCTTGGGTCGTGCTGCGCACCGAGCCGCCCGCCGCGGGCTCGGTGCTGGCCAAAGACAAGCCAGTCGTCTACCTGCTGGAGCGCTACGGCGCCATCAATGCGGTGATTCTGGAGGACGCCTGCCGTGCGCAGGGTCTGCCGGCACCGCTGATGCCGATGCCCGGCGGGCACTTGCCGAAGGCGCGGGCGGTGCTCGCACTCTCGCGCCGAGAGGGCCTGTTCTTCCGGCGCCCGCGCCAACGCACGCATTCGGCCGGGCTGGCTCAGGTGGTGCGGGCGGTGCAGGCCAACGCCGATCTCGACATCCAGGTCGTGCCGGTTTCGATCTTCGTCGGGCGCGCACCGCAGCGCGAGTCCGGCTGGTTCCGGGTCCTGTTCTCCGAGAACTGGGCCGTGGTCGGGCGCTTTCGCCGCATGCTGTCGCTGCTGCTGAATGGCCGCGACACCATCGTGCATTTCAGTACCGCGGTCAGCTTGCGTGACGTGGTCGCGGAAGGGCTCGACACCGAACGCACCGTGCGCAAGGCGAGCCGCGTCATGCGCGCGCATTTCCGGCGCCTGCGAGCGGCGGTCATCGGCCCGGACCTGTCGCATCGCCGCACCGTGATCGATGCTGCAATGAATGCCGAGGGCGTGCGTGCTGCGACCCTGGCGCTGGCCAGCAAGGAACGCATCACACTCGAGCAAGCCGAGGGTCGTGCCCGGTCTTTTGCCTGGGAGATTGCCGCCGACTACTCGCATTCGGCGGTGCGCTCGGCGTCGTTCCTGCTGACGACTTTCTGGAATCGGCTCTACGACGGCATCCGCACGCATCACTTCGATACCCTGAAGCAGGCCGCGCCGGGGCACGAAGTCATCTATGTGCCCTGCCATCGCAGCCACATCGATTACTTGCTGCTGTCCTACCTGCTGTATTCGAACGGCATCGTGCCGCCGCATATCGCGGCCGGCGTGAACCTGAACCTGCCGCTGATCGGTTCGCTGCTGCGCAAGGGCGGTGCGTTCTTCCTGCGCCGCAGCTTCCGTGCAAACGCGCTGTACTCGGCGGTGTTCTCGGAATACGTGACCCAGCTGTTCCAGCGCGGCGTGTCGATGGAGTACTTCATCGAGGGCGGCCGCAGTCGCACCGGCCGCCTGCTTGAACCGCGCGCCGGCATGCTGGCGATGACCGTCAAGAGCTTCCTGCGCGAATCGCGCCGCCCGGTCGTGTTCCAGCCGGTGTACATCGGCTATGAGCGCGTGCTCGAGGGCAAGTCCTACATCGGTGAGCTTTCCGGCAAGCAGAAGGAAAAGGAATCGGTGTTCGGCCTGCTGAAGTCGCTGAAGCTGCTGCGCGAGCGCTACGGCAAGGTCACGGTCAGCTTCGGCGAGCCGGTGTACCTGACGCAGCTGCTCGACGAGGCGGTAAGTGATTGGCGCGCGAGCGCGAAGGACGAGCGCCCGGAGTGGTTTGGCAGCGCGGTGGCGACGTTGGCCGAGCGCATTCTGGTCAACATCAACCGCGCCGCGGACGTGAATCCGGTCAACCTGCTCGCGACCGCGCTGCTCGGCACGCCCAAGCACGCGATGGCCGAGGACGACCTGAAGCGCCAGATCGCGTTGAGCCAGCGGCTGATCACGAGCGTGCCTTACTCCGATCGTGTGACCATGACCGAACTCGATGCCGCCGGCGTGATCGCCTACGGCGAGAAACTCGGCGTGATCGAACGCGTGAAGCATCCGCTTGGCGACGTCTTGCACAGCAGCGGCGATCAGGCGGTGCTGCTCAGCTACTTCCGCAACAACGTGCTGCACTTGTTCGCGACGCCGGCTTGGGTGGCGTGCTGCTTCCTCAACAATCGCCGGCTGCAGCGGGCGACGGTGCAGCGCCTCGGCCGCTTCATCTACCCGTTCATCCAGGGCGAGCTGTTCCTGCCGTGGAGCGAGGAACAATGGGTGGCGCGCATCGACGCGATGATCGGGCAGTTCGCGGCCGAGGGGCTGCTCGAGATCGAGGACGAGGGCAAGGCATTGCGGCGGCGCATCGGCCAGACCGACGAGGCCTATCAGTTGCGGGTGGTTGCCAACTCGCTGCTGCAGGCGTTCGAGCGTTACTACATCGCGCTGGCGCTGCTGGTGAAGTCCGGGCCCGGCGTACTCTCGACCGGCGAACTCGAGAGCCAGTGCCAGCTCACCGCGCAGCGCCTGTCGCTGCTGCACACGCAGGCAGCGCCAGAGTTCTTCGACAAATCCCTGTTCAAGGGATTCATCGCGACCATGCGCGAGCGCGGCGTGCTTGCGCTCGACGGCAACGCCAAGCTCACGTTCGGCGACGAAATGGTCGCGATGGCGCAGGACTCCAAGCTGATCCTCAGCCGCGAGCTGCGCCACTCCATCCTGAAGCTCGCCGGCTCCTCGCCGGACCGCAGCGAGATCACGCCGCCGCCGCAGTCGGCGTGAGTCCTACGCCGGCTCGTCCGGGATCAGCTTGTCGCTGTAGTAGGTGATCATGTCCTTGATGCGCAGCTTGCGCTTCTTCAGGCGCTTGAGCTGGATTTCATCGGCAGCGTTGTTTTCGGCCAGGTTGGCGATCGCGACGTCGAGGTCGCGGTGTTCGGTGCGCAGTTCCACCAGGCGACGGGCGATGAAGGCGGGGTCGAGCGATTCGGTCATGGCGTCACGCGCGGCGGGTGTCCGAGTGTAGCCTCCTGCTCCGCGGGCGGGAACGCTTCGGCGCCGCTAAACTGCGCGGCCCTCCGGAGGCGCGCCGATGAGCCTCGACCTGACCCGCAAAGACCCGTACGAACAGCAAAAGCTGCACAAGCGACTGCGCCGCCAGGTCGGTCAGGCAATCGCCGACTTCGACATGATCGAGGAAGGCGACAAGGTCATGGTCTGCCTCTCGGGCGGCAAGGACAGCTACACCCTGCTCGATCTGCTGATGCAGTTGCAGGAGAAGGCGCCGGTGCACTTCGAACTGGTCGTCGCGCACCTCGACCAGAAGCAGCCCGGCTACCTGCCCGAGGTGCTGCCCGGGTATCTGCGCTCCCGCGGTGTGCCGTTCACCATTCTGGAGCAGGACACCTACTCGGTGGTGAAGCGGGTGGTGCCTGCGGGCAAGACGCTGTGCGGCCTGTGTTCGCGCTTGCGGCGTGGTGCCCTGTACACGCACGCGGCCGAGACCGGTTGCAGCAAGATCGCGCTTGGTCACCATCGCGACGACATCGTCGAGACCCTGTTCCTGAATCTGTTCCACCAGGCCAAGCTTTCGGCGATGCCGCCGAAGCTGCGCTCGGATGATGGTCGCCACATCGTGATCCGCCCGCTCGCGTACTGTGCCGAGCGCGATATCGCCGCCTACGCCGCCGCGAAGCGGTTTCCGATCCTGCCCTGCAACCTCTGCGGCACGCAGGAAACCCTGCAGCGCAAGGCGATCAAGGCCATGCTCGCGGACTGGGAGCGCAAGACACCCGGACGCGTCGAAAATACTTTCCGCGCACTCGCCGCCGTCCACCCATCGCATCTTGCGGATCGCGACCTGTACGATTTTGCCGCGATCAGCACCGGCCGCGGCGCGCGCGCTGACCGGAGCGTCTGGCTGGGTGGGGATTCTCGCGAAGGCGACGCGGGCGGCGCCGTACCCGCGACGCCCGTGAGCGGGCTGGAGATCCTCGAGGCCTGAGCCGACTGCAACATCGCCTGACTTTTTTCCTCGTCGCCGGTCGGCGGCGAGCACGCTCATTGCTGGAGTAACGCCGCATGTTTTTCCGAAACCTGACCCTGTTCCGCTTTCCCGAAGGCATCGAGAAGCGCTTCCAGCAGCTCGACGCCCAACTCGCGGAGCACGAGCTTCGTCCCTGCGGCCCGCTCGAATTGCAGACCCGGGGCTGGGTCTCGCCGTACGGGCGCGGCGAGTCGATGTTGGCGCTGGAGCAGGGCAAACTGGCCCTGATGGCTTTGGGTGGCGAGGACAAGTTGCTGCCAACGGCGGTAATCAACCAGCATATTGCCGAGAAAGTCGATGAAATCGAAAAGCAGCGCGGCCGCCCGGTTGGCGCCCGGGAGCGCCGCAAGCTGAAGGACGATGCCCTCACCGAACTGTTGCCCCGTGCGCTGGCTCGACCGAGCCGTCTCGCCGGCTACCTCGATATCGCCCAGGGCTGGCTGGTCGTCGACAGCAGTTCGCGCAAGGCCGCGGAGGGTTTCGTCTCAGCCCTGCGCAACGCCATCGGCAGTTTTCCCGCCGTTGGTCTGGAACCCGAGGAATCGCCGCGAGCGCTCATGACGGAGTGGATGATCGAGGGTAAGCTCCCGGCAGGATTCGCACTCGGCGACGAATGCGAGCTGAAGGACCCGGCGGACCGTGGCGCCATCGTGCGCTGTCGACGCCAGGATCTGGCGGCCGACGAGATGCGCGAGCATCTCACCAGCGGCAAGCAGGTCACCCAGCTTGCACTCACGTTCGAGGAGCGGATGCGCTTCGTGCTCGACGACACGCTGACCGTGCGCAAGTTCAAGCTGCTCGATATCGCGGTGGAACAGCTCGACAAGGGCGACCGCGATTCGGCCAAGGCCGAACTGGACGCGCGTTTCGCGTTGATGAGTGGCGAGGTGGCGCGTCTGCTCGCCGCGATCGAAACCACGTTCGGCGTGCCACGGCCGCAGTCGCTCTGAGGCCAGGTTCGCCGACTCCGCGAGGTCGGCATGGCGCAGTTGTTGTCGGACATCGTCGAACTGGAAACGCCGAACGGGCGCACCGTGCGCGTGCGTGCGCAGACCAATCCGCGAGCGCGCCGACTGTCGCTCACCATCGGCGCCGGTGGGCCGCGGGTGTCAGCGCCTGCGGGCACGCATCCGGCCACTGTGCGCGCCTTCCTGCGCGAGCACGCCGGCTGGCTGCAGAAGAAACTTCGCGAACTCGAACTGACCGGGCGCAAGCTTGCGCCACCGGTGCCCGGGCGTACCGAGACGTTCACCTGGCGTGGTGTGCAACTGCCAGTGCTGTGGCAGCACGACCGCTTTCCGCGCATCCAGGTCGGCCCGGGAGGGCTCGACTTCGCGCTCGACCTGGCACACGACGACGCCCTGCGCATCAGCCAGCGCACCATGCGCGCCTTCCTGCTGCGCGAGATGCGGCGGGAAGTGGCGCGACTGTCGGCTTATTTCGCATTGAAAGTCGGCAAGCAGCCGAGCGCGCTGCGCTTCCAGCCGATGCGCACGCTGTGGGGCAGTCTCAGCGCCGACGGCCGCATGAACCTCGACCTGGCGCTGATGCTGGCACCGCCCGAGGCGCTGGAATACGTGGTTGTGCATGAGATGTCGCATCTGTGGGTGCGCAACCACGGGCCGCGCTTCTGGGCGCGCGTTGCCGCGGTCGATACCGACTTCGAGACCCAGCGCGATTGGCTCAATCGCCACGGCCATGCGGTGAAGCACGAGCTTTCGCGCTGGATTGGCGAAGACATGGATTGAGAACGGGGCCGCGTGCGCGACCCGGTCCGGGTGCGCTAGCCTTGCTCATCGCCTGCAACGGGAAACGACATGCGTGTGGATCTGCTGCTGCTGTTGCTTTGCATCCCGCTGGTGGTTCCGGCGCAGACACCGGACGAAGACGAGAAGCGCATCGAGGAGATCGTGCACGAGCGCTACGGGCCGACCCAGGCCGAGATCGACGCGCTCGCCGCCCAAGGCCTCGGTCCCGATGGCCAGCCGCTGATCGATCCCGTTACCGGGCTGCCGGTGGTGCCGGGCGACGACATGGTGCTGACGCCGGTGGCCGAACCGGTGGCCGCTGCGGCGCCCGCCGACGCCACCGTGGCCGATGCCGGGGCGCCGGTCGTGGAGTTGCCGCCGATCGGACCGATCCAGTTCGAAGACCTGAGCTTGCTGGTCGGTCAGTGGGTCAAACTCAGGACCTACAACGGCCGTGTCTGGCAAGGGCAGGTCAAGGCAGTCAAGGGCAACGAGGTCCAGATCAGTGTGGCCCAGCGCAGTGGCGGTGCGCTGATGACGCTGAAAAAGAATGCCATCGCCTCCCTGGAACGGATCTGAGGGTTTGCCATGCTGATGATCGCCACGGTTCTGCTGCTGGTACTCGCCGGTTGGGCCGGCATCATTGCCGCCAAGCTCTCACTTTGGCGCGGCCTGATGGTGGCGTTGCTGCCACTGGTCGGGATCGCGGTGGCCAGTGTCACCGGTTACGGGCTGGTCGCCTACGCGGCGTTGTTGCCGCTCGGCTATCTGGCTTACCGCCATCGTGGGACCGAGTACGACATCCTGCTGCCGCTGGTCGGGCTGCTGATCGCCGCGTGGCTGTGGAACTCTTCCAGTAGCCGATCCAAGGCTGCGGCATCCCAGGCCTACGAAGCGCAGGTGGCCGCATTCCGCGAGCAGAGCGAGACGGCCGCGGCCGACGCCGCCGAAACCACGGCACGCTGGCCGCAGCGTGCGGCGAAGCTCAAGCGGCAGCGCGGCAAGCTCGCACTTGCGGACACCGGCGCGGAGCTTCAAGTGCCCGAGCACTGGCGGTTCATCGAGGCTGCGCCGCTACGCGCTAGCCTGTCCGGCACTCGGCATTTCCCGGGCTTGGGTGTGATCGGCTGGCTGGTGCATGAGCGCGTGGACCTGGCTCAGCTCGACACCATCTGGTACGTCGAGGTGTATGCCGAGCAACGTGGCCACGTGAAGGCGTCCGGCGTCGACGCCAGCGATCTGGAACGGCGCAAGGGCGATGCCACCTCGAAATTGTCCGCCCGCGCGCTTGCCGCGGGGGGCGTCAGCTTCCTGTTCAAGCGCTTCGTCGAGCCGCCGAATTACGACGCACAGTTCGATCGCGCGGTCTGGGTCGATGAGATGAGTTACGGCGGAGAGACCTCGCTGCTGCTTGATTGCTACGCGATCAAGCTCGGCAAAGAGGCGCAGGTCTGGTATCGGATGCGCGAGCAGTTCGTCGGTTCGCGCGAGCTGTGCCTGCGCAGTGTGCGCCTGATGGCGGCGAAGACGCAGTTCGCGGCCGATTCGACCTATGCCGACTACACCTGGCTGGTCGACGACAGTTCCGGATACGACCTCGGCGAAGTCATCGCCGACGAGCATCGCGTCGACGACTAAGGCTCACGCGCCGCGCAGCAGGGCGGCGACTGCGGCCGGCGCTTCCATGTGCAGGTGGTGGCTGCCGTGCATGCGCTGCCAGTGCAACTCGCTGACGACATTGGTGCGCGCCAGCATCAGCGTGCCATCGAGGAAGGGCATCGGCGGATCGGCGAGCACCAGACTTACCGGGCAGCGAATGCCGGCGAGGTAGCCGCACACCTGGCTCTCCGACAGACGCATGGCGCTGGTCAGGGTCAGGCGTGGGTCGCTGCTCCACTCGAAACCGCCTTCGACCGCACGCACGCCACGTTCCACCAGCAGGCGCGCGCTGGCTTCATCCAGCGGCATGTCGCGGTTGCTGCGCCGTGCGGCCACCGCCTGATCGATCGAAACGAAGCGGCGCAACTGCTTGCCGGTGAGCGCCTCGCGCTCGCGCAAGGCTTGGCCGAGCAATTCGGGCAGGCGCTCCTCTGCAGTGCTGAGCGGGCCCAGCGCTTCGATCAGGTACAGCCGCTCGATGCGTTCCGGCAACGCCGCTGCCAGCATGCTGGATACGGCGCCGCCGAGCGAGTGACCGAGCAACGCGAAATGGGGCCAGCCGAGCGCATCGGCGACCGCGAGCACGTCGCTGCAGTAGTCGATGAAGTGATACCAGGCGCCCGGCGCGCGATGCGAGGAACGTCCGTGGCCGGGCAGATCGATCGCGACCAGGTCATGGTCGGCAAAATGCGGCGCCAGCGGCGCGAAGCTGGCCGCGTTGTCCAGCCAGCCATGCACCGCCAGCAGCTTGGGCCCGGCAGCTTTTCCGCTGCGGCGGCCAGCGATGCGCAGGCACGGCGTATCCAGCGTGATCTCCTCGAACATCGCTCAGCGCCCACCCTTGAGTGTTTCGAAGCGAGCGGCCAACAGCGGCCGGCTCGCCGTCTCCGCTTGCTGCGCGCTGGCCGAGAACTCTGGCCAGTGCGTGCTGCGCTCACGCACGATCTGCGCGAGCAAGGCCGCATGCCCGGCGCTGTCGTTCAGGGCCGGGATGTAGCCGAAGCCGGAGCCGCCGGCGGCGAGGAATCCGGCACGATTCTGCATCGCGATCTCCTCCAGCGTTTCCAGACAATCGACGGCGAAGCCAGGGCAGAGCACGTCGACCTCGCGAATGCCGCGCGCCGGCATCGCCGCCAGGGTGGCGTCGGTGTAAGGCTGCAACCAGGGCTCGCGTCCGACCCGGGACTGGAATGCAACGCTCCAGTCCTGATCGCCGAGACCGAGTTGCTCGGCGACGCGCCGTGCCGTGCCCAGGCACTGGCAGTGGTAGGGGTCACCGGCGTGGAGGTAGCGCTCAGGCAGTCCGTGGAACGAGAAGAGCAGATGCCTGCGCGCGCCCGCGGCCCAGTGCGCGCGCACGCTCTCCGCGAGCAACTCGGCATAGGCCGGGTGTTGGTAGTAGTCGCTGACCATTGCAAGCTCCGGGATCCAGCGCCAGCGCTTGAGTTCGTCGGCGAGCGCATCGAACACCGAGCCGGTGGTGGTGCCCGAATATTGCGGATACATCGGCAGCACCAGCAGGCGCCGGACATTGCTGGCTTGCAGTTCGCGCAGCACGGCGGCCAGCGCTGGCCTTCCGTAGCGCATCGCGGTACGCACCAGCACCGGGCCGGCGGCGGCCACATGCAGTCGCGACCCCACCGCCGCCGCCAGGCGCTCGCTCAGGACCAGAAGCGGCGAGCCGGCTTCGGTCCAGACCTGTTGGTAGGCGTGTGCCGAGCGGCGCGGGCGGATGCGCAGGATCACGCCATGCAGGATGATTCGCCACAGCCAGCGCGGTAGCTCCACGACGCGCGGATCGGCCAGGAATTCGGCGAGATAGCGGCGCACCGAGCCGGTATCTGGCGCATCCGGCGTGCCCAAGTTGACCAGGACCACGGCTGCGCGCGGAGGTTCGCGGTGGTCGAAGTCGCTTCTTCCCATGTAGTTCATCCGGCCTTTCTACTACATCCGGGGCTTGCCGCGATAAAAACGCGCAAGCGGCGGGGTGACAGTGGCTTGTGGCAGGAAAACAACAATAACCCGCGGCCAAGGCTTTGATTTGCAGCGGGTCGCGTCTAAGATTCGAGGCGCTGTCTTCGCCGGACAGCGGACGATTACCCCAAGAATCCAAGAAACAACGCAAGGAAGACCGGACATGCGACGCAGCCTGCTCAACGCAGTGCTAGCCCTGTCGACCGCAATGGCATTGCCCGCGGCCGCGGAGCCGCTTGCCTATGCCATTTCCTTCAACAAGCTGTATCGCATCGATCTGGCAAGTGGCCAGACCTCGCTGATCGGCGAGACCGGGTTCAATGACGTCGAAGGCCTCGCGATGGCCGCTGATGGTGTGCTGTACGGATTGGTGGATTCGACCAAGACCCTGATCACCATCGACAAGGCAAGCGGCCACGGCACGATGGTTGGCGGCGGCACCGGCAATACCGGCTTGAGTGGCCAGGGCGTGGGTCAGTTCGATGCCCTCGATTTCGGCCTCGCATTTACTTGCGACGGACGACTGTTTGCATCGTCGGATACGGTGAAGAAGCTGTGGCAGATCGATCGCGCCAGCGGGCACGCGACGCTGGTGGGTGACCTGGGCTTCCAGATCACCGGGCTCGGCGCCGATGGCGGCGGGCTCTATGGGCTTGGTTCGCAGGGCGATGAAGGCGTCTACCGCATTAACTCGACCACGGCGGCGAGCACGCGGCTCGGGGTGCTCGCGCCGAACCTCGTATTCGCCGACGGCGGTCTCGATTTCGATGCCGAGGGCCGACTCTGGGCCATCCTCGATTACCGGCCGCCGGACGACAACCGACCGAGCGATATCGTTCGGGTTGACCTGAACTCGGGCGCTGCCACTTTCGTGTCGACCACCCTGCCCGAGATGGAGGGGCTGGCGATTGGTCCGACGCCCGTGTGTCGCGGACCGCTGCCGGGCGGCAATGCCGCATCGATTCCCGTGGGCGGTTCGGTCGCGAGCGTGCTGTTGGCGATCGTGCTGGCCTGCTCCGGTTGGCTCGCCATCGTCGGCTGGCGACGCGCGTCCTGAGCATCCGCTCACGGCAGATTCATCGCTGCCGCGTCACCTTGCCGACACTTCTCCCAGACCGAGGTTTCGCGCATGTTGCATCGCTTGGCTGCCACCGCATTGGTGTTCGCGTTCGTCGCTGCTCCGGTTCTGGCCGGCGACAAGGAAGTGGAACGTGCCGAGAACGCGTCGCGCGTGCTGACCGAAATCATGTCGGCGCCGGACAAGCGCGTGCCGAGCCATCTGGTCGAGCGGGCCGAGGCGATTGCGGTGATCCCGGACGTGGTCAAGGCCGGCCTGGTGCTCGGCGGGCGCCATGGTCGCGGCCTGATCTCGGTGCGTTCGGCCGATGGCACCTGGTCGAACCCGAGCTTCCTCTCGATCACCGGCGGCAGCATCGGATTCCAGGCGGGCGTGCAGTCCACCGACGTGGTGCTGGTATTCCGGTCCCGGCGCGGTGTGGACCAGATCGTCAACGGCAAGTTCACCCTCGGCGCCGACGCCGCGGTCGCGGCCGGGCCGGTCGGCCGCAACGCGCAGGCCTCCACGGATGCGCAGATGAAGGCCGAGATCTACAGCTATTCGCGATCGCGTGGCTTGTTCGCCGGGGTGGCCCTCGACGGCTCGGTGCTGTCGATCGACCACGACAGCAACCAGGCGACCTACGGACGCAACATGACGCCGCGGCGGATCTTCGAAGGTGGCGTGGAGTCGGTTCCGGATGCGGTCGTCGATTTCCGCGATCGGCTGGAGGAATACACCGCACAGTAGTGCCCGCGGCGCTATCCTTGCCGCCTTCCACTTTCGAGGTGCAACATGGGTTCCTTCAGCATTGGCCATTGGCTGATCGTGCTGCTCATCGTGGTGCTGATCTTCGGCACCAAGAAGCTGCGTAACATCGGCGGAGATCTCGGCGGCGCGGTCAAGGAGTTCAAGAAGGGCCTCGGCGAAGGCGAAGACGCGCCCAAGCTCGAAGCCGACCAGAAGTCGGGCGCGGGCGCCGCCCAGTCCGAAAAAGACAAGACCGCCTGATCGTCCGACCATGTTCGATGTCGGACTCAGCGAACTGGCGCTGATCGCCGTGGTCGCGCTGGTGGTGCTCGGCCCCGAGCGTCTGCCGCGCGCGGCGCGCACGGTGGGCGCCATGCTGCGTCGTCTGCGTTCCAGCTGGACCAACCTGCGCTACGAGATCGACCGCGAGATCGCGGCCGATGAGCTCAAGCGCAGTCTGCGCGAGGCTGGCGAGAGCATTCGCAAGGCCGATCCGGTGGAAGCGGTCAAGCGCGAGATCGAGCCCGCGCCGTCGCAGGAACCGCGCGAGCCATGAGCGGGGCGGCGGAGTCGGATGGCGAGCTGCCGTTTCTCGCGCATCTGATCGAATTGCGCGAGCGGCTGCTCAAGGCCGTGGTCGCGGTCGGGCTGTTGTTCCTCGTTGGGCTGCCGTTTGCCAACCGCATTTACGCGGTGCTGGCGCAGCCGCTGCTGGCGAAGATGCCGGCAGGCGCGCAAATGATCGCGATCGAGGTGGCATCGCCGTTCCTGACGCCGTTGAAGCTCACGTTTTTTGCAGCGCTGGTGCTGGCCATGCCCTATGTGCTCTATCAGGCGTGGTCGTTCGTGGCGCCGGGTCTGTACCGCCACGAGAAGCGCCTGGCGGTGCCGCTGCTGGTGTCGGCGGTGGCGCTGTTCTATGCCGGCTGTGCCTTCGCCTACTTCCTGGTGTTGCCGGCAGTGTTCGGTTTCCTGCAGGCGGTGGCGCCGGTCGGCGTGGCGGTGATGACCGACATCAGCCAGTACCTCGACTTCGTGCTGGTGCTGTTCCTCGCCTTCGGCCTGTGCTTCGAGGTGCCGGTGGCGGTGGTGATTCTGGTGCTGCTCGGCTGGGTGACCACGCCGCAACTGCGCGAAGCCCGTGCCTACGTGGTGGTCGGCGCGTTTGTGGTGGCCGCGGTACTGACGCCGCCCGATGTGGTCTCGCAATTGCTGCTCGCGATCCCGATGTGCATTCTCTACGAGATCGGCATCCTCGCCGCACGCTGTTTGCCGGCGCGCGCTGAAACCGCCAAGTCCTGAAATGAAAACGGCCCCGCGTGGGGCCGTTTTCGGAGGCGAGGTCGCGGGTTACTGCACGACGGGCGGCGGGGCCGGCGGCATCGGCGGCTCGACCTGGGCGATGCTGCTGCCGAACGCCGATTTGTAGGCGAAGTACATCGACAGCGACCCGACCAGCACGCTGCCCAACGCGAGCACGATCCAGCCCAGGATCGGGATGAACATGAGTACGACGGCCGCGACCATGAACACCACGCCGACGGCGATGAATCCGACGATCAGCGGCACCACGTTTGCCAGCGAGTAGGCCAGGCTCTCCTTCATCGCAGCGATCGGCTCGACGCTGTCGAGCATCACCCGCGGGATCGCGAAATAGACCAGGAACGCGATGCCGACCGAAATCGCCATCGCCAACGCCGCGAACAGGATCATGCCGAAGCCGAAGCCGGCACCCGCGGCATTTCCGCCTGAGGCCGCGGCCATGATCGCTCCGCCAACAAAGACGAAGCCGAGAATGCCGATGAGGATACCGCCGGCAATCGAAGGCAGACACAGCATCAGCATCGGGCCGATCTTGCCGGGTTGCTGGAATGCGATGAACAGGTGCGGGATTTCGGCCTTGCGTCCGGCCTCTTCCTCACGTGCGGCATAGATGAAGCCGCCATACAGCGCCGGTGACAGCACCATCAGTGCCAGGCTGCCGAGCACCGGAATGACGGCGATGATCGCCATGATCAGGGCCATGACCAGGAAGGCGCCCGGATTCTTCATCGCCAACTGGATCGCCGATGTGAACCAGCCGAATACGTCGCCCACCTCGAGTTTCTTGCCGCTCATACTTTTCTCCCCGTGAATTGCGCGGGTTGCGCGCCGGCGAGCATAGCCGCAGGACGCTGCGGCCGCAGCGGTTGTCGGCGGCTCCCGATAGAATGCGCGGATGCTCGAGATCAATTCCCGCATCCATATTCCAGACGGCGAACTCGACGAGCGCTTCGTGCGCGCGTCCGGGCCCGGTGGCCAGAACGTCAACAAGGTCTCGACCGCGGTCGAACTGCGCTTCGATGCGCGCTCCTCGCCGTCGCTGCCGGAAGCGGTGCGCACGCGCCTGCTGGCGCGCGCCGACCGCCGCATCACCGATGACGGCGTCGTCGTCATCCAGGCCAACCGCTTCCGCTCCCAGGAGCGCAACCGCGAAGACGCACGCGAACGCCTGGCCGAGATCATCCGCGCCGCGAGCTTCGTGCCCAAGGCGCGCGTCGCGACGCGGCCGACGCGCGCCTCCAAGGAGCGGCGCCTCGATGCCAAGAAGTCGCGCAGCGCGATCAAGCGCGGACGCGGCACGCAAGTGGACCACGACTGATGTCGCCGCCCGTCGTCGAGCCCCTGCCGCCGCTGGCACCCCGCGCCTTTGCGCGACCGGCACGCGCGTTCGCAAGGCTGATGCTGCGCCTGCTCGGCTGGCGCCTGGTCGGACCGTTTCCGAACCTGCAGCAGGTGCTGTTCGTCGCAGCGCCGCATTCGTCGGCGTGGGATGCGCTGTATGGGTTGCTGATCAAGGTGGCCTCCGGTGTCGACATCCGCTTCATGGCCAAGCGCGAAGCGTTTTGGTTCCCGCTCGGCATCCTGCTGCGTTGGCTCGGCGCGGTACCGATCGACCGGCGCGCGGCGCATGGCGCGGTCGGGGAGACCGTCGATGGCTTCGCGCGCAATCCGAATGCATGGTTCCTGCTCGCACCGGAGGGCACGCGCAAGGCGGTGACGAAGTGGAAGTCGGGCTTCTGGCACATCGCACGCCAGGCCAATGTGCCGGTGTGCTGTCTGTACATCCACTATCCCGAGCGCTGCTTCGGCGTCGGCGAGATCTTCCACATGAGCGACGACATGGACGCCGACATGGCTCGCATCCGTGCATGGTTCGTCCCGTACCAGGGCAAGCATCGCGGCGTCTGACGCGAGCACGCCGCCTGCACGTTCCTGCTGTTTTGATCGCGGCAACACTGGAACCAGACTCATGCTGCAGCCCGGCGACAGCATCCCCGATTTCGATCTTCTGACCGACGGTGGCGAGCGCGTTTCGCCGCAGACGCTGAAAGGTGCGCGCGTCGTGCTGTATTTCTATCCCAAGGACGACACGCCGGGCTGTACCACCGAGGCCTGTGCCTTTCGCGATGCGCTGCCGAAGTTCGACGCCGCCAAGGTGCGCGTCTACGGCATCAGCGCCGACGACGCCAAGCGTCATGCGAAGTTCGTCGCCAAGCATCAACTGAACTTCCCGCTGATCGCCGACCCCGAACGCCAGGCGATCGAGGGTTTCGGCGTGTGGATCGAGAAGACCCTGTACGGACGCAAGTACATGGGCATCGCGCGTGCAACGTTCGCGATTGACGCCAACGGCAAGATCGAACGCGTCTGGGACAAGGTCAAACCGGCGACCCATGCCGAGGAAGTGCTGGCGTATCTGGACACGACCGGCGCGGCGGCGAAACCCGCTGCCAGGAGAGCCCGCTGACGCCGTTCAGGCCACCGCGAGAAACAAGCGTTCCGCCGTGCGTTCGGACAAGGCGACTCGATCGAACGACCCCGCTGGGTACAGGTAATCGTCACCGGATTCATCGATGACGCGCAGTTGCCCGAACTTGTCGGCCTCGGCGTCAGGAAGAATCTCGTAGAGCTTGCGCAACTCGAGCGACGCTTCGTAGCCGTGATTGTCGATGCACACTGCGAACTGATGCTTGTTCATGGCGTCTGACCTGCAAATCGCTTGATCTTGAACTCGAACTTGCCAATGCCGTTGGCTTCGTACCAGTGGATTTCGGCTTGCCGCTGAACGCCGTTGGTGAATCGTACCGCCGCGACGCCCTTGCGCTTGCGCCAATCGCCTTCGCCGTAGATCTTTCGCAATCGCGGCAACTCCCGAATGCCGTTGCCACGGGCAATCGTCTCGATGTGGCTGATGGTTCCAACGATCTCGAAGTACACGTGCTGATGCTATCGCGGGACGCACGGCGAACGCATGGTCGACCACCTCACCGCTCCGAATGTCCGCCGTCGACGGCGTCGCGGCGATTGAACAAGTCGGGTTTGATCAGGTCGAGGAAGGCGCGTGCCTGCGGGCTCAGGTACTTGCCCCTGCGCATGACAACGCCGTAGCTGCGCTGCGGGAAGTGCGCGCGCATGTTGCGCACTTCCAGGCGGTCCTCGGGGCGCAGGCAGATGCCGGTGACGATCGAGATGCCGAGTCCCATCGACACGTACTGCTTGATGATCTCCCAGCCGCCGACTTCGATCGCGACCTGGTAGGGGACGCGCGCCTGCTGGAAGATCAAGTCCACCAGCCGGTAGGTGGTCACCCTGCGCGGCGGCAGGATCAGCCCGTAGGACGAAAGGTCTTCCAGACCGATGTCGGTCTTCTGCATCAGCGGATGGTTCGGTGGCGTGATCAGCATTGGGTCGAAGTGGTACACGGCTTCGTAGGCCAGGTCGTTCGGCACGTCGACCATCGAGCCGACCGCGAAATCGGCGCTGTCGTTGCGCAACATGGCCAGGCCCTCGTTGCCGGTGACGTTGACCAGATGCAGGCGCACTTTCGGGTGGTGCTGCCGGAACGCCTGCACCAGGTTCGGCATCAGGTACTGGATGGTCGAGATGCCCGCGGCGATGGTGACCTCGCCGGCGTCCATCGCGACCAGCCGGGTGCGGAAGTTGGCGTCGACGGCATCGAAGCCGTCAACCAGCGGCAGTGCCAGCTCGTACAGCGCCCGACCCTCACGCGTGAGTTGCACGCGCCTGCTGCCGCGCTCGATGAGCGCAACGCCGAGCTCGCGCTCGAGCGCGCCGATCTGCAGGCTGATCGAAGGCTGGCTCAGGAACAGGGCTTCGGCGGCGCGCGAGAAGGTGCCGAGCTTGGCGCTCATGCAGAATGCCCGCAGTTGCTTGAGGCGATTGCCCTTGTAGTAGAAACGAACCGCGCCTTCGCCCTTCCGCCGCCGCCGTTGGGGTGGGACTTCGCCCGAAATCGGGATCGCAGTCGAACGCTTGTTTGTTTTTCTGGGCTGCATATCAATGCCTTGCGTGCGATTTGACGACGTCAATAGTTCGCATTGAAACATTCGGTTTGTCAAACCAAAGTTCCGGGCGTAGCGTCGGGACCTCGGCAGGAATGTGGAGGGCATTCCGGTCGGACCCACGAACCAATCAAGGAATTCGTATGTCCGTGACCCAGCAGTCCTCCATCGTTGCCGAGCCAGCCGCTACATCGACGCATGCCGCGGTGTTGACGCCGGCCGCACTCGACCTGCTCGCGGAACTGCATCGCCGTTTTGAACCGAGCCGCCGCAGCTTGCTCGCGGCCCGCAGCGAACGCCAGGCACGCTTCGATGCCGGCGAGTTGCCCGACTTTCTGGCCGAGACCCGGCACATCCGCGAAAGCGAGTGGCGCGTCGCCGAGATTCCGGAAGCGATCCGGGACCGTCGTGTCGAGATCACCGGACCGGTCGATCGCAAGATGATCATCAACGCGCTGAACTCGGGCGCGAAGGTGTTCATGGCCGACTTCGAGGACTCCACCAGCCCGGTCTGGGAGGCGATGCTCGAGGGCCAGCAGAACCTGCGCGACGCGGTCGCCGGTTCGATCGAGTTCAGCTTGCCCGAAGGCAAGCACTACGCGCTCAGGTCCGATTCGAAGACAGTGCTGATGGTGCGCCCGCGCGGCTGGCATTTGGACGAGAAGCACGTTTGTGTCGATGGCCAGCGACTGAGCGGTTCGCTGTTCGATCTGGCGCTGTTCGCCCTGCACAACGCGACCACGCTCGCAGCCCGGGGTCTCGGCCCGTTTTTCTATCTGCCGAAGTTGCAGAGCCACCGCGAGGCAGCGCTGTGGGACGAGGTGATGGCCTTCGTCGAAGTGCGCCTTGGCCTGCCGATCGGCACGATGAAGGCGACCGTGCTGATCGAAACCCTGCCGGCCGTGTTCGAGATGGACGAGATCCTGCACGCGTTGCGCGGCCGCATCGTCGGTCTGAACTGCGGACGCTGGGACTACATCTTCAGCTACATCAAGACGCTGCGGAAACATCGCGATCGCGTGTTGCCCGAGCGAACCCAGATCGGGATGGACGTGCCCTTCCTGAAGGCGTATTCGGAATGGCTGATCCGAACCTGCCATCGTCGCGGTGCGTTCGCGATGGGCGGCATGGCCGCGCAGATTCCGATCCATCGTGACCCGGCCGCCAACGAAGCGGCGATGACCAAGGTGCGCGACGACAAGCAACGCGAAGTGACCGCCGGGCACGATGGCACCTGGGTCGCGCATCCCGGACTGATCCCGGTCGCGCAGGCGATCTTCGATGCCGGCATGCCGACGCCGAACCAGCTGCACGTGAACCGCGACGACGTGTCGGTGACGCGCGATGCGCTGCTCGCGCCCTGCGCCGGCAGCATCAGCCGCACCGGTTTCTTCAACAACATCGACGTCTGCGTGCGCTACGTCGCGGCCTGGCTCGATGGCCTCGGCTGCGTGCCGATCCACAACCTGATGGAGGACGCCGCCACCGCCGAGATCTCGCGTGCGCAGTTATGGCAGTGGCTGCATGTCGGCGGGCTGAAGTTCGACGATGGCACGCCACTCGATTTCACTGTGTTCGACGAATCCATCGCGACCATCCGCAACCGCGTCAATCCGACCGGCCTGCCCGGAGAGCACAAGTTCGACGAGGCCGCGCGACTGTTGGCCGAGTGGACGCATGCTGCGGAGCTGGTCGAGTTCCTGACCTTGCCTTGCTACGAGCGACTTGCCTGAAGTGTTTCTCCTCCCCTTTGCGCAGCAAGGGGGAGGTCGGGAGGGGGTCGGCTCTGGAGCGATGAAGAGCGACCCCACCCCAACCCTCCCCTCGCTCCGCGAAGGGAGGGGGCAGGAAGCCGAAGTTCCATCCGATTGCTTTCGTCCTCCCCGACGCCCCAGCCCCGAGGTAACGCCATGAAGACCACACTCCCCACCGCCGAACAGATCCAACTGGACTGGACCAGCAACCCGCGCTGGGCCGGTGTCAAACGCGGCTACTCCGCAGCGGATGTGGTGCGCCTGCGCGGTTCCGTACACGTGGAGCACACGCTGGCCAAGCGTGGCGCCGAGAAGCTCTGGCATTCCCTGCACAGCGAGCCGTTCGTGAACGCGCTCGGTGCCATGACCGGCAACCAGGCGATGCAGCAGGTCAAGGCCGGGCTCAAGGCGATCTATCTGTCCGGCTGGCAAGTCGCGGCCGATGCCAACACCGCGGGTGCGATGTATCCGGACCAGTCGCTGTACCCGGTCGACTCGGTGCCGAACGTCGTGCGCCGCATCAACAACACGCTGCTGCGCGCCGACCAGATCCACCATGCCGAGGGCCGTGACGACATCGATTGGCTGCAGCCGATCGTGGCCGATGCCGAGGCCGGGTTCGGCGGCGTGCTGAACGCCTTCGAGCTGATGAAACACATGATCGAAGCGGGTGCCTCCGCGGTGCACTGGGAAGACCAGCTGGCGAGCGCCAAGAAATGCGGACACATGGGCGGCAAGGTGTTGGTGCCGACCCAGGAAGCGGTGCAGAAGCTCGTCGCCGCGCGCCTCGCCGCGGACATCGCCGGGGTGCCGACGCTGATCGTGGCGCGCACCGACGCCATGGGTGCGGCGCTGCTCACCAGCGACGTCGACGAGAACGACAAGCCGTTCTGCAACGGCCGCCGCACTGTCGAAGGCTTCTACGAGACCGACATGGGCATCGACCAGGCGATCTCGCGCGGCCTGGCCTATGCGCCCTACGCCGACCTGGTCTGGTGCGAGACCTCGACCCCGAGCCTGGAGGAGGCGCGCAAGTTCGCCGAAGCCATCCATGCCAAGTTCCCGGGCAAGCTGCTTGCCTACAACTGCTCG
Organism: Lysobacterales bacterium; assembly: GCA_016703225.1. Classification (NCBI taxonomy): domain Bacteria; kingdom Pseudomonadati; phylum Pseudomonadota; class Gammaproteobacteria; order Lysobacterales; species Lysobacterales bacterium. The sequence continues at coordinate 1,533,867 of JADJCM010000001.1, forward strand.
CCGAGCTTCAACTGGAAGAAGAACCTGGACGAGCAGACCATCGCCAGCTTCCAGAAGGACATCGCGGCGATGGGCTACAAGTTCCAGTTCATTACGCTCGCCGGCTTCCACGCCCTCAACCACTCGATGTGGAAACTCGCGACCGGCTACAAGGATCGCCAGATGGCGGCCTATGTCGAACTGCAGGAGCAGGAGTTCGTCGACGAGAAGCGCGGCTACTCCGCGGCCAAGCATCAGCGTGAGGTCGGCGTCGGCTACTTCGACCAGGTCAATGAAGTGATCGCCGGCGGCCAGAGTTCGCTCGCGGCGCTGCACGGTTCGACCGAGCAGGAGCAGTTCCACGCCGAGAAGGCGGCCTGAGCATCGCCGGCGCCCGGGGGCATCCCCCTCGGGCGGCCGGCGAGAACGCTTTGCGGGCATCGCTTGAACCCGCGGTGCCCGTCACAGTCTTTTCTTGCGGTCAACCTAGCATCGCCTCTCGCGTTGGAGATGGCTGATGAAACCCCTGATCGCTTCTGCTCTTGGAGTCTGGTGCCTGTGCGCGGCGACGCCCGCCGCTGCTGGCTCCGATGTCATCTTCGGCGGCCACACCGCCGGCTTCGAGTCGGTCTACTTCATCCCGCAGAGCGATGAAGAGGCAGCGCGCTTTCTGACCCAGGCCACGTTCGGGCCGAGCAAGACCACGATCGCGCAGTTCCGGGCGTCGAGCTACGACGGCTGGATCAGCCAGCAGCTGGCGCAACCGCCGACGCTGGCGCGCGCCTATCTCGACGCGCTCGCCGCGCTGCCGACGCCGCCCTCGATCGGACAGAGCCAGCGCATGGACCGCTGGTTCCACACCGCCGGGTTCGGGCCCGACCAGCTGCGTCAGCGCATGGCCTTCGCGCTGTCGCAGATCCTGGTGGTGTCCGATCGCGCCGACGCGCTGTCCAACGACGCCTTCGGGGTCGCCGAGTACGCCGATATCCTCGCCCGCAATGCGTTTGGCAACTACCGCCAGTTGCTCGAGGAAGTCACGCTGTCTCCGATGATGGGGCGCTACCTCAGCCATTGGCGCAACCGCAAAGCGAACCTCACCGGCACCCAGTTGCCGGACGAGAACTACGCGCGCGAGATCATGCAGCTGTTCACCATCGGTCTGATCGAGCGCGCCGACGACTTCTCGCCGATCCTCGACGGGCTCGGCCAACCGATCCCGACCTACGTGCAGCAGGACGTGAGCGAACTCGCCCGCGTGTTCACCGGCTGGTCCTACGACTGCGCCGGATCCGGCAGCTGCAACACCTACACCGGGCTGTACAGCGGCCCCTCCGGCTACACGCCGATGGCCTGCTTCCCGGCCTACGCCGACAGCGGCGCCAAGACCCTGCTCGGCGGCGCGCCGATCGTGGCCGGGCCGGTCTGCGGCACCGGGTCAAGCGGCACCTCGCAACCGAGCGACCCGGCTGTGGTCACCGCCTGCCGCGCCTACTGCGTGGACCAGATCGAGACCACGCTCGACTATCTGTTCAATCACCCGAACGTGGCACCGTTTGTGTCGCGGCAGCTGATCCAGCGCTTCGTCACCAGCGATCCCTCCGGTGCCTACATCGCCCGCGTCGCGGCGGTGTTCAACGACAACGGCCAGGGCGTGCGCGGTGACCTGGGCGCGGTGCTGCGCGCCATCCTGCTCGATGACGAGGCGCGCGTGGCGCCGCTCGATCCCGCCGTCGCCTACGGCAAGCTGCGCGAACCGCTGCTGCGCCTGACCGCAGTCTGGCGCGCGTTCGGCGTTACCGCACCGGCGGCGGTGAACGGCGAAATCCAGATGGGCATCCGCAGTCCGCAGACCAACTTCGCGCAGCGGCCGCTGGGCGCCAACAGCGTGTTCAACTTCTACGAGCCCGACTACCGGCCACCGGGCGCACTGGACGCCGCCGACGTCTACGCGCCCGAGTTCCAGATCGCCAACGAGACTACGGCGATGACCGCGGCGAACGAACTGTGGAGCCGCATCTGGGCCGGCTACAGCACATCGAGCGGCACTTTCACCACGCCGACCACGAGCGCCTGGCTCAACGTCGCCGACCTAGTGCCGCTGGTGACCGGCGCCAATGCCACCGGCGCCAACGCCTACAACCTGTTCCTCGACGAGATCGACCTGCGCCTGTTCGGCAACACCATGGGCGCGGACACGCGCAACGTGCTGCGCAATTTCCTGATCTTCAGCATGGCCGGCAGCCACGAGCACCTCAAGATCCTGTCGACCGTGCACCTGGCGACGATGTCCCCCGAATTCCTGGTCCAGCGCTGAGGGTGCCATGAGCCAATCCCGTGATCGCCGCGATTTCCTGCGCAGCCTTGGCGCCACGCTCACCGCCGGTTCGGCGCGAGCCCTCTTGCCGCAGCTCGGCTTGGTCGGCAGCGCCCTGGCCGCCGTACCGCGCGGCAAGGCCTTCGGCAACTACCGCGCCCTGGTCTGCGTGTACCTCGACGGCGGCAACGACTCCTGGAACCTGCTGGTGCCGCGCGACAGCACCGGGCCCGGCAGTCTCTACAGCACCTACCGCGACGCCCGCGGCGGGCTCTACGACGCCGGCACCAATCCAGACGGGCTGGCGCTCGATTTCGCTGCACTGCGCCCGATCTCGCCCGATGGGTTCGCCGCGAGCAGCTTCGGCCTGCACCCGCAGTGCGCCGACTACACGTTCACGCCGCAGGGCGGATCGTCGACCACCCAGTCGGGACTCGCCAGCCTGTTCGCGCAGCAGCGGCTCGGCATGCTGGTAAACGTCGGCACCCTGGTGCAACCGATCACCAAGGCCACCTACAACACCACGCCGCGGCCGCCCCAGCTGTATTCGCACAACGACCAGACCACGCTCTGGCACCTCGGGCGCACCAACCCGAACCATCCCTATGGCTGGGGCGGCGAGCTCGCCTCGCGGGTCGATTCCGGCAACCAGTTGCAGTCGCTTGCGCCGTGCATTTCCATCGCCGGCAGCTCGCGCTTCCTGGTCGGCGACGGCGTCTACCCGTACCAGATGTCCACCAGCGGTGCGACCAGCCTCAGCAACTACTCGGCCACCGCCGGCGGCCTGCAGTCGGCGCGGCGCGCGGCGCTCGACCAGATGCTCACGATTGCTTATCCGCATCCGTTTGGCGACGAGTACGCGCGGCTGACCACGCGTTCGCTCGACTTGTCCGCGACCATCAGCACCGCGCTGACCGGCTTCGGCACGGTGACCACGCCGTATCAGCAGACCTCGGCCAGCAATACCGACGCCCAGGTCACCGTCGCCGGCACCAACTATTCAAACAGCCTGCTCGACCAATTGCGCATGGTCGCGCGCATGATCAAGGTCTCGCGACCGGGTTCCGGCGCCGGCATCAACCACGAGCGCCAGGTGTTTCTGGTGCGCCTCGGTGGTTTCGACACCCACGACACCCAGATGAGCAATACCGGGCAGCCGTTGCTGCTGGCGCGGCTCAACCAGGCGCTGGCCTGGTTCTGGCGAGCGCTGTCGGACATGGGCGTGCACAACGAAGTGACGCTGTTCACGATGAGCGAGTTCGCGCGCACCTTGTCCTCGAACGGCAACGGCTCCGACCACGCATGGGGCGGCGTGCAGCTTGCGCTCGGCGGCGCAGTGGCCGGGCGCAAGTTCTACGGCACCTTCCCCAACCAGACCCTGGATGGCCCCGACAGCTTCTCGCGCGGCCAGTTCCTGCCGACCACGCCGGTCGACACCTACGCCGCCACGCTCGCGCGCTGGATGGGCGTGCCCGACATCGACCTGGAGCAGGTGTTCCCGAACCTGGTGAACTTCAGTCCCGACACCCTGCCGTTCCTGCCTTGAGCGACTTGCGGCCTCGGTCGTGCCGGCCGACACTCGGGCTCCCGAACCGGAGCGTGTCATGGCCGAACCGAAACCCGCCGTTGCCGGCGCACTGAAGCAGAATGTCAGCGTGGCGAAGAACCTGTTCTTCGGCGAGATCGTCGAGGAGAACCTGTTCCCGTATCCGCAGATGCGCGAGCGCGATCGCGAGATGCTCGGGATGATGGTGAGTTCGATCGACGACTTCCTCACCAGCCACAAGGACGATTTCCGGCACTGGGACGAGGCCGCCGAACAGCCGGCCGAGTTCATCCAGCAGCTGCGCGACATGGGCCTGTTCGGCCTGATCATTCCGGAAGCGCATGGCGGCCTGGAACTCAGCAACGCCGCCTATGCGCGCGTGTTGTCGCAGACTTCGCGCCATGATTCGTCGACCTCGCTGACCATCGGCGCGCATTCGTCGATCGGCATGAAGGGGCTATTGCTGTTCGGCAACGAGGTGCAGAAAGCCAAGTACCTGCCGAAGCTCGCCAGTGGCGAAATGATCGCCGCGTTCTGCCTGACCGAATCCGGCGCCGGTTCTGACGCCGCCTCGATTCGCACCAAGGCCGTGCGCCAGGCGGATGGGTCGTGGGTCCTCAATGGCGAGAAGATCTGGATCACCAACGGCGGCATCGCGCAGTTCTACACCGTGTTCGCACGCACCGACGACACCGACGGCAAGATGACCGCGTTCATCGTCGAGGCCGGCTGGCCCGGGGTCTCGCATGGGCCGCACGAGCAGAAGATGGGCATCCGCTCCTCGAGCACGACCACGGTCGCGTTCAGCGACGTGCGCGTGCCGGCCGAGTGCGTGCTCGGCGAGCCGGGCAAGGGCTTCAAGGTGGCGATGGCGATCTTGAACAACGGCCGCACCGGGCTTGGTGGCGGCGCGGTTGGCGGCATGAAGACGCTGATCGCGCTCAGCACGCAGCAGGCCAAGGATCGCAAGCAATTCGGCCGGCCGATCGCCGAGTTCGGATTGGTGCGCGAGAAGATCGCGCAGATGACGGTGGACTGCTTCGCTGCGGAGAGCGCGGTGTGGATGGTCGCGCACTACATCGACTCGGGTTGCAGCGACTATTCGACCGAGGCCGCGATCAGCAAGGTGTTTGCTTCCGACGCGATCCAGCGCCACGCGCATGAAGCGCTGCAGATCGCCGCCGGCAACGGTTTCATGAAGGAATTCCCGTACGAACGCATCCAGCGTGACTCGCGCATCCTGTCGATCTTCGAAGGCACCAACGAGATCCTGCGCCTGTACATCGCGCTGTCCGGCATGAAGGACGTGGGTGCCAGCCTGAGCGAGCTGAAGTCCGCGATCGGCGACATCTTCAACAACCCGATCAAGGGCTTTGGTGTGCTCGGCGGCTACGGTCAGCGGCGCCTGTCGCATGCCACCGGTTTCGGCACCGACCACATCGTGCGGGAGATGCATCCGCGGCTGCAGAAGCTCGCGAAGATCTATGAGCAGTACACGGTGGAACTGGCGCGCGTCTCCGACGTGCTGCTGCGAAAATACGGCAGGGGCATCGCCGACTACCAGCACCAGCAGAAGCGCGCCGCCGACATCGCCATCGACCTGTTCGTCGGCCTGTGCACGCTGTCGCGCGCCGATGCGCTCGACAAGGCTGGTGATGCGCACTCGGAGCAGGCGCTGGCGATCGCCGAGGTGTTCACCAAGCAGGCGCGGCGGCGCATGTTTCGCAACGTGCGCGGCGTTGAGAAGAACGAGGATGGCGAGATCGAAGCCCTGGCTGGCTTCATCCTGGAGCGCGGCAGCTATCCGTGGGATGTGATTTGAGCGCCGCAAGCAAGACCGCGAGGATCAGCACGGCCAGCGCCAGGTTGCGCGGACCGGGCACCGGTGCGGTGGGCAGCGCGTAGTCGATCACCAGCAGCGGTCGTGCGGCGGGATCGGAGGACTCGGCCGATTCCAGACGCTTGGCGGTGGGCGGCACCTGCGCCTCGTTGCTGAGCAGCAGCCAACCGTGGTTGCTGGCGGGGTTCGCGCGCCAGGACGCGAGGTCGGCGAGCATTTGCGCAGTCGCGGGCACCAGGTAGCGGGTTTCGCCGTCGAGCGTGAGGGTTGCGCTGGCGATCGCTGCGAAGTCGCCGCCAGCGGCAGTCCAGGGATCGGCGGGAAACGCGCGCAGCGACCAGGTCGGATCGCCCATGCTGGGCATGGTGCCTTGACCACCGGGTGTGCCGGCGTTGGACGATCCTTCTGTCCACGCGGCGCTGACGCGGTGCAGGCCGACATCGACGGGACCACTGGTGGTGCGCGAGACCGTGAGTTCCAGTCGTGCCGATTGAATCAGTGCATTCGCCGGCAATGCGCTCGGATCGAAACGCAACAGCGCGCGTCGACGCGTGCCGGCGACGATGCGCCCGACGAACAGGTGCGGGCCCTGGCTGTCGGCAGTCTCTGGGTCGCCGGCCAGGGGCTGGTACAGCGTGGCGTCGGCGATCGCCGGGAGTACGAGGGTTTCGCTTCGCGCCCCGGCGGCAGCGAGCGCAAGCGCCGCGAACAGTGCGAGGCGCGCGTTCACGGCGCGGCCTTGCGCGGCAGGCTGTCGCCGAGCACCACCCACGCGACCGCCGTGTCATGGCAGACGTGCAACTGCGGATCGCGATCGAGCGAGCCTTCGATCAGCGCCCGCGCCAGATGGATCTCGCCCGGCCAGCGCGACGAGCGGAACGCGGTCGGCGATCCGCAGTGCGAGCAGAAGCCGCGTTGCGCTTCGGCGGACGACGCATACCAGCGCAGCGTGGCATCGGCGACCCAGCGGAACTGGGCTTCGGCGACGCCGACCCAAGTCACGAACGCCGCTCCATGTGCGCGCTGGCACATCGTGCAGTGGCAGTGCGCGACCCACTTGCTCGGCAGGTCGAACTCGAAGCGCGTGGCGCCGCACAGGCAGCCACCCACCACGCTCGCATCGGCAACCATGTTCGTCGATCCCGTGGACATGGGCCAAGCCTGCCGCCAATGCTGTCGCGCTGCAATCTGCGGCCCGCCGGCGACTACGCCGCGGCGACGATGATCTGGCGGTCGAGGCGTCGATAACCGATCGCTTCCATCAGGTTCGCGGCGCCGATCTGCTCGGCGCATTCAAGGTCGGCGATGGTGCGGGCGACGCGCAGGATGCGCTGGTGCGCGCGCGCCGAGAGCCCGAGGCGGTCGACCGCGCGTTCCAGCAGGGCGCGCTCGTTCTCGCTGAGTGCGGCGTGTTGCTTCAGCTCATTGGGACCGAGTTGCGCGTTGCAGTTGCCGCTGCGGGCGAGAGCGCGTTCGCGCGCTGCGAGCACGCGTGCGCGCACCTGCGCTGAACTTTCGCGCGGTCCGGCATCGCGCCAGTCGCTGATCGGCAGGCGCGGCACTTCCACGTGCAGGTCGATGCGATCGAGCAAGGGGCCGGAGACGCGGCTGCGATAGCGCGCGATCTGGTCGGCGGAGCAGCGGCAGCGGTCGGAGACATCGCCGGCATAGCCGCAGGGGCAGGGGTTCATCGCCGCGACCAGCTGGAAGCGCGCCGGGAACTCGGCCTGGCGCGTGGCACGCGAAATCAGGATGCGCCCGGACTCGATCGGCTCGCGCATCGACTCGAGCACGCGGCGGTCGAACTCGGGCAGTTCATCGAGGAACAACACGCCGTTGTGCGCCAGCGAAGCTTCGCCTGGGCGCGGGATCGAGCCGCCGCCGACCAGCGCTACCGCACTCGCGGAATGGTGCGGCGAACGAAATGCTCGTCGCGATAACGCCAGCGTGACATCGAGCCCGCACAGCGAGGCCACCGCCGCGGCCTCCATCGCCTCGGCGTGGGTGATCGGCGGAAGGATGCCGGGCAGGCGCGAGGCGAGCATGGTCTTGCCGGTGCCAGGCGGACCGATGAACAGCAGGTTATGGCCGCCGCTCGCGGCGATCTCGAGCGCGCGTCGCGCATGCGCCTGGCCGATCACATCGGCGAGGTCGGGTGCGCTCGACAGCGCGGGCGGCACCGGCAGCGCGACGCTGCGCGGCAGCCGCTGCTCGTCGCGCAGGTGGGCACACACCGCCAGCAGATTGTCGGCGGCGTGGACCCTGGCATCGGGCACTTGCGCGGCCTCGTCGGCGTTGGCGGTCGGCACGATCACCGACTTGCCGTTGCGGGTCGCCTGGATCACCGCCGGCAGCAGCCCGTGGATCGCGCGCAGGTCGCCGGAGAGCGCGAGCTCACCGTAGAACTCGTGTTCGTCGAGCCGCTCCGCCGGCACCTGGCCGGAGGCGGCGAGGATGCCGAGTGCGATCGCCAGATCAAAGCGCGCGCCTTCCTTGGGCAGGTCGGCCGGCGACAGGTTGATGGTGATGCGCCGTTGCGGCCAGTCGAAGCTGGCGTTGAGCAGGGCCGAACGCACGCGGTCGCGGCTCTCGCGCACGGCGGCTTCGGGCAAGCCGACGATATTGGTGCCGGGCAGGCCGCCGGACAGGTGCACTTCGATATTGACCCGCGGCGCTTCGACGCCGAGCGCGGCGCGCGCATGGACGGTGGCGAGGCTCATGCTGGCGGAGCGCGCCGCGCGACCGGGCAGCGTCCCTGGGTGTTGTGGCCAACGATCCTGCGCAGCATGAGCCTCATCGTCCCGAAAAAAATGCCGCGCGAACGCGGCATCAAGAGTGCGGGCGGCGGAGTCCGTTCCGCCTACGACCCCGGGGGAGGTCGACGCTGCCCGCTGACGGCCGAGGTCAAGGTGAACGCTATTCCGCTTCGAGCTGGGCCAGGCGCCGTTCCAGCGCTTCCAGCTTTTCGCGGGTGCGCAGCAGGACCAGCCGCTGCACGTCGAATTCCTCGCGTGTCACCAGGTTCAGCCGTTCCAGGCCGGACTGCAGGGTGGCGCGAAAGGTCTTCGCCAGATCATCCCGGGCGGCGTCGAAGCCCGGCGGCACCAGCGTCGTGAGACGTTGGGCCAGCTCGTCGATCGCGCGGACATTGATCATGGTTCACCTCCTCGATGGCCGTCAGAGTACGGAACGCCCGATGCGCTCCGCCTCGGGCGGAATCTGAATTGTGCCTAGGAAATTTCGCAAATGCGTGGACACCCGCGGGCAGCCGCCGCAGCGACGCCGCTTTCGCTAAGCTCGCGGCGTTTCCGGGAGTTACGCGCATGAAAATGATCATGGCCATCATCAAGCCGTTCAAACTCGACGACGTGCGCGAGGCGCTGGCCGAGATCGGCGTGCAGGGCATCACCGTGACCGAGGTCAAGGGCTTCGGCCGCCAGAAGGGCCACACCGAGCTCTATCGCGGTGCCGAATACGTGGTCGACTTCCTGCCCAAGATCAAGCTCGAGATCGCAGTCGCCGACGACCAGGCCGAACGCGCGGTCGAGGCGATCATGCACGCGGCGAACACGAACAAGATCGGCGACGGCAAGATCTTCGTCTATCAACTCGACCGTGTGGTGCGCATCCGCACCGGCGAACTGGACGGCGACGCGCTCTAGGCGCCGCCGTCCGCGCGCGTCATTCGCCGAGGAACTCGCCGAGGAAGTTCGGCATCGCCAGCGCTGCGCGGTGGGTGTCGGCGTTGTAGTAGCGGGTGGCGAACTGCTTGGTCGCCGCACCGCGTTCGCGGAAGGTGTCGAGGTCGAGGTGCTTGCGCGCCATGGTCGAGCTCCACCATCCGGTCGGATAGCAGGGCTGTGGGAATGGCAGCGTGCGCAGGTGCGCGAAGCCGGCGTTCTTCATGGCGTTGCGCATGTCCTTGGTCAGGTCCATATGCACCAGTGGCGACTCGCTCTGCTGCACCAGAATGCCGCCCGGGCGCAGCGCCTTCAGGCAGCTCTGGTAGAACGCGGTGTTGAACAGGCCTGCGGCCGGGCCGATCGGATCGGTCGAATCGACGATCACGACGTCGATCGACTCGGCATCGAGGTGCTTCATGTAGGCGATGCCATCGTCGAACATCAGCTTCGCGCGCGGGTCGGCGTTGGCGTCGCAGAGTTCCGGGAAATACTGTTCGGACAGGCGCGTCACGCGCTCGTCGATGTCGCACTGCACGACCGACTCCACTTCGCGGTGCTTGAGCACTTCGCGCAGGGTGCCGCAGTCGCCGCCGCCGATGATGACGACGCGCTTCGGGCTCGGGTGCGTGAACAGCACCGGGTGCGACATCATCTCGTGGTAGAGGAAGTTGTCGCGCGTCGTCAGCATCACGCAACCGTCGATCACCATCAGGTTGCCCCAGTCGCTGGTCTCGTAGATCTCGATCTTCTGGAACGGCGTCTGCTCCTCGGCAAGCTTGCGCTTGATGCGGAAGGAAATGGCCGATCCCGACAGATCGTGTGGTTCCGAGAACCAGGTCGAATCGAGACTCATGACGACTCCAGGGCGAGGTGTTTCGAATTTTGGGGGCGCGATTGTAGCGGGAAGCCCGCAGCGCGCACCGTCGCGCGAAAGCAGGCTGCCGTTCGTTCACAAACGGCCGTTACACTACGCGCCCCGCGGGGTCCGGGCGGCCGGTTTGCCGCGGCTTGGGAGTGCTGGACATGGGCGGTTGGACATTGGCGCAGGCGCGGCACACCTATTCGATCGCGCACTGGAGCGAGGGCTATTTCGATGTCGATGCGCAAGGCCGCATGGAAGTGCAGCCGCAGGGCCCGCAAGGCACCGCGCTGGCCCTGCCCGAGGTCGTCGCCGCCGCCGAGGCGAGCGGCCTGAAGCTGCCACTGCTGCTGCGCTTCAACGACATCCTGTCGCACAAGCGCGCGCGCATGCAGGCGGCGTTCGCCAAAGCGATGCGCAATTCCGGCTTCGATGGCGGTTACACCGCGGTGTTCCCGATCAAGGTGAACCAGAACCACAGCGTCGCCGGTGAACTCGCGGCCAGCGGCGGCGACGGCTTCGGCCTGGAAGCCGGTTCGAAGCCGGAACTGATCGCGGTGCTGGCGCTGTCCAAGGGCGGCATCGTCATCTGCAATGGCTACAAGGATCGCGAGTACATCCGCCTCGCGCTGATCGGGCGCAAGCTCGGCCTCGACGTGTTCATCGTGATCGAGAAGCCGAGCGAGTTGAAGCTGGTCATCGAGGAAGCGCGCGACCTCGGCGTCGATCCGCTGCTCGGCGTGCGCATGCGCCTGGTCTCGATTGGCGCCGGCAAGTGGCAGAACACCGGCGGCGCCAAGGCCAAGTTCGGCCTGTCGCCGGGCCAGTTGACCGAACTGCTCGACGACCTCGATGCCGCCGGCCTGCGCCACGCGCTCAAGCTGGTGCATTTCCACATGGGTTCGCAGATCTCGAACGTGCGCGACATCTCTGGCGGCATGCGCGAGGCTTCGCGTTATTTCGTCGAACTGCACAAGCTCGGCTTCGACATCCGCTACATGGATGTCGGCGGTGGCCTCGGCGTCGACTACGAAGGCACGCGCTCGCGCAGCTTCTGCTCGATCAACTACGGCCTCGAACAATACGCCGCGACCATCGTCGAACCGGTCGCCGCCGCTTGCCGCGAGCATGGCTTGAAGGCGCCGCACATCATCACCGAAGCCGGGCGGGCGATGACTGCGCACCATGCAGTGCTGATCGCGAATGTCAGCGAAGTCGAAACCGCACCCGAGGGCCGGGTGCCGCCGCTCGCGGCGAAAGAGTCGGTGCCGATGCGTCACCTGCGCGAGATCCATGCCGCGCTCGACACTCGCCCGGCGCTCGAGCTGTACCAGGAGGCGCAGCACTACCTGGCCGAGGGCCAGGCGATGTACGCGCACGGCGAGATCGCGCTCGCCGAACGCGCCGCGCTCGACGCGCTCTACTACGCGATCGCGCATCGCGTGCGTGGCCTGCTCAAGCCGGACGAGCGCTCGCACCGCGAGACGCTGGACGAGCTGAACGAGAAGCTGGTCGACAAGTACTTCGTGAACTTCTCGGTGTTCCAGTCGATGCCTGACATCTGGGCGATCGACCAGGTGTTCCCGATCGTGCCGATCGATCGCCTCGACGAGAAGCCGACCCGTCACGGCGTGATCGCCGACCTCACCTGCGACTCCGACGGGCGCATCGACCAGTACGTCGATTCTGAAGGCGTCGATGCCAGCCTGCCGCTGCATGCGCTGCGTGCCGGCGAGAGTTACCGCCTTGGCTTCTTCCTGGTCGGTGCCTACCAGGAGACGCTCGGCGACATCCACAACCTGTTCGGCGACACCGACACCGTCGACGTGCGCGTCGACGGCAGCGGGTTCAAGTTGTCGAACGCGCGCCGCGGCGACAGTTGCGACCGCGTGCTCGGGTATGTCGGCTTCGCCGCCGACGACCTGCGCGCCGCCTTTGCGGCCAAGGTCGCCAAGGCGCAGGTCGATGCCGGCTTCGCGCAACGTATCGCCGCCGATCTCGAGGCGGGCCTGACGGCTTACACCTATCTCGAAGAGACCCCGCACGCATGAGCACGCTTCGTGTTGGTTTTGTCGGCCTCGGTGCCATGGGCTGGTCGATGGCCGGGCACCTGTATCGCGCCGGTCTGTTGGTCGCGGTCGCCAATCGCAGCCATGAAAAGGCTCAGCGCTTTGCGGCGGAACAGGCCGACGTGCTGGCTCTGGCCGATGCCGGCGAGCTCGCGGCACATTGCGATGTCGTGATCAGTTGCGTGACTGCGGACGCGGACGTGCTCGGTCTGGCCGCGGCGCTGGCGGCCAAGGCGAAGCCCGGCTTCGTGCTCGTCGATACCTCGACCATCGCCTCGACCAGTGCGCGCAAGGCGGCCGAGCTGCTGCGCGCAGTCGGCGCCGATTTCCTTGACGCGCCGCTGTCGGGTGGTGTCGAAGGCGCGCGCAACGGCAGGTTGTCGGTGATGGTCGGTGGCGATGCGCAGACGCTCGAGCGCGTGCGTGCGTCGCTCGACACCTTCGCGGCACGCATCACCCTGATGGGTGAGGTCGGCGCCGGCCAGAACACCAAGGCGGTCAACCAGGTGCTGGTCGCCGGCATCGCCCAAGCGGTGTGCGAAGGTCTCGCGCTCGGCGAGGCCCTGGGGCTCTCCGCCGACAAGCTGCTGCCGACAATCGGCGCCGGCGCGGCCGCGAACTGGTTCCTCGACAAGCGCGGCGCGACCATGTTGCGCAGCGAATTCGCACCCGGCTTCAAGCTCGGTCTGCTGCACAAGGATCTCAGGATCGTGCGCGAACTTGCGCTCGCGGCCGGCGTCAACCACGACCTCATCGACCTGTCGCTGGCGAACTATGCGGCGCTGATGGCCGAGGGCCGAGCCGACGAGGACACCTCGGCCTTGATCCGGCTCAAGCGCCAGCGCTGAGAGCGCGACGCGGCGCACGGCAGCGAGGTCAAGAAAGGTTACGCTATCGGCTCGATTTCGGACGGAGCAGAACGATGCGCAGCGTGATCCTGGGGCTAGGCCTCGGCTTGGCACTGACCGGTTGGGCGCAGGCCCAGACCTTTGGCGACGGCATGGAACTGGTCGAGGTGCAGACCGGACTTTCGGGTGTGCTCGCGGTTCGCAATGCGGGCGACGGGTCCAACCGCCTTTTCTTCGTGCAGCAGGGCGGCGTGGTCCGCTGGGCCGATGGCAATGGCGCCCTGCAACCGACGCCGTTCTTCGACATCACCTCCGGTTCGGGCAACCTCGGGGTCTGCGCCGTCGCCGGCGTGTCATCGGCTTCCTTCGGATTCTCTGGCGCAAGCGGCGAGCGCGGTCTGCTCGGGATGGCCTTCCACCCGGACTTCGGCGTCGACAACCAGTATTTCTTCGTGCACTTCTCGGACAGCCGCGGCGATACGCTGATCGCGCGCTTTACCGCCACCGGCAACACCACCGATTACGACACTTGCCGCGTGGTCCTGCGCATCGATCAGGACTTCAGCAACCACAACGGCGGCGACATCGCCTTCGGTCCGGATGGCTATCTCTACATCGGCATGGGCGATGGCGGCTCCGGCGGTGATCCCTGCAACCGCGGCCAGACGCTGAGCCCGAGCCAGCTGCCCGGCAACGACGGCACCAGCGGCTGCTCGGCCGACTCCAACTTCAGTTCGCTGGCCAACGGCAATCCCGACTCGCGCGCGCTGCTGGGCAAGATGCTGCGCATCGACATCGATGGAGACACCACCGCCGCCAATGCCAATGGCCTGTGCGGCAAGCGCACCGGCGGCACCAGCGGCGACGTGGTGGCGTTCTACGCGATCCCGAACCCGATGGGCGGTCCGGCGAATCCGTTCGCGGGCGCCGACCCGCAGTCGGCTTGCGACGAGACCTGGGACTATGGACTGCGCAATCCCTGGCGCTTCAGTTTCGATCGCTCCACCGGAGATCTGCTGATCGGCGATGTCGGGCAGGGCTCGACCGAGGAAGTGGACTTCGAAGCCGCGGGCAGTGCCGGCGGGCGCAACTACGGCTGGAAGGTCTGCGAGGGACCTTACGTGAGCGGCTCCGGCAGCACGCCCTGCGGGCTCGCCGGCGCCATCGCCCCGATCCTCTGGTACTCGCACAGCGCCGGTCGCTGCTCGATCACCGGCGGCTATCGCTACCGCGGGCCGGCGACGTTCTTCCAGGGCACCTACGTGTACAGCGACTACTGCACCAGCGAGATCTTCCTGGCTCGGGAGACCGCACCTGGCGTCTGGGCCAGCCAGCTGTGGGAGAACCCGGGCGGCGGCGTGGCCGGATTCGGCGAGGACGAAGGCGGTCGCGTCTATGTGGCGGCGGGCGGCAGCGTGCACCGCATCCAGGAGTCGATCTTGTTTGCGAATGGGTTTGAATGATCGCCCAGCACAGTTGTGTGACATGCGTATGACAGTGCGCTTGCCAGCGGGGTGAGGAGTGCGTACGTTCGCCTCACAGGCCATTGCGGCCGGGGAGAACACCATGAAGACGATGCTCGCAATCGCTGCGCTGATGTGGGGCGGCGCCTTGTTCGCGGCCGACGATGCCACCCGCGTGGTGCCCTGTCCCGATTCGCCGCAACCGGGGATCGGCCTTGCATCGAAGGCCAAGGCCGACCTGCAGAATCCCTGGCGCTATCCGGCGCAGGCGCGCCGCAATCGCGAACACGGCACGGTGACGCTCAAGCTGACGCTCGATGACCGCGGCAAGGCGCAGCGTGTTTCGCTGCTGAAGGGCAGCGGGTCCAGCCTGCTCGATCGCAGCGCTACCACCGCCGCAAAGTCGGCCTCGGTGCGCTTTTGCCCGCTCGCGGGCGACGCCCCGGTTGCGGCAGGTGTCGCTGTGGTCAATGTCACCTATTCGCTGACGCAGACGCTCGCGCAGCTTTGATGGGAAGGCATCGCGGGCCGGAGCCCGCTCCCACAGGGGCTCTAGGAGAGTTTGTCCGGGCGACTGTGGGAGCGGGCTCCGGCCCGCGATGCCTTACTGTGCAGCACTCTCACGCAGCGCGATGGCGCTGATGCCGTTGCCTTCCAACGTGCGCTTGGCGGCGTCGACTGCGCGCAGGTCGACGAACGGACCGAGGCGAACACGGAAGTACTCGGTGCCATTTACCGTCACCGCCTGGATCGATACCGCGGCGCCGACGCCCATCAGTGTCAGCCGCGCCTTGAGTGCGTCGGCATCGGCTGCGGAACGGAACGAGGCTGCCTGCAACATGTAGCGCTGTGTGCCCGCGGCTGCCGTGGCAACCGGTGCGGCGGCGCCGGCTGACTTCACCTCGGCATCCGGCACCACCACTTCCATCTCCGGCAGCACACTGTAGAAGTCGTACTTCGGCTTGTCGTCGGGCGTGGCGGACGCTGGCGCCAGCGGTGGTGGTGCGGCCACCTTGGCCTCGTTGCCGCGCAGCTGCGGAGCCCATTGCTTCATCAGTACCAGGGCGGAGAGACCCAGCCCGCAGAACAGGCCGCCCAGGAACCAGATCCACCACGGGATCTGGCGACTGCCACCGCTGTTGCCGCCGCGCATCGTCGCCTGCGAACTGCGCTTGGCCATCACATCGTCTCCGGCGCGGACACGCCGAGGATGCCGAGCCCGTTCGCGAGCACGCGGCGCACGCACGCGGCGAGCGCCAGACGCGCGCAGCGTTGGTCGGTGTCTTCGACCAGGAAGTGATGGCCGTTGTAGAAGGCGTTGTAGCGTGCCGCCAGTTCGCGCAGCGCCGCGACGATCAGGTGCGGCGAGCGGATGTCGACCGCGCCGCGCAGGTCTTCCGGAAAGCGGTCGAGTTGCTCCAGCAAGGCATGCGCCTGTGGCTCGCACAATTGGCCCAGCGCCGCGCGCGCTGTCGCCTCGTCATACGGCAGTGACTTCTCGACGGCCTGGCGGAACAGTCCGCACAGGCGCGCGTGGGTGTACTGCAGGTAGTACACCGGATTGTCGACCGACTGCGAACGCGCCAGGTCGAGGTCGAAGTCGAGGTGCTGGTCGTGGCTGCGCATCACGTAGAAGAAGCGCGCGGCATCGACGCCCACTTCGCGGCGCAGGTCGCGCAGGGTCACGAACTGGCCGGCGCGGGTCGACATCTGCACCTTCTCGCCGCCCTCGAACAGGATTGCGAACTGCACCAACTTGACCTCCAGCCGATCGGGATCGATGCCCAGGCCCTGTGCCGCCGCCTTCAGGCGTGCGACATAACCGTGGTGATCGGCACCGAACACGTAGATCGCGCGATCAAAACCGCGGTCGAACTTATTCAGCAAGTACGCGATGTCGGAGGCGAAATACGTGGTCGCGCCGTTCTCGCGTTGCACGACGCGGTCCTTCTCGTCGCCGAAGCTGGTGGCGCGGAACCACAGGGCGCCATCCTTCTCGTACATGTGGCCCTTGGCGGTGAGCACGTCGATCGCGCGCTGCACCGCACCACTGGTGGTCAGCGAACGCTCGGAGAACCACTGGTCATAGACGACGCGGAACTCGCCGAGATCCTGCTTGATGTCGTCGAGGCAGGCTTTCAGGCCGGCGTCGAACAGGCGCCGGTAGTTCGCCACGCCAAGCAGGGCGCGGGCACGCACGATCAAGCCATCGACGTGCGCTTCCTTGTCGCCGCCCTGGCCCTCGTCGGCGGCGATGTCGGCAAGCACGGTCGCAATCGGGTGATGCAGTTCGGCGCCCACGGCAAGGCGCAGATCCCGGGCAATGCCATGCACGTAGTCGCCCTTGTAGCCGTTGTCGGGGAAGCGGATGGGCTCGCCGCCAAGCTCGAGGTAGCGCAGCCACACCGAGATCGCGAGGATGTCCATCTGGCGGCCGGCGTCGTTGACGTAGTACTCGCGATCGACGCGGTAGCCGCCGGCTTCGAGTAGGTTCGCGAGTGTCGAACCGTAGCTGGCGCCGCGGCCATGGCCGACGTGCAGCGGTCCGTTCGGGTTGGCCGAGACGAACTCGACCTGCACCGACTCGCGCGAATGCTTTGGTGCGAAGCCGTAGCGTTCGTTGTCGAGTACGCGCGCGACCACTTGCTGCAGCGTGGCGCTGCTCAGGAAGAAATTGAGAAATCCAGGGCCGGCGATTTCGACCTTGGTCAGTGCCGGATGTGCGGGCAGGGCCGCAACCAGCAGTTCCGCGATCTCGCGCGGCTTGCGCGCCAGCGGCTTGGCCAGTTGCATCGCGATGTTGCACGCGAAGTCACCAAACTCCTTGGCGCGGGTACGTTCAAAGGTGATCTCGGGAGCGGAATCGAGCGCGATGCGGCCATCGGCCCGCAACTGGGCCAGTGCGCCAAGCACCAGCCCGGACAGGATTTCTTTCACGGAATGCGTCCGGAAGCGAAAAGGGGGCCGCGTAGTGTAGTCGGCGTGCCGGACTGCCGACAGCGCCGGGCGCTGGCGTGGCGCGGGCAGGACGAGGACGATCCCGCGCGCCTGTGGACAAGTCTGTGGGTGGAGCGCCGAAACCGCGCTGCCAGCGCAGGGAGCAGAAGCGCGCATGGCGCACAAGCGGCGCAGTCTCGGAAACAGAAAACATTTCCTATTCAATATGTTGCTGGATGATCGTCACGCGGTCTGTGAACTTCAGCGGATAAGCCGCGCCGGCTCTTGGCGAACTGTGGGTAAGCCGGGCTGCAACATCGCTGCAGTTTTTGCGTCATTGCCGAGTCACGGTACTGACCTAGTTTCCGCCGCCATGCGCCACCGACTCGCGCACCCCTTCCTGTTTGCGGAACTCCCCCGATGAAAACCGAACATTCGCAGCGACCCCGCGTCGCCCTGCTGCCTCTGCTGATCGCCGCCGTGCTGGCGTCCCCCGTGCGTGCCCAGGACGCCAGCGCCGAACCCGTGGACGAAGAAGACGCCACCGAGCTCAGCGGTGTCGAGGTGGAGGGCATCTACAACGAGGGCGGTCAGGAACTCTATACCGACGAGCGCCGCAGCACCGCAGCGGTGACCGAGGCGCTCAGTGCCGAACAAATCGCCCGCACCGGCGATTCCGACGCGGCCAGCACGCTCAAGCGCGTTACCGGGCTCTCGGTGGTCGATGGCAAGTACGTGTTCGTGCGCGGTCTCGGTGATCGCTATTCGAGTGTGTTGCTGAATGGCGCGCAGATCCCGAGCCCGGACCCGACGCGGCGCGTGATCCCGCTCGATCTGTTCCCGACCGAACTGCTCGAAGGCGTGGTCATCCAAAAATCCTACAGCGCCGAGCTGCCGGGCGAGTTCGGTGGCGGCACGGTGCAGTTGCGCACGCGCGGCGTGCCGTCCGGTTTCGTTGCCAAGCTTGGCTTCGGGCTCGGCTACGACGACAGCGCCACCTTCGACGACGGCCTCGGCTATGCCGGCGGTGATCGCGACTGGTCGGGTTACGACGACGGCGCGCGCGAGTTGCCGGACGCCCTCGCCGCGGCGATCGCCGACGGTACCATCCTGCGCCCGTCTTCGCCGACCAATCCAACCGGCTTCACGCCGACCCAGCTGGAAGGCTTCGGCGAGTCACTCGCCGCGCAGGGCTATGCGATCGAGCGCCGCAGCCTCAAGCCGAACAGCAGCGTCGGTGGCGCCATCGGCAACAGCTTCACGCTGGGTGACGTGCCGGTTGGCGTGCTCGCCGCGGTGCGTTACGCCAACACCAGCGACCACGTCGATGAGCAGCGCAACAGTTATGCCGTGCTGGGCGATGGCTCGCTGGTGCAGGCCAGTGGCCTGGATGTGGCGCGCAGCACCGAGAACGTCGAGCTGTCCGCCTTCCTGTCGCTCGGCGCCGACCTGAACGAGAACCACCGCCTCAAGCAGACAACCATGTTGCTGCGCGCCAGCGAGGACGAGGCGCGCATCGCCGAGGGTTACACCGAAGATCCGGCCGACGTGTCGCGCTTCCACTCGCTGGAGTGGATCGAGAACGAACTGGTAGCGGCGCAGTTCGCCGGCGAGCATCGCTTTCCCGGCGCGCGCGACCTGAGCCTGAACTGGCAGTACACGCTGGCGCAGGCCACGCGCGAATCCCCGAACACGCGCAGCTACCGCTACGACCGCAACAACGCCAGCGGCGATTTCCAGTTTTCGCGCCGCTCGGACAGCAACTCGACGGTGTTCAGCGACCTCGCCGACGACAGCCAGGACTTCGGCTTCGCGTTCAAGCTGCCATTGATGCTGAATGACGAGACCTACCTCGATCTTTCGGCTGGCGGCGCGCTGACGCGGCGCGAGCGCGAGTCCGAAATCCGCCGCTTCGAGTTCGGCGGCGTCGGCCCGCTGGCCAACGATCCCGTGGTCATCGGCGGCGCCACCCCGGACCAGGTCTTTACGCCGGACACGATCGGCAGCGATGGCTTCCAGCTGCGCGAGATCACCCGCGGCACCGACAACTACGACGCTGCACAGGACCTCGACGCGCTGTTCCTGGCGGCCGACCTGAACTGGAAGAGCGCATACCGTTTCACGCTCGGTCTGCGCCACGAGGCCAACGACCAGGAAGTCAGTACCTTCGCGCTCGGCTCGACGACGACGGCACCGGTGCTGTCGCGCATCACCACCTCCGACCTGTTGCCGAGTGCGGGGTTCACCTGGCTGTATTCGGATTCCGCGCAGTGGCGCTTCTCCTATGCGGAGACGGTGTCGCGCCCGGACTTCCGCGAGCTGTCGTCGGCGCCCTACACCGACCCGCTGCTGGACCTGGAGACGATCGGCAATCCGGACCTGTTGCCCACGGCCATCCAGCACCTCGACCTGCGCTGGGAGTACTACTTCTCCTACAGCGAATCGTTTTCGGCGGCGCTGTTCCTGAAGCAGTTCGACGACCCGATCGAAAAGATCCAGGTGCCTGGTACCGGCAGCCTGCTGTCGCTGGCGAACGCCGATGCGGCCAGCAACCGCGGCATCGAACTCGACTACTTCCGTGGCCTCGAATTCCTCGGCGATCGCTGGAGCGACTTCTACACTGCGGCGAACTTCGCCTGGATCGACTCGGAGATCGAGCTCGGCGGCGTCAACGCCATCCAGACCAACGACCAGCGCGCGATGCAGGGGCAGTCGCCCTACGTCGCGAACCTGCAGTTGGGCTATCGCAGGCCGGACAACGCGCTCGAAGCGACGCTGTTGTACAACGTGTTCGGCAAGCGAATCTCGCAGGTCGGCGTGTTCGGTGCGCCGGACATCTACGAGCAGGACTTCCACTCGCTCGACTTCAGCCTGCGCAAGCAGTTCGATCCGGAGTGGACGCTCAAGCTGCGCCTGCGCAACCTGCTCGACCCCAAGGTCGAGTTCACCCAGGGCGACGAAATCACCCGCGCATTCCGCCGCGGCCGCGAGCTTGGCCTCACCCTCGAATGGCGCCCGCAGCCCTGATCACACAAGAATCGGCGCGTGTCATCAGGCTGCAGTCTGCGTGCAATGACCGCGCCATGCGCGCTGCCTAAGGTGGCGGTCCGACATCCACAGGAGCCTTGTCCATGCGTCTTGCACAGTTCACGCGACCACTCGCGTTCGCCATTGTTTCCGCGCTTGCCGCGAGCACCGCACAGGCGGCGCTGATCGTCGACGAGCAGTTCGAAGGCACCTACTACAACACCACGCAATCTGGCCGCGGCGTCAACTTCGACTGGTTCCAGACCAGTTCCACCGGCGGCATCATGGGCATCGTTTTCTACACCTATGACGCGGCCGGCAATCCGTCGTGGGTGCTCGCCAACGTTCCGTTCGGTGAACGCGAGTCGAAGAAGACCAACATCGATGTCTTCCGCTTCACCGGTGGCAGCTTCGGCAACACCTTCACCGCACCGACTTCGGCGAATGTCGGCAAGCTCGATGTCGAGTTCCTGAGCTGCAATCGCGTCAAGCTCGACTTCGTCGCCGGCGCCGGCAGCAACCTGCAGAACTTCAACATGGACCTGGAGCGCTTCTTCGGCGCGCCGGCAAGCTGTGCCTACCAGACCGAGTTCAGCGCCTGCCCGGCCGGCACCTCGCGCATCGAAGCGCTGCCGCGCACCTGCCAGTTGCCGGCGACCATCACCGGCAATCTGCACCTGCCGAACAACGCGACGTATCTGATCAATGGCAAGACCTCGGTGGGCGGCGGCCGCAACACCCAGCCGGGCACCTTGACGATCGAGCCGGGTACGTTGATCCAGGGCCTTGGTCAGCAGATCGATTATCTGGTGGTGCAGCCGGGCTCGAAGCTCTACGCCGAAGGCACGTCGACTGCGCCGATCCTCTTCACCGGCCCGACCGATTCCCCAGGTTCCTGGGCGGGTCTCGTGCTCGCTGGCAACGCCGTGAACAACAGCTGCACCGGCGCCACGCCCTGTGCATTCGAGGCCGACTCCAACATCACCTTCGGCGGCAGCGATGACAACGACAGTTCCGGGTCGCTGCGTTTCGTGCAGATCCGCTACGCCGGCCAGGTCATCCGCGAGAACGAGGAGCTCAACGCGCTCACGCTGCTCGCCGTCGGTCGCGGCACGGTGATCGACCATGTGCACGTGCACGGCGGCAAGGACGACGGCTTCGAGATGTTCGGCGGCAGCGTCAACGCGAAGCATCTGGTCGGTACCGCGATCGAGGACGATTGCCTCGACTTCGCCGAGGGCTACACCGGCAAGATCCAGTTCGCCTACTGCAAGCAGACCGCCACCGCCTCCGGTGATTCCAACGGCGTCGAGTCCGACAACAAGCCCAACGCCTTCGACCTGCTGCCGCGCACCCAGCCCAAGGTCGCCAACGTGACCTTGGTCGGCGTCGGCACCGGCAATGAGGCCATTCGCATCCGCCGCGGTTCCGGCGGCAACTACTACAACATGGTCGCCACCGGCTTCGGTCAGGAGTGTCTGAACTTCAACGACGGCGCCACCTTCACGGCCAGTGGCTCGGCGGCGACGCCCGCTTCCAGCGGCCTGCTGACGATGTCGGGCTCGGCGCTCGGTTGCGCCAGCAACTTCGAAGACTCGGGCTCCGACCCGTTCCTGGTCAGCGCCTGGTATCGCGGCCAGTCGTCGAACAGCGACGGTGCCGCGTCCGCGCTGGGTCTGAGCGGGCGCTTCCCGGCGGCCTCGTCGATCCTGCTCGGCAGCGGCGTCGGCGTTCCCGGTGACAGCTTCTTCGATACGGTGAATTTCAAGGGCGCCTTCTCTGGCGTGATGACCGATTGGGCACGTGGTTGGACGATGGACGGCACGCTCGATTGATCGGCGTGGGCACAGGGAGGTGAAGCGCGGGGCCGGGACATCGGCCCCGTTTCTTTTGCCGCAAGTGGACCGCCGCGGCTATCCTGCGCTGCCTTGCCGCCGCTGGTCCTGATCATGCTCGAAACGTACGGATTCCTGGTGCTCGGTCTGGTGTTGGTCACGCTCGGTGCCGACTCTTTCGTCAAGGGCGCCTCCGGATTGGCTCAGGGGCGTGGTGTCGGCGGCTTCTCTGCCGGGCTGGCGATGGTCGCGGTGGGTGCATCGACGGCGCAGGTAGCCATTGCTGCAGCGGCCATCTTCCGCGGCCACGACGCGCTCGCCATCGGCACCGTGCTCGGCGGCTGCATCGCGAACCTGGGGTTGATCATCGGTGTATCGGCACTGGTCAAGCCGCTCGCCACCGGGTTTCGTCTGCTCGCCGTGGCACTGCCGATGCTGGTCGTCGCGGTGCTGGCACTGTGGATCATGGGCGCCGACGGCGCGGTCGGCCGCTTCGACGGCAGCTTGCTGTTGCTCGCCGCGGTTGCTTTTGGCTGGTTGGTGCGCCGCGCCGCGCCGCAGGAATCGGAGTCGGTGCGCAAGGAGCTCGCCTATGCCGCGAACACCCAGAGCGACCGCTTGCGCAACTTGTTGCGCATTGCCATCGGGCTGGCGGTGCTCGGCTACGGCGCCTGGCGCAGCGTGGGGTCGGCGCTGGAAATCGCGGCGCATTTCCGCATGGACGAAATGTGGATCGGGCTGAGCGTGCTCGCGATCGGCGCGGCGCTGCCGGAACTGGCCTCGGCAGTGGTTGCCGCGGCGCGCGGTCACGGCAATGTCGTGGTCGGCTCGGCGCTGGCATCGAGTGTCGTCAATCTGCTGTTTGTGTTCGGTCTGCTGGCACTGTGGCGGCCGCTCGCGCTGCCGGCGCCGATGCTGCGCATGGAGCTGCCGGTCTTGCTCGTGTTCGCGCTCAGCTTCTATCCGCTGCTGCGCGGTGAGGTCGTACTCTCGCGGCGCCGTGGTCTGTTGCTGGTGCTGGCGTTTGCCGGCTGGATCCTGTGGCTGTTGTGGCCGCGCCTGTAACGTTCAATCCGAGAAGTAGACGATGCAAACGCCGGAGAGCACGGCGACGCCGATCAGATCCAGCACTGCGCCTTCGCGCAGCATGCGGCGCAAGGGCACCATGCCGGTGCCGTAGGCGACCAGATTCGGTGCGGTCGCCACCGGCAGCATGAAGCCGCAGCTTGCGGCCAGCACCGCAGGCACCATCAGCAGGGCGGGGTCGATGCCGCTGGCGCTGGCGGTCGCGGCCAGGATCGGCATCAGCAGCACGGCGGTGGCGGTGTTGCTGGCGATCTCGGACAACAGCGTGACGACCAGACAGACGCCGACGATCAGCAGCCGGGGTGGCCATTCGCGCAGCCCGCCGAGCGCGAGCGCGATGCGTTCGCCGAGCCCGCTGCTCTGGAACGCCGTGGCCAGCGCGATGCCGCCCGCGAACAACACCAACGCCGCCCAGGGCACGCGCTCGGCCGTCGGCCAGTCGATCAGGGCACTGCCGCGGCCGTCCGGGACGATCGCCATCAGCAGCACGCCCACCAGCGCGATGCTGGCGTCGCTGACTGCCGGCAGCCCGGCCAGGGCGCTCCAACCGCCGTAGGGCTCCGAGCGGAAAACCCAGGCGGCGACGATCAATGCAAACACCACCAGCACGCGCTGCTCCCCGGTCTGCCACGGGCCGAGCTGCGGCACTGCGGCTGCGGGCGCATCGCGCAGCTGGCGGCCCAGCCACAAGGCCAGCAGCGGCAGGAAGATCAGCATGATCGGCACGCCGAAGCGCATCCACTCCAGGAACCCCATGCGCGTGCCGGTGGCCTGTTCGTACGCCTGCATGAACACCAGGTTCGGCGGCGTGCCGATCGGCGTGCCCCAGCCGCCGATACTGGCGGCATAGGCGATGCCGAGCACCAGTGGCACGCGCAGGCGCTGGTCCTGGTAATCCTCGAGCACCGCCATCGCCACCGGCAGCATCATCAGCGTGGCGGCGGTGTTGCTGATCCACATGCTTGCCAGCGCGGTCGCGAACACGAAGCCCCAGAGCAGGTGGCGGCCGCTGCGACCACCGAACAGGCGCACCATGCCGAGTGCCAGGCGCCGGTGCGCGTGGTTGCGTTCGAGCGCCGCAGCCATCATGAAGCCGCCCATCAGCAACAGGATCAGCTCATTGCCAAAGGCCTCGGCGACCTGCTTGGGGGTGATGACCCCGGCCATTGGCAGCACGCTCAAGGGAATCATTGCCGTGAACGCGGCCGGCACCGGCTCGAACAGCCACCATAGTGCGATCCACACCAGACAGCCAAGGGTGATGGCGAGCGCCGCCGGCTCGCCTTGCGCATGCAGCCACAGCGCCAGCGACAGCCCGGCTGCGGGCCCGAGGGGCAGCACCGCGCGGCGAACGCGTTCGGAGATCGGCGCGGTTTCTTCGTTCATGGATTCGGCCAACTGGGTCATGGTTTGTGCGGGACAGGGCCGCCAAGCTCGCTGGCGACAAGGGACACGATCGCTATACTGCCGCACGCCGCATGCGGACGGTGAGGACATCAGCGCGACATGACGACCACAGCCATTCTCGCATCCACCACCCTGGTCGCTGTTGCGGCGGCGGTCTACTTTTTCCTGCGCGAACGCAAGTCGCGCTCGAACCTGACGCAGAGCGAGGAAGACTCGAAGAAGCGCGAGGCCTCGCAGGCGCAAGTCATCCACACCACCAAGCTCGCCTCGCTCGGACAGATGGTCGCCGGCGTCGCGCACGAGATCAACACGCCGCTCGGCTTCGTCAAGAGCAATGTCGAAGTGGTCAGCGACCTGCTCAGCGAATACGAAGCCGCGGTGACCAAGGTCATGACCGGCGTCGATCTGTTGCTGACGCTGGATGCCTCGATGGTCGATCGCGCCAAGGCGGCGATCCAGAAGGCGCGCATCGAGCTGGCCAAGGCGACTTCGCTGCATGAGGCGCGCGAGTTGCTCGCCGACTCGGCCGAAGGCCTGAAGCAGATGAGCAGCCTGGTGCAGAACCTCAAGGGCTTCGCCCGCGTCGATCGCGACGGCATGGACTCGATCGACCTGAACGACAGCGTGCGTTCGGCGCTGACCATCGCCGGCCACCAGCTGCGCGACCGCATCACCGTGGTCGAGCAGCTCGGCAACCTGCCGAAGGTGAAGTGCATGCCGTCGCAGATCAACCAGGTATTCCTGAACATGATCACCAATGCCTCGCAGGCGATGGGCGATGAGGGCACGCTGACGATCCGCTCGGTGGCCAAGCCGAGCTTCGTCGAGGTCAGCTTCGAGGACACCGGCAGCGGCATCCCCGACGACGTGTTGCCGAAGATCTTCGATCCATTCTTCACCACCAAGCCGGTCGGCGAAGGCACCGGCCTCGGCCTCTCGATCGTGCACAAGATCATCCAGGGGCATGGTGGCGCAATCCGCGTGAAGTCGCAGGTTGGCAAGGGCACCACCTTCTTCGTCGAGCTGCCGTTGGCGCAGTCCCCGCTGTCGCGAAGGCTGCCTGAGGCGCGCGCCATGGATGACATCTTCGTCGAGAAACCCCTGCGTCTGCTGTGCATCGACGACGAGGCGCGCATCACCCGCGCGCTCAAGGCCTTGTTCCGCGACTGCGACGTGCAGCTGTGCAACGACCCGCGCCAGGCGGTGGCGATGGCGCAGCACTTCGATCCGGACGTGGTCATCTGCGACCAGCGCATGCCGCAGATGCAGGGCGTGGACGTGCTGCGTGAGTTGAAAACCGCATCGGCGCGCAGCATGCGCATCCTGCTCACCGGCTACGCCGACCTCAAGGCCGTGCTTGGCTCGGTCAACGAGGGCGAGGTCTACCGCTACGTCAACAAGCCCTGGGACAACGCCGACCTGCGCATCCTGGTGTTCGAGGCCGCACGCATCGCGCGCGAGGCGCCGGTCATCACCGTCGATCCGATCAGCGAACAGGAAGCGGCCGAAGCGCGCGGCCAGGTCGGCGTGCTGGTGCTGGAAGATGATCCGGTGACCCAGCAGCGTCTGCGCGAGATCCTGCAGTCGCACTACCAGGTGCGCTTCGCCAACAACGCCGAGCGCGCGCTGCAGATCCTTGAACAACACGAGACCGGCGTCGTCATCTCGGAAACCGAGACCAGCGCGGGTGACCTGACCGGACTGCTCAAGGCCTTGAAGCAGCACCACCCGCACATCGCCACCGTGGTTGTCACCGAGCGCGCCAATGCGCAGTTGGCGATGGAGCTGATCAACGAGGGTCAGGTCTATCGCATGCTGGTCAAGCCGGTGCGCATGGGTTCGTGCCGGCTCAGCGTCGATGCCGCGATCAGCCGCTACTGGAAACTCAAGCGCAATCCGCGGGCGATCCAGCGTTTCGCGCTGAGTGCCGCGGCCGCGGTACCGCAAACCGGGCCGATGGTGCAGGACAGCCTGATGGCGCGCATCCGCAACCTGCCTTCGCGCATCGTCCAGCTCGTGCGCTTCAACAGCTGATGCCGGCGGCTTCACGGCCGCTGGTTCTCGGCGCCAGCGGACAGGTCGGGTACTTCCTGCTGCGGCGGCTCGGGCGCGACATGATCGCCGTTGCGCGCAATATTCCGAGTTGGTCCTCCGGTGAGCGTGCCAAGTGGCAGTGTCTGGATCTCTGGACCGCGACCGAGCCGCCGGCGTCGACGCAACTGATCAGCGCCGGGCCACTCGATGGCTGCGTCGCCTGGCTGGAGCGCGTCGGCGCGGGCGCGCTGCAACGCGTCGTCGCGCTGAGCTCGATGAGCGCCGTGCACAAGCAGGACTCACCCGATGCCTGCGAGCGCGCGCTGGCGGCGCGACTGCTTGAGCACGAGCTGCGACTGTTCGCGTTTGCCGAACGACACAGCATCGCCTGCACCCTGCTGCGCCCGACCCTGATCTGGGGCGCTGGCCTCGATCGCAGCCTGACGCCCTACGCACAGCGTGCCGCGCGCCGCGGCTTCGCGTTCATTCCCGCAGCGGCAAGCGGTCTGCGCCAGCCCGTGCACGCGGACGACCTCGCCGCGATCTGCATCGCCCTGCTTGCGCGAACGCCGGCCACGCCTGCGCCGCTGGAGCTTGGTGGCGGCGAACGCTTACCCCTGGCGGAATTGTTGGCGCGCTGCGTGCACTCGGTCGATGCCCGCGCGTTGCGCGTGCCCATGCCGCGCGCGCTGCTCGCTGCCGCCGGCGCGGCGGCCTCGCGCCTCGGCTTCGAGTCGGGCGCGGTGGCGGTACGCGCGCTCACCGATCAATGCGCCGACAGCGAAGCCACCTGGCGCGAATTCGGCCTCACGGCGCGCGGCTTTGCGCCGGTGGCGGCGGACTTCAGGCCGCCGGCGGGCGCTGCGGCGTGATGATGTCGAGCAGGTACAGTGGTCGCCGCTTGCTCTCCTCGTACATGCGTCCGAGGTACTCGCCGATGATGCCGAGTGCCACCAGTTGCACGCCACCGAGGAACAGCACCACCGTCATCAGGCTCGGGTAGCCGCGTACCGCTTCGCCGTAGAGCAGGGTCTTGGCGATGATCACGGTGCCGTAGCCGAAGGCGATCGTCGCGGTCAGCAGACCGACGTAGGTGGCGATGCGCAATGGAACCGTCGAGAACGAAGTGAAGCCCTCGAGCGCGAAATTCCACAGCTTCCAGAAGTTGAACTTGCTCGAACCGGCGGCACGCGGTTCGCGGTGGTAGCGCACCGGCACCTGGGTGAAGCCGACCCAGCCGAACAGTCCCTTCATGAAGCGGTGGCGTTCGCGCAGTAGCCGTAGCGCTTCGACCGCGCGTCGCGACAGCAGGCGGAAGTCGCCGGTGTCGCGCGGGATCGGGGTGTCGCTCATGCGATCGATCAGGCGATAGAAGGTGGCGGCGGTGAAGCGCTTCAGCCACGACTCGCCGGCACGTGAGGCGCGCACGCCGTAGACGGCGTCGGCACCCTGCTCGAACTGCGCCCAGAACTCGCGGATCACTTCTGGCGGGTCTTGCAGGTCGGCGTCGAGGATCACCACCGCGTCGGCGTCGGCATGGTCGAGACCGGCAGTCATCGCCGCCTCCTTGCCGAAGTTGCGCGCCAGGCGCAGCACACGCACACGCGCATCATTGTTTGCGATACGCGCCAATTCCTGCGGCGTCGCATCACGGCTGCCGTCGTCGACGAAAAGCACCTCGATCGTTGCCGGCAGCGAGGCCAGCGCGCTGTCCAGACGTGGCATCAGCAGCGGCAAGACCGCAGCTTCGTTGTACACGGGGACGATCACACAGAGTCGGCGCGCCGTGCCTGGGGTCGGCGTGGAAGCATTGTTCAAGGGCGGGTCCTCGCGTGTTGCGCTGCAGCAGAAGAAGATTGTGAGAATTGCGTTGCAATCGGCCAAGGCCTCTACCTATGATACCAACGCGCGTTTGAAGCGCTCCGAATTCCCACAGACGAAGGAAGCAAGCATGCAGGCCCGACTCCTCTTGGCGACTGCCTTGTCGTCCGCACTGCTCGCCGCGTGCAGCAGCAGCAGCAACAGCCCGCGCGCGGTCGATGCCCCCGTGGCGCGCAACGACGATGGTTCCCTGGTCACTGGCGTGATCACCGCGGTATTCAATCCGACCACGGGCGCGGTGCCGTTTCCGACCGACCTGGCGTTCTCGGGTACGCGCGACTTGACGCTGAATGCGTCGCTGCCGGTGCCTTCGGACCCGAACAACGCGGCCAACGGCCCGGTCAAGTCGATCAACTCGCTCGACGGCTGGTCGACGGTGGCGCCGTGGCGCTTCAACCTGTCCGCCGCGCCGCGCGCGAACACGCTGGTTGCTGGCCAGTCGGTGCGCATGTTCAAGGTCTCGATCAATCCGAGCACACGCCAGGTGTTGTCGGTGCAACGCGAACTCGCCGCGAGCGAATTTGCCGTGGTGCAGGCGCCTTCCGATACCACCGGCAAGACCGTGGCCATCGTGCCGACCAAGGCCTTGGAGCAACTCAGTTCCTACATGGTCGTGATCACCGACGACGTCAAGGACGCCGCCGGCAACGACGCCACGCCGGACCAGACCTACTTCCTGACCCAGCGCAGCAGCCCGCTGATCTCGCCGGCGACTGCCTTCGCCAATCCGACGACATGTCCGACGGTGGCGCAGTCCACCGATCCGCTGCTGGCCGTCGCCAGTGCGTGCTCGCTGGAACCGCTGCGCCTGATCACCAACTCGCATGAAGCCGCGGCAGTGTCGCAGGGCATCCCGCGCAGCGAGATCGTGCTGACCTGGACCGCGACCACGCAGAGCATCACGCCGGTGCTGAGCGCAACCCGCTCGATCACCGCCGCCAGTGCCGCGACGCTGGCACCGAGCGGGCTGACCACCGCGGCGGCCGGTCTGCCGCCGGTGGCCGACATCATCGTTGGCGTGCTGCCGGTGAAGTACTACCTCGATGCCCCGACCGCGACCAACCCGACCGGTCCGCTGACCGGCAACTGGCAGGCTGCCGCCGGTGGCTACACGGCGCCATTCAACGCGCTCGGGCTGGACCCGACCTCGACCCACCTGACCTATGCGAATCCGGTCCCGGTGGCGAAGTCGACGCAGGTGATCCCGGTGCTGGCGACGGTGCCGAACGCTGCTTCCGGTCAGACCAAGCCCGCTGCAGGTTGGCCGGTGGTGATCTTCCAGCACGGCATCACGCGCAATCGCGCCGATGCGCTGGCGATCTCGGCGACGATGGCGATGCAGGGCTTTGCTGTGGTCGCGATCGACCAGCCGCTGCACGGCATCCGTTCGATCGACCCGGGCATCAGCGGCTTCTACATCGAGAACACGCCGTTCGGCGCAATTGCGAGCGAGCGCACCTTCGATCTCGACTTCAGCAATAACACCACCGGTGCCGCGGGCCCGGATGGCGTGGTCGATGCATCGGGCACTTACACCATCAACCTGAGCAGCCTGTTGACCTCGCGCGACAACCTGCGCCAGGCGGTGGCGGATCTGTTCACGCTGGCCAAGACCATTCCGACCATGTCGTATGACGGTGATGCGACGACGGACTTCGACGGTTCGCGCATCTACTTCGTCGGCCAATCACTCGGTTCGATTGTCGGACTGAACTTCGTCACCCTGGAGCCGACGGTCTCGACCGCGGTGCTCTCGGTGCCGGGTGGTGGCATCGTGCAAATGCTGAATGGCTCGCCCACCTTTGGTCCGCGCATCCGCGCCGGTCTGGCGGCGTCCGGCATCAACTCCGGCACTCCGACCTTTGACTCGTTCATGGGTGCCGCGCAGCAGTCCATCGACTCGGCGGATCCGCTGAACTTTGCCGCGGCTTCGGTCGCGTCCGGCGACAAGATCCTGTTGCACGAAGTCGTCGGCGGCGGTTCCGTGCTGCCCGACCAAGTCATCCCGAACTCGGTCACCGGCGCTCCCTTGTCCGGCACCGAACCGCTGATCCGCGCGCTCGGTCTGAGCACGATCACCGCGACCTCGCAGGCTGCGGCCATTCGCGGTGCGGTGCGCTTCACCGCCGGTGACCACGGCTCGCTGCTCAGCCCCACGGCTTCCGGTGCGGCGACGGTCGAAATGCAGACACAGATGGCGAGCATGATCGTGAGCAACGGCCAAGCCGTGCAGGTCACGAACACGTCCGTGATCCGTACCCAGTAAGACGACGCAGAAGCGGAGAGAACTTCCATGACCAACCTCAATGCCAAGCAAGCGCGCCGTCGCACGCTGGGAACCGCGATCTCGCTGGCTTTGGCCAGTGCCTTCGCAGCGCCGGCCCACGCTGTCGAATTCGGCAGCGGCGACTGGACCGGAACCATCGACACCACACTCTCCTACGGCGCTTCGCTGCGCGTGCAGGAGCAGGACCCGGAGCTGATCGGCCTCGCCAACATCAACCCGCTCGTCGGGACGACCCCGCTCACTGACCAGGTCAATGCCCCAGGCCGTTTCTCGGTGAACTCGGACGACGGCAATCTCAACTACGCCGAGGGCGACCTGTTCTCGAACGCGTTCAAGATCACCACCGACTTCAGCCTCAATTACAAGGACAACTGGGGCGCGTTCGCGCGTGCCAGCTATTTCTACGATTGGGAAAACGTCGATCGCGCGAACCTGAGCGAACTGGCCAAGGACAAGGTCGGCTCACGCCTGACCCTGCTGGATGCTTTCGTATTCCACAACATGGATCTCAGTGGCCACGAGGCTTCGATCCGTCTCGGCCGCCAGGCGGTGAGCTGGGGCGAAAGCACCTTCATCCAGAACGGCATCAATGTCATCAATCCGATCGACGTGTCCAAGCTGCGCGTGGCCGGTGCCGAGTTGAAGGAAGCCTTCCTGCCGGTCGACATGATCCAGGGCTCGTTCGCGGTGAACGAGAACCTCTCGATCGAGGCGCTGTATCTGCTCGAATTCGAGCAGACCGAACCGGACCCGGCCGGGACCTACTTCAGCACCAATGACTTCGGCACCCTCGGTGGCGAGTTCCTGATGCTCGGCTTTGGTCGTGCCAACGAGCCTTCGCACTTCGCGAATTGCCCGGATGTGTTCCAGTACTCGACCAATCCGCTTGAGCTCAGTTCGTGCTCGGCCGCGGTGGGACGCCTGCCCGACCAGTACGCCAGTGACGACGGCCAGTATGGGTTGGCATTGCGCTACTTCTCGCCGGCCTTGAACGACACCGAGTTCGGCTTCTTCTTCCTGAACTATCACAGCCGCTTGCCGCTGCTGTCCGGATACGCCGTGACCACCACGCAGACGTTTGTCCGCAATGGCGTCAGCTATTCGCTCGCGCCGAGTTCGGGTCGTTACCTGGTCGAGTATCCCGAAGACATCCGCATGTACGGCATGAGCTTCAACACCACGCTCGGCGACACCGGCATCGCGCTGCAGGGCGAAATGTCCTATCGCGACAACATGCCGCTGCAGTTCGACGACGTCGAGTTGCTGTTCGGCGCGCTCAGCCCGCTCAACGCCTTCATCCCGGCGCCGGGCAATCGTTTCATCAGCCAGCTTGGCCAATTCGAGGCCGGCGAGTACGTGCGTGGTTGGGAGCGACACGAGGTCGGGCAGTTGCAGTTCACCATGACCAAGGCCTTCGGTCCTGGCAACTGGCTCGGTGCGCAGCAAATCGCGACCGTCGCCGAATTCGGCGCCACCAATGTCTTCGACCTGCCGGAGCCGGAAGTCCTGCGTTACCAGGGTGACGGTACCGATACCGGTTGCGGCGGCGACCTGCTGACCGGCGGTGCGCTGGTCAACCCGGTGTCGCAGTGCGATGGTTTCCCGACGCGCTTCTCCTGGGGCTATCGCCTGGCCGCGCGCGCCGACTACAACAACGTGTTCGGTTCGCCGTTCAATCTCTCGCCGCGCATCGCGTTCAACCATGACGTCAACGGCATCACGCCCGGTCCTGGCGGCAACTTCCTGGAAGGGCGCAAGTCGGTCACCGTCGGCGTCGAGGCCAACTATCTCAACCAGTGGGCCGCAGATCTCAGCTTTACCGAGTTCCGCGGCGCCGGTCATCTGAACCTGATCCACGACCGCGACTTCGTGTCGTTCACGGTCAAGTACTCGTTCTGACGGAGGGATTTCCATGCGACAGATTCGAAATGGCGTTCTGGCGGCGGCTTCGGCGCTGGCCATGGCCAGCGTGGTGCATGCCGGCGTGACTGCCGAGCAGGCGGCCCGACTGGGCAAGGACCTGACTCCGGTCGGCGCCGAAGTGGCGGCCAACAAGGACAACACGATTCCAGCCTGGACCGGCGGCATCACCCGTCCTCCGGCCGGATATCGTGCCGGCATGTTCCATCCCGATCCGTTCGCGGCCGACAAGCCGCTGTTCGCGATCACTCCGCAGAACTACAAGGACTACGCGGCCAAGCTGACGCCCGGCCAAATCGCGATGTTCACCAAGTACAAGACGTTCAAGATGAACGTCTATCCGACCCGGCGCTCGGCTTCGTTCCCGCAGGAGGTCTACGCGGCGACCAAGGCCAATGCCACCACCGCGAAGCTGGTCGGCAATGGCGAAGGCGTGCAGGGCGCATCGCTCGGCTTCCCGTTCCCGATTCCGCAGAACGGCTTCGAACCGATGTGGAACCACAAGCTGAAGTACAAGAGCACGGGCGGCAAGCGCTACGCGAACCAGGTGGCGCCCACCGCCACCGGCGCCTACACGCCGATCCGCATCGAGGAAGAGTTCCTGGGTCTGTACTATCGCAAGGGTGCGACGACCGAGAACATCAACAACATCCTGCTCTATTTCTTCCAGGAAGTGACCTCGCCAGCTCGTCTGGCCGGCAATGTGCTGCTGGTGCATGAGACCCTGAATGCCAGCGCCCAGCCGCGCCAGGCCTGGATCTACAACCCCGGACAGCGCCGTGTGCGTCGTGCCCCGAACGTCGCCTACGACAATCCGGGTACCGCCACCGACGGCCTGCGCACCAATGACATGACCGACATGTTCAACGGCGCGCTCGATCGCTTCGACTGGAAACTGGTCGGCAAGAAGGAGATGTTCGTCCCGTACAACTCGTACAAGGCGCACAGCAACACGGTCAAGGTGAAGGACCTGGTGCGACCGGGTCATCTGAATCCCGACGTGCTGCGCTACGAGTTGCATCGCGTCTGGGTGGTCGATGCCACGCTCAAGAAGGGCCGTCGCCACATCAATAGCCGGCGCACCTTCTACCTCGACGAGGACAGCTACCAGATCGCCGCGATCGACCATTACGACGGCCGTGGCGCGCTGTGGCGTTACTCGGAGGCGCCGTCGATCAACTACTACGAAGTGCCGACTTACTGGGCCACGGTCGAGACGCATCACGATCTGCAGTCGGGCCGCTACATTTCGGGCCTGCTCGACAACGAGGAGCGGACCACGATCGACTTCGGCTTCCGCACCGCACCGGAGAACTTCTCGCCGCAGTCGCTGCGCCAGCGCGGCATTCGCTGACGGAGCCGCACGGCGCTCTTTCGGGCCGGCCGTTCCCAGGATCGGGACGGTCGGCCTTTTTGCTTTTGGGGCATGGAAAAGCAGTCAAGGGTCGAGCGATGAAACAGACGAAGATGCGAATCGGCGTGGCCGCCGCGGCGATGCTCGCGATCGCGGGCGCCATCGGCAGCCAGGCACAGGAAGAGGCCGCAGCGACGCCGGGCATGCCGGCAGCGGGCGACCCATCGGTCCAGGATGCCGAGGTTCTGCCGCGCGCAGCCACCTCGTTGTTGCTTGATCTGGTCGATGCCGGCGATCGCGCGGTTGCCGTGGGCGAGCGCGGGCATATCCTGGTCAGCGAAACCCGGCGCGACGGCTGGCGCCAGATCGCCGGGGTGCCGACGCGATCGACACTGACTGCGGTCGCGGCGTTCGAGGGCCGGGTGCTGGCAGTCGGTCACGATGGCATCGTGCTGCGATCCGACGACGGCGGTTTGACCTGGACGCGCAAGCGCGTGGTGCTGTTCAGCAAGGAAAATTTCGATCCGCGCAACGGTGCGCCGCTGCTCGACGTGTTGTTCCTCGACAAGGACCATGCGCTCGCGGTCGGCGCCTACGCGACCCTGCTGCGCAGCGACGATGGCGGCGAGAACTGGCAGTACGTCGATGTGCTCGGTCGCGGCGACACCTCGCCGGCTCCGGAGCCGAGCGATGACGACAATGCCCCGGCGCTGGATGACGAAAGCTGGAACTTCGACTCCGCCGACCTTGACCTGGACGAGGAAACCGACCCGCACCTCAATGCGATTGCGCGCACCGGCAACGGCAGCCTGTTCATCGTCGCGGAACGCGGCGCTGCATTTCGCTCGACCGACCAAGGCGTTACCTGGCAGCGCATTCAGCTGCCGTATGAAGGCTCGATGTTCGGTGTCATCGCCGGTACGGGCGATCACGTGCTGTGCTTTGGTTTGCGCGGCAACGTATACGAATCCAATGATCTCGGCAGCACCTGGGACAAGCGCGAGACCGGCACCGAGCTGAGCCTGATGGGCGGTGCTGCGGGATCCGCTGGAGCGACCGTACTGGTCGGTGGCAATGGCGTCGTGCTTGCACGCGGCAGCGACAGCGAGCCGTTCGCGGCCACTACCCATCCGGCTGGCACTGTGCTGTCGTCGGTGTTGGTGCTCGGCGCTGGCGAATACACCGTCGTCGGCGAGACCGGCGTCAGCTTCTATCAACCCTGAGCTGTTACGGAGACACGCAATGATCGGTAGCAGCAATCAAGGCGCCTTCGGACAGGCACTCGAAAAATTCGTCTTCGGCAAGCGCATGCTGGTGCTGGTGCTGTTCGCCCTGGTCACCGCGGTGATGCTGTACTTCGCGTCGCAGTTGCGCGTCGATGCCGGTTTCAAGAAGCAGATCCCGCTCGACCACGAGTTCATGAAGACCTTCCTCGACTACGAGCAGGAATTCGGCGGCGCCAACCGCGTGCTGGTGGCGGTGATGGACAAGAACGGCAACATGTTCAACAAGTCCTTCATGCAGACCATGGAGAATGTCACCAATGAGGTGATCGCACTGGACGCGGTCGATGATGCGCGGGTGCGTTCGATCTTCACGCCGAATGTCCGCTTCGTCGAAGTGGTCGAGGACGGATTTGCCGGCGGCAACGTGATTCCCTCTGCCTTCACGCCCAATGCCGAAGGCTTCGAGCCATTGCCGGAGGACTTCGAGACGATCAAGTCGAACATCGTCAAGGCCGGTGTGGTCGGACGCTTGGTGGCCAAGGACTTTTCGGGTGCCATGGTCTGGGCCGACCTGGTCCCCGAAGGCGGTGCCGCCGGCAACAAGCTTGATTACCAGCAGATTGCCGACCAGTTCGAGTCGATCCGTCAGAAGTACGAGAAGGACGGCATCAGCCTGCACGTGATCGGTTTCGCCAAGATGGTCGGCGACATCGCCGACGGCGCGCGCTCGGTGATCAACTTCTTCCTGGTTACTATCGCCTTCACCTGGCTGCTGCTGTTCCTATACTCGATGTCCGGCAAGCTGGCGTCGCTGACCGTACTTGCGGCGCTGATCTCGGTGGTGTGGATGCTCGGCGCGCTGCGCCTGCTCGGTTACGGCATCGACCCGATGAACATGCTGACGCCATTCCTGATCTTCGCGATCGCGGTCAGCCATGGCGAACAGATGATCAACCGCTTCCGCGGCGAGATCTTCTACGGTGGCCTGGAGGAGGGCACGATCGAGGAGCTGCGTCAGCGCGAATCGCAAGCAGTGCCGGCACTGGAAGCGGCGCGACGCTCGTTCCGCATGCTGCTGGTGCCGGGTGCGGTGGCCTTGCTCGCCGGCTGCATCGGTTTCGCGACGATCATGCTGATCGACATTCGCATGGTTCGCGAACTTGCCATCACTGCGACCATCGGCGTGGCGCTGACCATCCTCACCGACTTGATCTTGCTGCCGGTGCTGCTCAGCTACACCAATGTCAGCAACCTGCACAAGAAGCGCGAATACCGCTTGCGTCAGCTGACCAAGTTCGATGCCATCTGGCGCGTGCTGACGCGCTTCAGCAAGCCAATTCCGGCGCTGATCGTGATCGCCATCGGCTTGACCGTCTGGTTCTTCGCCGAGGCCCAGGGCGACAAGGTGATGATCGGCGATGCCCAGGAAGGCGTGGCCGAGTTGCGTCCGGAGGCGCGCTACAACCAGGACGCCAAACTGATCACGCAGAAGTTCGCGCTCGGCGTCGACATCATCAACGTGATCGCTGAAGGCGGGCCGTTCGCCTGTACCGAGAGCCCGACGGCGATGGCGCTGATCGACCGCTTCGCTTGGCACATGAGCAATGTCGAGGGCGTCCAGCAGGTGATCACGCTGCCGAATATCGCCAAGGTCATCTACGCCGGCTACAACGAGGGCAACGTGCGCTGGCGCGTGATCCCGCGCGATTCCAACCTGCTGCGCCAGAGCCTGCAGGGCATCGAGACCGACTCCGGTCTGATCGACGGCCCCGAGTGCAAGGCGATGCCGGTGCAGATTTTCACCACCGATCACCGCGCCACCACCATCGACCGGGTGGTGTCGGCGGTCGAGAAGTTCCGCGACGAGAACAAGAGCTATGACGTGAACTTCCGCGTCAACCGCGACAAGGCCGTGGCCGATGCCGCAGCCAACGGCGGCGAGTACCGCACCGACCAAGCCAACTTGCGTCTGGCCACCGGCAATGTCGGCGTCGCTGCGGCGATCAACGACAAGGTGCGCGAAGTCGAGCACATGATGCTTTACCTGCTCTACGCCGCGGTGTTCGTGATGTGTCTGCTCAGCTTCCGTTCGCCGCTGGCGGCGCTGTGCATCACCCTGCCGCTGGTGCTGGTGACCGAACTCGGGCACACGCTGATGGTCGAGCTCGGCATTGGCTTGAAGGTGAACACGTTGACCGTGGTCGCGCTCGGCGTTGGTATCGGTGTCGACTATGCGATCTACATCTACGCGCGCATGGCCGAGTCGATGCAGGCCGGACGTACCTTGACCGAAGCCTACTTTGGAGCGCTCAAGACCACCGGCATCGCGATCTTCTACACCGCGCTGACGCTGGCCGCGGGCGTGGCGACGTGGATCTGGTCGGACCTCAAGTTCCAGGCCGACATGGGCGTGATGCTGACCTTCATGTTCGTGGTCAACATGGTCGCTGCGATGATCTTCCTGCCGGCGCTGTGCCGCTGGCTGCTGCGTCCGCGCGAAGTGGGCTGAGACCCACACGTTCGACCGATGTCAGCGATACGGCCAGCGCAAGCTGGCCGTATCGTTTTGGCTTCGCCAAGCGGCAGCGTCAACGCATCGCGTGCGGGCGGCCGGCGGCAACGGTCAGGGTGATTGCTTTGCTCGTCGGGTCGATCAGCAGCAGGTCGGCGTCGGCGCCGACCGCGATGCGGCCCTTGCGCGGCAGCTGCCAGATCGTCGCCGGGTTGAGCGTGGCCGCGGCCAGGGCGGTGGCGAGCGGGACGCCGTGCAGATCGATCGACTTGACCACTTCCTCGTGCAGACTCCCGATCGGGGCGATACCGAATTCGACGAAGCGACCGGCAGCATCGAACAACGGCAGACTGGCCTGGCCGTCGCTACTCATGGTGATGCGGTCAGCCACCGCGCCCTGGCGCAGCGCGACGGCGAGGGACTCGCCGGCATACAGGTCGCCGGCGGCGACCAGCGCCTCGGTCGTGCTCGTCGTCAGGTCGATCCAACCGCCTTCGCGCGACCAGGCGCAGCCCAGATCGAGCAAGCGGCGCGAGCGATTGATGTGCGTCGGCAACCAGCGCGAGCGCGCGACCGCGTGTCGCGCCGAGGCTTCGATCAGCGGCGACAGCGCGGCGTCCTCGTCGCCGAGGTGCGCCAGTACCACTCCGGCCTTGCCTGCGAGCAGGCCGCCAACATTGGCATCGGCGGCGATGCGCGCGAGTTCATCGACCGAAGGCTGCGCGCCGCGACGATCGGCGATCGCGATTTCGCCGACGCCGATCATTTCCGGGATCAGCACCAGGTCGGAACGGATGCTGCCGGTGAGCGTGGTCACCGGCACGTGGTAGGAGCCGGTCAAGGTGTACGCACTGATGCCATGCGTCTGCAGCGCGCGCGCGCAGGCGAGCAGGTCGGTGTGGCTGCGGGTGACATCGTCGGTGCCCAGCGCGCCGATCACCGTGGTCACGCCCGCGCGCAGCGCAGCGTCGGCCGCCAGCGGCAGCGTGCGCGTCGCGAAACCGCCCTCGCCACCGCCGCCGCTGACATGCACGAGGCTGTCGACATATCCCGGCCACAACCAGCGTCCGGCGGCGTCGATGGCTTCATGCGCCAGGCTGCCGACCTGCAGATCACGGCCGATCGCAAGGACGCGCCCGGCGCCGACGACGACATCGCAGCGACCGAGGGGTTGCGGTGCGAACACGTCGGCATCGCGGATCAACCACAGGTGCGAGTTCATGCGTAACCCACCAGCACTGCCAGAGCCACCGAGCCTGCGGCGGCCGCGAGCAGCAACAGTTCGAAGCGCCAGATCAGCCGCAGCCAGCGCAGCCAGTCGAGACCGGCCATACCGATCGCGCCCATCATTGCGCCCGAGGTTGGGATGATCAGGTTGGTGAGGCCGTCGCCGAGCTGAAACGCCAGCACCGCGATCTGGCGGCTGACGCCGATCAGATCGCCAAGGCCGGCCATCAGCGGCATGGTGATCGCGGCTTGTGCCGAACCCGACGTGACGAAGAAGTTGAACACCGACTGCGCCAACAACATGCCTTCGGCGGCGAGCAGCGGCGGCGCGTGCTGCAGGCCGCTGCCGAGCGTGAACAACGCCGAGTTGAGCAGCGAGGGCTGGTGCGGGTCGGAGCCGCCGAGCAGGCCGAGCAGACCCTTGGCCAGCGCGATCACCAGCGCGCACGGCACCAGTTGGCGCACGCCCTCGGTGAACGCGGCGGCAGCGTCGTTGGGCGCGAGCCGGCCGCGCGCGACGGCGATCGCCCCGACCACAAGCCCCAGGGTCACGAACTGGGTGGCGATCTCGGGAATGTAGTAGCCGGCGACGGTGACGCCCCAGACGATCCAGACCACGGTCGCGAGAATCGCGAGCAGCATCAGCCGATCACTCCAGTCGATGCGACCGACGCCGGAGAGCGAGACCGCGGATGCCGCGGGCTGTCGCTGGCGCGCGGCGTGGTGCAGAACGAAGGCCAAGGTCAGGCCGGTGAAGCAGGCCCACATCGCCATCCGAAACGGTGCGCCCGAAAGCAGCGGCAGGCCGGCCACTCCCTGCGCGACGGCGACGCTGAACGGGTTCATCCACGAGGTGCCGAAACCGATCTGGCTCGGCAGGTAGGTCACCATCACCACCACTTGCGGCGGATAGCCGAGCGAGCGCAGCAAGGGTGCAAGCAGCGCGATGAAGGCGATGGTCTCCTCGCCCATGCCAAACACCGCGCCGCCGGTCGAGAACGCGAGCACCAGCGCGCCAAGCAGCAGCGCCGGACGTGGCGCGGTGGCCGCGACCAGTCGGTGCAGACTGCGCTCCATCACGCCGCTCGCGTTGACGACGCCGAACGCGCCGCCGACCAGCAGCACGAACGCGATCACACCGACCGCGGAAGAACTACGCCCGCCGGAGGTGAAGCCGTCGAACACGAAATTGAGGAAGCCAACTTGATCGCCGCTGCCAAACAGCTGCAACGGCAGGTGCTCGGCCGCGGGCCGGTAGCTGGCGAGCGCGATCGGTTGCCCTGGAAGAAATGCGCCCGGCGTGAGCCAGGGCGTGAGCAGTGCAATCAGCGCGGCGATCGCGAACAGGATCAGCAGGGTGTCGGGCATGCGCCGGGTAGGCGTGGAGGTTGCGGTCATCGCGGGAATTCCCAGGGGCAAGAAGGGCCCGCGCCGATGCAAGGGCGCGGGCCAAGCCGCGGCGCCCCGGGGCTCGGGCGCCGCGTGAGACAGGAAGCGCTCAGAAGCGCTGCGTGTAGCTCAGCGTCCAGTAGCGACCGAGCGAGTCGTGGTTGTACTGGTCGAAGCCGGAGCCGGAACCAAGCGCGACGGGCGGGTCGCGGTCGCCCAGATTGCGCACGGTCAGCGTCGCCCAGTGGTTCTCGCTGAAGTCGTAACCGAAGCTCAGGTTGAGCGTGGTCCACGAGGCGACGCGGCGGCCGACCGGCACGCCGTTGCGCTGGTCGTCGTCGTAGTAGCCGTCGGTGTAGTTCGCCCATAGACGCGCATCGTACGCGCCCTGTTCCCAGTCGAGGCCGGCATTGACCAGCCACTCGGGGTACCGGAACTCGTCGACGCGCTGCACCAGCCGCTGGCCATCGACGCAGGGTCCGAGGCCACGGCGGCCGTCGTTGTCATCGCCGCCGCAGGACTCGGAACGCTCGAAGGCGCGCGTCCAGGTGGCATCGCCGTACAGTTCGAAGCGCCCGGCGTCGGTGTCGAACACGTGCGACAGCGAGACATCCAGGCCATCGGTGTTCTGCTGGCCGACGTTGATCAGCCCCAGGTGAACTTCCTCGATCGGCGAGCCGATCGTGCCATTGCGCGTCTCGATGCCGATCTCGCCGGGACCGAGTTCGCCGCTGCGCACCACCAGCGCCGGGTCCAGCAGCGCCGCGCGGAACAGTTCCAACGCGTCGATGTCGACGAGATTGCGATGCGCGAAGTTCCAGTAGTCGACCGACAGCGTGGTGGCATCGGCAAGCTGGAACACTGCGCCCAGGAACCACGCCTTCGAGGTCTCCGCCTCGAGTCCGGGATTGCCGTAAATCTCGCTCAGATAGCCATCATCGGCCGGGTACTGATCGCAGAACGAGTCGAAGAACTCGCTGCCCTCGGCGCAGGGCAAGGCACCGGAGCTGAGCGTGGTGCCGGCGCCAACTTGGGCCAGCGACGGTGCTCGGAACGAGCTGTTCCAGCCGGCGCGCAGCACCACCGCGTCGTGCGGTTGCCAGCGCAGGCTGGCTGCGGGGTTGATGTCGCCGCCGAAGTCGCTGAAGTGGTCGTAGCGTGCCGCCAGCCTCAGGTCGAGCGCATCCGCGAGTGGAACCAGCGCTTCGCCGAACAACGCGGCCTGGTCGCGATCCGCGCGCACCGCGGTCGAGCCGAACCCGTACACCGGAACATCGCCGGTGATCGGGTCGGCCGTGGCGAGCAGGCTCGGCGCGTCCTCGATGTCTTCGCGCCGAGCCTCGGCGCCGAAGGCCCAGCTGACTTCGCCGACCGCGGTCGAGAGCCAGTTCCCCGAGATTTTGGCGTCGAATCCGAGCAGCTTGGAGATGCCATTGCGCGGCACCTGTTCGTGCAGCAGATCGAGCACCTGCGCGCTGTTGCCGGCTTG
The DNA here is from genome assembly GCA_016703225.1 of Lysobacterales bacterium. NCBI lineage: Bacteria > Pseudomonadati > Pseudomonadota > Gammaproteobacteria > Lysobacterales > Lysobacterales bacterium. The sequence continues at coordinate 1,576,079 of JADJCM010000001.1, forward strand.
GCCGCCGAACGGGTTGTAGTACAGCCCGCCGGTGCCCGGCGTGCAGTCGGTGGCACCGCTTGAGCACAACTCACCGCGCAATGCGGCGCGGAAGCGCTCGACGTTGTAGATGCCGGCGATGGCCCGTTGCTCGGATTCGCTGCGCGACAGGTTCAGCGCCGCTTCCCAGCTCCAGCCGCCGAGGCTGCCCTCGACGCCGCTGAGCACGCGCCAGCTGCGCGACTCGACTTCGATTGTGCGGGCATCCGGAAAACGGCCCCAACCGAATACCGGATAGTCGGGATCGACTCCGGCAGCGAGCAGGCGTTCGCGCAGTTCGGCCGGCAGGTTCGGGTGGTCGAGGTAGATTTCCTCTTCGCTCCAAGGTGCCGGCTCGCTGTTGGCGGTGCCGTCATTGCGCTGCAGGGCGATCTCGCCGAACCAGGACAGGCCGCTGCCGAAGTCGAAGTCAGCGCTGCCGGTCAGACCGTAACGCTCGCTGCTGGGGTCGGTGGCGGTGTAAGCGTTGCGGTTCAGCGCGCAGTACTCGCCGAAGCCGCCGAGTGGATACCCGGGCCGGCCGTCATAGCGCTGCGTATCCGGACAGCCTGCCTCGACCAGGTCGATCTCCTGCGCATAGAGATCGTTGATGCTTGGGAACACGCCCTGCTGCGAGGGTCGTGGTTCGACCGCGCTGATCGCGCGGTCGCGGTCATAGAGCGCGTTGCGGCGATAGGCGTCGAAGACCAACAGGCCATGGCCGCGATCACCGTTGTGGCCAATCACGAGATTGACGTTGTGGCGACCTTCATCGGTGCCGCGGGTACTGTCGCCGCTGCTGCCGGAGAGGCGAATGCCGTCGAAGTCCTTGCGCAGGATGAAGTTGACGACGCCGGCGACGGCATCGGCGCCGTAGATCGCCGAGGCGCCGGTCGTCAGCACTTCGACGCGGTCGACGGCCGCCAGCGGAATGGCGTTGATGTCGACGAAGTTCTCCGAGCCGTTGGCGAACGAGGCGACCGCAATGCGGCGACCGTTGACCAACGTCAGCGTCGAGGCGGTACCCAGCCCACGCAGCGACACGCCGGCGGAACCGGCGGGGCTGTCTTCCTGCTTGCTGCCGGAGTTGGCGGTGGAGAAATTCCCGGTGCCGCCACCCAGTTCGCTGACTTCCTGCAGCAGCTCGCCGAGCGTCTGGGCGCCGGTTCGAGCGATGTCCTCGGCGTCCAGCACCTTGATCGGCTGGGCTTCGGCCAGGTCGACGCCCTTGAGGTTGCTTCCGGTGACGACGATCTGTTCGAGTTCCGCCGACTCGGGTTCCTTCGGCGTGGGGCTTTCCTGGGCAGACAGGGACATACAGGCCAGCGCGCACGCGCAGGCCACGGCAAGTGGCTTCTTCGCAATCATGATCGACTCCAAAGGGATCGGGCCCCGGTGGGGCTCATTGGACAGGCTCTCGCCGCGCACGCACGTGCGCGGCCCGCAGCAAGGGCTGCGTTACACCCAGCGGTTGCGACGGACTATTCGTCGAACCATTCGGACAGGTAGAAAGGCTCGTACCTGTACTCGTTGGCGGTGTAGAGGCGAGAGATCATGACGACCGGTTTGGTGGAGCCGGCGCGCAGTCTCGGCCGGCGCGATCTCGGCTGTCAAGCGCGCGACATGGTGCGGCGCAACAAGCATCGGGGTTTGCCGCAGCGGCGGCTGCCTCGCTACCGTCGCGGCATGAAGCGATCATTCCCTGCTGTTGTCGGCTTGCTGCTGCTCGCCTCCACCGTGTTGCGTGCCGAGGCGCCGCGACCCGAACTACTGCTGGTCGGTGGCGGCCTGCGCGTCTGTGGCTCGATGGCCACCGACACCTGCACCGACGCGCGGTTTCCGGCTTCGGCGCGGCAGGCACCCGCGAGCTACCGGCTCGATCGTGAAGGCATCGCCGCCGCCACCGATCCGGCCTTGTGGGGCGAGGCGCCGGCGGCGTTGCGCGAACTGGTGCGGCGCCTGCTCGACGCTGCGCGCGCGAAGTTCGGAACGAAGCCGTTGCGCGAGACGGTGCTGAACGACTGGCTCGGCACGCGCTGCATCGGACCCGACAGCGTCAACCGTTGGCATCGCTGCGGCAGCGACGAGTTGGCGCCGTGGTCGCGCCTGCTCGATGACGAGCAGTTCGCGGTGCTCGCGGCGCTGGAACAGCCGGATCTGGACGCCCAAGGCCACCGCCGCCGCGAGCAGGTCGCGCTCGACGCGACGCGCGGACCCGCTGGTCCCGAAATCCTACGGGCGTTCGTGGCGGCGGCGCGCGAGCGCAGCGGCGACGCCAGGCCGCGCATCGCGGTGGTCACCGCCGCCAGCATCGACCCCTTTGCTGCGGTCGACTTCTATCTCGGTGCGTTCGATGCCGCAGGCGCCGACGCGCAATGGTGGCCGCTCGACGCCGCCACCGCGTCGCTCGGCGCGGACGCTCGCGACTGCAGTGCGCTCGAGGACGCGCGCCGCCGAGCGTTGCGACTGCCGAACCGCGCTCGTGCCTATCCCGACCTCGCCCTTGCGCAGGAGAGTGCCTGCCGCGCCGGTCTCGACGCGCTTCCCGCGCAGGTGCATGGCGTGTTTTTCGGCGGCGGCGATCAGTGGCGTCTGCGCCGCGCGTTCTTCGATGGCGACGCGCCGAGACCCGCGCTCAGCGCCCTGCGTGCGGCTTTCGCGCGCGGCGAACTGGTGGTCGGCGGCACCTCGGCGGGCATGGCGGTGCAATCGGATCGTCCGATGCCAACCAGTGGCGATGCAGCCGCGGCCTGGTCCGCCGGGCCGGTTGCGGCGCCACCGCCCGAATACGGTTGCCGCCGTGCCCGACGTTGCGCCGGCGGCGTCGACGAGTCGGCGCTGACCTTTTGGCCCGCAGGTGGGTTTGGACTGATGCCGGGCGCGATCTTCGATACCCACTTTTCCGAACGCGGCCGCCCAGGCCGCCTGAGCCGCTTTCTGTCCGCTGGCAACGCGAAGATCGCCTTCGGCGCCGATGAAAACACCGCGCTGCGTCTGATCGCGGATGCGGCTGGCTGGCAGGTGGACGTGCTGGGCGCCGGTGGCGTGTGGGCGTTCGAGCCGCATGCGGATTCGACCGTGCGGTGGCGCATGTCCTACCTGCGTCCCGGCGCGACGTTGCGCTGGTCCGAGGCCGGATTGCAGCCAGCGGTCGAAGCCAAATGTCCGCGCTGGCCCCCGCGCGAGGGCGCTGCGCCGACGCGGCGGCGCGCCGATCCGGCCGCCGCGGAGCAGGCCCGCCGCGCCATGGCGATGCTGGCGGAGTCGGCTTCCGAGGTGGTCGTGAACGCAGAAGGGCGGACGCTGAGTGTGTCGCGCGATATCGCCAGCCGCCGCTGCGGTGAAAGCGCGGCCGGGGCATCGTTGCTCGGCATCGACTTCCGCATCGAGTAGCCGCTCGCTCAGATCTCGCCCGGGTCCGGCACCAGCACGCGCTGTCGGGCGAAGTTGCGCAGCGCAATCGCGAGCACGCCGCCGAGCACCATCGCGCCGCCGATCCACAGCCGCGGCCCCGGGCGGTCGCCCCAGAACCACAGCCCGAGCCCGATCGCGACCAGTGGCGCGAACAGCAGGTAGGGCGTGATCCGCGCGACCGGATGGGTCTGCACCAGGTGGTAGAACAGGCCGTGTCCGAGCAGCGAGGCGATGAGCGCGGCATAGATCGCGCCGCCCCATCCGACCCAGCTGCTCTGTGCCAGCGCACTCCATGCGCCGGGCTCGGCCAGCGTGCTCCACAGGAGCAGTGGACCGAGCCCGATCCACGCCGACCAGCCCTGCTGCGAGAACAGGTCGATGCCGGACAGGCCGCGCATCAGCACGGTGCCGAGCGCGAGAAAAAAACCGGAGATCAGCATCAGCGCCAGCGACTGCGGGTTGTCGAGCACGATCGGGTCGAAGCCGAGCACGAGGATGCCGCCGAAGCTGACCACGATCGCGAGCCCGGTGCGCCAGGCGAAGCGTTCGCCGCGCAGCCACCAGGCGAGCAGCGCCGCCATCGGCACGTAGCTCTGCATCACGATCGCCGGCGAGGCCAGGTCACCGGCCATCTTCAGCGACCAGAAGCTGGTTCCGAAATGCAGCACGACATTGCAGATCGCGACCGCGATCAGCAGCCGCCACTGACCGCGCGGTGGCCAGCGCAGGAACGGCAACAGGGCGAGTGCGAGCACCGCCATGCGCATCGCGGTGAACATCAGCGGCGGCAGTTCGCGCAGGGCCGCGGCCGAGGTCAGGAAGTTGCAGCCCCAGGCCAGGCAGATCAGCGCGATCAGGGCGAAGTCGCGCAGTCGCAGCGCGGGCGCCTGGCTCAAAGGCGGATGCCGGCGAGTCGGTGCAGTGCTTCCGCGTAGCGTTCGCGGGTACCCTCGATCACGCGCTTGGGCAGCATCGGCCCAGGCGCCTTCTTGTTCCAGTCCAGCGTCTCCAGGTAGTCGCGTACGAACTGCTTGTCGAAACTCGGCGGACTGATGCCGACGCGGTACTCGGAGGCGTCCCAGAAGCGCGAGGAATCCGGGGTCAGGATCTCGTCCATCACCCGCAGCGTGCCTTGATCGTCGATGCCGAACTCGAACTTGGTATCGGCGATGAGGATGCCTCGCTCGCGGGCGAAATCGGCGGCGAACTGGTACAGCTTCAAGGTCAAGGCGCGCACCTGTTCGGCGAGCGCGCCGCCGATGCGGACAACGAGTTCGTCGAAGCTGATGTTCTCGTCGTGGTCGCCGATTGCCGCCTTGGTCGAGGGCGTGAAGATGGGCTCGCGCAGTTGCTCGGCCTGGCGCAGGCCTGGCGGCAACACGACGCCACTGATGCTGCCGCCGGCCTGATAGTCCTTCCAGCCGGAACCGATGATGTAGCCGCGTGCGATCGCTTCCACCGGCACCGGCTTCAGACGCTTGGCGACGACGCTGCGACGCTCGTATTCGACCACCGGCGTGCCGCGCGGCAGCACCTCGGTGAGGCTGCGCGCGGACAGGTGGTTCGGCATCCACGCCGAGGTCTTGGCGAACCAGAAGTTCGACAGCTGGGTCAGGATCTCGCCCTTGCCGGGAATCGCGTCGGGCAAGATCACGTCGAACGCCGACAAGCGATCACTGGCGACGATCAGCAACTCGTTGCCGGGCAGCGCATAGACATCGCGCACCTTGCCGCGGTGGATCAGGGTCAGTCCGGGGATCTGGGTCAGCGACATCGAACGGTAGGACACGCTTCGGCTCCTCGGTGAGGCGCGCATTCTACGGCGACCCGCAAGCTATCATCGGCGCATGAAGCGCTTTGCCCTTTCGCTGCCATCCGTGCACGCATCACCGCGCGCCTCCGCTCCGGTTCATCGCGCGTCGTGAACTGGACCGCGGGCCTGGTCGGCGCAATCGTCGGCACCATCCTGACGCGTGCGCGCACGCCCTGGGGGCCGTTGCTGGGCGGACTGCTGGGCGCGTTCTTGCTGGAACGATTGTTCCCGCAATTGCGCGAAGCACCCAAGGCCGGATTCACCGAGCCGCTGTTCGAGCTGGCCGGCGGCATCGCCAAGGCCGATGGCAGGGTTTCGGAGGCCGAGGTCGCCGCCGCTGGCGACTGGATGCAGCGCCTGCAACTCGACGAAGCACAGCGCCGACGCGCGATCGCCGCCTTCGATCGCGGCCGTGCGCCGACCTGGCGTTTCGAGCCGGCCTGCGACAGCCTGCGCAGTTTCACCCACGAACAACACGAACTGCGGCTGATGGTGCTGAAGCTGCTCGGCGATGTCGCCGCCATCGATTCGCATGCGTCCGGGCAGGCGCTGCTCGACGCCATTGCCGCGCGTCTGAACGTGGCCAAGCCGACCTGGGACAGCTTCCGTGCCGGTAGCCGTGACGCCAAGCTCGCCGCAGACTACGCCGAGTTGCAAGTCACCGCCGAAGCCAGTGACGACGAGATCAAGGCGGCCTACCGCAGCCTCGTGGCACGCCACCACCCCGACCGTCTGCCGCCCGATGCCAGCGCCGCCGCGCGGCGTGCGGCGGGCGAGAAGACCAGCAAACTCAACGCCGCCTACGCGCGCATCCAGCGTGCGCGCGGCCTGAACTGAATGAGGAGCCCCATGCGCCAGCCCGCCGTCATTGCCCCCTCCATCCTGTCCGCGAACTTCGCCCGCCTCGGCGCCGAAGTTGATGCCGTGCTTGCTGCCGGTGCCGACTGGGTGCACTTCGACGTGATGGACAATCACTACGTGCCCAACCTGACCATCGGCCCGCTGGTGTGCGCGGCGCTGCGCAAGCACGGCGTGAGCGCGCCGATCGACGTGCATCTGATGGTCAAGCCGGTCGATCGCATCGTGCCCGACTTCGCCGAAGCCGGCGCGACCCTGATCACCTTCCACCCCGAGGCCAGCGAACACGTTGATCGCACGATCCAGCTGATCAAGTCGCACGGCTGCCAGGTGGGTCTGGTGTTCAACCCGGCGACGCCGCTGCATTACCTCGACCACACCCTGGAGCAACTCGATCTGGTGCTGATCATGTCGGTGAACCCCGGCTTCGGCGGCCAGAGTTTCATTCCCGGTGCGCTCGACAAGCTCAGCGCCGTGCGCGAGCGCATCGACCGCAGCGGCCGCGCCATCCGCCTCGAAGTCGATGGCGGCGTCAAGGCCGACAACATCGCCGACATCGCCCGCGCCGGCGCCGACACCTTCGTCGCCGGTTCCGCCATCTTCAACGCCCCCGACTACGCCGCGACCATCGCGAAGATGCGGGCGGCGATCGGCTGAGCAACGATATTTCGACGACCGCGTTCGGTTTCGCCGCTGAAGCACGTTGACCCCGGTGGACGCAGCCTTCGCTGCGTGGAACGGGGACGCTCATGTTGCGTTGTTGCTTGTTGTTGTTCGTGCTCGGCCTCGCCTCGCCGGGCCGTGCGTTTGCACAAACCATCACCACCTGCGCCGATAGCTGGGCCGAGATCGTCGCCGCCATCAGTGCGGCCGGAGCCAACGCCGGAGAGCACGATGTGCGCATCGTGCAAGGCACCTACGTGATGAGCGGCTCGCTCCTGGCCGATTTGCACCCGGATGCCTTCCTCAGCCTGCGCGGGGGCTACAACCCCGGCTGCGCCACGCGCACGCTCGACCCGACCAATACCACCCTGGCCGGACAGAGCGTGCATATGATGCGCATCATCCACAACCGCGACTTGACGCTGGAAGGCCTCACGGTGCGCCATCTCGGCGGCTACCTGCAGGGGCAGGCTGGCGGCCTCAATATCAATTGCGATGCCACCGACAGCAACATCCGCTTCGTCACCCTGCGCCACAACATCTTCAGCGACCTCGACGGCGAGCATGCCGGTGTCTACGTCTGGGGTGAGCCAGCGTGCCGACTGGATTTCCGCAACAACCTGGTGCATTCGATCACCGCCCCTGCCGGGGCCAGCAGCACTTTCTCCGGCGTGGCGCTCTGCAGTGGCATTTTCGATAGCCCGCGACAAGGCGAGTACGTCGACCAGAACACCTTCGTCGGGATCGTGGCCGGCAGCGGCAACAACGCCGGAGCACTTGCAGTGTGCAAGACCGGCACGGTCGCACACAACCTGTTCCGCAGCAACACGCCGCGCGACCTGGATCTGGTTGCGGGCAATGCCATGAACGTGATCGGCAATCTCTACGACCAGATGCCCAGTGACGGCATCGGCGGCCAGAACGTCGGGAACTTCAGCGCCGATCCGCTGTTCGTGAACCCCGGCGCGGGCGATTACCGGCTGCAACTGGCATCGCCGGCCATCAACCAGGGCGCGACGCTGACCGACTTGACGCAGGATCTCGCCGGCAATGGTCGCCAAGTCGGCTCGCGCACCGATCTCGGCGCCTACGAGAGCAACCTCAACGACCTCACCCAGGTGCTGGTGACGAACAGCGCCGACAGCGGCGCCGGCAGCCTGCGCCAGGCCCTGCTCGATGCGAATGCCAACCCCAACCACACGCTGGTGCGCTTCTCGATGCCGGGCGTCTGCGGCAGCCAGGGCATCCTGCTGTCGAGTGCCTTGCCGGACATCAGCACGGCGGTGACCATCGACGGCTACACCCAATCCGGCGCGCAGCCGAACACCAGCCCGAGCGCCTTCAACGCCCAGGTCTGCGTCGGCCTGACCCAGATCGGCGGCTCGCCGATCGGCCTGCGCGCGGTGGACGGCGGCAGCCTGGTGGTGCGCGGCCTGTGGTTCGGCAACTTCACCGGCTCGGGCGCCGCGGCCATCCGCATCGCGGGCGGCAGCGAGCACGTGATCGAGGGCAACCAGTTTTCGGGCGCCCTGCCGAACGGCACCAGCGTCGGCCAGAACCGCGTCAACGTGCTGCTTTCCGGCGGCAACGACACCCTCATCGGCGGCTCCACGATCGGCCAGCGCAACCTGATCTCGAACGCGGAGTTCCAGGGCGTGGCCGTGTCCGGTGCCGGGCTCGGCGCCGGAATCGTGGTCCAGAACAACCTGATCGGCACCAATGCCGCCCGCACGGCCACCGCCGGCAACGGCGGCGCCGGTGTCAGCGTCAGCACCAGCGGTGGCGTCGAGATCCTCGGCAATGTCATCAACGGCAATGACGGTGGCGGCGTGTCGATCACCGGCGGCAGCCTGGGCGTGGTGATCCGCGACAACGAAATCGGCCGCGCCCTGCAGGGCAATGCCGGGCACGGGGTGTATGTCGGCGGCGGCAGCTTCAGCGTCATCGTCGGCGGCAGCAGCGAGGGCGTCGATGCCGGCGGCAACTGGATCTCCTACAACAGCGGGGCGGGCGTGCGGGTCGCCGATGGCGACGCCGTGCGCGTACGCGGCAACGTGCTGTGGAACAACATGCAGCTGGGCATCGATCTCGGCACGGCCGGCGTGACTGCCAACGACGCCGGCGATGGCGATACCGGTGCCAACGACCTGCAAAACTTCCCGGTGCTGGGCGCGGCCAGCGTGCTCGGCGGCAATCTGACGGTGTCGGGTTCGCTCGATTCCGGCGCCAACGCCAACTACTACATCGACGTCTACGCCAACAGTTCCTGCGACGCTTCCGGACATGGCCAGGGCTACCGTTACCTCGGCCGCATCGACGTCAGCACCGCGGCCAATGGCCAGGCCAGCTTCCAGCAGAGTTTTGCCGATGACGAGATCCTGCCGGGTCAGTTCATCACCGCGACCGCGACGCGCACCGGGCCGACCAACATCGGCGACAGCTCCGAATTCTCGTCCTGTCTCGCCGTCGAAGCCGGAATTGATGACCTGTTCAGCGACAGCTTCGAGTAAACGCGCCGCTACCGCTGCAGTTGCGCCAGCGCGGCTGCAGCAGCAAGCGTGTCCGGGTGGTCGGGGCCGAGCACCTTGCGGCGGGTGGCGAGTGCGGCTTCGACTTCGCTGCGCGCTTCGACGTGGCGACCGCGCGCGGCGAGGGCGAGGCCTAGGCGCAGGTGGGTGCTGGCGGTGTACGGGGATTCCTCGCCCAGCGCCCTGCGCTTGCCGGCGAGCGCGGCGCGGTGCAGCGCCTCTGCGCTTTCGACATCGCCGCGGCCATACGCGGTGACCCCGAGCGCGTCGCGGGTTTCGAGCGTGATGATGTGCTCGCTACCGAGCACCCGTTCGGCTTCGGCGAGCAGGGCCTCGCCATGCCCCTTCGCCGCGTCGAAACGTCCGCGCTCGTTGAGCAGCTCCAGCAGGTTGAAGGCGTTGATCAGCCGCGTCTCGACGCCGCCCGGTCTGGACTCGATTTGCGCCAGTGCGGCGATCACGCCGCGATAGTCGGCCTCGGCTTCATCGAAGCGTCCGAGCGCCTTCAGCACGTTGGCGCGGTTGGCGAGAATGGTCAGCGCCTCCTCGGAATTCTGGCCGTGCAGCGCACGTGCGTCAGCGAGGGCGGCGTCGCCCTCGGTCAAGGCCGCAGCGTAGTCGCCACGGTCGTAGAGGATGGCTGCGAGCGCACTGCGCGTGGCGATCAGGGTCGGATGCGGGAGCACGCCGTGGCGTGGAGCGAGCAGTGCCAGGTTCTGGCGTGCCATTGCCTCGGCCTCGCCCAGTTCTCCGCGTGCCGCCACCACCTGCAGCAGCAGGTGCCGCAGCGACACCTGGAACAGCAGCAGTCGTGGCTGATCCGGCCACTGTGCGAGTACGTCCCGCAGGCGTCGCTCGGCGGCCACGGTTTCGCCGCCGGAAAACTCGGCGCGGGCGGCCTGCTCGGTTGCGGCCGCGTAGGTGTCGAACGGTTCGCGTGCGGCGCCTAGCAGCGCCAGTGCCTGGTTCGCAGCCGCAAGCTGGGCCGGGTGGTCGCCGCTGCAATGGGCCAGGAGTGCGCGCGCGACCAGCGCATCGGCCGCGGGCTCGATGGTGGTCGCGGCGGCGGCTTCGCGCTGCAGTGCGGCGATCGCGGCGGCTGCGGGCTCGGCGCGACAGCGCAGCGACTCAATCCTGCTGATCAGCTCCCACAACCCCAGCCGCTGGCCACGGAACTCGCGCTTGTCCACGGCCAGCGCCAGTCCGGCCTCGGCCTCGGCGATGGCGCGGTCGACCTGTCCGAGCGAGTCGAAGCCGCGCGCGAGCACGCCGTGGATCGCGATGCGTTGCGCCAGGTTCAGCGAGTCGTCGCGGGCGAGACGCGCGGACGCGGCGCCGAGCACGTCGGCGACGCGGGTGTCGGCACCACGATGGGCATCGGCCGGAGCCGCGAGCAGGTCGGTCAGAAACCGGTTGACCGCCTCGGCACCGTCGCGCGCCGCCACCGCAGCCGCGGCTTCGCGTTGTGCACGACGCGCCTGGTCCAGGGCACCGAGCAGCGCCGCGACGATCGCGGTCAGCGCCAGGCCGACGCCGAGAAACGCCAGGCGATGGCGCGAGACGAAGCGGCGCAGGCGATAGACGAGCGCGTCGCCGCGTGCGAGCACCGCCTCGCCGGCGAGGTGACGGCGCAGGTCCGCGGACAGTTCGGCGACGCTGGCGTAGCGCGTCAGCGGATCACGGCGCAGGCAGCGGGCAATGATCGCGTCCAAATCCCCACGCACCTCGTTCGCCTGCACCGCATCGGTCTTCATCGCGCTGCTCGCCGGCGGCGGGTCGCCGGATTCGAGCGCGGCGGCGATGCGCACCAGGTTGCCGTCCTGGCGCTCCGCGGGCAGCGCGCCGCTGAGAAGTTCGTACAGCATCAGGCCGAGCGCGTACTGGTCGATCGCGGGCGTTACCTCGTCGCCGGCGAACTGCTCGGGCGCGGCGTAGCGCGGCGTCATCGCGGCGAGCCCGGTGTGGGTCGCAGCACCGCTGTCTTCGAGCAGGCGCGCGATGCCGAAGTCGAGCAACTTCGGGATGCCTTCCGCGGTCACCAGCACGTTGGCCGGCTTGAGATCTCGATGCACGACCAGATGCCGATGCGCGTGCGCCACCGCATCGCAGACCGCGAGCATCAGCCGCAGACGTTCGGTCAGCGACAGCTGGCGTTCTCGGCAATAGCAGTCAAGTGCCACGCCTTCGACGTATTCGAGCACCAGATAGGGCTCGCCCTCGGCATCGATGTCGGCACCGAGAAAGTGAGCGATGTTCGGATGGCTGAGCCGCGCCAGGATGCGGCGCTCGCGCAGCAGGTGGCGCAGCATCGACAGCCGCGCCACGCCGCGCACGCGTTTGATCGCCACGCGCTGCTCGATCTGGCCATCGCAGCGCTCGCCGAGCCAGACCTCGCCCATGCCGCCCTCGCCGAGCAGGCGCAGCAGTCGATATGGACCGACGCGCGTGTCCTTGCCCGAGCTGGCGCGACGCGGTGGTGGTGCCGGGTCTGCGGCAGTGCGGGCGACGCCGTCGAGCAGTCGCGCCAGCTCCAGGGCGCTGGCCAGCGCCGGATCGGCGCCTGCCGCGAGCGCGTCGCGATCGATGGCTTCGCGGTCGGCGATGCGTGCGAACAGCGCATCCGCCGCCGCGTCCGGTTTCGGCTCAGTCGGCATCGGCATCGTGCAGCAGGTCGGACATCTTTTTCAGCACGCGCTGCAGCTTGATGCGCACGCCGTCCGCGGACTCGTCGAGCTCGGCACCAATCTCGGGAAAGCTCATGCCGAACTCGAAGCGCATCACCACCAGTGCCTGGTGGTGCGGCGGCAGTCGCTGCAGCGCCTGCTCGTAGGCGATCGCGCCCTCGCGACCGAGCGCGGTCTCCAGCGCCGAACCCGAAGCCGCAGGCAGCAACTCCAGCACGGCTTCGTCGTCGCGCTCGGGCTGCAGGCGGCGTTCGCGCAGGGCGTCGCGCAGCGCGTTCAGCAGGGTCTGGCGCAGATAGGCGTAGAACGCGCCGGCATGCGCCGGGTCGAAGCGATCGATGCGCGCCAGCACGCGCATCAGCGCCACCTGCACCAGGTCGGCGGTGTCGTTGGCATCGCGCAACTGCGGCGGCAGGCGTCCGTGTGCCCAGCGCCGCAGCAGCGGCTCGACACGGCGCAGCAGCAGTTCCGCAGCATCGCGCTCGCCGGCACGCAGGCGTGCAAGCAGCAGCGCGGTGGTCTGGCCGGAGGGAGGTTTCGGCTCGTCCATCGGAAGGTCGTGGCTGGCAACCAGGGCGGCAGCGTACCAGTGCGGGTCGCGCGGCGGCGCCGTTGCGACCGCCTTCGGGCAAATCCGGGGCAGGGTGGTGGCGGGCGTTGTGTCGGGTCGCGTGCCGCGTAAGCTGGGCTCACCCAAGCAGGACATCCCCATGGCCCGACAGATCGCCATCGTCGAAGACGAACCCGCCATCCGCGCAAACTACTCGGACGCATTGCGCCGACTCGGCTTCGAGGTGCAGACCTATTCCTCACGTCCGGATGCGAGCAGCGGCTTCGACATCCGCCTGCCGGATCTGGTGCTGATCGACATCGGCCTCGGCGACGAGCCCGAGGGCGGCTTCGAACTCTGCCGCGAACTGCGGCAGAAATCGGCGACGTTGCCGATCATTTTCCTGACTGCGCGCGATTCCGATTTCGACATCATCTCCGGCCTGCGTCTCGGCGCCGACGATTACCTGACCAAGGACGTGTCGCTGCCGCACCTGACCGCGCGCATCAACACCCTGTTCCGCCGCGTCGATGCACTGCGCCGGCCGCAGGGCGCCGAGGCGACGCTGAAGAATGGCGACCTGTCGCTGCAGCCCGAGCGCATGCGCGTGACCTGGAAGGACGTCGAGGTGCCGCTGACGGTGACCGAGTTCTGGATGGTGCACACCATGGTGCGCCATCCCGGCCACGTGAAGTCGCGCGATGCACTGATGCGTGACGCCCAGGTGGTGGTCGACGACGCCACCATCACCTCGCACATCAAGCGCATCCGCAAGAAGTTCATCGCCATCGATGCGAACTTCGACGAGATCGAGACCATGCATGGAGCCGGTTATCGCTGGCGGGCTTGAGGTTTCGGCATCGCGGCTTGGAAGCCGCTCCCACTGTCGCCCCTCAAGCGTTGTTCGGAGAAATAGTGGGAGCGGCTTCCAAGCCGCGATGCTTTCTCCCACTAGACTGACCCGGCCATGACGCTGCGCCTCAAACTGATACTGATCGCCCTGGTGGCCTTGCTGCTGCCGTGGGCGGGCTTCCAGTTCATCAAGCAGATGGAGTTGCTGCTGCGCGAAGGCCAGGAACGCGCGCAGCTTTCCTCGGCGCGCGCGCTGGCGCAGGCCTTCGTCGCGACCGCGCCGGAATTGCCGGCGGCAGGGCGCGTCGCGGTGCTGCCAGAAGCGCCGCCGGTGTTGCTGCTCGACGGCAGCGCGGACGACTGGCAAAGCGCGGCGTTGCAGCCGTGGCCGAGTGTGGGCCCGGTCTCTCGGGTGCACCTCGCGGCGCGCGCGAGCGTGCTCTACGGACTGATCGAGGTGCAGGACCGCAGTCGGATGCGCGCCGATCCCGACGCTCTGGTCGCCGGCGCCTACGACCACATTGAATTGCACTTGGGCGGGGGCGCACGCCGCTTTCGCTACCAGCTCGGCAATGCTGCTCCGGGACCCTTGCAAGTGCAGGCCGACGCCGCCGATGCGCCGGCGCTGCAAGGCGAATGGGCCGAAACCACGGACGGCTATCGCATCGAGTTTTCGCTGTTCCTGCCACGCGACGGCATGACGCTGGCAGCGGACGTCGTGGATACCGACCAGTCGCATACCACTCGCACTCTGCCGGTGCTTGGCGATCCCGGACGCGGCGAAGCCTCGCTCGTGCTCTGGCTCAGCGATTCCGGCTTCACCCGCGCGCTGCAGCCGCTGGTGCCGCCCGGAGCGCGCCTGCGTGTGCTCGCCGCCGATGCGCATGTGCTCGGCAAGGCGGGCAAGCTTGAGGTCGGCGACATCCAGGCGCGCACGCCGTGGCCGAACTCGTGGATCTATCGCGCGCTGCTGGCACCGCCGCTGGTTGATGCCAGCGACTACGCCTGGGATCTCGAAGAACTCAACGTCGATGAAGTCTGGCAGGCCCTTTCCGGGATCGAGGCGAGTGTCTGGCGGCCATCGAACAACGAACGCACCGTCATCGTCGCCGCCGTGGTGCCCCTGCGTTGGGGCGGCGCCACGCGTGGCGCGCTGGTGCTGGAGCAATCGAGCGACGCGTTGCTGGTGATCGCCAACGACGCCGTCGCCAAGCTGATGGCGGCAAGCCTGATCGCAGTGCTGGTTGCGAGCTTCGTGCTGTTTGGTTTCGCCGGCGTGCTCTCGTTCCGCATCCGCCGTCTGCGCAATGCCACCGAACGCGCGCTGCGACCGGACGGTCGGCTCGATCCCAAGTTGCCGCACCTGAAGGCAGTGGACGAAGTCGGCGACCTGTCGCGCAGTTTCGCGCGCCTGCTCGACGAGATCGGCGGCTACAACGAATACCTGCGCACGCTGGCGAGCAAGCTCTCGCACGAGTTGAACACGCCGCTGGCGATCGTGCGTTCCTCGCTCGACAACCTCGATCACGAACCGCTGCCGCCGGAGGCGCGCGTCTATGCCGATCGTGCCCGCGCCGGCGCCGATCGCCTGTGGGGCATTCTGCGCACGATGGCCGAAGCCAGCCGCATGGAGAAGGCGATCCAGGCCGCCGAAGCCGAGGACTTCGATCTCACCGGCGTCGTGCGCGGTTGCGCCGAGTCCTATCGTGGCATCGCCGGCAACCGCCAGTTGCACGTGATGCTGCCGGAGTCGCCAATCCGCCTGCATGGCGCGCCCGACCTGATCGCGCAGGCGTTGGACAAGTTGTTCGACAACGCCAAGGGCTTCACGCCCGAGGGCGGCTGGATTCGCATCAAGCTCGTGCTCGATGCCGAGGGCGCCGAGATCGGTGTCGCCAATTCCGGTCCGCCGCTGCCGGCGAAAATGCAGGAGCGTCTGTTCGACTCGCTGGTCTCGATGCGCGACGCCGGTTCGCTGCGCGCCGCCGGCGAAGTACCGCACCTTGGCCTCGGCCTGTACATCGTGCGCCTGATCGCCGAAGCCCACGACGGCAGCGCACTCGCCTACAACCTGCCGGCCGAAGCCGGCGTCGAATTCCGCCTGCGGCTGAAAGGCATGCCGCGATGAAAAACTCAGTCGGGTAGCGACTGCAGCAATTGCAGCCACCAGCCGTTGGCGGCGGCGATCCACAGCGCGATCACGATGAACGCGATCAGCTGCCAGCGCGAGGCCACCGATTCGTCTTCGATCACCAGGCCTTCGTCCCAGGGTGCGCTGCCCTTGTTCAGGGTCTGTGCGCCGGCGATCAGGATCGCGAATGGCGCGATGAAGGGCAGGCCGAAGCCGAGTCCGCGCCCGAGCACGCTGAAGCTGCGCCGCAGCGCGCGCGGAATGCCGGGAGCCTGACCGCGTTCGTCGCGCAGGCGTAGCCCGAGCAGGTACTTGCCGGGCGTGGTGCCGAACACGCCGACCAGCACCGACTCGATCACGAAGTAGGCAACGCAGGCCAACCACAGCAGGACCCAGAATTGCGGTGTGGCCAATGTCTCGGGACCCTTGGCACCCTCGGTGCTCGCCCACCAGGCCGCAGCAGCACCGAGGCCGAGCGACATCACATCGACATAGCGTGCGAGCAGCCGCTTACCGAGTTGCAGCAGTTTTCGACCGGACTCCTCGGCAGCGGCGGCGGCGCGCGGGCGTTCGTTGCGCGCGTTGCCACGCGCGCCGGGCAGGGCCGGTGGCTGCGGCCGAGGTGGCGTCGCGACGCGGCGCTTGCGCTCGTCGGCCGTGGTCTTCGGCAAGGCGTCGGTCCGCTGCGATGGCGGCAATTCGCGTTGCTTGCTGCGGTCTTCGCGCCGCTGCGCCTTGGCCATCTGGGTCGCACTCGGTGCTTCCTGGGTAGCACGGCCGAAGCGCAGCAGGATGCGTGACAGTGGCAACCACTCGCCCAAGTCGACGTGCCAGGCCAGCGCATCGCTCCCGAAATCGCCACGGCCGGCGGCGCGCACCACCTCGTCCCGGGTCATCGGGCCGGAAGTCGTGCCATCGGGTTCGGCCACGTACCAGACGTCGCTCATGCAGGCTCCTGTTGCGGCCGGATTCTGTCATGCCGCGGGATCACTTGGCGGCAGCCTTGTCGCACCGCAATAATCGAGCGCTCCACTGGACCTTGCCGATGCTCACGCAGGACGAATTCAATGCGCTCGCCGCGCAAGGCTTCAACCGCATCCCGATCGTGCGCGAGGTGTTCTCCGACCTCGACACGCCGCTGTCGGTGTACCTGAAGCTCGCCGACGGGCCGCACACCTACCTGTTCGAGTCGGTCGAGGGCGGCGAGAACTGGGGTCGCTATTCGATCATCGGTCTGCCGGCGAAGACCACGTACACGTTGCGCGGCCATCGCTTGTCGATCGCGCAGTTCGGCGAGGTGGTCGAAGAGCGCGAACTCGCCGATCCGCTCGCGACGCTCGATGCGATCCGCGAATCGTTCCAGGTGCCGAAGCTGCCGGACCTGCCCGCCTTCACCGGCGGCCTGGTCGGCTACTGGGGTTTCGACACCATCCGCTATGTCGAGGCCAAGCTCGCGCGCGACGACAAGCCCGATCCGATCGGTGCACCCGACGTGCTGCTGATGTTGAGCGAGGAAGTCGCGGTGTTCGACAACCTCAAGGGGCGGCTGTACCTGATCGTGCACGCCGACCCGAACGAGGCGCGAGCCTATGCGCGCGCGCAGCGACGCCTGGATGAGCTGGTGTTCCGGCTGCGCCGTTCCGGGCCGAGCTATCCGGAAGTGCTGGACCCGACCAGCTTGAGCGAAGCCGATTTCATCTCCGGCTTCACCCGCGAAGGCTTCATCGCCGCGGTCGAGCAGTCCAAGGAATTCATTCGCGCCGGCGACATCTTCCAGGTGGTGTTGTCGCAGCGGCTGACGGTGCCGTTCCGCGCGCGCCCGGTCGATGTCTATCGCGCATTGCGTGCGCTGAATCCATCGCCGTACATGTATTTCCTCGACCTCGGCGAACGCCAGATCGTCGGCTCCTCGCCGGAGATTCTGGTGCGCCTGCAGGATGGCCAGGTCACGGTGCGTCCGATCGCGGGCACGCGCCCGCGCGGGCGCACGCCGGAACAGGACCACGCGCTGGAAGCGGAACTGCTGGCCGATCCCAAGGAACGTGCCGAGCACCTGATGCTGATCGACCTCGGCCGCAACGATGTCGGCCGCGTCGCCGAGGCTGGCAGCGTGCGCGTGCCCGAGCGCTTCGTGATCGAGCGTTATTCGCACGTGATGCACATCGTCTCGGAAGTGCAGGGCAAGCTCGCCGCCGGCCTCCAGTTCGCCGACGTACTCAAGGCCACGTTCCCGGCTGGCACCGTCAGCGGTGCGCCCAAGATCCGCGCACTCGAAATCATCCAGGACCTGGAGCCGATCAAGCGCGGCATCTACTCGGGCGCAGTCGGTTACGTCGGCTGGTGGGGCGACGCCGACACCGCCATCGCCATCCGCACCGCGGTGATCCAGGACGGTCAACTCCACGTCCAGGCCGGCGCCGGCATCGTCCACGACTCCGACCCCGAGAAGGAATGGGACGAAACCATGAACAAAGGCCGCGCCCTGTTCCGCGCGGTGGCGCAGGCGGCATCAGGACTGTGAGGAGACGGCCGCGGTGACAGCGTTCGTCCTGCTTCCGGGAATGGACGGAACCGGCAAGTTGTTCGACGCCTTCGTCGCCGCGCTTGGCGCCGACCATCAGATCACCGTGGTGAGCTATCCAAGCGATGCGTCGCTCGGATATGGCGAACTGGAAGCGGTCGCGCGCGCGGCTCTGCCAGTTGATCGTCGTTACGTGCTGCTGGCCGAATCGTTCTCGGGCCCCATCGGAATATCGATTGCTGCCTCGAAACCGCTCGGGCTCGCGGGGCTGGTGTTGTGCTGCACTTTTGCGCGCTTGCCATTTCCCTACGCGCGCTGGATGCGACACTTGGCGCGCGCAGCGCCCGCTTGGCGTGTGCCGGAAACACTGGTCGAGTGGATGCTGCTCGGGCGCCATGTGACGTCGGAGCTGCGCAGAGATGTCGCAGCGGTGCTCGATCAAGCTCCGCCAGCCGTGTTGAGGCGGCGTCTCGCCGAGTCGCTTGCGATCGACGCTCGCCCGCTGTTGGCGTCCATCCAAGTGCCCACGCTGTACTTGCGGGCGACCGACGATCGCCTGATTCGGCGCGCCGCGTCGCTCGGCATTGCGGCGGCGCTGCCGCAGCCGCAGATCCAGGACCTGGACGCACCGCATTTCCTGCTGCAAGTGCAACCGCGTGCAGCCGCCGAAGCGGTGCTGGCCTTTGCTTCGCCGCTGACTGACTAGCGCGACGGTTTCGACGCCTCCTGCAGCGCTGCAGACGACGTCTGGGGCCGGGCGCCCATTTCGCGCGCCGCCCCGGCTGGCGCATGCATGACACCCAGATCGTCGCGCCTTGCATCGCGTGCGAGCAACGGCCTGTGCACATCGTCGGCCGATCGACCCGCGCCGAGTCGACTCACCGCCAGATCGCCGTGCCGCGCCAATCCTTCGGCATGCCCATCGCAGCGATCGGCACGGCTGCGTGGTCATCGATCAAGGCGAGGAGCCGATCGCGCCAATGGCATCTGGGCGCGACGGTCCTGAGCATGTGGCGAACGATCAGCAGTACCGCGTAGACCTTTCCGCTATCGGGAATTTCGTGCGGCCAAAGCCGCGAACGTGAGGGTAGCTTCGGTCGAATCGCGAACTGGCGGCTCCACAGGCGCTTGTGGTGTGCGCACAGATTGCGCGTGTAACTGAGCGTATGCAGCCAACTCGCGAAGTGCAGATCGGGCACGCCGTACTCGCCGGCTATTGCCCGCTTGATGTCCGGTGAGAGTGATGCGTAGAGTTGCGAGATCGTGCCGAAGGAAAGCAATTCGGTGGCCATCCAGACCGGGAGGTGCGTCTCGGATCGGTACTTGCTTCGGAAGTGGGCGGCGAAAGTTTCACGGGCGCGACGCTCTTCCGTATCGAGTTCGATCATGAACTTCGTGTGCTCGAAGTGCGGTGAGAAATTCGCCGGATCGGTGTGGCCGAATGCACCGAATCGATGCCCAACCTCGTAGGTCACGGCAGTGCGCATGGCGACTTCGATGCGTTCGATCGCGTCGAGTACAAGCAGCCGGAGTTTGCGGTCGAAGACGTACAGCCCGGCGACATCATCGAAATCGGTTCCGGCGCGGAACAGTTCGCCGTGCTTGAACGGAAGGAAATAGGCGCTCAGCCGGTAGTAGCTGACCCGCTGAAGCCAGTGACGAGCCCGCGCAGTATCGGGCACATGCAGGCCGCGCTGTTGAAGCAGCGCGAGCTGTTCGTCGAACGTCAGTGCCGGCTTGTCGTATCTCATCGTCCAGAAATGAAAAACCCGCCAATTATGCGCATCACCTGCCGAGGCAGGGCTAAGCGTGGCGGGTATGTTGGGGCGCAGTCTAGAGGCGACGTGGAGCTGACGCAATTTCCAGCCATCGATTCCAGCCATCGATGGGCTCAAGTCTTCTGCCGAAGTGGTCGCCAACGATACGCCCACAGCCCCACCACCGCCCCGATCATCGCCATCGCCGAGTCCTTCTGCGCGTCCCAGATGTCGCCCTGGGTGCCGAGGTAGGCTTGGCCGAGTTCGCCGCCGAAGATTTCGGCGGCCTGCCATTCGATCATCTCGAACAGTTCCGAGTTGGACATGATGAATAGGATCGGGACCAGGTTGCGCCACCAGCTGCGCAGCGGGCCGCGGGCTTCGAGCAGTTCGGCGACGGCGGGCACGACCAGCAGGCCGTAGCTGAAGTGGATGACGCGGTCGTAGTGGTTGCGGCTCATGCCGAGCGCATCCATCGCGTCCCAGCCGGTGAGCGACTTCAGCCAACTGCTCCAGGGCACTTCGGCATAGGTGTAGTGGGCGCCTATCTCGTGCAGGCAGAAGAACACGAACAAGAGCGTGTAGGCCAGGTTCGAGAAGCGCATGCGGCGGTAACTCCAGACAAGCAGCGGCACGGCGATGAAGACCAGCAGGTTCTCCAGCAGCCAGTCCTGCCGGTACCAGGGCGCGATGGCGAGCAGCGTCCACCAGGCCAGGAACACGCCCAGCAAGGTCAGCGGATAACGCGACGAGGGCGCAGTGGAAGCGGTCGGGTGGTCGGTCATGCCGGAGCTCCGCAGTCCGTTCGAGTGTAAGCCGTGTCCGCGCCGCCGGGGCTGAGCTAGTCTCGGCCCCGGGCTTTCCGAGGACCCATGCATGGCCGACGCTGCGCAACCGCCGTTTCGCATCCTGGCGCTGGCCGGTGGCGGCTACCTCGGCCTGTACACCGCCTGCGTGCTGGCCGAACTCGAGGAGTGCGCGGGGGAACCGCTGGGGCGCCGCTTCGACCTGATCGCCGGCACCTCGGTCGGCGGCATCCTCGCGCTGGCACTCGCTTACGAGATTCCGATGACCAGGCTCAAGGACCTGTTCCTGGAGCACGGCCAGAAGATCTTCTCGGCGCGCGGGCTGCCGAGCAATGCGGTGGCCAAGCTGCGTGACCTGAGCCGCGCCGTGCTCGGCCCGAAATACAACGGCGTGGCACTGGCCAAGGCCTTGGCCGTGCATCTGGGCAAGCGCACGCTGGCCGATGCGTTGCATCCCATCGTGGTGCCCGCAGTCGATGTCACGCGCAGCCGCACCAAGATCTTCAAGACGCCGCACGTGGACGCATCGCGCGGCGACGAGGAGGTGCGCGCGGCGCATGTCGCGATGGCGACTTCGGCGGCGCCGGCCTACTTTCCTTCGGTGCGCATCGGCGACGCGCTGTACGCGGATGGCGGCTTGTTTGCCGTGGCACCCGACCAGGTGGCCCTGCATGAGGCGACGCACTTCATGGGCGTGGACGAGTCGCGCATCCGCATGCTCTCGCTCGGCACCGGCACGGCGAACTATCGGCCGGCAGACGCCGCCGATGAATCCGATGGCGCCGTCGACTGGCTCTCCGACGGCCGTTTGATCCTGACCTTGATCTCGGTGCAGCAGCAACACGTGCAGGCGATGATGGAAGACCGCCTGCGCGATCGCTACCTCCATCTCGATGCCGACTGGCCGATCGGCGCCGAACTCGGTATCGACATCGCCACCGACCAGGCTACGCGCGTCCTGATCGGGCTCGCCGGGCAAACCGTGGCCGAACCGATCCTGCGCAAGGTCGAGCGCCAATTCCTGCAGCGCTGAAGCGGCGCGCCGGTCTCAACCTTGGGACGCGGCCGGAGCCGCCGCACACAGCGAAACCATGCGCCAGTCGCGGCGATCGCGCAGGCCCAGCATGGCGTAGCGCGCCGCCAAGGCCTGGTCAGTCTCCGGCAGCACCTCCCAGATGGCCGGGGCATCGGCCACTTGCGGGCAGAACGTGTGCAGCCGGCGGCGCATCGACGGTGCCAGCAGGCGATCGTAGGCATTCGGGTTGAGCGCCTCGTCCCACCATGGATTCACGTGATCGGCGAAATCGAACTCGCGCTGGATACGCCAGCCGGCGCCGCTGCGCACCAGGATCGCCGGCTTGCCGGGAACGATGTCGTCCTCGAACAACGAGCGGTAGAAGCGGTGACCCTCGTAGTTCGCGACCAGGTCGGCATTCGAGTAGACGCCGGTGGTCGCGGCACCAAAGATCGCGCGCTCGGTGAATGCGGATTGGCGTGCCGCAGCCGCCTCGTCGTGGCTGCGCTGCCAGCGGCGCCAGAACTTGCGACCCTGCGAGAGGAAATGGCCGAGCTTGTCGGAGCCGATCAGCACCCCGGCCACGCGAAAACTCGGGCCGATGCCAAACAGCCCGGCAACGCGCACCGCATACAGCGGTTGGTGCGCATACACCGAGTCGTGCGGTGGCGTCGGCAGCTTTTCGACCTCGGGGGAACGCATCGCCCAGCGTTCGAGCCGGTCCACCCAGTGCAAGCCGCCGATGCGCCGGTAGATCGCATCGACCATGCGTGTCTGGCTCGGCGGCCCGTGCCAGTGTTCGACCAGATCGCGCAGGGCGTGGTTGACTTCGCGGTTCAGCACCGCGCCGGCGTCGGCGGTGGCGACGGCACGGTGCTGGAACGGGTCGGTCTCGTAGGCCAGCACCGGAGCGCACAGCAGGCTCCCGAGCAACGCCCGGGCAACCAGCCTGCTGCGATGCCCGGTGGCCATGGCCGCGTGCCGCCGCCCCGCGCTATTCGCCGAAGCGCCAGGTGAGGTTCAGCAGCGTGCTCTTGCGCGCCGAGTTGCTGAACTCGAAGTTCAGGTCGATGGTGTCGGCGAGCCGCCGCTGCAGACCAAACACGGCGCTGTCGCGGTTCTGGTTCTCGAGCTCCACCGCAAACGGCACTTCGCCGAGGAAGGGCAGGCCGATTCTGCCGGCGTGGCTCTCTTCGATGTCGATGAACATGGTGCCGGTCCAAAACACCCAGTCGCCCGCGATCAGGCCAATGCGCGGCTGCCAGGCACGCGTGCGCACGCTGCTGTCGAAGTCGCCGGAGAGCGAGGTGTTGGCGTAGGTGCCGGTGATCGATGTGAACCAGTGCTTGCCGCCGTAGGCGAGCGTGAGCCCGCCGCCGTACACCTCGCCGCTGTAGCGGATGAGCAGTTCGTCGAGCAGCCCGGCCGGCACGTTCGGGATGCTCACCGCGCCCAGATCGACCTTGGTGTTGGCGTGCACCTTGCCGACCATCGCGAACACGTTCATGAACGGAAACAGCCAGGCATCGGCCTTGAGATCGACGTGGGTCAGCGCGTTGTCGACGCGGATCGCCGAGGTGTCGGCAATCGTCGCTCCCGGCAACTCGAAGTCCAGCGAGCGGATCGCGTAGCCCTGGTCCATCGAAAACAGATCGAAGCCGACGCCATACGGCTTCGGCAGATCGCGGTCCCCGGCCCAGGAGCGACCGAACGGCAGGGTACTCTCGGCCTGGGCCAGGCCCGCGGCGGTGCATAGCAAGACGGCACAAAGGCGCTTCATCGTCGTGGCTCTCCCGGTGGCTGGGGCCGAGTATAGGCGCGCCCCACCGTCACGCGACAAGCCCGTTCGCCCCGGCTGCGCCCTTGAGCGTCCCCGGCCGATCGGTTCTACTGCGGGGCCGCGCGGCTCCTCCGCTGGTGTGCACGCCCATGCTGCTGATGATCGACAACTACGACAGCTTCACCTTCAACCTCGTGCAGTACTTCGCCGAGCTTGGCGAAGAGGTGAGGGTGATCCGCAACGACGAGCTCACAGTGGCCCAGATCGCGGCGCTGGCGCCGGCGCGCATCGTGATTTCACCGGGGCCGTGCACGCCGAGCGAGGCCGGGGTTTCGGTCGAGGTGTTGCAGGCGTTCGCGGGCAAGCTGCCCATGCTCGGTGTCTGTCTTGGCCACCAGAGCATTGGCCAGGCTTTCGGTGGCAAGGTGGTGCGAGCCGGGCGCATCATGCATGGCAAGACCTCGCGCATCCATCACGCCGGCCAGGGTTTGTTCGCCGGCATCCCCGCGGCGTTCGAGGCGACGCGCTATCACTCGCTGGTGGTCGAGCGCGCCAGCTTGCCGGACTGCCTGGAAATGACCGCCTGGACTGAGCACGAGGACGGTTCGATCGAGGAGATCATGGGGCTGCGTCATCGCGAGTTCCCGACCCAGGGCGTGCAGTTCCATCCGGAATCGATCCTGACCCAGCATGGCCATGCGATGCTGAAAAACTTCCTGGCGCAATAATCCATGTCGATCACACCGCAAGCCGCGCTGGCACGCACCATCGAGCACCGCGAAATCTTCCACGACGAAATGGTGGACCTGTTCCGCCAGATCATGCGCGGCGAAGTGTCGCCCGCGATGACTGCGGCCATCCTCACCGGCTTGCGCGTGAAGAAGGAGACGGTCGGAGAGATTGCCGGCGCCGCACTGGCGATGCGCGAGTTCTCGGCCAAGGTCGAAATCGGGCCGGACCCGCACTTCGTCGATATCGTCGGCACCGGCGGCGATGGCGCGCATACCTTCAACATCTCCACGGCGGCGATGTTCGTCGCCGCCGCTGCCGGCGCAAAGGTCGCGAAACACGGCAACCGCAGCGTGTCGAGCAAGTCCGGCGCCGCCGACGTGCTGGAAGCGCTGGGCGCGCGCATCGACCTGCAGCCTGCACAGGTCGCCGAGTGCATCCGCCGCACCGGCATCGGCTTCATGTTCGCGCCAATCCATCATCCGGCGATGAAGAACGTCGCCGCGGTGCGCAAGGAAATGGGCGTGCGCACCATCTTCAACATCCTCGGGCCGCTGACCAATCCCGCCGGTGCGCCGAATATTCTGATGGGCGTCTTCCACGCGGATCTGGTCGGCATCCAGGTGCGCGTGCTGCAGCGCCTCGGCGCGCGCAATGCGCTGGTGGTCTATGGTCGCGACCAGATGGACGAGATCACCCTGGGCGCGTCGACACTGGTGGGTGAGCTGCGCGATGGCGTGGTGCGCGAGTACGAAATCCATCCCGAGGACTTCGGCCTGCGCATGGCCGCGAGCCGCAACCTGCGTGTCGACAATGCCGACGAGTCGCGCCAGCGCGTGCTCGAAGCGATCGACGGCGTCGAAGGCCTGCCGCGCGAAATCGTCGCGCTGAATGCCGGTGCCGCGCTGTATGCCGCCGGCGTGGCAGCGGACATCGGCGACGGCTTGCGTCGCGCACGCGAGGCAATGGCGAGCGGTGCCGCGCGTGGCAAACTCGAGGCCTTCATCGCCGCCACGCAACAGATTGCCGGCGGGGCTTGAGATGGCCGATATCCTCACCCGCATTCTCGAACGCAAGCAGGTCGAAGTCGCCGATCGCCGCATCTATCGGCCTCTCGCCGAGATCAGGGCGAGAGCCGCCGATCTCGGTCCTGCGCGTGGCTTTGCCAGCGCGCTGCGCCTGCGTCTGGCGCGCGACGAAGCAGCGGTGATCGCCGAGATCAAGAAGGCTTCGCCGAGCAAGGGCGTGATCCGACCCGACTTCCGGCCGGCCGAGATCGCCGCCAGCTACGAACGCGGCGGCGCCAGCTGTCTGTCGGTGCTTACCGACATCGACTTCTTCCAGGGCGCCGATGCCTACCTGCAACAGGCGCGCGCCGCGTGTTCGCTGCCGGCGTTGCGCAAGGACTTCATCGTCGATGCCTACCAGATCCACGAGTCGCGAATGCTCGGCGCCGATTGCGTGCTGCTGATCGTGGCAGCGCTTGGTGCCGACCAGTTGCAGGACTACGCCGGTGTGGCCATGGAAATCGGTCTCGACGTACTGGTCGAAACCCATGACGATGAGGAAATGACGCGCGCATTGCGCACCTCATCGCCGCTGATCGGCGTCAACAACCGCAACCTGCGCGACTTCACGGTTTCGCTCGACGCCACCTTGGCGCTGCGCGAGCGCGTCGACGGCGGGCGCATCCTGATCACCGAGAGCGGCATCCACACGCGCGAGGACGTCGCGCGCTTGCGCGCCGGTCGCGTGCACGCGTTCCTGGTCGGCGAGGCATTCATGCGCGCTGCGGAACCAGGCGCGGAGTTGCAGCGGCTGTTTGCATGAGCCTGCGCATCGTCCCGTTCGATCCTGCGCTGCGCGCCCATTTCGGGCGGCTGAACCGCGAGTGGCTCGAGCGCTACTTCAAGGTCGAGCCGATCGATGCCGAGGTGCTTGAGCACCCGGAGGCGCGCATCCTTGCCGGCGGTGGCCGCATCCTGTTCGCGCTGCGCGGCGACGAAGTCGTGGGAACGTGCGCGTTGCTGCAGGAGTCGCCGGGCGTGTACGAACTGACCAAGATGGCAGTGACCGCTGCCCATCAGGGCGCCGGAATCGGTCGGCAACTGCTGGCGGCCGCCATCGACGAGTTCCGGGCCCTGGGCGGCATCACGCTGTTCCTGGAATCGCATTCCTCGTTGCACGCTGCGATTACGCTGTATGAACGCGCTGGCTTCGAGCACCGCGGCCGCCGCCCGGATTCGCATTACCAGCGCTCGGACGTGTACATGATCTGGCGCGATCCCCACGCCGCGGCCTGAGCTTCAGGCGTCGCCGAGGCGCTTGACGAAACGCAGTGACGCTTGCTCGAAACCGCACCGGCGGTAGAACTCGTGCGCTTCGATGCGCGACTCGGCGGTGGTCAGCTCGACGCGCGCCGCGCCTTCGCGTCGTGCCGCGTGTTCCGCGTAGCGCAGCAGCTCGCGGCCGACGCCGTGCTTGCGGAAGCGCTCATCGACGACCAGCGCGGTGATGCGGCAGGTCTCGCGCCCGAGCGGCAGGTAGAACATGAAGTCCAGGCTGAGCAGTCCGCAACCGGCGTCCCGCCAGTCGGCGATCACCAGCGCCTGGCGCGGGCTGGCATTGACGCGGCGAATGCGCCGCTCGGCCTCGCCGACATCGCACGGGTAGCCGAGCGCCTCGATCAGTCTCGACACCGTCGTGGCGTCGGTCAGCTTGGCATCGCGCAGGCGCAGCGCTCCCGGTTGATCGCCTCCGTCCGGAGCGATCGTTGCGCTCACTCAGCGCGTACCGTAGACGACAATGGTTTTTCCGGTCACGCCGATCTTGCCCTGCCCTTCCAGCTGCTTGAGCACGCGCCCGGCCATCTCGCGCGAACAGCCGACAATGCGCGACAGCTCCTGGCGCGACACGCGGATTTGCATGCCATTCGGATGGGTCAGTGCATCGGGCTCGGTGCACAGGTCGAGCAGGGTGCGCGAGATGCGGCCGGTCACATCCATGAATGCCAGGCGGCTCACCTTGCGGCTGGTGTGCAGCAGGCGTCGTGTCAGTTGCGATCCGATTGCGAACATCAGCTTCGGACACTCGTCGCGCAAGGTCGTTTCGAACAGCGCCAGCAGACGTTCATAGCTGACTTCCGCGAGTTCGCAAGCACTGCGCGTGCGCACCAGCACTTCGCGCTTGCTGGTCTCGACGAACAGACCGAGTTCGCCGATGAACTCGCCCTTGTTCAGATAGGCCAGGATCAGCTCACGGCCATCGTCATCTTCGGCGACGACGCTGAGCGAGCCGTCGACCACGTAGTAGAGGACGTCGGCGCGGTCGCCGGGCATGAAGATCGCCGTGCGGTTCGGATAGCGCCGCCGATGGCAGGCGCCCAGGAACCGGTCCAGTGCCGATCCTTCGAGAGCAAGCGACGCAGGTGTCACGGTCTTCGGCATCGCGTCGGTCAGGCCGACCAGATGGTTGGCATTGGTTGTAGGCATCGCGATTTCGTCCTTTCCCCGGAGTACCGGTGTTTATAGGACGGTGCGTGGCCGATTTCAAACGGCGCGCGCGCGGCAGTGGTGGCGCGCATACCCCTGTAGGGAGATTTGCCCCATAATCCGCGCCCCTTACACCCGTGGCGACTGAGGAAATCACGATGGTCAAGCCGCTTCCGCGATTGCAGTTGCAGGGTTTCAACAACCTGACCAAGGCGCTGTCGTTCAACATCTACGACATCTGCTACGCGGTGACTCCCGAACAGCGCGACCGCTACATTGAATACATCGACGAGCAGTACGATGCCGACCGCTTGACCCAGATCCTGACCGAGGTCGCGGAGATCATCGGCGCCAACATCCTGAACGTTGCCCGCCAGGACTATGATCCGCAAGGCGCATCGGTGACGATCCTGATCTCCGAACATCCGGTGGTCGAGCGACTCGGCAAAGACATGATCTCCGAGGCGGTGGTGGCACATCTCGACAAGAGCCACATCACCGTGCATACCTACCCGGAGACGCATCCGCACAACGGCATCGCGACCTTCCGTGCCGACATCGATGTGGCCACTTGCGGCGTCATCTCGCCGCTCAAGGCGCTGAATTACCTGATCGACAGTTTCGAGTCCGACATCGTCACCATGGACTATCGGGTGCGCGGCTTCACCCGCGACATCAAGGGCAAGAAGCACTACATCGACCACCGCATCAATTCGATCCAGGACTATCTGGCCAAGCACATCAAGCAGAAGTACGAGATGTTCGATGTGAACGTGTATCAGGAGAACATTTTCCACACCAAGATGCACGTGAAGGAGTTCGATCTCGACAACTACCTGTTCGAGGCTCAGGCCAAGGATCTCTCGTTCAAGGACCGCCTGCGCGTCGAAGCGCAGTTGAAGCGAGAGATCGAGGAATTGTTCCACGGTCGCAATCTGGTCTGACCGCGGGGCAGGGCCACGATCAATCGCGTGGCTCGAGGTGCAGGGCAACCAGTTCCGCCGGATGCAGGACTCGCACCTGGCTTCCAATCTCGTGCAGCGCCTGGCCGATCTGGGCGCGGCAGCCGCCATTGCTGCTGACGACAATATCGACGCCGAGTCCGACGATTGCGCACGCCATCTCGTCCGCCAGCCGCTGCGAGATCTCGGGCTGGTTCAGGAAGTAGGTGCCAGCAGCACCGCAGCAGGTGGGCTGCCCGGGAAGCGCCACGCATTCGATGCCCGGCAGCATGTCGAGGAGTTGGCGCAGGGCCAAGGCCTCTCCCTGGATGCCGCGCTGACTGCAAGGCACATGCACCGCCACGCGCGCGGTCCGACTGCGAAGCGACGGCGCGGCTGCCGCAAGACGATGTTGCAGCCACTGTGCAATCGGGGTCACGTGGTGCGGCGCCAGTTGGTTTCGCCATTGTGCGGTGCAGCCCGAGTTGATCGCGACTACGGGCTGACCGACGGACAGGTCTGGAAGGCAGGCCGGGCGCGGCCTGCCAAGGTGTGAGTCGAGTGCTCCACAGCAACTCTGCTGCTCGATGCGCAGCGGCAATTGCAGCCGATCCGCGATCTGCCCGAGTGCGGCAAGCGCTCGCGACTCCATGCTGTCTCCGGCGCACCCCGCGAGAATGAGGCATTCGTTTCCCGAGCCCGACGCGGTTGGAGCGGGCGCGCTGCAGCCTGGGCACTCCATTTGTGCCAAGCCGTCCAGATTCATGCGCCGACGCCACGGGCGCGGGAGCAGTAATCGCGCTGCAACGAGTGGCCGCAGCAACCAACGCGAGAGGCGCCTCCGCCGCGCCAGCTGACGCCCCACTCCACCCAGAGTGCTTTCGGCGGCGCGTGCGTGCGTGGCCCGCGTCAGCATCAGCGCGCGTACGAAGGGCACGCCTGCCGGGCAGGCGTGTTCGCAGCTGCCGCAAGCGAGGCAGGTGTCCAGTGTCGGCTGACTGGCGCCGCCGAGTTCACCGGCGGCGATACGCGCCATCAGTGCGATTCTTCCGCGCGGCGACTCGGCTTCCTGCTGCGCGACCCGGTAGCTCGGGCAGTGTGGAAGACACAAGCCGCACATCACGCATTGTTCGGTGATGGCGCGAATCTCGCGCTCGGCAGGCATGGTGAACTGCGGTGACATTGTGCGCGCGATGCTTGATCAGGGGTGGATCCGGGCCCACTACCTTAGAGCACTTGTTGGGTGGCCAGCGTCCGAACAGAAAACGCTTGCTGAGCATCGGATACACGGGTAGCATCTCCTCCCCCTCGCGCAACCCGGACTTTCGAACGGGCTTGCGCAAGGGTGTTGACAGCCACCAAACGCGCTCTATAATGCGCGGCTCACTCGGGACGAAATGTTCCGGCGCGGCGGACGGAAGTCTGGCGATGATGAGCGATCTTTGACAGCGTGCGCAGGTGTTTTGAGTGGGCGCCTGGCGGGTTATTGACCTGCCGAAGAAATATGGCGTCCAAGAAAGAACAGTAGTTTTAACGCTAGTGAACTGACTTGGTTCGCTTTTCAGCTTTGATTTAACTGAAGAGTTTGATCCTGGCTCAGATTGAACGCTGGCGGCATGCCTAACACATGCAAGTCGAACGGCAGCACGGCAGTAGCAATACTGTGGGTGGCGAGTGGCGGACGGGTGAGGAATACGTCGGAATCTGCCCAGTCGTGGGGATAACTAGCCGAAAGGTTAGCTAATACCGCATACGACCGAGAGGTGAAAGCGGGGGACCGCAAGGCCTCGCGCGATTGGATGAGCCGACGTCGGATTAGCTTGTTGGAGGGGTAAAGGCCCACCAAGGCGACGATCCGTAGCTGGTCTGAGAGGATGATCAGCCACACTGGAACTGAGACACGGTCCAGACTCCTACGGGAGGCAGCAGTGGGGAATATTGGACAATGGGCGCAAGCCTGATCCAGCAATGCCGCGTGTGTGAAGAAGGCCTTCGGGTTGTAAAGCACTTTTATCAGGAACGAAAAGCGTAGGGTTAATAACCTTGCGTGCTGACGGTACCTGAGGAATAAGCACCGGCTAACTTCGTGCCAGCAGCCGCGGTAATACGAAGGGTGCAAGCGTTAATCGGAATTACTGGGCGTAAAGCGTGCGTAGATGGTTCACTCAGTCGGATGTGAAAGCCCCGGGCTCAACCTGGGAACTGCATCCGATACTGGTGGACTAGAGTGCGGTAGAGGATGGCGGGATTCCCGGTGTAGCGGTGAAATGCGTAGAGATCGGGAGGAACATCCGTGGCGAAGGCGGCCATCTGGACCAGCACTGACGTTGAGGCACGAAAGCGTGGGGAGCAAACAGGATTAGATACCCTGGTAGTCCACGCCCTAAACGATGTCGACTGGATGTTGGGTGCAACTTGGCACTCAGTATCGAAGCTAACGCGTTAAGTCGACCGCCTGGGGAGTACGCGCGCAAGCGTGAAACTCAAAGGAATTGACGGGGCCCGCACAAGCGGTGGAGTATGTGGTTTAATTCGAAGCAACGCGCAGAACCTTACCTGGTCTTGACATGTCGAGAATCCTTCAGAGATGAGGGAGTGCCTTCGGGAACTCGAACACAGGTGCTGCATGGCTGTCGTCAGCTCGTGTCGTGAGATGTTGGGTTAAGTCCCGCAACGAGCGCAACCCTTGTCCTTAGTTGCCAGCACGTAAAGGTGGGAACTCTAAGGAGACTGCCGGTGACAAACCGGAGGAAGGTGGGGATGACGTCAAGTCATCATGGCCCTTACGACCGGGGCTACACGTACTACAATGGTCGGTACAGAGGGTTGCAATACCGCGAGGTGGAGCCAATCCCAGAAAACCGATCCCAGTCCGGATTGGAGTCTGCAACTCGACTCCATGAAGTCGGAATCGCTAGTAATCGCGGATCAGCAGTGCCGCGGTGAATACGTTCCCGGGCCTTGTACACACCGCCCGTCACACCATGGGAGTTTGTTGCACCAGAAGCAGGTAGCTTAACCGCAAGGAGGCGCTTGCCACGGTGTGGCCGATGACTGGGGTGAAGTCGTAACAAGGTAGCCGTATCGGAAGGTGCGGCTGGATCACCTCCTTTAGAGTCTGGCAGAGACCTGTCGGGCGTCCATTCAAGACACCTGTAGAAACCAGAGAACGCGGCTACGCGTGAAGTGCAGCTTCACGGCTTGAGCCAACAGCAGTTGGGTCTGTAGCTCAGGTGGTTAGAGCGCACCCCTGATAAGGGTGAGGCCGGAGGTTCGAGTCCTCCTAGACCCACCATCTCGCGAGCGAGATATCACGGGGCCATAGCTCAGCTGGTAGAGCACCTGCTTTGCAAGCAGGGGGTCGTCGGTTCGAACCCGGCTGGCTCCACCAGTTTGCCGGAAGCGATCTCTGGAACGCACGCTACAAAAGACAGAACACTTGGGTGGAGCGAAAGCTCGCTCGACCCAAGTGGTTTAGAGGCCGGACGTTGAAGTCCAGGCCTCGTTCTTTGACAAGATGGGACGTAACAAGCGTTTGGGGCTCGCCCTCATGCGATCGCGCAAGCGATGGTGTGAAAGCGAAGCTTCCGAATGTGTCGTTGAGGCAAGTAAGCGAAATGATTGAGGTTTGTTTGGCTTCCAGGACGCGAAGGCGTTTTGGGGTTATAGGGTCAAGCGAACAAGCGCATACGGTGGATGCCTTGGCGGTCAGCGGCGATGAAGGACGTGGCAGCCTGCGAAAAGCCTCGGGGAGTCGGCAACAGACTTTGATCCGGGGATGTCCGAATGGGGAAACCCACTCCGCAAGGAGTATCCGCACCTGAATACATAGGGTGTGGAAGCGAACCGAGGGAACTGAAATATCTCATTACCTCGAGGAAAAGAAATCAACCGAGATTCCCCCAGTAGTGACGAGCGAACGGGGACCAGCCCTTAAGTGCATGGTGTTCTAGCGGAATGGTCTGGAAAGGCCAGCCATAGAAGGTGATAGCCCGGTACGCTAAAGGGCACTGTGCATGAAGATGAGTAAGGCGGGGCACGAGAAACCCTGTCTGAATATGGGGGACCATCCTCCAAGGCTAAATACGTCTGACCGACCGATAGTGAACAAGTACCGTGAGGGAAAGGTTAAAAGAACCCCGGTGAGGGGAGTGAAATAGACCTGAAACCGTATGCGTACAAGCAGTGGAAGCCCGCAAGGGTGACTGCGTACCTTTTGTATAATGGGTCAGCGACTTACTGTTCGTGGCAAGCTTAACCGTATAGGGAGGCGAAGGGAAACCGAGTCTGATAAGGGCGCATAGTCGCGGGCAGTAGACCCGAAACCAGGTGATCTAGCCATGCCCAGGGTGAAGGTGCCGTAACAGGCACTGGAGGCCCGAACCCACTCCGTTGCAAAGGTAGGGGATGAGGTGTGGCTAGGAGTGAAAGCTAATCGAACCTGGAGATAGCTGGTTCTCCTCGAAAGCTATTTAGGTAGCGCCTCATATGAATCCTCTTGGGGGTAGAGCACTGTTATGGCTAGCGGGTCATCGCGACTTAGCAAACCATTGCAAAACTCCGAATACCAAGACGGACTGTATGGGAGACACACGGCGGGTGCGAACGTCCGTCGTGAAAAGGGGAAACAACCCAGACCCTCAGCTAAGGTCCCAAAATTACCGCTCAGTGGAAAACGATGTGGGAAGGCTAAAACAGCCAGGAGGTTGGCTTAGAAGCAGCCACCCTTTAAAGAAAGCGTAATAGCTCACTGGTCGAGTCGGCCTGCGCGGAAGATTTAACGGGGCTAAGCGGTATACCGAAGCTAGGGATGCACACTTTGTGTGCGTGGTAGAGGAGCGTTCTGTACGCCTGTGAAGGTGGCTTGTAAAGGCTGCTGGAGGTATCAGAAGTGCGAATGCTGACATGAGTAACGATAATGGGGGTGAAAAGCCCCCACGCCGAAAGCCCCAGGTTTCCTTGCGCAACGTTCATCGGCGCAGGGTGAGTCGGCCCCTAAGGCGAGGCAGAAATGCGTAGTCGATGGAAAGCTGGTTAATATTCCAGCACCGCTCGTGGTTGCGATGGGATGACGGAGAAGGCTAGGTGTACCGGGCGTTGGTTGTCCCGGGGAAAGGCGGTAGGTGTGGGTCTTAGGCAAATCCGGGACCCTCTACACCGAGCACCGAGACGAGTTCATTAGAACGAAGTCACCGAGGCCACGCTTCCAGGAAAAGTCTCTAAGCTTCAGATCACGAGGACCGTACCGTAAACCGACACAGGTAGGCAGGGTGAGAATCCCAAGGCGCTTGAGAGAACTCGGGTGAAGGAACTAGGCAACATAGCACCGTAACTTCGGGAGAAGGTGCGCCCAGTATCGTGGTGATATGCATCATTGAGCGATATTGGGCCGCAGTGACCAGGCCGCTGCGACTGTTTATCAAAAACACAGCACTCTGCAAACACGCAAGTGGACGTATAGGGTGTGACGCCTGCCCGGTGCCGGAAGGTTAATTGATGGGGTCAGCGCAAGCGAAGCTCTTGATCGAAGCCCCGGTAAACGGCGGCCGTAACTATAACGGTCCTAAGGTAGCGAAATCCTTTGTCGGGTAAGTTCCGACCTGCACGAATGGCGTAACGACAGCGGCGCTGTCTCCACCCGAGACTCAGTGAAATTGAAATCGCTGTGAAGATGCAGCGTTCCCGCGGCAAGACGGAAAGACCCCGTGAACCTTTACTACAGCTTTACACTGAACGTTGAGTTCGTCTGTGTAGCATAGGTGGGAGCCTTTGAAGTGCTGGCGCTAGCTGGCATGGAGGCGACGTTGAAATACCACCCTGATGTGCTTGACGTTCTAACCTAGGCCCGTAATCCGGGTCAGGGACCGTGTATGGTGGGTAGTTTGACTGGGGCGGTCTCCTCCTAAAGAGTAACGGAGGAGCACGAAGGTGAGCTCAGCGCGGTCGGACATCGCGCAGTGTGTGCAATGGCATAAGCTCGCTTGACTGCAAGATCGACGGATCAAGCAGGTACGAAAGTAGGTCATAGTGATCCGGTGGTTCTGTATGGAAGGGCCATCGCTCAACGGATAAAAGGTACTCCGGGGATAACAGGCTGATACCGCCCAAGAGTTCATATCGACGGCGGTGTTTGGCACCTCGATGTCGGCTCATCACATCCTGGGGCTGTAGTCGGTCCCAAGGGTATGGCTGTTCGCCATTTAAAGTGGTACGCGAGCTGGGTTCAGAACGTCGTGAGACAGTTCGGTCCCTATCTGTCGTGGGCGTTGGAGATTTGAGAGGGGCTGCTCCTAGTACGAGAGGACCGGAGTGGACGTACCCCTGGTGTTCCGGTTGTCACGCCAGTGGCATTGCCGGGTAGCTACGTACGGAAGAGATAACCGCTGAAAGCATCTAAGCGGGAAACTCGCCTCAAGATGAGATCTCCCGGGACACAAGTCCCCTAAAGGAACGATGAAGACTACGTCGTTGATAGGCTGGGTGTGTAAGACCGTGAGGTTCAGCTAACCAGTACTAATGATCCGTGTGGCTTGTCCCTATAACCTCAAGACGCTTTAGCCTCGATGACACATCGAAGCAAGCCTCTAACCTTGTTACGTCCCATCCCCCCATGCGAGTACGCGCAATGCGCGTCTCCAGCCGTCTCCTTGGCGGCCATAGCGCAGTGGTCCCACCTGTTCCCATCCCGAACACAGAAGTGAAACGCTGCAGCGCCGATGGTAGTGTCGCTTAAGCGATGCAAGAGTAGGTCACCGCCAAGGGCTTTATCTGAAACGCCCCGCCGAGCAATCGGCGGGGCGTTTTCCCTGCGAAAATCAATGCACGAACTTGTTGCGCCGCCCACAGTCTCAGCTCACTACTACCCTCGCCGACCACCGCATGTACCTCGAGCACTTCGAACTCAAGGAAGCTCCATTTTCGATCACTCCTGATCCGCGCTTTGTCTATTTGACGGCGCAGCATCGGGACGCGATGGCGCATCTGCTGTTCGGGATCAACCAGGGCGGTGGCGGCGGCTTCGTGCAATTGACCGGAGAAGTCGGCACCGGCAAGACCACGCTGTGCCGCTTGCTGATGGCCCAGGTGCCGAACAACGTGCGCATCGCGCTCGTGCTCAATCCGATGCAGGCGCCAATCGAGTTGCTGCGCACGATTTGTGCGGAACTGCGCATTCTGCTGCCGCGCCGAATCAATAGCATCAAGGTGCTTACGGATGCGCTCACCAACTATCTGCTGGCCTCCTACGCGGCCGGACTGCGCGTGGTCGTCGTGCTCGACGAGGCGCAAAACCTCTCGTTCGAGGCGCTGGAACAGGTGCGCCTGCTGACCAATCTCGAGACGCCGACGCAAAAACTGCTGCAGATCATTCTGCTCGGCCAGCCGGAGTTGCGAGAGGTGCTGGCGCGTCCACAGTTGCGCCAGTTGGCGCAGCGCATCACCGCGCGCTTCCACTTGGCGCCGCTCACGGCAGAGGAAACCGCAGCTTATGTCGAACATCGACTGGCGGTGGCGGGGCGGCGTCGGCCGCTGTTTCGCGACGATGCGCTGCGCGAGCTGTTTCGGCGCACTCAGGGCTATCCGCGGGCGTTGAATGTGGTCGCCGACCGTGCCTTGCTGGGTGCTTACGCACGCGGCCAGGAACTGGTCGACGCGGCGATGGTGCGTGCCGCAGCGGTTGAAGTGCGTGGCGAGACGGGGAACACGGGCGCGGCCGCACGAAAGGCGGTGGGCTATGCGGCGCCTGCGCTCGGTCTGGCGCTGGCGGTCTGGGGCGGCGCGCTCTTGCTGCCCGCGCCTGATCGGCCAGCAATGCCCGCGGTGGCTGCGCCGGCACAAATCCCGCTGGCGCAGGATGCGCTAAAGCGACTCGATGATCTGCAGCCTTTCGTGACCGAGTCAGCGGCGGTCGATGTGGTCGCCGGTTGGTGGGATAGCGCCGCACCGGGGCGGGTGGACCGCTGCAGTATCGCTCGCGAGGGCGCCCTGTGCGCGCATCTGCGGCTCAATGAGCGCTTGCTGCGCGCGTTGAATCGGCCGCTGGCGATTGCTTTGCTCGACGGTCGCGGCCGTTCCTGGTTTGCTTTGCGTCGCATCGAGAACGGCAGCGCCGACCTGGCCGGATCGCAGCGCTTGCAGCGGCTGCACTGGGCGGCTTTGGCGGAGCGTTGGGTGGGGGACGCGGTGCTGGTGGTGGCGCGGCCGACCGGATATGACGGAGGTGTTATCGCCCCCGGGGCGGATGTTTCCGGCTTGGGCGTGGTGCACGCGGGACTCGCGGCATTCGACGGCCAGTCGGTCGAATCCGCCCGCTACGACGAGCGCGCTGCCGTGCGCGTGCGCGCCTTGCAGGAACGCTACGGCTTGCATGCCGACGGTTTGATCGGAGCCGAGACGATGGCGCTGCTCATGGCGCTGCAGCCCGGCGGCCCATTCCTTTCCAAAGACGGTGGAGACGGTGCTTCCGTTTCTGCCGCGCAACCGTGAAACTGCAACCATGTCGCTGATTCATGAAGCCCTACAAAAAGCCGAGGCGGAGCGTCGTGCCGGTGAGCTGCCCGCGCTGTTGTCGATCACAGCCACCAGGCAACGCCCGCAACGACGCGGCGGGATTCTGTTGCCCGCGGTTGTGGCTGCTGCCGTGTTGGCCGCCGCCGCTTATGTCAATCGGGATCTGATCCGGCCGGGCGACGATGCAACCGCGTTGGCCCCGACCACCGAAGCGGAGCCAGCACCGGCCCGGGCGTCGCGCGTGCAGACCGCGCCTGCCGCAGCGAAGCGCCTGGAACCGGCGCGTAGCGCACCAGCGCGGGCGCCGGCCGTGGATGTGTCCAGCGCCATTCAGTCGGATGCCATCGCCGCGAAGCTCGGGCTGCCCGGTGTGAGCGCCATGCCGGGCCTGGCGGATCCGGAAGCGCTCGTCGAAGCGCCGGAACCGTCACAGCGGGAGCAGATGGCGCCCAGGACTGCGCCAGCGAAGGCGACTCCGGTGCAGCCACCGCCGCCGATCGTCGCGGCCGCCGAGCCCGTAGTTGCGGTGGATAGTGCAGACGAAAAGGAGAGCGCGGCGCAACCAGTGGCGACCGTCACTGAAACTCCCGCACTGCCGATGATGTTCGAGTTGCCCTTGGGCACGCGCAAGGCGCTGCCCGCATTGAAGGTGACCATGTTCGTCTACAGCGAAGACCGGTCGCGGCGCTTCGCGATCATCGACGGCAAGCGCGTCAACGAAAATGGCGTCATGGGCAACGACCTCAACCTGATCGAGATCCAGCGCGACGGCATGGTGCTTGATTTCCGCGGTACCCGCTTCCTGCTGCCGCGACTCGGTCGCTGATGTTTGTCCAGGTACCGTCACGCCGCAAGCCGCGACCCGCGATCGCGACCTACGCGCTGCTGCTGCTCTCGATCGCAATGTTCGCAGCGTGGTGGCTGCAGGAACCGACCGCGCGCACGCACTGGCTGCAGCGCTTTGGCGTGCTTCCGGGCGAGTGGGTCGGCTTTCGTGAACTCGGCGGCGGCGCGGCCTTCGTGGTGGTATCGCGGCTGGCGAGCGCATTGTTCGTGCACGCCGACGCGCTGCATCTGATCGGCAATCTGGTGTTCCTGGCGGTGTTCGGCGTATCCGCCGAGCGTCCACTTGGGCCGTGGCGTTTGCTGGTCTTGTTCCTGCTTTGCGGCATGGCCGCCAACCTCGCCGGCGCGCTGGTGTTCGCGCAGCAGGGTGGGCCGATCATCGGTTCCAGCGGAGCGGTTTCTGCCTTGGTTGGAGCCTATGCGACCCTGTTCCCGCGCTCGCGGCTGGGACTGGTGCTGCCGCTCGGGGCGTTCTTCGAGTTCGTGCGCATGCCCGCCTACGGACTGATTGGCTTGTGGGTGCTGGTGCAGGCGCTGATGTATGTGCTCACCCCGGCAGGCGCGAGCATCGCCTGGCCGGTACATCTGGCCGGGTTCGCCTCAGGCGTGGTGTACGCATTGCTCGCGCGCGGCGCGATCGCCCGACGTCTGCGCAACTGAGCTTCAGCTGGCCGAAGTGGAGGCGTCGGCGAGTTTCGGATCCAGGCATTCGACCTGTTCGAAGGCGGCATCGGTGACTTTGAGCGGCGCGTGGTCGGTGATTCCGGGCGCGGCGTTGACCTGGTCGAAGATGGCGCTGAAGCGTCCCGAGACGATGGCGCCGGTGGCGGTTGCTTCGATCCAGCCAAGCTCCGCGCTGGCATCGTGCGGGCGACCGTAGGCGCGACCTTCGGCGGTCGCCATGCCGGACACGATCGCACGCGGGCCGCGCTGCTCGTCTCCGGCCTCGATGCCGACCTGGATGGTGTGGCCCATGTCATCGGTGAAGGTGAGCAGGAACTGACGCACGCGCTTGTTGGTGGAGGTGTTGATCAGACAGGCGAAGTTCTGGGTGCCGCCGACGACCGGGCGATCATCGACCGTTGCCGTGAAGTTGCGGTCGGCGGGCGGCGCTGGTTGCGGCGGCGGCGCGTCTTCCGAACACGCCGCCAGACCAAGCGCGATGCAGGACAGCCGCAGCGAAAACCGGTGCATCGGTGGCCGCCTCATTCGCCGAGTGTGAGCAGCGAGGCGTTGCCGCCGGCGGCCGTGGTGTTGATGCTCAAGCTGCGTTCGGTGACGAAACGCGCCAGGTAGTGCGGGCCGCCTGCCTTCGGACCCGTGCCCGAGAGACCTTCGCCGCCGAAAGGTTGCACGCCGACGACCGCGCCGATCTGGTTGCGGTTCACGTAGCAGTTGCCGACGCGGACGTTGCGCGACACCTTGTCGATGGTCGAGTCGATGCGCGAATGGATGCCGAGCGTCAGCCCGTAGCCACTGGCGTTGATCGCCGCGAGCACGGCGTCGAGTTCGGCCGCGGCGTAGCGGATCACGTGCAGGACCGGGCCGAACACCTCTCGCTGCAGTTGCTTGAGGCTCGACAGTTCGTAGGCGCGCGGTGCGAAGAAGCTGCCGTGCCCGGTCTTGGCCGGGTCGAGCGCGAGCTGCTTGATCAGCTTCGCCTCGCGGTCCATGCGCGCGGCATGGGCTTCGAGGATGGCGCGGGCGTCATCGTCGATGACGGGACCGACGTCGGTCGACAGCAGTGCCGGATTGCCGACCACGATTTCGTCCATGGCGCCGGCCAGCATCTGCACGACCTTGTCGGCGATGTCGGCCTGCACGAACAGCACGCGCGCGGCCGAGCACCGCTGCCCGGCAGATCCGAACGCCGAGTGGATCGCGTCCTTGACCAGTTGTTCCGGCAGCGCGGAGGAGTCCGCAATCAACGCGTTCTGGCCACCGGTCTCGGCGATCAGCACGGCGATCGCGGCATCGCGCGCAGCCAGGCTGCGGTTGATCAGGCGCGCGGTTTCGGTGGACCCGGTGAAGGCGACGCCAACCACGCGCGGGTCGCGCGTGAGTGCAGCGCCCACGGTGGCACCATCGCCCGGCAGCAGCTGCAGGATCGCCTCCGGCACGCCGGCTTCGTGCAGCAGCTTCACTGTGGCATGCGCGATCAGGTTGGTCTGCTCGGCCGGTTTGGCGATCACCGCATTGCCGGTGACCAGTGCCGCGACGACCTGGCCCATGAAGATCGCCAGCGGGAAGTTCCACGGGCTGATGCAGACGAAGATGCCGCGGCCATGTAGCGACAGCTGGTTGAGTTCCCCGGTCGGACCCTTGAGCGTTTCCGGCGTGCCCATCATGCGTCGTGCCAGCGCCGCGTAGTAGCGGCAAAAATCGGCGGCCTCGCGCACCTCAGCGACCGCGTCGGGCAGGGTCTTGCCGGCTTCGCGCACGGCGAGCGCCATGAACTCGGCGCGGCGCGATTCGAGCAGGTCGGCAGCGTGTTCCATGATCTTGGCGCGAGCGGCCGCGGGCGTGGCGTCCCAGCTGGCTTGCGCCGCCGCGGCCTGATCCAGCGCCTGTGCCACGCCCTGGGCATCGGCCGGCGTCCAGGTGCCGATCTGCTGGCGGCGATCGGCCGGATTGGTCACCGCCAGCGGCGCCAGCGGCGAGCGGTAACCGGGCACCAGCGGTGCCGCCGACCACGGCCCGGCCGCGGCGTTCATCTGTTCGGCGAGTTGGCGCAGGTCGTTGTCATTCGCGAGATTGATGCCCATGGAGTTCTTCCGTTGGTCGCCGAACAGATTCGCCGGCGTATCGATGCGGGGGTGCTGGATGCTGTGGAATGCAGACACGACTTCGGCCGGGTCCTTGATGATGTCGGTGATCGCCTGCGACTCGTCGACGATGCGGTTGACGAAACTGGTGTTGGCGCCGTTCTCGAGCAGGCGCCGCACCAGGTAGGGCAGCAGGTCTTCGTGCGAACCGACCGGCGCGTAGACGCGGCAGGGGATGCCGAGATTGGCCTCGCCGATCACTTCGGCATAGAGGTCGGCGCCCATGCCGTGCAGGCGCTGGAACTCGAAGGGGCGGCCGTTCGCGAAATGGTGCACGGCGGCGATGGTGTGCGCGTTGTGCGTGGCGAACTGCGGATAAAACAGGTCGCCATGCCCGAACAGTTTGCGCGCGCAGGCGAGATAGGCGACGTCGGTATTGGGCTTGCGCGTCCACACCGGGAAGTCGCGGTGGCCCTCGACCTGGGCGCGCTTGACCTCCGAGTCCCAGTACGCGCCCTTGACCAGACGCACGCACCAGCGGCGGCCGCAGGCGCGCGCCTGCTCGGCGAGCCAGTCGATCACCTGCGGGCAGCGCTTCTGGTAGGCCTGGATCGCCAGCCCGAAGCCGTTCCAGCCTTCGAGCGCGGGGTGACGGAACACCTCCGTGATCACTTCGAGCGAGAGCTCAAGGCGCTCCGCTTCCTCGGCGTCCACGGTCATGCCGATCTTCTGCGCCATCGCCAGCTGCGCCAGTTCGAGCAGCATCGGTGTCAGCTCGGCTTTCACGCGCGCGCGCTTGGCCACTTCGTAGCGCGGATGCAGCGCGGACAGCTTGACCGAGATCGAGGGCGCGTCGATCACGCTGCGGAATGGGCCGCGTGCGCCAATCGCCAGGATCGCGGCACGGTAGGCCTGGAAGTAGCGAGCTGCGTCCGGTCGCGTGAGTGCAGCTTCGCCGAGCATGTCGAAGGAATGGCGATAGTTGCGCCCGTCCTTGTCACGCGAGCGGTCGAGCGCTTCCTCGATGCTGCGTCCGAGCACGAACTGGTGGCCCATGATGCGCATTGCCTGGCGCACCGCGAGGCGCACCACCGGTTCGCCGCTGCGCGCGACCAGGCGCTTGATCGCTCCGAGGAAGTTGCGTTGGGTTTCCTCGGCCAGCGAGACCAGCTTGCCGGTGAGCATCAAGCCCCAGGTGCCGGCATTCACGAACAGCGAGGAACTCTTGCCCAGATGCGAATCCCAGGCGGCATCACCGAGCTTGTCGCGGATCAGCTTGTCGGCGGTTTCGGCATCGGGAATGCGCAGCAGCGCTTCGGCCACGCACATCAACAGCACGCCTTCTTCCGAGGACAGGTCGTATTCGCGCATGAAGCTCTCGACCACGCTCTGCTGCGCGGCTTTGGCGCGCACCCGCAACACCAGCTCACCGGCACGCGCGAGCACCGCGTCACGCTCGTTTGCGGGCAAGGTCGCGGCTTCGAGCAGGGGCGCAAGCGTCTTCGCCTCGTCGTTCGCGTAGGCCGCGGTGACCGCTTGCCAGCTGGCGGTGCCGGGCAGCGGCAGTTCGGCGGCGAGGATGGCGAGGGGCTCGGTCATGGGCGATATCGGCAGCGTGACGGCGCCGCGGGGGCGCGCGAGGGCGCGTAGTGTAGCGAGCTGTCCGGCGGCGGATGCGGACGAATTCGGGCAACCTTCACACCCTCTTCATTGCTGACCCCGATAGTGCGCCCCTATGATGCCGCGCTTGCCGCGCAGCTCTTTCCGCAGCGCTGCCCGCGCTCTTTTGGCCTGATGGCCCGGGGCGGCGGCGGCGCGCCGGCGGGTGCCCGGCTCGGGTGGAAATCGGGGGAGGGATGGAGGCCAGCCGCGTGCGTGGTCCGATCCCGTGATCGATGGATCTGAACTGACGCCGGCGAATCCGGATGGGTGGAATGATGAAGCGAATCAGCACGATATTTCGGCGACTGGCCGCCGCTGCCTTGGCGCTTGTGTTCAGCGCCCCAAGCCTGGCTGCGGTCGAGCGCTGGAAGCTGAACATGACCGCGGGTGCGACCGAAGTGTCGCAGCAGGTCTACGACATCCATATGACCATCTTGTGGATCTGCATCGTCATCGGCGTGCTGGTGTTTGGCGTGATGGCGGTGGCCATGTTCCGTTTCCGCAAGTCCCGCGGCGCGGTCGCCGCAACCTGGTCGCACAACGATAGGGCCGAGGTGGTGCTGACCATCGTGCCGGTTTTGATCCTGGTGGCGATGGCGTGGCCGGCGACCAAGGTGCTGATCAACATGGCCGACACTCGCGATGCCGAGATGACCATTGCGGTCACCGGCTATCAGTGGAAGTGGGGTTATCGCTACGTCGATTCCGGCGTGAGCTTCATCAGCTCGCTCGAGCGCAAGAGCGACGACACGCGCCAGCTCGGCTCCGGCCTCAGCCCGGACCAGGTCAAGTCCTACCTGCTCGACGTCGACCGTCCGCTGGTGATTCCCGCCGACACCAAGGTGCGCTTCGTGATCACCTCCGGCGACGTGATCCATTCCTGGTGGGTGCCGGCGCTCGGCTGGAAGCAGGATGCAATCCCCGGAATCATCAACGACCAGTGGACGCTGGTGAAACAGCCCGGCTTCTATCGCGGCCAGTGCGCCGAACTGTGCGGCAAGGACCATGGCTTCATGCCGATCGTGGTCGAGGTGAAGCCGAAGGCCGAATTCGCGCAGTGGTTGGCCGCCCAGCAGAACCCGGACGCCGCCGCGGCAGCCGCCGCCATCGCCACCACCGCCGAACCGGTCGCAGTTGTTGCTGCGCCGGGCCAGGGCTGAACACGGACCATTTGGAGATCAGTCATGGCACATGACGCGAGCGCGCACCACGACGAGCACGGGCACGACCACAAGCCGCAGGGTTTCGTGAACCGCTGGCTCTACGCGACCAATCACAAAGACATCGGCACGATGTATCTGACGATGGCGCTGGTGATGTTTTTCGTCGGCGGGCTGATGGCGATGGTCATCCGCGGCGAGCTGATGTATCCCGGGCTGCAACTGGTCGAGCCCGAATTCTTCAACCAGATGACCACCATGCACGCGCTGGTGATGATCTTCGGCGCGGTCATGCCGGCCTTCGTCGGGCTGGCCAACTGGATGATCCCGATGATGATCGGCGCGCCCGACATGGCGCTGCCGCGGATGAACAACTGGTCGTTCTGGATCATGCCGTTCGCGTTCACCGTGCTGCTGCTGCCGCTGGCGCTGAAGGTGTTCTTCGGCATCGGTGCCGGCGGCCCGGCCGGCGGCTGGACGCTGTATCCGCCACTGTCGCTGCAAGGCGGCGATTCGGTCGCGTTCACCATCTTCGCGGTGCACATGATGGGCATCAGCTCGATCATGGGCGCGATCAACATCATCGCCACCATCCTCAACATGCGCGCGCCGGGCATGGACCTGCTGAAGATGCCGGTGTTCGTCTGGACCTGGCTGATCACCGCCTTCCTGCTGATCGCGGTGATGCCGGTGCTGGCCGGCGCGGTGACCATGCTGCTCACCGACAAGTTCTTCGGCACCACCTTCTTCTCGGCCAGCGGCGGCGGCGATCCGGTGATGTTCCAGCACATCTTCTGGTTCTTCGGCCACCCCGAGGTCTACATCATGATCCTGCCGGCGTTCGGCGTGGTCTCGGAGATCATCCCGACCTTCGCGCGCAAGCCGCTGTTCGGCTACAAGGCCATGGTCTATGCGATCGCGTCGATCGCGTTCCTGAGCTTCATCGTCTGGGCGCACCACATGTTCACCGTCGGCATCCCGCTCGGCGGCGAACTGTTCTTCATGTACGCGACCATGCTGATCGCGGTGCCGACCGGGATCAAGGTGTTCAACTGGGTGTTCACGATGTGGCGCGGCTCGATGACCTTCGAGACGCCGATGCTGTTCGCGCTCGGCTTCGTCATCATGTTCACCATCGGCGGTTTCTCCGGCCTGATGCTGGCGATCGTGCCGGCCGACTTCCAGTACCACGACACCTATTTCGTGGTTGCGCATTTCCACTACGTGCTGGTCACCGGCGCGGTGTTCTCGATCATGGCCGCGACCTATTTCTGGCTGCCGAAGTGGACCGGGCGCATGTACAACGAGACGCTCGGGAAGTGGCACTTCTGGTTGTCGACTGTGTTCGTGAACCTGCTGTTCTTCCCGCAACACTTCCTCGGCCTGGCCGGCATGCCGCGGCGCA
Organism: Lysobacterales bacterium; assembly: GCA_016703225.1. NCBI lineage: Bacteria > Pseudomonadati > Pseudomonadota > Gammaproteobacteria > Lysobacterales > Lysobacterales bacterium. The sequence goes on from JADJCM010000001.1 coordinate 1,620,976, forward strand.
TCCCCGACTACAACGTCGCGTTCGCCGACTGGAACCTGGTGTCTTCGATCGGCGGCTTCGGCTTCGGCCTGTCGCAGCTGATCTTCGCCTACATCGTCTGGGATTGCGCTCGCAACAAGTCCCTGGCCAAGGCTACGAACCAGGTGTGGGAAGGCGCGCGCGGTCTGGAATGGTCGTTGCCGTCGCCAGCGCCCTACCACAGCTTCGCGACGCCACCGGTGATCGAGGATCGCATGCTCGCCCACGCCGACGTGGCGCACTGAGTCGGCGATGAGTCACGACTCCTTGCGCCAACGCCACCAGCGCGTGCTGCGCCGGGCACTGCTCGCGACCGCGCTCGCGTTCGGTTTCGGCTTCGCGCTGGCGCCGTTCTACGACGTGTTGTGCGAAAAGGTGTTCGGCATCCGTCCGAGCCAAGTGGCCGGGGAAGTCACCGCTTGCGCGGGCGGCGTGGTCGCCGGGCGCGAACTGCTGGTCGAGTTCGATACCAGCATCAGCCCGGAATTGCCCTGGCGCCTGGATGCCGCGAAGAAGTCGGTCCAGGTGCATCCCTGCGCACCGAGCACGGTGGTGTTCACCGCGACCAATGACGGCCGCATCGCAATGACCGGGCGCGCCATCTTCACCGTCGCGCCCAGCGAGGCCGCCATTCACCTGAGCAAGACCGAGTGCTTCTGCTTCACTGAACAGCGCCTGGAAGCGGGTGAGTCGCGCGAGATGCCGGTGCGCTTCGTGATCGACGATCAGCTGCCCGCTGACGTCAGTCGCCTGACCTTCCGCTATGTATTCAACCCGGTGGAGGCGCCCGTCGAGGAGACGGACAGCGTCGCGCCAACGCACAGCTAACCGAATGGGGACCGCCATGGGCCAGAGCGAATCGCACGATCCGAACCTCTATTACGTCCCGCACGGCAGCCGTTGGCCGATCGTGGCGTCGCTGGCCCTGTTCACGACCATGCTCGGGGCAGCGATGTCGCTGAATCACAGCGCTGGCGGCAAGGCGCTGCTCATCGCCGGCGTGCTGGCCCTGGTCGGCATGCTGTTCGGCTGGTTTGGCGACGTGATCCGCGAGTCGATCCAGGGCTTCTACAACCGCCAGGTCGACATCAGCTTCCGCATGGGCATGATCTGGTTCATCTTCTCCGAGGTGATGTTCTTCGCCGCCTTCTTTGGCGCGCTGTTCTACGCGCGCATGTTCTCGGTGCCGTGGCTCGGCGGCGACGGCGACGGCGCGCTCACGCACGAATACCTGTGGCAGGGCTACAGTGCGGCGTGGCCGACCAATGGACCGCTCAAGGTCGGGGGCGCGTTCGAGACCATCGGCGCCTGGGGCCTGCCGTTCCTGAATACGCTGCTGCTGCTGAGTTCGGGACTCACCGTCACCGTTGCGCACCACGCGCTGCGCGCGGGCGCACGCGGGCGTCTTCTCGTCTTCCTCGGCGCCACCGTGCTGCTGGGCGCCGCGTTCCTGTACTTCCAGGCGACCGAGTACTACCACGCCTACCACACGCTCGGACTGACCCTTGGTTCCGGCATCTACGGCAGCACCTTCTTCATGCTCACCGGCTTCCACGGCCTGCACGTGACGCTCGGAACGGTGATGCTGATGGTGATCTGGGTGCGCTGCGCCAAGGGCCACTTCAGCCGCGACCAGCACTTCGGCTTCGAGGCCGTGGCTTGGTACTGGCATTTCGTCGACGTGGTCTGGCTCGGCCTGTTCCTGTTCGTCTACATTCTGTAGCCGATCGCTCAGCGCACGGCGATGCCGTGCGGGGCGATCCAGCCCATCCAGATGCCGATGCCGATCAGCGCGAACAACGCCGCCGAGATCAGAATGCGGCGCGTCAGCGCGTCGACAGTACGGTCGCTCGCACCCTTGTCGGTCAGCATGTAGTAGAGGCCGGCGCCGAGGTTGTAGACGATCGCCAGGAACACCAGCACGATGAACAGGTTCTGTCCCATGACTCCGGACCAGGCGGCAGCAACCGCCGCTGCGGGCGCGCAGTATACGGCGCGGCTTGCGGGCTGATGTCTGTGTTTCGTCAAACATGGCTGCGCTGGTCGTTGTTGCTCGCCGCCGAGTGTCTGTTCCTGGGTGCGGCGACCTGGCAATGGCAGCGTGCGCAGCTGAAGGACCGGCGCGATCGCGAGTTCGCCGCAGCGCTCGCGGAGGGCGAACATGCGCCGCACCACGAGTTCGCGGGACTGCGAAACCTGGGCGAGGACTTCAGTGCGGCGCGCCTGCGCGGCCGCCTTCGGCTCGACCGGCTCGTGCTGCACGACAATCGCATGCGCGACGGTCAGTACGGCGTGGAGGTCTACGCGCCGCTCGCGATCGAGGGTGGCTACGTGCTGGTGGATCTGGGCTGGCTCGCGGCCGATCGTTCGCGGCGCTCGCCGCCGGTGTTGCCGCCGATCGACGTCGACTTCGAGGCTGCCGGACTGGTCGCGCCGGCGCCGGCGATCGGTTTGCTGGGTGGTCGCGGTGGTGCCACCGAATCGGGTCGGCCCGACTTGCGCCTGTCGATCGACCCGGCGGCGATTGCCGCGGAGTCGCGACTGCAGCCGATGCTCGATCACGTATTCTGGCCAGCCCCGGAGGCAGGTTCTCCGTTCCGTCGCGACTGGCGCCCGGGCGGCATCGACGGCGACCGTCACCGCGGTTATGCGCTGCAGTGGGCAAGCTTCGCGGTCGTTGCCCTGCTGCTGTTCCTGATCCTGTCCATTCGCCGCGAGGAAGTTCGCCGATGACCGATGTCCGCAAGGGTCGCCGCATGCTGGTGCTGATCGCGCTGGTCTTTGCCGCGCCGATCCTGATTGCGAGCCTGCTCGCTTTTTCCGGTTGGATGCCGGCCGGCCGGCGCAACTACGGCGAACTGGTCGATCCGCCGCAGCGTCTGCAGTCCGCCGCGACCACGGCCGCGGGCAACGCCTTCGAGTGGGCCACGCCGCAGTGGCACTGGACCCTGGTCGTGGCCGTTCCCGAGCGTTGTGACGAGCCTTGCAGCGCCCGGCTCGACCAGGTCGGCAACCTGCGCATCTCGCTCGGGCGGCATGCCGGCAAGTTGCGCATCGCGACGGATCGCGCGCTGCCCGCGCCGGGGGTGCTCAGCAGTGCCGCGGGCGTTTATCATCTCGCGCAGTTGCCGCAGCCATTGCGTGACCGCTTGCTCCCCGCCCAGGCCGACTTCACCCTGGCCCTGGTCGACCCGGGCGGTTACCTGATGCTGCGCTACCCCGAACACGCCGACCTCAAGCAAGTGCGCAAGGACCTCGGCAAGCTGATCCGTTGATTCCAGAGAGAACCCCGATGATTTCCCCCCTGTTCCGCCGTCTGGCGTGGTTTGCCGTTGTGCTCGTGTTCGGCGTGATCCTGCTCGGCGCCTATACGCGCCTGTCCCATGCCGGTCTCGGTTGCCCCGACTGGCCCGGTTGCTATGGCGAGGTCACCTGGCCGCAGCACGAGGCGGAGGTCGCGGCCGCGAATGCCGCGCACCCGGATCGACCGGTCGAGGTGCACAAGGCCTGGAAGGAGATGGTGCACCGCTATTTCGCCGGGCTGCTGATGCTGACCACGTTCGTGCTCGCGGCGCTCGCCTGGCGCAATCGCGCGCACCTGCCGCAACCGCGGCGTGCGGTGGTGTTCGCGGCCGCGTTCATCCTGTTTCAGGCCGCGCTCGGCATGTGGACGGTGACCTGGAAGCTGAAGCCGATCGTGGTCATGGGGCATCTGCTCGGCGGGCTCGCAACCATGGCGCTGCTGTCGTGGACGGCATTGCGCGCGAGCGGCGTGCACGGCGAGGCGACGCTCAAGCGCGCGACCCTGGTGGTGGCGATCGCGCTGGTCTCGTTCCAGATCGCGCTCGGCGGCTGGACCAGCGCCAACTACGCCGCGCTCGCCTGCGGCATCGACTATCCGCAGTGTCTCGGCGCGTGGTGGCCGCGCACCGACTTCGCCGAGGGTTTCGTGCGCTGGCGTGGCATCGGTGTCGACTACGAGGGCGGCGTGCTCGACGGCCCCTCGCGCGCCGCGATCCACCTCGCACATCGTTGGTTTGCGGTGCTCGTGGCCGGGCATGTGCTGATGCTCGCCGTGCGCGCCATCCGCCTGCCGCGCCTGGCCGTGCACGGCTGGGCGATCGCCGCACTGCTGCTGTTGCAGATCACGCTCGGCATCCTCAACGTCAAGTTGGCGCTGCCGCTGCACGTCGCCACCACGCACAACGGCGTGGCCGCGCTGCTGCTGTTCGCGCTGGTGGCGCTGCTCGCGCGCACCACGCCAGCGCCACGCTGATTCCGGCATGACGCTGCACCGCCAGTTCGCGCAGTTCTGGGCGCTGACCAAGCCGAACGTGGTCGCGCTGATCGTGTTCACCGCGGTGGTCGGCATGTTCTTGGCGGTGCCGGCCCTGCCGCCGGCGCGCGAGGCGATCGTCGGTGCCGTGGGCATCTGGCTGGCCGCGGCTTCCGCGGCGGCGATCAACCACCTGCTCGACGCGCGCATCGACGCGGTGATGGCGCGCACCGCGCACCGGCCGCTGCCGAGCGGACAGCTGCAGCCGCGTCAGGTGCTGTGGTTCGCACTCGCCATCGGCGCGTTGTCGATGGGGCTGCTGGTCGCGTTCGTCAACGTGCTGACCGCGGTGCTTACCTTTTGCGCATTGATCGGCTACGCGGTGATCTACACCCGCTACCTGAAGCGTGCGACGCCGCAGAACATCGTGCTCGGTGGCGCCGCCGGTGCGGCGCCGCCGGTGCTCGGCTGGGCCGCGGTCACCGGCGAGGTGCATGCCTATGCGCTGCTGCTGTTCCTGATCATCTTCATCTGGACGCCACCGCATTTCTGGGCGCTCGCGATCTACCGCCGCGAGGACTACGCGCGCGCCGCGGTGCCGATGCTGCCGATCACCCACGGCGTCGAATACACGCGCTGGAACGTGCTCGCCTACACCATCCTGCTGGTGCTGGTGACGCTGCTGCCCTGGCTCACCGGCATGGCCGGCCTGATCTACCTCGGCGGCGCGCTCGTGCTCGGCACCGGTTTCCTCTACTACGCCGTCCGCCTGATGAACCCTCCGAACGAACAGTTCGCGATGGAAACCTTCCGCTACTCGATCATCTACCTGATGGTCCTGTTCGCCTTCCTGCTCGCCGACCACTACCTCGCCGAGCCGCTGCCGATGGCAGCGTCGGCCCCGGTCCTGCGCGTCGAGCCGATGCGCTGAATCGATGTCCGCTGCCGTTGCCCGGCTACGGAGGAGGGGGCATCCAGTGAGCGGAGCCCTGTCATGCGTCATCCCCAAACCTTCCTGCTGTCGATGCTTGGCCTGTGCTGCGGGCTGGTGCCGGCGGCGCAGGCGGCCAACTGGGTGTGGCCCGATCTCAACATCATCCTGCCTGGGCCCTGCGCCGGCACGCTGCAGGCCTGCGTCAACAACGCGGCGAATGGCGACACGATCCTGATCGGCAACGACAGCTTCCTGACGCCGGACCGCTACACCGGCATCAGCGGCGATCTCGCGATCACCAAGTCGCGGCTGCTGGCACCGATGCCCGGCATTGACGCCGTGTTCGAGGGCGGCAGCATCGTTGTGTTCACACCGGCCGGAGTGAGTGGCGACGTGACGCTGCGCGGTCTGGTGCTGCGTGGTGGCCGCATTCAGGTCGAGGAGCGAGGATCGAGCAGCGCGATCATCACGCTCGACCAGTTGCGCCAGTACGAACCGCCCGCGGGACAGTGCGCGATCGACTTCCGCACCACCGTGGCGACGACGGTGACGCCCCGCTTCATCGTCGGCAACAGCTGGGTCCAGATGACCGAGTCCGGTGGCAGCGGACGCAGCGGCATCTGCGTGTATTCCCATGCGCAGACCTACCAGGCCGAGGTTTATGGCAATCTGATCGACACGCGCCGCTCGGCATCGGTCGCGGCCATCGAGATGGCCGGCGGTATCGCCGCTGGCGCCATCAACCTGCGCCTGCAGCGCAACCGCATCTGGCTCGGCGGCGACAGCGCCGATCGCGGCATCTCGCTCCAGCACAATAACCCGGCAGCACCAGTCACGATCGAGGTGGTCAACAACGTGATCGCCGGTGCGGGTGGCGAGCCGATCTCGGAAAACGCGGCGATTACGATCAAGGAACACAACGCCCAGCTCAGCGTGATCAACAACAGCATCACCGATGGCGGCGTCGGCATCCATGTCGAGCAACTCGGCGTCGGGCCGGTCACCGGCCGTGTCGCCAACAACCTGATCACGCGCCAGTCGGTGAGCGGCCTGCGCTTCTACAGCGTGGCACTGCCCAACGACCACAACCTGCTGCACGACGTCGCTTCAAATGAACTCGGACCCGGTGGCGTGCTCGGGGCCGGCACGCTGACCGGCGCCCCTCTGATCCAGAATGCCGCCTACCCCCGACCGAGCGGAATGTCGCCGGCACTTGGCGCTGGCGACAACTCCGCGCTGCCGGCGTTCGCGGCGTTTGATGCCGATGGCGAGAAGCGCGTCCAGTTCGGGATCGTGGACATCGGCGCGCTGGAGATCTCGCCGGATCGGGGAGCCGTGCACACGGCGACTGCGCTGAACACGATGTTCAACGCCACGAAATTGGCGCATGCAGATTTCAGCACCACGCTACTCGCGGCCGATCGTCTGATCGTGACGCCGCTGCGCGCGGCCGCGGGTGTGAGCGCGGGGATGTTCAACCTCGGGGTCTATCAGGACAACTCGCTGCCGGGACAATGGGCGATCTTCCAGCAGGACCAGACCGACATCGCGCTCGGCCGCCGCTATTCGGTGCTGGTGCCGGTGGTGGCGCATGCGAATCTCGTGCACACCGTGAGTGCCGGAAACATCCCGGGCAGCGCCACCGCCGAAACCGAGATCAACGACCCCGCCCTCAATGGCCAGGCCGCCGCGATCGCCGTGGTTACCGCGAACTGGAATCCGCCAAGCGCTCCGGGCGGCATCTATCACGACCACCCGATCACGCTGGTCTACCGTGGCACCCGCTGGCGCATCCGCAACGACAATGGCGCGTCGATGAACGGCGCGATCGGCGCCGCATTCAACGTTGCCGTCGCGCCGCTGTTTTCGCCCAATGCCTTCATGGCCGAGATCGGCGCCTATGGCGGTTTCGAGATTCCGCTCGCGCACCCGCTGCTCGACGACAACCCGTGTGCTGCGCCGATCGCTTCGCGCCGGGTCGAACTCGGCGACGGCGCGCTCACGCTGAACCCGGCTCCGTACGCGCTCGAATACCGCGAGCCGCTCAACGCCAACGACATCGGCCGCTGGTTCATCGTCGCCGAGGACGCGATCGGCTTCAGCGCACACAACGCCTTCAACGTCATCGTCGAAGGCGCCCAGGCGAACCGCTGTCTCGCCCGCAGCGACGCGCTGTTTGCCGACGGGTTCGACTGAGCGCGCTTCACTTGCGGCGGCGCTTTGCGTAGCCTCGCCGCATGTTGATCCTTCCGCTGCACAAGAAGCCGACGCTGGCGACCTTTCCTCGGTTCAGCGTATTGCTGACTTTGGTCACCGGGTTTGTGAGCCTGTGCAGTTGTCCGTACCGGCGCAGTCGCCTTGGGCGGCAGCGATGACCTGCGGACGGGTGGAGTAGAATCTCCACGCGCCAGATTGTGGAGCAACAAATGAATGCCATCGTGATCGAACACGTTCCAGTAGCGGAGTTGCCCGCCGCGTGGCGCGAGAAATTGATGGAGGCGAAATCGGCTCATGTGACGGTGCGCATTGAAGCCGAGATGCAACCAGTTGCAGCGACCCAAGGCACCGTGGCGGCTGATCCAGCTTTCGGCATGTGGCGTGATCGCGACGACATGGCCGACGTGGCGGCCCACATGCGTGAACTGCGCGGGCCGCGCTACCGTCGCGATGGTCATCGAAACACCCCTTGATGATGCTCGTCGACACCGATGTGCTGATCTGGCACTTGCGTGGATATCCGCAAGCGAAGCAACGCTTGGATCAATTGGATGCACCTGCAATTTCTGCCATGAGCTATTTCGAACTCCTGCAGGGGATGCGCAACAAGGCTGAGATATCTGCGCTCAAGGACATGTTGCTGCTCAGAAATGCGGCGATCCTGCCGATCAGCGAAGCGATCTCGCGTCGCGCTGGCGATTTGATGGAGTCGCTGACGCTGAGCCATGGCCTGCAAGCCGGCGATGCGCTGGTCGCGGCAACGGCGCTTGAGCATCGGCTGCCGCTGTTGACCGGCAATCTGAAGCACTTCACTGCAGTCGCGCAACTCCGCGTTGAACCGTTCGCCGTTTGATTCCGGATTTTCCGGCAGTGCGGAATCATGTGAATGCCCCCGGCTTCACTTGCGGCGGCGCTTTGCGTAGCCTCGCCGCATGTTGATCCTTCCGCTGCACAAGAAGCCGACGCTGGCGACCTTTCCCTGGGTCACCTTGCTGTTGTTGCTGACCAACGTGTTCGTCTACTTCGGTCTGCAGCAGCCGGACCAGGCTCGTCAGGATCGCGCGCTCGAGGCCTACGCCAACAGCCGGCTCGCGGCGATCGAGCTGCCGCACTATCGCGACTACGTCGAGCACACGCCGTCGATTCCCTGGCGCGAACGCTGGCGGCAGTTGCCGGTGGAAGTGCAGGCGCAGGTGCTGGCGCTGCAGATCCAGCAGGACGAGGATTTTCTCGCCGAATTGCGCGCCGGGCGGGTGATTGCCCCGGGCGATGCCGACTACGACGAGTGGAGTCCGTTGCGCCAGCGTCTGGATGCGCAGTGGCGGGCCTCGTTCACCGAGCGCCATCTGCTGCGTCAGTCGGAGCTCGATCCGGCACGTCTGTTCAGCTCGATGTTCCTGCATGGCGACGGCGGTCATCTGCTCGGCAACATGGTGTTCCTGGCGATCCTGGGCCTGGTCGTCGAGCCGGTGCTCGGTGCCGGCGGTTTCCTGTTGCTGTACCTGCTCGCCGGCATCGGCGGTGGGCTGTTTTCGCTCGGTTGGCGCTGGGGCGAGAGCGGCGGAATGCTCGGTGCCTCCGGGGCCATCGCCGGCTTGATGGGCGCCTACGCGGTGCTTTGGGGGCAACGACGGGTGCGGCTGTTCTACTGGTTCTTCGTGTTCTTCGACTACACCCGCGTGCGCGCGCTGTGGCTGCTGCCGTTGTGGTTCGGCTGGGAGTTCCTGCAATTGCTGCTGACGCCGGATGCCGGCATCGGCTTCGACGCGCATGCCGGCGGCATCCTCGCTGGCGCCGCGCTCGCGTTCGTCGCGACTCGGCTCGGGCGCGTCAATCACGCTTACCTGGACGAGGACGAAACCCGTGATCGTCGCGCCGAGGAACTGGCCGCGGGCCTGGTTGAACTCGGCAAGCTGCAGCTGGCCGCGGCGCGAACCCGCTTCGACGCGCTGATGCAGGCGCACCCGCGCGACCCGGACGTGATCGAGCCGTGGCTGCGCAGCTGGCTGTTCGCCAAGGATCGCCCGGAAGCCGCGGCCGCGGTGGCGCATGCGCTCGGCTGGCATGCACGCAGCCGTGCCGATGCCGAACGCCAGCACCGCTGGTTCGGCGAAGCCGCGCGCAGCTACGCGCCGCAGCCACCGCTGCCGGCCGAGGCGTTGATCGCGCTGGCCGCGCGTTGGCAGGGCCCCGGCCTGCTGGCCGAGGCGCAGCAAGTGCTGGCCGTGGTCGAGGCCGCCCTGCCGCAGCACCCGCTGCTCGCCGGCGCGTGGTTTCGTCTCGCGCTTGCGCACCAGGAACGCCGCGACGACGCTGCCACGCAACGCCTGCTCGCGCACCTGCGTGCCCGCCATCCGAACTCGCCCGAAGCGGGCAAGGCGCGGCTGCTGCTCGGTTGATTCAGCTGCTTGCGGGAACGCGTTTCGTGGTCGCTGCGAGTGTCGCCAGCAGCGCCAGTTGTGCGTCGATCTCGGGCATCAGCGCGTCGTCCGGACGCAGTGCCTTGAGCTGCGTGAGCAGGGCCCGGGCCTGGTCTTCACGGTGCAGCTTGTCGGTGAGCAGTTTGGCCGCGAACAGATAGTTGCGCGCAATGTCCGGGTGCTTCGGCCAGCGCTGGTGAAAGCCCGCGATCAGCTTCAGCGCCAGCGGATGCAAGCCGAGCTGCGAAGCGCGCTGCGCCAGGCGATGGATGTCGTCGGCGATGTCGGCGCGGAACTCGGCATCGAGCGCGAACGCTTCCTGCAGGATCTCGAACGCGCGCTTCACGTTGTCCTGCGCCAGCAGCACCTGCACGTAGCCTTGGGCGTGGCGGAGCAGTTCCGCGGAGTCCTGCTTCGCCTTGAGCAGCTTGCGATAGTGCTCGTGCAGCGGCACGGTGCCGCCGCGCGTGGCGATGTGCGTGCGCATGGCCTGGGCGGCCTCGTCGGCCCGGCCATCCTGCACCATGGCCTCGGTGGCATCGATCAGCGGCTGGTCGGGGTCGGCGTGGCGGCTCGCGAGCTTGGCGGGCACGTCGTTGCGCTTCACTTCGTGGCCGACGCGGTCTGCATACTGCAGCACCAGGTAACCCATCAGGTGGAAGGTCGAAACCAGCACGTAGTGGGTCAGGAACCACGACAGCAGGAAGCCGATGATGGTGGGCAGGTAGGGCAGCGCGATCGATTGCGCGTTGGCGGCGCTGAGCTGGTACAGGCCGGCGAGCAGCGCGACCGCGAAATAGGGCCAGCCGAATGCCGCCATCAGCTCGATCCAACTCTTCGGGTTCAGCGCCGCCCACAGATTGTTGGTCATCGCCAGCGTGATCGTCGCGCCCGGGAACGCGAGCACCACCAGCGCCGCCCAGGCCAAGGCGGCGGCGCCACCGAGCAGGACGCCGAAGCCGAAGCTGCCCGCGACCAGCATGATCCACAGCAAGATTTGCAGCTTGACCTGGTCCCAGGCCTGCGAGTCGCTGACGCTCGGGTTGAACTCGGGCGCGTCGAGTCGCCCGTGCGCGGTCTGCACCAGCACCTCGACTGCATATTTCAGGATCCCCATCCACAGGAAGGCCGACACGATCAAGCCGGCAATTCCGCCCAGGGCCAGATCCGCCAGGCGCAGCGCGGTGAACAGCAGCACGTGTAGCAACGCACCCGACTGCAGCGGATAGCGCGAGATCGGGCCGAGGCGCTGCCAGAAGGGGACGACGTGGGGCGTGGGGGTGCTCATGGCGCGGATCCGAGGCAGGGCAATCCGCCATTGTCCCAGATGAGCGCCCCGCCGCCAGCGATGGTCAACGCCGACCCTTGGCCGCGAGCGCCTCGCGCAGCTCGGTCTTCTCCGCGGCCGAGAGCGGGAAGCCGGAGTCCTGCTTGCCGAGCAGTTCATCGATGCGTTGCTGCAGGGTCTGTCGGTTCAGTTGCTCGCAGGCATCGACGAACTCGGTGCGCCAATGTTCGGGTGCCGAGGGGAAGTCGACCTGCGCCAGTTTCGCCAGCGCCTCATAGTCGTCGCGGCCCTCGAATTGCTGCAGCAAGGTCGCCGTGTTCATGTCCGGTCGCGTGCGGCACATCGCGATCAGTTCCATCAGCAGCGGAATGCCGGGCTGGCGCAAGGTGCCGAACAGGTACGGCGGTTCGAGCGCGTTCGCGATCTCGGGCTTCTGCATCAGCAGCGCCACCGCGGCGCGCACCAGGCTGCGCTGCGGCGGCTTGCCGACCGTGGCGGGCGCATAGGTCTGCGTCGTAGGGGCGACCGGAGCGACGCGCTGCATGCCGGTACGCGTGGCCAGGCTCTGCTGCATCAGGTCGCGAAAGGCGCCGTCGGGAATCTGCGCGAGCAAGGGCTTGGCGCGCTCGGCCAGCCGCGCCTTGCCTTCGAGACCGCGCAGATCGATGTCCTTGCCGAGATCGGCGAAGAAGAACTCGGACAGCGGCATGGCGTCCTTGAGGCGCGCTTCGAAGCCGGTGGCGCCTTCCTTGCGAATCAGACTGTCCGGGTCCTCGCCTTCGGGCAGGAACAGGAACAGCGCCTGGCGCCCGTCCTTCATGCGCGGCAACACCGATTCGACCGCGCGCCACGCGGCACTGCGCCCGGCCTTGTCGCCATCGAAACAGAAGTAGACATCGGCCGAGTTGCGGAACAACAGTTCGGCGTGGTCCTTGGTGGTCGCGGTGCCGAGTGTCGCCACCGCCTGGGTGATGCCGAACTGGAACAGCGCGATCACGTCCAGGTAGCCCTCGACCACGATCAGTCGCGGGATCTTGCTGTGCGACTGCCGCACCTGGTGCAGCGCGTAGAGTTCGCGTCCCTTGTGGAACAGCGGTGTCTCCGGCGAGTTCAGATACTTCGGACCATCGGCATCGCCCATCACGCGACCGCCGAACGCGATCACGCGACCGCGGCGATCATGGATCGGGAACATCAGTCGGTCGCGGAACTTGTCGTAGGCGCCACCGCGGTCGCCGGTCGACAGCATCCCGGCGGCATCGAGTGCTTTCAGGCGCCCTTCGCTGCTGCCGACGGCGTGCTTGATCGCATCCCAGGAATCCGGCGCGTAGCCGATGCCGAAACGCTGGATCATCGCCGCGTCGAGGCCGCGTTTCTCCAGGTACTTGCCGCACTTCTCGCTGCCCGGCAGTTGCTTCTGGAAGAACCTCGCCGAGGCGTCGAGCACTTCGTACAGCTCCGCGAACTGGTCTTGCGGGCCGCGCACGGCACCGCCTTCGTAGGGCACGGTCATGCCGACGCGCGCGGCCAGATCCTCGACCGCGTCGACGAACTCGAGGCGGTCGTACTCCATCAGGAACTTGATCGCCGAGCCGTGCGCGCCGCAGCCGAAGCAGTGGTAGAACTGCTTGGTCGGGCTGACCGAGAACGAGGCCGAGCGCTCGTCGTGGAACGGGCAGCGCGCCATGTGATCGCGCCCGGCGCGCTTCAGCGGCACGCGCGACTCGATCACCTCGACGATGTCGACGCGCGCGAGCAGGTCATCGATGAAGCGGTCGGGGATGCGCGCCATGGGTGCAGGTTATCCGCAAAGAGCGACCCCCTCCCAGCAGTCAGGCTCGACGGCGCAAAGGGGATCAGGAAGCGAAGAGCGACCCCCTCCCGGCCTCCCCCTGGCTGCGCCAAGGGGAGGAGAGGTGCGGCGCTGTTGCTCCCTCCCCTGCGCACGAAGTGCGGAGGGGAGGGTTGGGGTGGGGTGCTCTCAACCCAGCGCCGCGAGCTTCTGCTTGACCAGTTCCGAGAGCTTGCCCATGTCGGTGCGGCCGGCGACTTTCGGTTTCACCAGCGCAATCACCTTGCCCATGTCCTTGGCGCTGGCGGCGCCGGCTTCGGCGATCGCCGCGACGACGATGGCCTCGACTTCCTCAGCCGCCATTTGCGCCGGCAGGTAGGTCTGGATCACGCCGAGCTCGTAGCGCTCGACCTGGGCCAGGTCCTCGCGCGCAGCGGCCTCGTACTGGGTGATCGAGTCCTTGCGCTGCTTGACCATCTTCTCCAGCACCGACAGCACCTGGGTGTCATCGAGCTGGATGCGCTCGTCGACCTCGCGCTGCTTGATGCCGGCGTTGATCAGGCGGATCACCTGCAGCCGGTCCTTTGCGCCGCTCTTCATCGCGGCCTTCATGTCTTCGGTCAGTTTCAGCTTGAGGCTCATGGCGGATTCCTGATGCGGAAAGGGGATTTCCGGAAACGCAAAAAGCCGGCGGTGCGAGAGCAGCGCCGGCTACGGAGAGTGCAGCTTGCCATCGGATCGGGAACTTGCGCTCCCGCGGCCGATCAATACATGCGCTGACGCTTGGTGACGTCGCGCATCACGCGACGCAGCGTACGCTTCACCGCCGCGGCGGCCTTGCGCTTGCGCTCCTGGGTCGGCTTTTCGTAGAACTCGCGCTTGCGCGTTTCGGCCAGGATGCCGGCCTTCTCGCAGGTGCGCTTGAAACGACGCAGGGCGAACTCGAAAGGTTCGTTCTCGCGGACTTTGACGCTTGGCATGATCTCTCCGTTGAGATGCAGACCCGGGTGACCCCGGAAAAAAGGGCGCGAATTGTATCCCCGGGCCGAACGAAAAACAAACGGCGGGGTGACTGCGGCGCTCGCGCGGGCTATGGTGCCGTCCAAACCCTTGTGGAGCGCGAGCATGCGCCGATTTGCCGCCCTGATCCTGATCCCCCAACTAGTCGCAGCCGCGGCCGTTGAACCCGCAGTGGCGCCGGCGCCGGTGACCACGCCACAACCGATCGAGATCCGTTCCGAGGACCTGCGCAGCTTCGTCGCGGTGCTACGCGCGGTGAAGGACGGCTACGTTGATCCGGTCGACGACACGCGGCTGCTGCAAGGCGCGATCGCCGGCGTGCTCGCCGATCTCGATCCGCACAGCGCGTACCTGACGGCGCAAGAGCTGAAGCAATGGGACGAGGACGTGCAGGGCCTGTACGGCGGTCTCGGCATCGAAGTGATCGGCGTCGACGGCGAACTGCGCGTGATCGCGCCGATCGACGATTCGCCGGCGGCGCGCGCTGGTATCCGTGCTGGCGACGCCATCATCGCGATCGACGGCGTCGCCGTCGCCGAGCGCGAAGACGAGGCGCTGGACCAGCTGCGCGGTGCACCGGGCAGTCGCGTCGAGCTCTCGATCCAGCGCGGCGCGGCGCAGGAACTGCTGAGCTTCAAGCTCACCCGCGAAGTGATCATGGCGCAGTCGGTGCGCACGCGTTGGCTCGAACCCGGCTACGCCTATGTGCGCCTGAGCGTGTTCCAGGAAAACACCGGGGTCGAGTTCCGCGATCGCCTGCGCAAGCTCAAGGCCGACGGCGGCACGCTGCGCGGTGCCGTGCTCGACCTGCGCGACAACCCTGGCGGCGTGCTGCAGGCCGCGGTCGAGGTCTGCGACGCGCTGCTCGAAGGCGGCGTCGTGGTCAAGACCGACGGTCGCCTGGCCTCGGCCGACGGCAGCTACAGCGCCGGACCCGGCGACCTGCTCGAGGGCGCGCCGCTGGTGGTGCTGATCGATGGCGGCAGTGCTTCCGCCGCCGAGATCGTTGCCGGCGCGTTGCAGGATCACCAGCGCGCGCTCGTGGTCGGCAAGCGCAGCTTCGGCAAGGGCTCGGTGCAGAACATCCTGCCGCTCGAATCCGGCGGCGCGATCAAGCTCACCACCGCGCGTTACTACACGCCGAGCGGCCACTCGATCCAGGCCCAGGGCATCGTCCCCGACATCGTCCTGTCCGACGTGCAACTGGTGCGCGAAGACAGCGGCCCGCAGATCATCGAATCCGAGGCTACGCTGAGCGGCCATCTCGAAGCCGTCGAACCCGCCGCGACCACCGCCGCGCCACGCGACGCCGAACTCGATTCCGACTACGCCCTGAGCGCCGCGCTCAACGCCCTCAAGGCCATGGTCGTCGCCCGCCGCCAGGGCGGCGCGGCGCGGGGGTGACGCTTCGTCCGTCGGCTTCAGGCAGCGAGCTTGGTGACCTTGAGCGTCCGGCGTCGCTGTTCGACGTGCCAGAGATCGAACTGTGCCTGTTGACTCAGCCAGCTTTCCGGTGAAGTACCGAACGCGATCGAGAGGCGAACGGCCATCTCGGGGCTGATGCCGGCGCGGCCATTGAGGATGGCCGACAAGGTCTTGCGGCTGACGCCAAGGGCATCGGCCGCTTCCGTGATCGTGAGGCCCAGCGGCTCGAGGCAGAGCGATTTCAGGATTTCGCCTGGATGCGGAGGATTGTGCATACGCATGTTCATCGGCCTCAGTGGTAGTCCTCGTAGTCCACAACTTCCGCATCCATTCCCTTGAACTTGAACGTGACACGCCAGTTGCCGCTGACGGTCACTGCCCAGGTTCCCTTGCGATCACCTTTCAACTCGTGCAGGTGCAAGCCGGGCAAGGCCATGTCTTTGGGCGAAGTGGCGGCGTTCAATTGAGCGAGAATGAGGCGGAGCCTGGGAGCATGCCGAGCCTGGACGCCCGCCAACGAGCCACTGCTGAAGAACCGGGTCAGTCCCTTGTGCTTGAAGCCGAGGATCATGCGCCACAGCGTAACCCAATCGGTTACGGGCCTCAACGGGCATCATCCCGCTGGCCCGGAGATCCTCGGATCGACCCACCCGCGCAGTGCGTCAACCACGAGGTTGACCAGCAGGATGGCGATGCCGGCGGTGAGCGCCACGCCCATGACCAGGGTGTAGTCGCGATTGAGCGCGCCCTGCACGAAGTAGCGACCGATGCCGGGGATGGCGAAGACCTGCTCGACCACGACCGAGCCGGTGACCAGCGCAATCGTCGCCGGCGCGATCCAGGCGACGATCGGTGCCAGCGTCGGACGCAGCGCGTGATGCAGCAGCAGGTCGCGACCCTCGATGCCGCGTGCGCGTGCGGCGAGGATGTAGTCCGTGCCCAGCACCTCGATCAGGCTGGCGCGTGTCAGTCGCACCACGTAGGCGAGATTCGGTGCCGCCAGCGCGAGCACCGGCAGCACCGCGTAGCGCGGATCGCTGGCGTCCCAGCCGCCCGCCGGCAACCAGCCCAGCCAGACCGCGAAGCAAAGCACCAGCAGCGGCGCCAGCACGAACTTCGGCAGCGCCAGTCCGACCAGGCCGACGCCGCTGGCGATGTGGTCGCTGATGCGACCGGCGCGCCATCCGGCGAGCAGGCCGAGCGGCACGCCGCCCGCCAGTGCGAGCAGCAGCGCGGCGAGACCGAGCGGCAGCGAAACCTTGAGCCCGCCCGCGATCAGTTCGCCGACGTTGTAGTCCGGATACTGGAACGAAGGCCCGAGATCGCCCTGCGCCAGTTGCCCGAGATAGCGCAGGTACTGTTTCGGCAGCGGCTCGTCGAGGTGGTAGCGCGCCTCCAGGCGCGCCTGGATCTCGGGCGTGACGGCGCGCTCGACATCGAACGGCCCGCCCGGCGCGGCGCGCATCAGCACAAAGCACAAGGTCACCAGCAGCCACAGCGTCAGTGTCGCCTCGCCCAGGCGAACCAGCCAGCGCTTCATGGCGCCGACTCGCGCAGCCGCATCCAGCGCGACGGATGGCGATCCAGCGGGTTCGCGACGAATCCCTCGACCTCGTCGCGCACCAGATGCTTGGAGACGTAGAAGTAGATCGGCAGGATCGGTTGCGACTGCAGCAGCTGCCGCTCGGCGACGGCGAAGCGGTGCCTGCGCACGGTCGGGTCGGCGCTGGCGCGGGCCTCGCCGAGCAGGCGCGAATAGTCGGCGTCGGCGTAGCCGGTCCAGTTGTTCGGGCCGGGGCCGTCGAAGGCTTCGAGAAAGGCGAGCGGGTCGGCGACATCGGCGATCCAGCCGCCGCGGAACGCTTCGGTAAGGCGGCCGCTGCGACGGTTCTGCACGAACACCTTCCACTCCTCGTTGACCAGGTGCGTGCGCACGCCGAGCGTTTCGCGCCACATCGCCGCGACCGCAAGCGCCAGGCGGCGGTGCGGCGTCGAGGTGTTGTAGCGCAGCTCGACTTCCAGCGGACGCGCCGGCGAGTAACCGGCAGCGGCGTACAGCTGCTGCGCCTCGCGCACGCGCTGCGCCTGCGTCAGGCTCGACTCCGTCGGTGCCCACGCCGCCTCGCCGAGCAGGACCGGCGGCAACAGCGAGAACGCCGGGCTTTCGCCCAAGCCGGTGATGTATCTCGTCAGAATCCCGCGGTCGATCGCCAGCGACAGCGCGCGGCGCAGTTGCGGCTGTCGCGCAAACGGCCTGCGTCGCAGGTTGTAGCCGAGATAGAAGCTGCCGAGGTAGGGGCTGATGCGCAGCTGCGTGCCGAAGCGCTCGCGCAGGCGTTCCAGTCGAGCCGGCGGAACCACCTCGGTGAAATCGAGATCTCCGGCGACGAAGCGCTTCTGTTCGGTGTTCGCATCTTCGGTGACGTGAAAGCGCACGCGCTCGATCGCCACCTGCGCGACCGCGTGGAAATGCGGATTGCGTTCGAGCAACAGGCTCGCCTGCGGTGTCCATTCGATCAGCCGGTAGGGCCCGTTGCCGATCAGGTTGCCGGGGCGAGTGTGCAGCATGCCGTGCCGGCGCAGCGAAGGCAGGTGCAGCGGTGCCGCGACCGGCAGCGCCAGGCGTTCGAGCAACGCGGTCGGCTGCGTCAGTTCGATCACCACGGTGCGTGCATCGGGCGCGCGAATGCCGAGCGCGGTGGGCGCCATCGCGCCGCGCATCACCGCCGGCGCGTTGCGAATCGAGGCGAACAGCGAAGCCAGTGGCGCCGCCGTGTCCGGATCAAGCGCGCGCTGCATCGAGGCCACGAACTGCGGCGCATCCAGCGGCTCGCCGTTCGACCAGCGCAGCCCGGCGCGCAGGTGGAAGGTCCAGGTGCGGCCATCCGCCGCAACCTCCCAACGCTCGGCCATCCCGGGCACGATCCCGCCATCGGCCGCGAACGCGGCCAGCCCCTCGTACAAATCGGTCAGGATGTTCTGCGAACCGACTTCGGAACCACGATGCACATCCAGCGTCGTCGGCTCCGGCCCGTTGCCACGATCGAGCACGGCATCGGCCTGCGCGCTGCTCGACAGCGCGAGCAGCACTGCCGCCATCATCGTGACCGCCCGGCATCGGCCCAGCACGGTCACATGGCAATCGGGGCGTGGTGAAGGCGGGCTCGGCATGCGCGGCATATACGCAGCGTGCCCGCCGAAAAGCAAACGGCCCGGGCAATGCCGGGCCGTTGGTGGGGGCGGCGAGTGGATCAGAAGGTGATCGACCAGCTGTCGATGTAGCCGGTGTCGCCGGCGCCGTTGTCGTTGACGCGCATTTTCCAGGTGCCGTTCAGCGTTTCGGACGACAGGTTCAGGGTCACCGTCTTGTTGATGTTGTCGGTGCCCGATCCGGTGCGGTTGTGCAGGTTGTACAGCGTGCCATCGGGTGCGACCAGGTCGACCTTCAGATCGCCCTGGTAGGTGTGCACGATGGCGACGCTGACCGAGCTGCTGCTCGGTGCGGTGCCGCTGCGGCCGCTGACGGTGATCGGCGAGTCGACGGTGGCGTTGTCGTTGATCGTGTAGTTGCCCGAGTTGGTGTAGGTCTGCGCGCTGCCGCCGCCGGCGCTGTAGCTGCCGACCAGGCTGAGGCCGGAGAACGCCTCGTAGGCAAGCACGCGCACGTACCAGGTGCCTGCCGAGGGCGTCGCGAACGTGCAGGTCTCGGCATTGCCACCCTGGTACGGGCGGCAGTCGTAGCTGCTGTCGGTCGGCGCTGAACCGAATTTCACGTAGAGATCGGCGTCGCCAGTGCCGCTGGACGTGGTGAAGCTGAGATTGCTCGCGCCCGCAGGCACGACCATCGTGTAGTTGAGCGAAGCACCCACGGCGGCCGAGAGATTGCCGACCGCGACGCCGTTGCTGAGCACGGTGCCGCCGGTGGTGTTGTTCACCGAGAAGCTGACCGGGTTCGAGGTCGTGCTGTTGCTGGCGGCATCGGCGGCACGCGCGGTCAGTGTGTGCGAACCGTTGGCGAGCGCGGTCGAGTTGAAGGCCAGGCTATACGGCGACGTGCTGTCGCTGCCGCGCGAGACGCCGTCGATGAGGAACTCGACGCCGGTGACGCCGACGTTGTCGGACGCGGTCGCGTTCAGCGTGATCGTGCCCGAGCTGCCGCTGACCGATGCGCTGACCGTCGGCGGCGTGGTGTCGCCGCCGCCTGCGCCCTGCGTGACCCAGATCGGTGCCGACCACAGGATCTTGCCGTCGTCCTGCGTCAGCTTGGCGTAGAAGAAGTGCTCGCCGTTGGCCGGCGTGAAGCTGTGGGTTGCGGTCGAGGCGAGCAGGGTGACGGTGCCGTTGCGCTTGGGCACGCCGTTGTACCACTGCACTTGCGAGACCGTGCGACCGGCGCTGTTGGCGAAGTTCGCGACCAGGTTCAGCACGCCTGAGTTGCTGATGCGGCTGCCCATGAGGTTGCCGTTCGCGGTGGTGATCAGTTGCGAGTTCTTGTCCATCGTCGCGTAGACGCGGCGCGCCTTCAGTGCGGCGACGAAGTTGGCCTCGTTCAGCGCGGTGCCGGTCGGCAGCAGCACGCCGGTGCGGTTGGTGTAGCTCGCGCCCCAGTTGGCGCAGTGGTTGTCCTGGTTGGTCGTCGGCGCGACATGGAAGCCGCTCTCCAGCAGCTTGTTGAACGCGCTGGTGTAGGTACTGCGGCTGGTCTCGCTTTCAGTGGTGTTGGAGGAGAACGCCGAGGTGTTCATCATCTCGGCGCCGACCATGACCTCATCGCCGTCGGCGTGATAACCCATCACCGTGCTGCCGATCTTGAACTGGTCGCTGGTGCTCGGATGGTTGAACTGTCCGATCCAGCCGCGCGCCTTCATCGTCGTGTACAGGCTCGCGTAGTCGCTCTTGGCGACGAAGAGATCGCCGAGCAGCTGGCTGGAGCTGTTGTATTCCCAGGACAACAGCTTGTCGCCGTTGATGATGTTGAGATGGCCGCCGTTGCTGATCACGCCCCACTCCATGCCGTACAGCGCCAGGAACGCGGGGTTGGCGCTATTCGAGCTGGCCATCGCGGTGCGACCGGCGGCATAGCGATTGATCGCCGTGCTCGGGCTGGCCGAGGTGTTGGTGCTGGAGGAGCCGTCGAAGTAATGGTTGTGCTCGGATTCCATCAGGAAATCGAGACCGCGGCCGCGGGCATAGTTGAAGGCGTCGGCGGGACCATAGGCGCCGGTCTGCGCCGCCTGCGACGAGGTGCAGGAGCCGATCGCGCCGCCACCGTCGGAGTCGTTGCTCTGGCCGTGCAGATTGCCGAAGTACACGGTGTAGGGCAGCGACGCCGTCGCCGCCTGCGACTTCGCCGAACCCGCGGTTGGCAGCGCACGGAATTCGGGCATCGCCACTTTCGGCAACGCGCCGACGCGGATGTCCCATTCCTGCACATGCGTATCGCCAGCGTCTTCGATCAGCGCCTGCTCGACCCGCTTGGACAGATTGCCGGCGCGCGAGCGGAACGCGACCGGGTCGCCCGCGGTGGCGGTCAGGCGCACCTTGTAGAAGCCGTCCGCCAGCGGCCGTTGCCCGCCATCGCGGCCGTCCCACGGCACCACGGTCTCGATCTGCTTCTGGAACAGGCGTTCCTCGCCATGCCAGGTGCGCAGGGTGGTCGCACCTTCACCATCCAGCAGCTCCAGTTTCCAGGCCACGGTCGAGGGATCGCGCGCGTCGATGTAGCTGAAGTACAGCGTGAAATCGCGCGCCGTGGACTTCGCCATCGCGAACGGTGCATGCAGCGCCGCTTCGAACTCATGATGGTCGGGGCTGGCCGGGCGGGCAGCCTGCACGGAAACGGCAGCAGCAAGACTCAGCGCGAGCGTGGTCGCGCGCAAACGCGTGGAACGAAGCATGGAATCCCCCGGGTGAATGGCGTGCG
Source organism: Lysobacterales bacterium (assembly GCA_016703225.1). Lineage (NCBI taxonomy): Bacteria > Pseudomonadati > Pseudomonadota > Gammaproteobacteria > Lysobacterales > Lysobacterales bacterium. The sequence continues at coordinate 1,642,289 of JADJCM010000001.1, forward strand.
CACGCTATCCGCGAAGTGTTTCCGTACTGTGTCGCGTCCCTTAGGCCGGTGCCCGGCTCTATTCTGTGACGCGGTTCATGCGCGGGCGCTTTTTAGCGGTTTGTTGCAGACAAGTCTTGCTGCAGCGCGGTAGTGAGGCGGGTATCGAGCGCGCGCAGGCGTTCCTGCGTGCCGACGTCCTCCCATTCGCCGCAATGCGCCTCGACCGAGAGCTGGCCGGTGTTCGCGACGGCGGTGAGCAACGGCGTGATCGAGAACTTGCCGGGCGTGTGGGTGCGCACCAGCTCCGGCCGATACACGCCGATGCCGGCCAGGGTATGTGCGGGCGCATCGGCTCCGAGCAGCGGCGTCACCGTCTGCTCGAACGCCGCCGGCGTGCGAAACGCGGGCAGCGGCACCAGCACGCAATGGGCGAGACCTTGCGGCTCGCGCGGCAGCGTGGCGAGCGGGTGCGTGCTCCAGATGTCGCCGTTGAGGGCGATGAATGGCGCGTCGCCGAGCAGGGACAGGGCATGGCGCATGCCGCCACCGGTTTCGAGCGCGGTTTCGCCTTCGTGGCTGAAGTGCAGGTGCACGCCGAAACCGCTGCCATCGCCAAGCCGTTGCGGAAAGCACGGCGCCAGCCACGAGGTGTTGATCACGATGTCGTGCACGCCGATCGCACGCAGCCGCTCGATGTGCCAGACGACCAGTGGCTTGCCGCCGACTTCGAGCAGCGGCTTGGGCGTGGTGTCGGTCAGCGGGCGCATGCGCTCGCCGCGGCCGGCGGCGAAGATCAGGGCGCGCATGCTGGGGCTGCGGTCGGTAGTTGCGGCAGAATCGGGCTCATGGAACCGGATGATGACTTGCCGCAGCGGCAAAACGTAGCCGCATCAGTGCCGGCGTGGCTGGCGCGCAGCCGCAGCGGCGACCGCGTCGCGCTCGACCGTCTGTTCGCCGAGCTGCGCGCCGAGTTGAAGCAGGTGGCCAGGCGCCAGCGCGCGCGCCTCGACCCCGGCGAGACACTGTGCACCACCGCGCTGGTCAACGAGTTGTGGATGAAACTGAATCGCGCGCCGCCCAATCGCATCGCCGACCGCGAGCATTTCCTCGCGATCTCGGCGCAGGCGATGCGCGAGATCGTGGTTGACCATGCGCGTGCGCGTCGCGCCGACAAGCGCGGCGCCGGGGTCGGCCATCTGCCTCTGGACGCGCCCGATGCGTTGCGGCTGGCGATGCCGGACGATGCCGCGCAGGTGCTCGCGGTCGACGCCGCCGTGCAGCGGCTGGAGGCGCTGGACCCGCGACTGGCGCAGGTGGTGGTGTGGCGCTATTTCGCCGGGCTCGACGAGGCCGAGATCGCCGCAGCGCTGAATGTCACCGAGCGCACCGTGCGGCGCGACTGGGTCAAGGCGCGTACCCTGCTCGCCGAGTTGCTCGGCGAGCTGTCCTGAGCCGGCGCCCGCGCACGGAGTTGGCGACATGACCCGCGACCCCGCCCAGTGGCAGCACCTGCAAGCGCTGATCGACCAGGCGCTCGAACTCGAGGGCGCGGCGCGCGCGGATTGGCTGCAGCGGCTCGACGCGGGAGTGCCCGCGGATGGCGCCGCGGTACGCGACCTCCTGCAACGCGCCGAGGCCGCCGCGCAGGCGCCGCAACTCGAGCCTCCGGCCTGGCTCAGCGGTGCGCAGCGCGCCCGTGATCGCAGTGGCCGCGAAGTCGCCGGGTATCGCCTCCTTGCCGAGATCGGTCGCGGCGGCATGGGTAGCGTCTGGAAGGCGGCTGCGCTCGCTGATGCGTCGCAATGCGCAGCGATCAAGTTCCCCGAGATCCGCGCCAGCCGCGATGCGGTGCTGGCCCGCTTCGCACGCGAACGCGACCTGCTCGCGCGTCTGGATCATCCCGGCATCGCCCGCCTGCTCGACGCCGGTCTGGCCGGCGACGGCGAGCCGTTCCTGATCCTCGAGTACGTGGATGGCGTCGCGCTCGACCAGTGGTGCCAGCGGCACACCGCCAACCTGGCCGAGCGCATGCGCCTGGTCGAAGCGGTGGCCGATGCGGTGCAGGCCGCGCATGCGCAGCTGGTCGTGCATCGCGACCTCAAGCCGGCAAACGTGCTGGTCGATGGCAGCGGGCGCGCGGTCGTGCTCGACTTCGGCATCGCGCGCCTGATCGAGGACGAAGGCGCGGGCGCAGGCAGCGTGACGCGCCTGCATGGCGGCGCGATGACGCCGGCCTACGCCGCGCCCGAACAGCTGCAGGGCGCACCGCCCAGCGTAGCGATGGACGTCTACGCGCTCGGTCTGATCGCTTACGAGTTGGTCGAGGGCCGGCGCGCCTTCACCGCCACCGACACGCCGCGCGATCCGCCGCCACGCGCGCGTCGTGCCGACGCCGACCTGGCCACGATCATCGCCAAGGCAATGCGTGCCGAGCCGCGCGAGCGCTACGCCAGCGCGCGCGAGTTCGCCGAGGACCTGGCCGCCTGGCGCGAAAATCGCCCGATCCGCGCTCGTCCGCCGAGCCTGACCTACCGTGCGCGCAAGTTCGTGCGTCGCCATCGCGGCGGCGTCGCCACCGGCATGGTCGCGCTGCTCGCGGTCATCGGCAGCGTGATCGGCGTCGCCTGGCAGGCGCAAGTGGCCCGTGCCGAAGCCGAGCGCGCCCGGGCCGAGGCGGCGCGGGCGACGGCGTATTCGGATTTTCTGACGCGCCTGTTCGGCGACGCGCTCGCGACCGGCACCGCTGCCGAATCGAGCCGCCTGCTCGATCGCGGTGAAGTCATCCTCACGCGCCTGCGCGGGCTCGACCCGGCCGTCGCCGCGGAACTGTGGGTGCGCTGGGCCGGTTTCCAGTTCTCGCGTGACCGGCCCGCAGCCGCGTTGGCCTCGTACCGGCGCGCGTTGGCGCTGACGCCGCCGACGGCATTCGAGCGCTACGTGAACATCGAATGCCGAACCATTGGCGTGCACGTTGCGCTGGAGGAGCCTGCGGCGGCGCAAGCGCTGGTGGCGGCGGCCGAACGCAACCCGCATCGGGTTTCCGAAGCGGCGCTGGCCGAGTGCTTTGATCGGGCCGCGACCTACTACGCCGCTCGCGGTGAGCGGGAGCGCGCCTTGGCCAGCCTCGATCGCGCCGCCGCTGGCTATCGCGAACGCGAGGGGGCCGATTCGACCAACGCCTGGAACACGCAACGCCGGCGCGCCGGCCTGCTGATCGACCTTGGTCGCGTCGACGCCGCCGCCGCGGCGCTGGCGCAATTGCTGGAGTTTCGCGAACGCGCCGGACTGGCCGAAGACACCGCGACCGCCTCGGCCTATGGCGAACTCGCGCGCGTGCAGCGCCTGCGATCGCACCTGCCGGAAGCACTCGTGGCGGCGACGCGCGAACTCGAATTGCGCGCCGCGCGCGGCCACGACGACGTATTCCAGGCCGCGCCGCACGCCAACATCGCCAACCTGCACGCCTTGCTCGGCGACGCCGCGGCGGCGCGGCGCCACTATGCGGAGGCCGAACGCATCGCCGAGCAGGCGCAGACCAAGACCATGGCACCGGCGATCTGGCTCAGCCACGCGCGCTGGCTGATCGTCTGGGGCGAGGGAGAGGCTGCGGCCGAGCGCATCGACCGCGCCGCGCAGGCGCTGGTCGAGCGTCACGGTGCGACGCATCCGGAGTTGGCCCGCATCGCCTACCTGCGCAGTCTGCTGCGCATCGCGCGCGGCGAACTCGATGGCGGGCGAGCCGACCTGGCCGCGGCGATCACGTTGCTGCGCGACGCCGGCGCGCCGGTGGCAATGCACTTGCCGCGCGCGCTCACCGACCAAGCGCGTCATGCCCTCGCCGCGGGAGCGCGCGAGGAAGCACGGTCTTCAGCGCAGGAAGCGCTGGCGCTGCCGGCGCCGGAATACGAGCGGCAGGAAACGCGCGCGCTGATGGCTGCGGTGCAGGCGCGTTGATCAGTCCCGCGGCCGCGTCAGGTCCACGGTTGCGGTGATCTTCGCCAGCCATTCGCCGAAGGGCTTGAGGTCCTTGTTCACGGTGGCCACGTCGAGCGTGTACTTCAGCACCAGCGGCAGGTCGTTGAGGTATTGCGCCTTGCCGTCGCGGTACCAGAGCCGGCAGAAGATGCCGAGCACTTTCAGGTGGCGCTGCACGCCCATCAGGTCGAACCAGCGCTTGAAGCGCAGTTCGTTGTGCGCGATCAGGTTGCCCTGCACCGCGCGCTCGCGGTACTGCTGCATCCAGGCGAGCACGCGTTCCTTCGGCCATTCGATGTAGCAGTCGCGCAGCAGCGACACCAGGTCGTAGGTGATCGGTCCCTTGACCGCGTCCTGGAAGTCGATCACGCCGGGGTTGTTCATCGGCGTGCGCATCAAGTTCCGGCTGTGGAAATCGCGATGCACGAATACCTGCGGCTGCTCCAGCGCCGAGGCGGTGAGCACCGAGAACGCATGCTCGATGGTGTCCCAGCCGGCGCAGTCCTGCTGCAGGCCGAGGTGACGCTTGAGGAACCACTCCGGGAACAGCTCCATCTCGGCCACCAGCTTGCCGTAGTGGTAGGTCTCGAGCCCGCTGCAGTCGACCCGGGTCTGCATCGCGTACAGCGTGTTCAGCGCGTCGCGGTAGAGGGTGTCGGCGCTGCCCTCGTTGAGTTGCGACAGGTAGCTCTGGTCGCCGAGGTCGGCCATCAGGATGAAGCCTTGGCCGCGCTCGACCGCGACCAGTTCCGGGGCGTTGACGTTGGCCTTGCGCAGGCGCGCGAGGATGTCGAGCCAGGGCGCGATGTTCTCGCGCTCGGGCGGCGCGTCCATCACGATGAAGCGGTTGTCGCGACTCAAGACGCGGTAATGCAACCATCCCACCCCGTCGAGGAGCCCGGTATGGAATTGCTGGATCGCATTACCCAAGACCCCGGCACGATGGGCGGAAAGGCATGCATCCGCGGCACCCGGGTGACGGTGGGCATGATCGTCGGTCAGATCGCTGCGGGCGTCGACGTGCCCGGCCTTCTGGCCGACTACCCCTATCTGGAGCGCGAAGACATTCTGCAGGCGCTGCGCTATGCAGCCTGGCGTGCGGAGGAGCGCGAGCTTCCGTTGGCGGTGGCGTGAAGCTGTTGATCGACATGAACCTCTCGCCGCGCTGGGTCGACTTCCTGGTGAGCGAAGGAATCGAGGCCGTGCACTGGTCGCAGGTCGGGAGAGCAGGCGCCGCGGACGTGGAGATCATGCGCTTCGCGGCCAGCAATGGCTGCATCGTCCTGACTCATGATCTCGACTTCAGCGCGATCCTGGCGGTCACGCAGGGACGCAAGCCGAGCGTGGTGCAGCTGCGCACGGATGATGTGCGCATGACCGCAGTTGGCCGACAGGTCGTGTCGGGTCTGAGGAGCCTGCGATCGGAGCTGGAAGCCGGGGCGCTGTTGACGTTGGACCTCGAGCGCACCCGCATGCGGCTGCTGCCACTGCGAACGATGCAAGACTGAAACTGGGTAGCAGCGAAGCGACAGCGCTGAGCAGTGCGGGCGTTGCAGCCATCGCCGTCGCCGTCGTTCCGCCCGCACCAACGTCAGGATCGGGGCGTGGTGCAGGCATCCGCAGCTCTCAGAACTTCGGCGCTGCGCCGTCGAAGCGATTGACCTTGCCACCGACCAGCGGGCCTTCCTGGCGGCCGGTGAGCTTGGCGCTGGTGTGCATGTACAGCTCGACTTCGCGTTCGAAGCGCAGGTTGCCGTCGACCACGCTGTCGGCGCCGAGGATGATGCGCGGCGGCTTGCTGTTGCTGTTGAACCAGCCGAAGCCGGTCGGCTTGCGCACCACGATGTCGCCGGTCACCTGCGCCGCCTGGCGCAGTTCGACGTCGCCATTCACCAGTTCGATGCCGGCGCCGGCCTTGGCGCGCGCGCCGAGTTCGATGCGGCCATTCACCGTCTCGATCGGGTCCAGGCTGGCGGCGTCGTCGGAAAGCACGATGCTGCCGTTGACCGTCTCGATGCCCTTGCTGACCACGCTGCGGTTGCCGACATGGATGCTGCCATTCACCGTTTCCAGCGACTCGGCCTGGCCGTTGCCGCCCATGCGCACCGAGCCATTCACGGTCTCGGCGTGGCCGACGATGGCGTCGTCGCCAATCTGCACCGAACCGTTCACGGTGTCCAGATCGCCGGCGCGGCCGCCGTTCTCGACGCGGATGCTGCGGTTGACCTTGCTGATGTCGGCGTAGTCGTGATCGTCGCGCTCCGGGCCCTGCGCGAAGGCAGCATTGGCGAAGACGACGGAGATCAGCACGGCGGATGAAAGGTGACGCATGAGGGTTCTCCTGTGGGGGTTGCCCGCGATCTGATGCACGACCGAGGGCCCAGGGTTTATCCCCCTGCCATCGGTCATGTGCGGGCGGCCGCTAGAATGCCCGCCCTGTCTGTCGCGGAAGCGAACCGTGCCCACGCCGAAACCCGTATTGCTGCTGATCCTCGATGGCTGGGGCCATCGCGAAGACCGCGAATGGAACGCGATCGCCCAGGCCGAGGTGCCGAACTGGCGCCGGCTGCTGGCCGCATGCCCGCACACGTTGATCGACACCCACGGCGAGCACGTCGGCCTGCCCGATGGGCAGATGGGCAATTCCGAGGTCGGGCACATGAACATCGGTGCCGGGCGCGTCGTCTACCAGGAACTGACGCGCATCGACCAGGCCATCCGCGATGGCAGCTTCGGCGCAAATCCGGCGTTTACGTGCGCGTTCGATGGCGTGCGATCCAGTGGCGGCACCCTGCACGTGTTCGCGTTGCTGTCGCCGGGCGGCGTGCATTCGCACGAGGCGCATGTGCTCGCCTTTCTCGACGCCGCAGCGGCCGCGGGCCTGAAGTTCATCGCCGTGCATGCCTTCACCGATGGCCGCGATACGCCGCCGAAAAGCGCGGCGGCATCGTTGAACGCACTGCACGCGAAATGCGCGGCACTGCCCGGCGCGCGCATCGCCAGCGTGACCGGTCGCTACTACGCGATGGACCGCGACAACCGCTGGGAGCGGGTCGCACCCGCGTATCGCGCGATCACCGAGGCGAACGCGGCGTTCAATGCCGCGGACGCGCTGGCCGCGCTCGAAGCCGCCTACGCGCGCGGCGAGAGCGACGAGTTCGTGCAGCCGACCGTGATCGGCGATGGCGCCCGCTTCGTCGATGGCGACGCGGTGGTGTTCCTGAACTTCCGTGCCGATCGTGCGCGCGAACTCTCCCGTGCCTTCGTGCAAGCCGATTTCGCCGGGTTCGCCAGGCCGCGTCCGATCCGGCTGTCGGCGTTCGTGACGCTGACCGAATACGCCGCCGACCTGCCGGTCTCCGCAGTCGCGTACCCGCCGCAGAGCATGGCCAACACCTTGCCCGAGGTGATCGCCGCGCACGGTCTGAAGCAGCTGCGCATCGCCGAGACCGAGAAGTACGCGCACGTCACCTTCTTCCTCAACGGCGGACGCGAGGAAGCATTCCCGCGCGAGGAGCGCAGGCTGATTCCCTCGCCCAAGGTGGCCACCTACGACCTGCAGCCGGAGATGAGTTGTCCGGAACTGACCGCGAAACTGACCGCGGCGATCCGTTCGCGCGCGTTCGATCTGATCGTCTGCAACATCGCCAATCCGGACATGGTCGGGCACACCGGAATCTTTGCGGCGGCGCTGAAGGCGGCGGAAGCGGTCGATCACGCGCTCGGTGCCATTGCTGAGGCGATCGACGAGGTCGGCGGGGTGATGCTGGTCACCGCCGATCACGGCAATCTGGAGATGATGCGCGACCCGGTCACCGGCGAGCCGCATACCCAGCACACCGTCGGCCCGGTGCCGTTGCTGCTGGTGGGTCGCGAGGCGAAGCTCAAGCCCGGCGCCTTGTGCGATCTGGCGCCGACGATCCTGACTCTGCTCGGACTGCCGCAGCCGGCCGAGATGAGCGGGCACTCGCTGCTTGTCGGAGCCGGCTGAATGCGGGCGCTGGCGGCGTTGACGTTGCTGGTCGCGCTACCGCTCGCAGCGACGGTGCTGCCGCAGAACGCCGAACGCGAAGCCGAGGCGAAGGCGAAGCTGGAGGCCTTGCGTGCGGAGATCGCGACACTCGCAGCCGAGCGCAACGAAGTGGCCGCGCAGCGCGACGCCGGAGTTGCAGCGCTGCGCGAGATCGATACGCGCGTCAGCGCGACCACGCGGCGCCTGCGCGGCATCGAGGCCGGCATCGCAAGGCAGAACCGTCTGCTCGGTGAGCGCGAGGCCGAGCGCGTCGTGCTGCAGGGCCAGCTCGGTGGCAGCCGCGAGACGCTAGAGAACCTGTTGCGCTCGGTGTACATGATCGGCCGCGGCGAATCGCTCAAGGCGCTGCTGGCGCGCGACCGCATCGCCGACAGCAGTCGCGCGCTCGCCTACTACCGCTACCTGCAGCGCGATCGTTTGCGGCGTGTGCAGGAGCTGATGGACAGCCTGGCCGAACTGCTTGCGGTCGAGAAGGTGATCGCCGAGGCGCGTGCTGCGCTCGCGGTCGAACAGGCCAAGGTGCTGGTGGACTCGGAGCGCCTGAGCGCGGAGCGCGTCGAGCGCGAAGCGGTGCTGGCGCAGTTCGATGCGCAGCTCAAGGCAGGCGAGACCCGCCTCGCGGCACTCGGGCGCGACGAGCGCGACTTGTTGCAGCTGCTCGAAGATCTGCGTGACATCTTCGCCGACATCCCCAAGCAGATCGAGGCGGCGCAGCCGTTCGCCGCGCTCAAGGGACGCCTGAAGCGGCCGCTTGCAGGTTCGGTACAGGTCGGTTTCGGCCAGGGCATCGGCCCGGGCCGCGCCAGCGAAGGCTGGCTGATCGGCGCGCGCGTCGGCGACGAAGTCCATGCGGTGGCGCCGGGTCGCGTCGCCTTCGCCGACTGGCTGAAGGGCTTCGGCTTGTTGCTGATCCTCGATCATGGCGATGGCTACATGAGCCTGTACGCGCAGAACGAATCGCTGCTGCGCGATGTCGGCGACTGGGTCGCGGTGGGCGATGTGCTCAGCACCGCCGGCGCCAGTGGCGGCGCCGCGCAGGCCGGGCTCTATCTCGAACTGCGCCACCAGGGCCGCCCGCTCGATCCGCAACCCTGGTTCGCGCGCTGAGCCGCGCCGCCTACGCCCACAAGGAGCCGAGTTCGAGATCGATGGCGTCGAACGGCGGCAGGCGCACCACGTCCTGGTCAGCGTGGCTACCGAGCAGCAGCCAGCGGCCGTCTTCGCGGCGATAGGCTTCGAGGGTGCGCAGGATCGGATCGAGCAGCCACAGGTGCTCGACGCCGTGCGCTGCGTAGATCGGCATCTTCTCGACCCGGTCCAGACGCGCGGTGCCGGGCGAGAGGATTTCGCAGACCCAATCCGGCGCCAGCTCGAACCATGCGGTTTCGGGCAGGGTCGGCATGCGCTCGCGACGCCAGCCGGCGAGGTCGGGCACCAGCACGTGCGGACCGAGGTGGCATTCGGGCTCGTCGAGGACCCACCAGCCGCCGGGACCGCCATGGCCGGAGTGGTAGGGGGCAATGAGCCGTCCGCCCAGCAGCGATGCGGAGACGATGTGCTTCGGTGCCGGCCGCGGGTGGCTGTACAGCACACCGTTGACGATCTCGCCGACGCGCTCGCGCGGTAGCGCGAGCAACTCTTCGTAGCGGGCAGGTAGGCGGGCGGGTACCGACATGGCGGCAATGTACTGCGGAAGCGGCGGGCAGGGCAGGGCGGTCGCGGGCGACATTGCAATCGGCCGAAGCCGCCCCACCTGTGAGCATTCCGGTGTCGCACCGGTCCGTGTCCGTCCCATCGGAGCAGTTCGTGTCGAATCCAAGCCAGGGCGCCGCAGCGCCGATCGAATCGAAGCAGGATCTGATCGACTTCCTCGCCAGCGGCGAGAAGCCAGCCGCGGACTGGCGCGTCGGCACCGAGCACGAGAAGTTCGTGTTCCAGCTCGAAGACCTGCGCGCGCCGCCGTATGAAGGGCCGCGCGGCATTCGCGCGTTGCTCGATGGCATGGCGCGCGAGTTCGGCTGGACGCCGCTGCTCGAAGACGGCCACCCGATCGCGCTGCTCAAGGACCTGGCCTCGGTGTCGCTGGAACCGGCGGGGCAGTTCGAGCTTTCCGGCGCGCCGCTCGAAACGATCCACCAGACCTGCTGCGAGGTTGCCCAGCATCTGCGCGAATGCAAGCAGATCGGCGACCAGCTCGGGCTTGGTTTTCTCGGCATGGGGTTCAATCCGAAGTGGCGTCGTGACGAGTTGCCGTGGATGCCGAAAGGGCGCTACCGGATCATGCGCGAGTACATGCCCAAGCGCGGCAATCTTGGGCTGGACATGATGCAGCGCACCTGCACCGTGCAGACCAACCTCGATTACGGCTCCGAAGCCGACATGGTGCGCAAGTTTCGCGTCTCGCTGGCGCTGCAGCCGATCGCGACCGCGCTGTTCGCCGATTCGCCGTTCACCGAAGGCAAGCCCAACGGTTTCCTCAGCTTCCGCTCCAACGTCTGGAGTGACACCGACCCGGATCGCACCGGCATGCTCGGCTTCGTGTTCGAGGACGGTTTCGGCTACGAGCGCTACGTCGATTACCTGCTCGATGTGCCGATGTACTTCGTCTATCGCGACGGCAAGTACATCGATGCCAGCGGCCAGAGCTTCCGCGATTTCCTCGCCGGCAAGCTGCCGGCCCTGCCCGGCGAGAAGCCGACGCTGAAGGACTTCAACGACCACTTGACCACCGCCTTCCCGGAAGTGCGGTTGAAGAAGTACCTGGAAATGCGCGGTGCCGATGGCGGCCCGTGGAATCGACTGTGCGCGCTGCCGGCCTTCTTCGTCGGCCTGCTCTACGACGACACCGCGCTCGCCGCCGCCTGGGACCTGGTGCGCGACTTCCGCCTGGAAGAACGCGAAGCGCTGCGCAGCGGCGTACCGAAGCTCGCGCTCAAGACCCCGTTCCGCAACGGCACCGCCCGCGAGCTCGCACTCGAAGCGCTGAAGATCTCCGCCCACGGCCTGCAACGCCGTGCCCGGCTGAACACCCGCGGCGGTGACGAATCCCTGTTTCTCGAACCCCTGATCGAGTTCGCTCAGGCCAACCAGTGCCCGGCCGAACGCAAACTCGAACTCTTCCACGGCCCCTGGCAGGGCTCGGTCGATCCGGTCTACAGCGAGTTCGCGTACTGAGGCTGGCCGTCGCTTCGGCCATGGCCGTACGGTGGTTGGCAAGACGCCGAGCATCCACCGGCGGACGCAGGAGTTCATCGACAAGCATACGTCGCAGACGTATAGTCGGCGCGTGCTCACCGTTGCCGAAACCGACATCTTCAAGGCGCGCGCCGCGGCGATCTTGGCAGACGATGAGCGCATCGAGTTCTGCGCGTGGATTGCCGCAAACCCGGATGCGGGTGAGGTGATCCCTGGGTCCGGCGGGTGCCGCAAGGTGCGCTGGCAGGCCAGCGGGCGCGGCAAGCGCGGCGGCGCGCGGGTGATCTACTTCAATCGGCCGGACGAAGGAAAGGTGTGGTTGTTGACGATGTACGCCAAGGCGGTGCGCGGGAACATACCGGCGCACCTGTTGAAAGCGATCAAGGAGGCGCTATGAGCACGAAAGAAAAGGTCATGACGGGCCGCGATCTGGGCGAGGAAATCCTTGCCGCCGTGAAACAGATGAAGTCGGGTCGGGCCGCGCGCGAAACACAGGTGGAATTGACGCCAGCCGCGCAGGCGCGCGCCAACGTGGGGCTTTCGCAAAGCCGGTTCGCGGCGCTGCTCGGTGTGTCGGCGCGCACGCTGCAGGAATGGGAGCAGGGGCGGCGCGAGCCGACCGGCGCCGCCAGGACGTTGCTGCGCGTGGCTGTGGCGCACCCGGAGATTCTGCGAGAAGTCGCGGCCTGAACCGCCAAAGCAGGGTCTCGGCGTGCAGCTTCATCACTTCCGCTTCGGCAACGGCGCCGCACCGATCCGATCCGCGCGAGTCTCAGTTCGTTGCGAGCGTCAGATGCCCGACCGGCTTCGCCGCTGGCCGCACGTTGATCTCGATGTCGTAGCCGAGGCGATTCAGGCAGTCCATCAGCTTGCGTTCGGACAGGTTGCTGAAGTCGCCGCGCATCATGCCCGATACCTTCGGTTGCGGGATGCCCATGCGTTTGGCCGCTGCCAGCTGAGTCAGGCCCAGCGTGCGCATCGCCTTCCTGATTTCGACCACGAGGCCGGTCTTGATCCTCAACTTCTCGGCGTCGGGCAGACCAAGGTCGGCGAAGACATTGCCTGAGCTGCGTCGGACCTCGATGCCTTCAATGATGCGCTTTCGCATTGCGTAGCTCCTTTGCCATGGCCTCGGCCACTTTCAGTCGGGCACGGATGATGTCTGTGTCCGTCTTGGGCGTGGCGATCCCGCGCTTGCTCTTCTTGTGGAAACAGTGCAGGACAAACACCGCTTCCGCGAACCGGACCGTGTAGACCGCGCGGTACGTGCCGCCCACATCGTCTTCGACCACCTCCACGACACCGGCCCCATCGAAAGCCTTGAGCACCTTCGCTGAGTCGTCCTGGTCGCCCAGTTGTGCCAGCGACAGCGCGTAGCCGAAACGCCGCCGCACTCCGGGTGGCAAGGCCATCAGGTCCTTGCAACTACTCGCGATCCATTCGAGCGGCTTTTCCTATTCGGTCATGGCGGCAGAATATACCTGTTCAGGAAACATCGGCAATGTCGGTCAAAGCCCTCGAGAAGCACCAGCTGATCGCGGCCTTCGTGCCCGGCGGCAGTCTGATCGCGACCGGCTCGATGGCCTCCTTCACCAAGGACCTGACGCCGTGGTTGCTGACCGCCCCGACCGAGGCGATCGCGGTGGTGCTGATCGGATTTCCGGATCTGGAGCCAGCGACCACGACCACGGGTGGCGGACCTTTGGGCCCCGGCTACACTTGCAAGGTGAGCCCGGCCCGCACCAACCCGTTCAGCTACCTGTGGGAGGACGGCACCTGCGCCGACTTCGGCGCCGGCTTCACCCGCGTGCGCCAGATGACCCACTGCGAGGAGGCGGGCACGATCGTAACGCTGCCAACCTACGGCATCGCCCTGACCAGCGGCCGCGTCAGCACCATCTCCGCAGTGGAAATCAGCGGCAGTGACCGGACCGCTTGCGAGGACTACGCCGGCGCCGACGCTTGCAACGCCGCCGCGACCGCCGCTGCGACCGACAAGAACATCACCTACACCGGCATCGTGACCATGAACAACATCGAGGCCGCGAACTACGCCTGCGGTGGCAGCACCTACTACTGGGCCGGCCCGCCCGGCGCCAGCCACGGCCTGTTCGGCCCCTGGGGCAACGTCTACAACCAGCCCTATCGCGACGCGCTGTGCTGCGCCACTTCCCCCTGAAGCCTCCTGGAGTCCCCATGCTGCCAAGCCGTGCCCGCATCCTGCTCGTCCTGCTCAGCCTCGCCGCTCCCCTGGCGCAGGCCCAGATCAATATCCTCGAACCGCTGGAGCAGTTCGTGTATCCGGTGCTGCCGCACCCGGGCGTGTACTACGACCCCACGCAGAGTGGCACCGGGCTCACCGTGGACCGGGTGGCGGTGGGCGCCGACACCTTCGTGTTCGCGACCTACTACCACTACGACGCCGCCGGCGCCCCCACCTGGATGAACCTGGCCGCAGCGGTACACCAGGCGACGATGGCCGAGTACAGCGCCAACGGCGGGCTGGCCGCGTGGGTGCAGAGCGAATGGGTACGCGCCAGCGGCGGCCAGTGCTTCGACTGTGCCTACACCGTGAACAGCGTGACCACGCCGCCCTACGGCCCGCGCACCCTGGAACTGATCGGCGGCCGCCACCTGCGCCTGCCGGCCAGCGGCAACGCCGCCAACCGCGACATGCGCCTGGCCAAGGCCCTGCCCGCCAGCGGCAGCCCCAGCCAACGCCTGCTCGAGAAGGGCGCGGTCTGGGCGGTGAAGCGGCGCTGGGGTCGCACCAGTTCGGGCGACGGCGGCGGCGACCCGGCCGGCTGGGTCTACCTGCGCAAGCGCCCGACCACGGAGAAGGTGCATTTTCTGGACAACGCCTACGGCAATGCCGAGCCGGCCTTCCTGCGCCTGGCCGACCGCAACAGCCCGGACCAGTACGAGTTTGTGAAGGCGGTGGAGTGGATCAACCTGCCCACCCAGGCCCTGATCGACCTGTACGGCCAGGGCTTCCCGAACATCAACGACTGGGCCGAGCAGCCGCTCCGCGACGCCTACACCGTGGTGATCGACCCGGCCACGGACCGCATCCGCATGATCGCGCGTTGCGCGCCGACCAATGGCGGCGTGACGCCGGCCTGTCCCTACGGGGCGAGCCGGACGCAGGCGACGGTGACCGAGATGGCGGACGTGATCGACGCCGGCCCGAACGAACGCGGCGAGGAGCGCATCGTGATCCGCAGCTGGTTCCTGGCGAAAGCCGCAGGCCAGGCGTACTGGGGCGACGAATACGAGCTCACCCGCGTCCCCGACGCCTACGCCCGCGCCATCGTCCCGACCCTGCCGGCGAGCATCGCCACCGGGGCGCAGTGAGGCGATGGGGGCGGCTTGGATGAGCGCGAGCAAAGCGCGGCTTGCGGGTCCGCGTGTACGGGGTCGAGCGGGCGCGGCTGGGGCAGGCGCTGTTCAGCGCGCCCGCACTTCGTCCAGCAGCTCGGGATGCCGATCGAGCAGGCGGAACAGGTTCACCACGGCGGCACTCGGCTTCGCTTCGCCGCGCTCATAGCGGCTGAAGGCGTTGTGCCCGCCACCGGTGAGTGCGGCGGCCGCGCGCTGCGTAAGCTTCAGTCGCTTGCGCGCGGCACGCAGCGCCTCGCGCTCGATCGCAGCCGCCTCGGCGGCCAGCCCCTGCAGCGCGGCGTCGTAGCGTGCCGAACCGGCTTCGTCCAGGAACTCCACTTCGCCGCAGTTCGCACAGTGCCAGCCGAACACGTCGGGCACGGTCCGTTGCAGGCCGCCGACGCGTGCGATCACGTCCCGGTTTTCCTTGTGCATGTCGGCCTGCTCGCAGTTGAGGCACGCGTGCCTGGGTGGTTTCCTGCTCATGGTTCGACCCTCTTGAAAGAAATCACCACGGACCCGTCGCTGCGCATCGTGAACTTCACGTAGGCGTCGCCAGCCGGTGTTTGCGCGATGTAGACGTCCTGCCAGACCCGATGATCGGCATACGTCGTCATTGACTTGCGGAAGCAGCGGGCGGTCAGCCCGGCGATCGCCGCCAGCGAATCCGGCGGCGCCAGACCCATCGCGTCAGCGCCCATGCGCGCACTGGCCGTGAAGCACAGGCGCCCCTTGCTCGCAACTGTCGCCTGGATGGCCTCAAGCCTGAAATGCGGCGTGCGCTTCTCCATGGGGCGAAACTACCCTGATCGGGTGATTCCGACAACTCTCTGAGCGACCTGCACCTGCAGCAGCTTGGACAACCGCTGCGCTAGGCGCGCTTCGCCCGGAGAGAAATCACCACGAAGTCGCTCAGGCTCATGTGCCGTTGGAATCACGCCAGTGCCTCCAGGCACGTGTGTCATTGGAAGCGGCTTGGGGTCGCAGGCGACCGGGCGGCGAGCCACAATGCAGCCATGACCATCGAGGAAGCCGGATGAAACCTGGACGCAACGACCCCTGCCCGTGCGGCAGTGGCAAGAAGTACAAACAGTGCTGCCTCGCGGCCGAACAAGCGGAACTGCAGGCGCCGGAAGAGTTGTTGTGGCGACAACTGCGGCGCGAGCTGGACGGTTTTCAGGTGCGGCTGCATCGCTTCATCAACGAGCACTACGGGCCGGATGCGCTCGACGATGCCTGGTGGGCGTTCCATCTCTGGAAGGAGGAAGAAGACTTCTTCGATGCGGACTCGCCGTTGATCGAGCCCTTCGTGACCTGGATGGCCTACGAATGGCAGCCGGATGGCGACGAGGAGTGCGAAGTCCTCGATCCCGCGCTTGCAGATGTGGTGCCGGCACGCGCATGGCTGCAGCGCAAGGGGCGGAGCGCGGCGCCGTTGCTGCGCGAATATGTGGAAGGCTGTCTGGCCCAACCGTTCAGTTTCTACGACGTGCTCGAGGTCCGTGCCGGTCGCGGCCTGGTGCTGGAGGATGTGCTCACCGGCAGGCGCCACGAGGTCCTGGACAAGTCGGCGTCGCAAAGCCTCGGGGCCGGCAGCCTGATCTACGCGCGACTGGCGCCGGTGCGCGGCCTGGTGTTGGTGGAGGCGGTGTGGCCATTCGTGCTGCCGCCGATCGCCCGCAACGCGGTGGTGGCGCAGCGCCAGCGCATGCAGCACCTCACCCCGGTGCTCGACGATCAGGCGCTGCACGACTGGAGCGACGAGCTGCGCGAAATCTGCCTGGACCTGTTCGAACAGGGGCGGTCGCGGGCGCTGCCGCAGATGCAGACCACCGATGGCGAGGACATTGAATTCCACAAGCTGGTGTACGACATCGACTCGGCCCAGATCGCCTTCGATGCGCTCAAGCACCTGTCCAGCACCAGCGAGGAAGCCGAGTTGCTGGCGCAGGCCGAGTGGCAGGACGGTCGGCTGGAGAAGGTGCAATTTGCCTGGACCAAGTCGGGCAACGCGATGCACGCCGAGTGGTCGAACACTTCGCTCGGCTGGATCGAGATCGCCGGCACGCGCATGACCGTGCAGCTGCAGTCGCGCGAACGCGCCGAGCGCTTTCGCGAACTCGCCGTCGACGCCTTGGGGGAATGCGGGCGTTACCGCATGTCCGAGATCCGCGATCTGGCGCAGGCCATGGCCGAATATCAGCAGGAGGCCGGGCCGACGACCGATCCGCTTTCCAGCCCCGAGATCGATGCGCTGATCCACGCCCAGTTGGCCGACCACTACCGGCGCTGGGTGGACATGGAACTTCCGGCGCTCGATGGGCGCACGCCGCGTGATGCCGTATCCACCCCGGATGGCCGCGAGCAGGTGGAAGCGCTGCTGCGGCAGTTCGAGCAGGACGGTCGCCGGCAGTCGCCGCCGCTGGATCCGGCGATCATCGCCAGCCTGCGCGAGCAGCTCGGTTTGGCTGCGGGCAGGGCGCCAGCGGGCACGCCGCGCAGCTGAATCCGGCTGCGCCCTTCATGTAAACTCGCCGGCCTTCGTGCGCCCGCGGGACGGGCGCGGTGCGGAATTTCCTTGGAGTGATTGCCATGACGCTGCGTGTTTCCCTTGCTGTGCTCGCCCTTTCCCTGTCCTCGGTGTTGATCGCGCAGGATGCTGCGACCACGACCGAACCCGCGGCGGCTGCGGTCGCGACGGATGCGGCGGCGCCGGCTGCAGAAGTGGTGGCGGCGCCGGTGGCGGCTGCTGTTGGACCGGGCAGCGCCGAAGCAGGAGCCGCCAAGGGCGCCGTGTGCGGCGCTTGCCACGGCATGGACGGCAACTCGGTCGATCCGCAGTACCCGAAGCTGGCGGGCCAGAGCGAGGCCTACATCGCCGGGCAGTTGGCGCAGTTCAAGTCGATGCAGCGCATGAACCCGATCATGCTCGGCTTTTCGGCCGCGCTGAGCGAACAGGATATGCGTGACCTCGGTGCCCATTTTGCCAGGCAGAAAGTGCAGCCGGGTGTTGCCGATGACAGCGTGATCACCGACCCGGCCAGTCCGTACAAGGGCCAGCGCATCGTCGATGTCGGCCAGAAGCTGTTCCGCGGTGGCGATGCAGCGCGCGGCGTGCCGGCCTGCATGTCCTGCCATGGTCCGAGCGGCCGTGGCGTGCCCGGTCCGAGCTATCCCGCGGTTGCCGGTCAGCATGCCGGCTACGCCAGCCTGCGCCTGCAGGCGTTCAAGACGACGCCGGCCGGCGCGCCGGCGCTGCAGAACGCCAACTACGCCGTCATGGCGCAGATCGCCGCGCGTCTGAGCGACGAGGAAATCACGGCGCTGGCTTCTTACCTGCAGGGCCTGCACACCGCTGCCGAGGTCACGGCGCGCTGAGCGCCGGGAACTTTTCGCTCGCGGCGGCAGTCCCTGTCGCCCGCATGGTCCGCTTGCGACCGCCTTGACCCGATGATGGAGTTGCCCCGATGTTGACCCGCCTGCTGGCTGCTGCTGCCTTCTCACTCGTTTCCATCACCGCCTGTGCCCAGGGTGCGATCGAACGCTTCCAGGCCGGCACCCACTATTTCCCGGTCGAGCCAGCACAGCCCACCGCTTCCGGCGACAAGGTCGAAGTGGTCGAAGTGTTCAGTTATGCCTGCATTCACTGCGCGCACTTCGAGCCGGAAGTGGCGAAGTGGAAAAAGAAGATGCCGGCCAATGCCGCATTCAGCTACCTGCCGGCGGTGTTCAACCCGCAGTGGGAGGCCTTCGCGCGCGCCTATTACGCCGGTGAAGTGCTCGGCATCGCCGAGAAGGCGCATCAGGATCTGTTCGACGGCATCCACGTGCGCCGCGACGTGCGCAACCTGGAAGACATCTCCAAGGTGTACGCCAAGCACGGCAAGACCGAGCAGCAGTTCCTCGACGCGACCAAGAGCTTTGCGGTGGAGATGAAGCTCAATCGCGCCAAGCAGATGGTGCCGCGTTACCAGATCGATGGCACGCCGAGCATCATCGTGGCCGGCAAGTACCGCGTCACCGGCACGTCGGCCGGTGGCCAGGACAAGGTGTTCGAGGTGGTCGATTTCCTGATCGCCAAGGAATCGGCTGCGAAGAAGGCCGCGACCCCGGCTGCGGCGGCTGCCAAGGGCTGAAGCGCCTGAACCGGCACCAGACTGCGGGGCGCTCTGGCGCCCCGCATTCGTTTCCGGGCTTGCGAAATCGCTGCGCGGCTGCATGATGGGCAGCATGCGATCCACGCGCGAATCCGAACGCCACCTGCGCCTGCTCAGTTTCAACATCCAGGCCGGTGCGCACACCAATGCCTACCGCGAGTACTTCACCCGCGGCTGGCAGACCGTGCTGCCGCATCGTGGCAAGGGCGAGAACCTGGCCCAGGTCGCGACTCTGGCGCGCGCCTTCGACGTGGTCGCGCTGCAGGAAGCCGACAGCCACAGCGTGCGCAGCGGTTTCCGCCACCAGGTGCAGGTGCTGGCCGAGCACGCCGACTTCCCCTACTGGAGCCACCAGCGCAACCGCGCGCTGGCGATCGCCGAACCCGGCAACGGCCTGCTCACGCGCTTCGCACCGAGCAGCGTCATCGACCATCGCCTGCCCGGTGCCATTCCCGGGCGCGGCACGCTCGAGGTGCGTTTTGGCGAAGAGGCGGCCGCGCTGCGCGTGTTCATCGTGCACCTGGCGCTCACGCCGGGCGCGCGCCTGCGCCAGTCCGAGTTCATCGCCGGCCTGGTCGGTGATTGTGCGCATGCGATCGTGCTTGGCGACTTCAATTGCGAACCCGACAGCCACTCGATCGCGCCGCTGTTCGCGCATACGCGGCTGCGTCCGGCAACGCACGCACCGAGCTTCCCGAGCTGGCAGCCGGCCCGTTCGATCGACCAGGTGCTGACCACCGCGGCGCTCGACCTGCGCCGCTACGAGGTGCTGCCGTTGCGCGTCTCCGACCATCTGCCGGTAGCGGTGGACGTGCATCTGCCGCCGGACTGCATCCTGCCGCAAGTCGAACACGTGCACGCGTGACCGATGGTGCGTGGACTCCACAGGCACGGCATCGACTCCGCGACCGGGTTCTGGCGGCGGGTGAGCCTCGTCGCGTTGTGCCTCTCGCTGCTGCTGGCGACGACGGCATCGGCGCGCCCGGGCGGCGCCGTGCGGGCGGGCGTGATCGAACTGAAGATCGAGGGTCTCGACGACGAACAGACCGAGGCGGTGCTGCCGGCACTGGAAGTGGCGACCTATCGCCAGCGGCAGAGCATCGGCGAGCGTCGCCTGCGACGCCTGCTCGGCCAGGTCGGGGCCGAGGTCGATGGCGCGCTGCAGGTGTTTGGCTACTACGACTCGAAGACGCAGGTGCAAGTCGAAGCGCTGGAGAATGCACGCTACCGGGTGCTGCTGGAGATCGATCCCGGCGAGCCGGCGCGGGTGACGGCGCTTGATGTGCGCATCGACGGCGCCGCCGCGCGCAACGAACGCATCGGCGGGCTGGTCAGCGGATTCCGGCCGGCGCTGGGCGAGGCCTTCGACCATCGTGCCTACGAGGCGAGCAAGGCCGCGATCGCACGCGCGTTGCTGCGCCGTGGCTACCTGGCGCAACGGCTGGTCGAGCGTCGCGTCGAGATCCGCCGCGGCGAGCACAGCGCGCGCGTGGTGCTGCACTACCAGTCGGGTACGCGCCATTTTCTCGGTGCCGTGCAATTCAGCGGTGCGCAGTTCGACGACGCCCTGCTGCAGCGATTCGTGCCATGGCCGGATGGCTACCGCTTCGACCAGGCGCGCGTCGAGGCGCTGCAGCAGTCGCTCGCGGCCAGCAACTACTTCGACCACATCGAGATCAGCCAGGGCGAGATCGACGCGGCGACCCTGCGCGTGCCGCTGCAGGTGAACCTGAGCCCGAACCTGCGCACGCGCTACGTCGCCGGCGTCTCCTATGGCACCGACGAAGGCGCCGGCGTGCGCGGCGGCATCGAGCGGCGCTGGGTGAATGCGCGCGGCCACCAGTTCTTCGGCGAGGCCGAACTCGCGCAACGACGCTCGGCGCTGTTCGCGGAGTATGCGTTCCCGCGTTTTGCCGAGCGCATCTCGCGCTACGCCGTTGCCACGCGCTGGCTCGACGAGCAGACCGACAGCGTCGACGCACGCTCGTTCCTGCTCGGGGCCAACGCGGTCGCGCGCGGTCATCACTGGTACGGACAGGCTTCGCTGAACCTGCTCGATGGCAGTTTCCTGGTCGGTGCGCGCGCGCCCGGCGACACCCGCCAGGACGCGCGCGTGCTCTATCCCGAGCTGCGCTATGAGCGCGTGCTGGCGCAAGACCGCGTGCGACCCGAGCGTGGCGCCTCGCTGGAGCTGCGCCTGCTCGGCGCCAGCGATGCGCTGATCAGCGATGTCTCGTTGCTGCAGGGACGTGCGACGGTCAAGGGCATCCTGCCGGCGGGCAGCGGCGCACGCATCCTCGGCCAGATCACGCGCGGCGGCACGGCGACCGATGACTTCGCGCGCTTGCCACCGGAGCTGCGCTTCTTCGCCGGCGGTGATCGCAGTGTGCGCGGCTACGGCTACCAAGCACTCGGCGACACCGACAGCGAGGGCGTTGCCATCGGTGGCCGTCACCTGCTGACCACGTCGATCGAGTACGAACGCGAGCTATGGCCGGGCTGGAGCGGAGCCGGCTTCGTCGATGGCGGCGATGTCTGGTCGCAGGGGCGGCCGCATCTCGCGCTCGCCGCTGGCTTCGGCCTGCGCTGGCGCTCGCCGGTGGGGCCGATCCGCGTCGATCTCGCGCACGGCTTCGATGCCGAGGTCGGCGGCTGGCAGCTGCACATTTCCGCCGGGCCCGACCTGTGAGGCGCACGCGACGACTGCTGCTGTTGTTGCTGGCCTTGTTCGCGATCGCGCTGGTTTGGCTGGTCGCCACCGGCAGCGGCCTGCGTTTCCTGATCGCGCGCGCGCTGCCGGACGATGGCAGCGCACGTATCGCGAGCGTCGAAGGTTCGCTGTGGTCGGGCGTGCACGCGCAGGACATCGACCTGGCCCTGCCCGGCGTGCGCGTGCAGGTGCGCGAGCTGCGCGCCGGGCTCGCGCTGGCGCCGCTGTGGCGCGGTGCGGTGCGGCTCACGCGGGTCGAGGTACGCGGCGTGCAGATCGATCTGCTTCCGGCGCCGGCCGGCGCGGCATCGTCCGCGGCCGCGCAGTTGCCGGACCTGCGCATCGAGCAATTGCAGCTGCACGACGTGGGTGTAACGCGCGCCGACGCACGCTGGGCGATCACGCGCATCGATGCGCGCGTCGCCATGCACGGCCGCAGTCTGGTCTTCGATGCGCTCAAGTTGATGGCGCCGCTGGGTGCGGTCGAAGGCGCCTTGTCGCTCGACTTGTCGCGACCCTTGCCGGTGCATTCGGCGCGACTGCTGTTCACCGCGCAGTACGCCGACCAGTCCTGGCAGGGCGCGCTCGACGCCCAGACCCGACAGGGCGCGACCGGCTTGACCCTGGCGCTGCGCCAGCCGCTGCAGGCCGCGTTCGCGATCGGCGAACTGCGCGGCGTCGCCGATTGGGATGCCTTCGTGCAGATGCCGGCGCAGGCGTTGCAGGAAGCGCCGGTCGCGGCCTCGGTGCAGCTGCGCGCGCGCGATCGCGAGCTGAGGGTGCTGGGCGATGCACGCTTCGCAGAGTTCCGGCTGACGGCGATCGACGCCTCGGCGCGCATCGACGACGACGCGCTGGTGATCGCGCCATCGAGCCTGCAGATCGAAGCGCCGCAGGGGCGCATCGAGTTCAGCGGACGCGTTCCGTTCGATGCCGCCGCGCCAATCGCGCTGCAGCTGCGCAGCGAGCTGCTGCGTTTCGCCGCCGCGGACGCGCCGCCGCTCGATGTGCGCGGCAGCGTCGCGCTCAGTGGCACGCGCGCAGCGCCGGTGCTGACGCCGACACTCGAGCTGGAACGCGAAGGCTGGCCGCGCGCGACGCTGGCCGGCCGCATCCGTCGCCAGGACGCGGTCTGGTTGGCGGAAGATTTGCAGCTGATCTCGGCGCGCAGCAGCCTGCATCTCGATGGCAGCCTGGCCACTGGAACCGCGCCTGCAGCCACGCTCGAAATGCGCCTGGCGAAGTTCGATCCGGCCTTGCTGGCGCCCGCCTGGCCCGGCGCGATCGATGCCGAACTGAGCTGGCTGGGCCGCTTCGGCGAACACGGGCTGGATGGCGAATTGAGCGTGCTTGCGCTCGACGGCACGCTGCGTGGCCGCAGCGTGCGTGGGCGCGGCCTGGTGCAGCTGCAGGCGCAGCAACTCGCACGCGCCGATCTGCAGCTGACCGCCGGTGCGGCGTCGTTGCGCTTGCGTCGCGACGCGGCGGATGCGCCGCTGCAGCTCGCATTCGATGCGCCCGACCTAGCCGACCTGTTGCCTGACTGGCGTGGCCGCGTGCAGGCGACCGCCAGCCTCGGCGAGAGCTCCAGTGGCGAAGGCGAGGTCGCGGATTTGCACGGTCCCGGGCTGGCGCTTGCCGGTCTGCGGTGGCGCGCGACGGCGGGTCGTGCGGCCGCAGCCGCCGTGTCGATCCAGGCGACGCTGCGCGGCATCGATGTTGGCGGTCAGCGCGTGCAGCGCGCGCAGCTCACGGTCGCGGGCACGCGCGCGGAGCATCGCATCGACCTGGACCTGCAGGCCGGCGCCCGCCAGTTGCAGTTGGCCGCCGAAGGCGCGCTCAGTCCGCAGCAGGCCTGGCGCGGGCATCTGCAGGACCTCGACCTGCTGGCCCCGGAATGGCGCGCGTCGCTCATCGAGCCGGCCAACCTGCGCTGGCATGACGGGCGCTTGACGCTGGCGCGCAGTTGCCTGCGCGGCGAGGGCGGCGGGCGCATGTGCCTGGTGCTGGATCACGATGCCGCGCGCACCGAGGCCGCGGGCGAAGTGGTTGCGTTCGACTTGGGTCCATTGCTGCGGCTGCTGGCGCCCACCGCGCCATTCACCACCACGGCGCGCCTGTCCGGGAGCATCGACCTGGTGCTGGACGGTGGCGACGTGCAGTCGCTCGACGCGCGTTTGCACAGCGCCGAGGGAGCGTTCGCGGTCGAGGAACGGCCCGACCTCGATCTCGGCTATCGCGACCTCACGCTCGATCTCGGCATCGCCGCGGGCGTGGGTCAGTGGCAGGCGGCGGCGACGCTGCGTCCGGAAGGCCGCGTCGACAGCAGCGGCACGCTGCAACAGGTGGATGGCCTCTGGCAGTACCAAGGTCGGCTTGGAATGAACGTGCATCGCTTCGACGCGATCGAGGCCTTCACTTCGCAGTTCGCGTCGCCGCGAGGGGATCTGAGCGGCGAGATGCAGTTTCGCGGTCGCGGCAGCGAGCGGCCGCAGTGGAGTGGCGCCTTCGCGGTCACCGACTTCGCCGCCGAGCTGCCCGAACTTGGTCTGCAACTGAGCCAGGGGGCGCTGGCGATCGCAGCGGTGCCAAGCGGCGTGATCGTGCGCGGCGCCATCACTTCCGGCGGTGGCCAGCTGATCCTCGATGGCGGCCGCACTGCCGGCAAGGGCCAGCCCTGGCACTTCGCGCTGAATGGCGAAAACGCCGTGCTGTCGGACACGCCGGCATTGCGCCTGGTGCTGAGCCCGGCGCTGACGCTCACGCAGGACGGGCGCGAGTGGCGCCTCGGCGGGCGCGTGCAGATTCCCTCGGCGCGCATCGATGCCGAAGTGCTGGCGCCGGCGGCGGCGACCAGCAGCGACGTGGTGATCGTCGATGCCGTCGAGCCCGACGACGCCTTCGCCGCCGAGCGCTGGCGCGCCGATGTCGTGCTCGCGTTTGGGGATGCCGCGCAGCTCAGCGGCTATGGCTTCGACGGTCGCGTGCGCGGCGAACTGCGCCTGCGCCAACGCAGTGGCGACAACGCCTACGGCCAGGGCCAGCTGCAGGTCAGCGGCCGCTACGCCGCCTATGGCCAACGCCTCAACATCCGTCGTGGACGCATCCTGTTCGCGAACAGTCCGCTCGACGAACCGACCCTCGACATCGAAGCCGAGCGCAAGGCCGGCAGCGCCGTCGCCGGCGTGCGCGTGACCGGAACCGCGCGCGATCCGCAGACCGAAATCTACGCGCGTCCGGCGCTGCCCGAGTCCGAGGCGCTGGCGCTGCTGGTGACCGGGCGCGCGCTGCGCAACGTCAGCGGCGCCGATCGCCAGCGCCTGTCCAGCGCGGCACTCGCACTCGGCACCATCGGCGGCGACCTGCTCGCCGGCAATCTCGGTGCCGAAATCGGCATCACCGGCGACGCCGCGCGCGGCACCGAAGCCTTCACCATCGGCAAGTACCTCACGCCGAAGATCTTCGTCGGCTACGGCATCGGCCTCGCCCGCCGCGGCAGCGTGCTGATCGTGCGTTATCTGATCCGCGACGACGTCGAGGTCGAGGCCACCACCGGCGAACAATCGCGCGCCAGCCTGAATTACGTGATCGAGCGGTAGGGCGCGAACACATCGAAACGCGAATACCGATGGGATCGCGTCAACGGTCGCGACCGGGGTCGCTCCTACGTCGCACAATGCAGCTTGGTCGAAGCGATGTAGGAGCGACCCCGGTCGCGACCGAAGACGCGGCCACATGCGGTGGTCGCGAACACGTTTCATCGCGAACGCCGGATGCATCGCCTCGCGTTGCGAACAACGCCCGTCGCGAACATCGGGTGCATCGCGTCACCGGTCGCGGCCACACGCGGTGGTCGCGAACACGTTTCTTCGCGAACGCCGGGTGCATCGCGTCGCCGGTCGCGGCCGGGGCCGTTCCTACACCGCACGATTGAGCCACGTCGAAGCGACGTAGGAGCGACCCCGGTCGCGACCGAAGACGCGGCCACGCGCGCTTTTCGCGACGCAACCCATCGCCGCCCCGCGCCACCACATCAACGCGCCAACGCCGCAACCATCGCGCCACCCATCGACAACAGCAGCAACGCGAACGCGCGGTTCAACTGGTGGTGCGCGAGGCGGTGCGCGAGCGCGGCGCCGCGGCGGGTGGCGTGGGTGCTGGCGAGCGCGAGCAGCGCCGCGGCGGGCAGGTGCACGTAGCCGATCGAGCCCGCGGGCAGGGTCAGGTCGCTCGAACCGGCGGCAAGCACGTAACCGATCGCCGCCGCCAGCGCGACCGGCAGGCCGCAGGCAGCCGAAGTGCCGACGGCGCGCACTGCCGGCTGGCCGCGCCAGACCAGCAAGGGCACCAGCATCGAGCCGCCGCCGATGCCGACCAGGGCCGAGAGCGCGCCGATCGGCAGCGCCGCCGCGGTCAATGTGGGCCCGATCGGCAGCGCGGCGTGCGCGGCCGGCGCCTGTTTGCGCGCCAGCAGCAAGGTGGCGGCGGTGACGAAGCAATATGCCGCGAAGCCGATGCGCAGCCAGGCATCGGGCAACGCGCCGCCGAGCGCGGCGCCGGCGAATCCGCCGAGCACCAGTCCGGGCGTAAGCCACGCCACCGCCGGCCACAGCACCGAGCCGCGGCGCGCGTGGGCGCGGGTCGAGGCGATCGCGGTCAGCACGATGCAGGCGAGCGAAGTGGCGAGGGCCATGTGCATCGCGTGTGCCGCGGGAACGCCGAGCAGCGGCAGTGCGAAGGCGAGCGCCGCAACCATGATCATGCCGCCGCCGATGCCAAACAGCCCGGCCAGGAATCCGGCGACGCCACCGACCGCGAGCGCGGCCACGATCAATGCGGCGAGCAGCGGTGTTGTCACGCTTTTGGCCTCGGCGCTGGAACTAGACTTGTGACCATGAATCTCCGCATCGTTTCCGCGTGCATCGCGTTGTGCTTCGCCAGTGCCTTTGCTTCCGCCCAGGAAGTTCCAGAACGCGCCCAGTTCCTGGTCGCGCACAAGCTCGCGAAGTCGGGGCTCGACTGGCGCAAGGTCGCGCCCGGGCTGGCATCGTATCCGCTGCTGCCCTACCTCGAACATGCGCAGTTGATGCGCGCGCCGCGGCCGCCGAGCGAAGCGCTCGCGGCCTTCATCGAGCGCCATGGCGACCAGCCGCTGACGCGACCGCTGCGCGCGATGCTGATCGCACGGCGGGCGCAAGCCGCCGACTGGGTCGGGGTGCGCGCGCTGGACGTGCCGACGCTGGCACTGGGCGAGCGTTGTCAGGTGCATCGCGCGGCGATCGAACTCGGTGATGGCGAAGCGGTGCGCGACGCGGTGCAGGCGCTCTGGCTCAGTCCACGCGCGCTGCCGAGTTCCTGCCACGCGCTCGAGCGCTGGCTGCGGACGCAGGGTGCGCTCGACGCCGAACGTATCTGGCAACGCGCCGAGCTCGCGGTGGGTGCGGGCCAGAACGGCTTGCTGCGCACGCTCGCCGCCGAAGTCAGCGGTCGTGATCGCGTGGCGCTGCTGCATCTGGCTGACCTGCTCGCCGACGCCGGGCGTGCGCGCCGTGTCGCGAAGTCCTGGCCGGACGATGCAGCGCATCGACGCGCGATGGCGCTGGGCCTGGCGCGCATCGCGGCGCGCGACGATGCGCTCGCGGCATCGCTGTGGCGCGAGTTCTCGGCGCGCCTGCATTTCGACGAGACTCAGAAGCTCCGCGTGCTTGACGCCATCGCGCTGTATCGCGCCAACAGCTACGAGTCCGATGCCGCCGAGTGGCTCCGGCTGTTGCCGCCCGGACAAGACAGCGCCGCGACGCGTGAGTGGCGTCTGCGCGAAGCCTTGTCGCGACGCGATCTCGGCGCCGCCGCGGCCGCGCTCGAACGCTTCGATGCGACCCAGCTCGCGGATCCGCGCTGGCAATACTGGCGCGCGCGCGTCGCCGAGTTGCGCCGTGAACACGCGACGGCGGAAGCGCGCTATCGCGAACTCGCGAACTCGCCGACCTTCTTCGGCTTCCTCGCCGCCGAGCGTGCCGGCCTGCCCTACGCGCTGTGTCCGTTGCTGCCGCCTGATGCCGGCGACGCCTCGAAGGTGCTGGCCGTGCCCGGATTCGCGCGTGCCTTCGAGTTGCATGCGATCGGCTGGACGCGCGAAGCGCGCCGCGAATGGGACGCCGCGCTCGCCGGCGCGGATGCGTCGACGCGGATCGCAGCCAGCACGCTCGCCGACGCGCGCGGCTGGCACGACCGCGCACCGTTTGCCCTCACCGCCGGCGACGACTTGCGCCAGTACCAGTTGCGCTTCCCGCTGGCGCATCGCGATCTGGTCGTCGCCGCGGCGACGAAGCAATCGCTTTCACCGGGCTTCGTGTTCGGGCTGATCCGCTCCGAGAGCGCCTGGATCGAGGACGCGAAGTCGCATGCCAACGCCTACGGGTTGATGCAGCTGATCCCGGAGACCGCGCGGCGCATGGCCAAGGCCGAAAAGCGCCACTTCGCGAATCCGCTGGCGCTGTTCGATCCGGCGCTGAACGTGGCGCTCGGTACCCGCTATCTGTCCAGCGTGCTCGCGCGTTATCGCGGTGCGCACTGGCTGGCGGCGGCGTCCTACAACGCCGGTCCGGCGCGCGTCGACCAGTGGTTGACGCAACGCGGCCACCTCGAACCCGATCTGTTCATCGAGACCATTCCGTTCAAGGAGACGCGCGAGTACGTGGCGCGGGTGCTCGCGTTCGCGTTGATCTACGACTGGCGGCTGCATGGCCGCGCGTTCTCGCTCGACTACGCGCTGTCGCGTGCCGAGACACCTCCGCCACAACGGCGTGCAGTAGCCTGTCCGCTGCCGGACGCCGGCGCCGCCGCGGCGGCAACGACGAAGCCCTGACGGCGCTTGCCGCAATCTCTACGCACTCGACCAAGGAGCCATCCATGCGCATCGTGATTCTGGGCGGCAGCGGTTTCGTCGGCACCGCCCTGCTGCGTCGGCTGGCACGCGACGGCCACGAACTGCTGGTGCTGACGCGCAACCGCAGCCGCCATCGCGAACTGGCGCTCGGCGCACGCGTGCAAGTGGCCGAGGGCGATGTCTACGACCGCGACTGGCTGGCGCGCCAGTTTGCCGGTGCCGATGCGGTGATCAACCTGGTCGGCATCCTCAACGAATCCGGTGTCGGCGGTGCCGGCGGCCGCGAGTTCGAGCGCGCGCACGTGCAGCTGACCGCGGCCGTGATCGCCGCCTGCGTACTCGCCACGGTGCCGCGCCTGCTGCAGATGAGCGCGCTGAACGCCGGCGCCGACTGCAGCCACTACCTGCGCACGCGCGGCGCGGCCGAGGCCTTGCTGCGCTCTAGCGCGTTGCGGTGGACGCTGTTCCGGCCTTCGGTGATCTTCGGGCCGGGCGATGGTCTGTTCTGCCGCTTCGCGCAACTGCTGTCACTGACGCCGGTGCTGCCGCTGGCCGCAGCGCGCGCACGCTTCCAGCCGGTCGCTGTCGCGGACGTCGCCGAGGCCTTCGCCATCGCGCTGTCACGGCCCGAGTGCATCGGCGAAACCTTTGAACTCGGCGGCCCCGAGGTCGTCACCCTCGCCGAGATCGTCCGTCGCACCGCAACCTGGAGCGGGCTGCGCCGCCTGGTGCTGCCGCTGCCGGCGCCGCTCGGTTGGCTGCAGGCCGCGCTTCTCGGACTGTGGCCGTTCGCCAACAAGCCGCTCTCGCTCGACAACTTCCGCTCGCTCGCGCGCGATTCGGTGCTCAGCGGCGAAGACGGGCTGCAACGCCTCGGCATCGCCAAGACCCCGATGTCGCGCGTCATGCCCGAGGTACTGCGGCCGCGAGCCTGAGACGCCGCTCAGGGTTCCACTCGTTGCGAGCTCACCAAACCAGGTCGTCAGGCACCTTGAACTGCGCGTAATACGCATCGTCGTCGCTGGCAGCTGCGGTGGGGTCCACACCCGCAGTCTGGCCATGATCGAGCACGATCATGCTGGCGTCGCGTTCGCGCACTTTTTCGACGGCCGCGCGCGGCAGCAGCTCGAAGCGTTCGTCGATGCGTACGATCACCAATGCGCCACAGGACAACTTCTTGCGCAGGTCCTCGTTGACCAGCACGGTGCGGATGCTGTCATCTGCGGTGAACCGATACTCGCTGTCACCCGAGCGCGGGACCTTCTTGTCCTCGATGATCTGCCGTGCCTGGGCGCGCAGCTCGATGATTCGCGCCTTGGCCTTGCGCTCTGCAGCAAGTGCGCGGTCGCGCTCGACCTTTTCGGCGCGCACCCGCTCGACTTCCAGCTGCATCTCGCCCGGCGTGGATGAGCCTTTGGCATAGCGCGCTTTGTTCTGCTGGTGCGCCACCTCGATCACCTTGGCCTTCTTGACCAGACCGGCCTTGAGCAGTTGTTCCTGAAGCGGATTGACCTTCGCCATGGCGCAGCACTGCCCAGAGGATTTCTCGCCCATCATACCCGCCGGGGAAACCTGGAAGTGTCTCGCGCGGTACCCGCAGCGCCTGCACGATCAGGCTTGCAGTCGGAGATCGCTGGAGAAGCTGCGCTCGATGCCACGCAGCGGATCGGTGAACGACAGGCGCGTGGCCAGCAATTGCAGCGGAGCCGAGTAGTCGCCGGCCGCACGCTGGAGCAGGGTCGGATACATCGCGTCGTTGGCAATCGCTGCACCCAACGCGGCCATGTGCACGCGCAACTGGTGCTTGCGGCCGGTGATCGGCGTCAGCGCATAGCGCCAGTTGGCGCCAGCGCGTGAGAGCACGTCGATGCGGGTTTCGCTGTTCGCCGGGCCGTCGACTTCCTGCATGCGGAAGAAGGGTTCGCCGGCGACCATGCGGCTGCAACGGACGCAAGGAAATTCGACCCTGGGCAGCGCCGGTGCAATCGCCTCGTAGCATTTCTCGATGTGCCGCTCGCGAAACAGCGCCTGGTAGCGCGCGCGGCTTTGCGGGTTGGCGGAGAACAACACCAGGCCGGCAGTGTCGCGATCGATCCGGTGCAGTGGCACCAGCGACTGGTTCCCGGTGCGGCGGATCAAGCGGCCCAACAGGGTCTCGTGGACATGGGCACCCGTTGGCGTGACCGGCAAGAAATGCGGCTTGTCCGCCACCAGCAAGTCGGCGTCGGCATGCAGCACGACTTCAGCGAACGGGATCAGCATCTCGTCGGAAACTTCCCGGTAGTAATGCACTTCGAGCCCCACCCGATGCGGCGTTTCCGGCGTCACCCACCGCCCATCGCCATCCACGACCCGCCCTCGTGCCATTCGTTCCAGCCATTGCCCGCGCGCCACCGCCGGGAACCGCTCGCACAGGCAATCCAGCACCGACACCCACGTCCCCGCCGGCAACTGCAGTGTGCTGGCAGCGAGTCCATCGATGTTGGGTGGGCGTCTACTCATGTTGCCAGTGTGCCAGTCGTGCTCCTGCACGGGCTGTCGGCTTCCATCGGCCGGGGTCCGCAGTGGTTTATCGAATGGCGTTTTGCCTCGCTCCAAATGAGATTTTCTGGCGAAGCGCAAACTCAACGACTTGTGCTCGGTTTGCCAGGAGAATAAGTTACACACCATGAGTGAGCGAAAAGGCTCAAAGCTAAACTATCTACTGCGTGCGCTCGGAGACACCGACCTGGCCTCGGCGCGCTGGCTGCGTGCGCAAGGCTATTCGAGCAGCTTGCTCGTCCGATACCTGCGCAGTGGCTGGCTGGTCGCACCTGCGCGCGGGGTCTACGCGAATCCGAGAGCCCGCCTGCACTGGTCTGGCGTCGTGCAATCGCTGCAACAGCGTGAAGCGTTGAACCTGCACGTGGGAGGACGCTTCGCGCTGGCCTGGCGCGGGCACGGGCACTACCTCCGACTCGGCTCGGCCGACGTGGTGACGCTCTACGGGGCCGATCGACTGCCCGGTTGGGTCGCGAAGCTGCCGATTCCCGAACGATTCCAGCACTGCGGCCGAGGGCCATTCCCGCCGACGTCGATGCGTTTCGCTGGCGAGGCCGACGACCAGCGATTGTTCGACGATGGCTTTGAACGCGATATCGACGCAAACACGCTGGGCGCCGGGATCGTCATGGCCAGCAACGAGCGCGCGATGCTGGAGCTCTGTGATGAGCCGCCCGGCACGGCACAGATCCTCGACGCCGACGCAGCCATGCAGGGGCTGGCCGGACTGCGGCCCGACCCGGTCGGCCGCTTGCTGCAGCGCTGCCGCAGTGTGAAGGCCAAGCGCCTCTTTCTGGCGTTGGCGGAACGCCACCAGCACGCCTGGCTTGCGCGCGTCCCGCTCGACGGTGTGGACCTCGGAACCGGCAAGCGCGTGCTCGCGCCGGGTGGGCGCCTGCATCCGAAGTACCTGATCACGCTCCCGGAGGCGCTCAATGAGCACCTGGGATAGACGCTACCTGGATCGCGTCCGCCTGCTGGTGCAAATGTTGCCGCTGCTCGACACCGAGCCGCGCTTCGCTCTGAAGGGTGGCACTGCGATCAACCTGTTCGAACACGACATGCCGAGACTGTCGGTCGATATCGACCTGACCTGGCTACCGGTTCAGGACTACCGCGTGGACGCGGTGCAGATCGACGATGCCATGGCGGCGCTCGCGACTCGCCTGGCCTCGCCGCCACTGGGCTTGCAGGTGCAGCGCTCCGCCGCGGAAGGAGCGGACACGATCACTCGCCTGATCGCGAGCCGGGGCGTGCTCAGGTCAAGATCGAAACCACGCCGGTCATGCGCGGAACGGTGCATCCGGTGCGGCGCATGGATCTGCGGCCGGACGTGGAGCGCAGGTTTGGCTCCGGGCAAGTGCAGGTCCTGCACTTCGCAGATCTCTATGCGGGCAAGCTTGCCGCCGCGCTGTCCCGCCAGCATCCGCGCGACTGGTTCGACGTTGGCCTGCTGCTCGATTCCGGCCGTCTTGACGACGTGCTCTGGCGCACTTTCCTCGTGTACCTCGTGGTCAGCCCGAAGCCTGCGGCAGAGATGCTCGCACCCGTCGCGCCCAGAGACTTCGTCGAAGTGTTCGATCGGCAGTTTCGCGGCATGAGCGCTGCGCCCGTGACCGCCGATGCGCTGCTCGAGTCGCGCTCGCGGATGCTCGCGCGCATCCCCGGCCTGATGGACGCCGCCGCATCTGACTTCCTGTTGTCGATCGAACGGGAGGTTCCCGATTTCACGCTCATCGGCCTGCCCCAGGCGGCCGACCTTCCTGGCGTTCGCCGCAAGCTTCAGAACATGGCGCAGCGCAGCGCCGCCAAGCGCGAATCCGACTACCGGCAACTCGCCGAAACCCTGGAGCGGATCGCCGCGGAAGGACACACCGATCGCGGCAGATGAAGCACCCGGCATCCCGCTGACAGGGATGGACCGAAATTGCTCCTGCCCTGGCACCGAATCCCCCGTGCCCAGCTGCGCCCGCGCTACTGGTGAATCACGTTTTCGCGCATCGGTGCGAGGCGGGCGAGGAGGCGGTTCTGGACGCCGATGGCGAAGCCGGCGCGGGTCATGGCGCGGCGGGAGGCATCGACGAAGGTGTTGAAGTCGGCTTCGGAGAGGTCCATGCCGGAGTGGGCTTCTGCCATCGACAGCCCGGTGTATTCGCAGCCGCCGTCGCTGATTGCGCAGATCTGTTCGCCAAGGCGTGCCTTGAAGTAGTCGCGGTCGGCGTCGGCGAACAGGGGACCGAGCACGGGGTCGGCGTGGTATTCGTTGCTGAGTGCGTCGACCAGGCGTTCGATGCCGGGCGCGCCGCCGAGTGCGTCGTACAGGCGCGTCGGGCGCGAGGTCGCGCAGGCGGCGAGCAGCAGGAGCAACAGCGGCAGCGTGCGCATCACCAGTTCCCGTTGATCGAAACGAACACGCCGTTCTGCCCAGGCCGCGCGGCGATGTGGCCGAGATCGACGAAGGCCAGCGCCAGGCTGATGCGGCGCGACGGAAACCAGGCGAGGAAAAGGTCACGCCAGTCGGATTCGCCGAGCCCGGGCAGGCCATCGGGCTTCTGCCGGTACTCGAACCCGAGCGCGAGTTCCGGCCGGAAGAACATCGCCGCCGAGACCTCGCCGACGAGCTCGTAGCCGCTGCGGTCGGCGCTGCCGAAGCCGAGCAGTCCGGTCTCGTTCGCACGCGTCGCGCGCAGCGTCGCGTTGAGCAGCCAGTTGCGATCGAAGGGGCCGTCGAGGAACAGCCGCGTCGCGCTGAGGTAGGCCTCGACGTCGTGGTCGCGCTGCGCACCGAGGGCGCGTGCGAGTACATCGTCGTCGTTGCGCTTGTATTGCAGGCCGAGCGCCAGTTGCGGCGTCGAACCGTAGATCAAGTCGCCGGCAATGCGCAGCTTGGCGCCGAGCACGGTCTGGCGCAGGTGGCGGTCGAAGCCTGGCGGCAGCAAGCCTTCGTCGATGTCGAACTGCTGGCGCCCGAGCGAGAGCTCGAAGCGGTCGTTCCACGAGGCGCTGAGGCCGATGCTCTCGAGACGGAAGTCGTCGAGCACGGTGAGCGAGCTGCCGGCGACGAGGTCGAAGCCCGGCTTGGTGGACAGGCCCGCGAGCACCGCCCATGGCACCAGCCCGCCACCGGCCGCGGCTTCGATGCCGACCAGTCCACCGGTGGCTGCGAGTCGGCCTTCGTCCTCGGCACGCGCCGGGCCGACGAGGGCGATCAGCGCGGCGAGGCAGACAACGGACTGGCGCAGCATCGTGGGGGCGTCGAGAATGCAGGGATGGGCAGACAGATTGAACGCAGGCGGGTGAACGCGATGTGCAACGGCGGAAGCACGGTGCGATGAAGACCTATCTGGTCGGTGGTGCGGTGCGCGATCGGCTGCTCGGTCGTGCGCTCAAGGATCGCGATTGGGTGGTGGTCGGGGCCACGCCTGCGGACCTGCTCGCCGCCGGTTTCCTCGCGGTTGGCCGCGACTTCCCGGTGTTCCTGCATCCCAAGACCCGCGAGGAATACGCACTCGCGCGCACCGAGCGCAAGTCCGGGCCTGGCTACCGCGGCTTCGTCGTCAGTGCCGATGCATCGGTGACGCTGGAAGAAGATCTCGGCCGCCGCGACCTCAGCATCAATGCCATCGCCGAGGATGCCGACGGACAGTTGATCGACCCCTTCGGCGGCGTGCGCGATCTGGAAGCGCGCCTGCTGCGGCATGTGTCGCCGGCCTTCAGCGAAGACCCGGTGCGCATCCTGCGCGTCGCTCGTTTCGCCGCGCGCTACGCACCGCTTGGCTTCCGCGTGGCGGCGCCGACGATGCAGCTGATGCGGCAGATGGTGCTCGCCGGCGAGGCCGCGCACCTGGTGCCGGAGCGGGTGCTGCAGGAATTGCGCGGCGCGCTCGCCGAACCGCGGCCGGGCGTGTTCCTGCGCGTGCTACGTGCCTGCGGCGCGCTGCGCGTGGTGCTGCCCGAGATCGACGCGCTCTACGGCGTGCCGCAGCGCATCGAGTTCCATCCCGAATACGACGCCGGCGTGCATCTGGAGCTGGCGCTGGATGCCGCCGCCCTGCTCGCACCGGGCGATGGCGCGGTCGCGTTCGCGGTGCTGCTGCATGATCTCGGCAAGGCGCTGACCGCGCGCGAGTTGCTGCCGCGCCATCTCGAACACGAGGCGGCCGGGGTCGTGCCGCTGGACGCGCTGTGCATGCGCCTGCGCGTTCCGAACGATCTGGCGGCGCTGGCGCGGGTGGTCTGTCGCGAACATCTGAACGTGCATCGCGCCGCCGAATTGCGCCCGGGCTCGATGGTCGATCTGCTCGAACGGCTGGACGCGTATCGCCAGCCGCAGCGCGTGGCGGCGATCACGCTGGCCTGCGCCGCCGACAAGCTCGGTCGCGCCGGCCAGTCGTTCGTCGGGTTCGACTATCCGCCGCGCGAACTGATCGCGCGCGCACTCGCGGCCACCTTGCGCGTGGACGCGCAGCCCTTCCTCGATCGTGGCCTGCGCGGCCCCGAGGTCGGCGCCGCGCTGCGCGAGCAGCGCTGTCGGCTGCTGGTGGGGTAGGGTGCTGCCTGCGTCCAATTGCACGAAAAACAACCGTCCAATTGCCGGTTATCGCTGCGTCCAATTGACGGTTTAGCCGCCGTCCAATTGCCGGTTACAGCCTCTTCCGATTGCCTGCGATCTACTCGAACCCGTCGCTGAAGATCGGTGCCTCGCTGCCGTCGTCGTTGACGATGGTGCCGCTGGCGCTGCCGTCGAGGATGCTCGCCCCGGCCGAGGCGTTCGACAGGTTCACCAGCACGGTCTCGTCGGGTTCGATCACCGCGTCCACGACTTTGGTCACGTCGAAGTTCTGCGAGGTGACTCCGGAAGTGAATGTCACGGTGACATTGGCGCGCGCCTGGTAATCCGAGGGCGCGGTTGCAGTGCCGTTGGCGGTGTCGGCGCGTACCGTGATCGTCGACTGGCTCGGTCCCGACAGGCTGATCGCGTAGCGCAGCGAGTTGCCGTTGTCCTCGGCCTGCGGCGCGGCGTCCGCGACCGAGATCGTCGGCGTCGGTTCGTTGTCGTTGATCGAGCCGGTGCCGCTGGCGTCGCCGATCACGGCCGCCGAATTGACCCCGCTCAGGTTCAGCGTGAAGGTCTCGGGCGAAGGCTCGTCGAGCGCGTCGTCGGTGGTGTTGACGATGACCGTCTTCGAGGTCTCGCCGGCGTTGAACGTGAGCGTCGCCGCCGACAGCGAGGTGTAGTCGCTGGAGTTGGCGGTGCCGTTCGCGGTGGCGCGGGTGACGGTGACGGTGCGGCTGTTGGCATTCGACATCGACACCGTGAAATTGATCGGGCTGCCCTCGGTGACCGCCGCCGGGTCGTTGACGCTGAGCGAGGAGGTGTCGTTGTCGGTGATGGTGCCGATGGCCTGCGCGTCGCTGATCGAGTAGCCGGCCGAAGGCGAACTCAGATTCACGAAAAGGTCTCGTCGAGCTCGTCGATGGTGTCGTTGTTGATGGTCACGTTCAGCGTCGCGGTGGTCGAACCGGCGCTGAAGGTGACGGTCTGGCTGCTGACGTTGCTGTAGTCGGTCCCGCCCCCGGTCGCGGTGTCTGGTGCCGTAGTCGCGACCACGGTCGCGGTCCCGGTGCTGCTCGATCGCGTCAAGGTGAACTGCATTGGCGTCGTCGCCTCGCCCGAGGTGCGGTCGGCGATGGAGATGGTGGAGCCGCCGGCGGCGAGTGGCCAGCCGATGTCCTCGAACAACGGAACCGTCATGTCCGTCTGCGAGAACAGGTTGGAGTTGATGGCCGGTTCCATCAGCAGATTCGGACTGGCGGCGTCATCGGTCCAGTGCGACACCGAAGACCCGGGTTCGAGCGGGCTCGGTGCGTACATGCGCATTCGGCCGGTGGCGCCGTTCACGCCGGCATTGGTCGGCTGATAGGTCGGGATGCTCGCGGTCACGGCCGGGCCATCCCAGATCAGGTCGGGATCGTCGATGGCGCTGGCAGCGCGCTCGGCGTTGGTCATGTCCTTCCACAGCTCGCCGGTCTGCGCGTTCTTCAGGAAGTAGGTCCAGACGTCGGGCAGGCCGCCGCCCAACGCTCCGGTGCTGGTGTCGACCACGGTCAGGAAGCCGAGGCCGTGTCCCAATTCGTGCAACAGCGTGGGCAGCAATGCAATGCGATTGCCCGGCACCGGTGTACTGTCGATGCCGTACCAGAATCGCGTGCCCGCACCCAAGCAGCCGGTGTCGACGTCGCTGTTGAAGGTCGCGCTGATCTCGTTGTTCGCGCCATTGAGGTTGACGTCCCGCACCGCCTCCGCTTCGGCGATTGCGTACCAAGTGCTGGCGAAGTAGCCCACCGGTGTCGGGCTCAGTGTCGAGAACGTGCCTGGGCCTGCGTACCCGAGCACGCCGCCGGAGGTCGAGCAGGGCGATATCGAATCGAAGTTCGCGCCGACCTTGATCGCGATGTTGCTCTGCAGTTGTGCGCCCCAGATGCTCGCGGCGGCCTGGAACACGTTCAGACGCTGCTGGCCCCGGGTTGCTCCGGCATTCCCGCCCTCCGCTGCAACGACCGTCGGGTCGTTGAAGCCTTCGCCGGCTCCATCCAGATTCACGATGGTGATCGTGGCCGCGCGCGACCCATGCGCCAGCGCCAGAAGTGTGGCTGCGATCAGGAGGACGCGGCTCATTTCGGCTTCTCCTCACCGTTGTTCTCGGGTCGCTGCTCGGCCTGTTCGGGCTTGAGCGCAACCGGCTCGCAATACAGCTCCGGCTTGCCGTCATTGCCGAACTTGGCAAAGGTCGCCATCTGCACCTGGCCTTCGGTGTGCAGCATGATGGTTCCGTCCTCGAGGGTTTCGGTCCACATGAGCGCATCGTTGCGTAGCCCGAAAGGTGACTTGGGGGCCACCACCTCGGTGCGCCTCGTTGGTGCCGGCACCGGACCGGGTTTGCCGGTCTTCGGATCGATGTAGGCCTTGAGTCCGGTGCCCGCTGCGTTGGCTGAATCAGTCTTGGCCGATTCGGGCGCCTTCTGGGTCTCGGCGCTCCCCGATCTTGCTCGCGGCTCCTCCGCGTGGCTCGCCAGCGACGAGGTCGCGAGCAGGATGATCGAAGAGGCAAGGGTGGCTCGGCGGGACATGGCGCATCTCCTCACGGCCCACAGGCCGTCACAGGGTGTGACGCCGAGTATAGGCCGATGCGCCCCCCGCATCATGTAGCAGGGCCACTTGTGGCCCGAAGCCTTGGCTCTTCTACACGCCGCCGCGGCTGGGGGATCAGAGCCAGAGCGTCGGGCCACAAGTGGTCTGCGGCACGGCGCCGCGGCTATCGCGCGCTGCGCGCGAGCAACGCCAGTGTGATCAGCAACATGCTGCCTACCAGCACCGCGAGCGCCCAACGGGAGAGCGCCGGCACCGAAACGGTCGCCGCGGGTCCGACGTTGCTCAGGATCGCACCCGTGGAGACGATGCCACCCGATTCCCAGGAGCCTTGGTAGATCGTGAGTTGGCGCCGATCGATGAGTGCGTACTGAGACGGCATGTGCCGGCAATCCCCACCGATATCGCAAATTAGGTCGCTGCTGACCGCGAACAGCACCCACTCCCCATTCACCTGCAACCAGCCATCCCGTGACACCACGCGATCGATTAGGGGCTGCGTGCTGCCGTCGGCGAGCGCGATGCGTCCCAGCGCGTTGGTGGAATGCGCCGCATCGAAGTAGATCACGTAGAGATGGTCGCCATCGGTGCCAACGACGCGCGATGATCGCCAGGGCTCGGATAGCTCGAAGCGTTGCGTGATGCTGCCATCGGTGATCGAGATGACCCGGTCTGGGCCGAGTGCGATGGTCTGATCGTCGGACATCACAGGTCCAGCGCCATACGGCAGTTCCCGAATCACGGTTCTGGGGGCGAGTGCATCGACCAGCAGTGTCCGACTGTTCATCAGGTCATCGATCAACAGGTACCTGCCAGACGAGGAGAAGCCGTCCCCGCGTGAACTGCCGCGACATTGCGACAGCGGCAGCAGGGTCGCCGGCGACTCCAGCAGCGCGCCCGACGTGGCGTCCAACCACCAGCACCGATCGAGAACCACTACGCCGGGGCGCAACGGGTGCTCGACGAAAGAGACCGCAATTTGATAGGAGCGCTGAACTGGAGGGACTTCCACCGACTGCAGCAGAGTGAGCGTGGTCGCGTCGTAGGTCTGCAGGAGCGGATTCGGCGCCGAGTCCTGCTCGGTCAGCGCATAGAGCCTGCGAGCGTCGCGCGACAAGGCGGTGTAGCTTGGCTGCGCTGGC
The DNA here is from genome assembly GCA_016703225.1 of Lysobacterales bacterium. Taxonomy (NCBI): domain Bacteria; kingdom Pseudomonadati; phylum Pseudomonadota; class Gammaproteobacteria; order Lysobacterales; species Lysobacterales bacterium. Next base: position 1,681,444 of record JADJCM010000001.1, read on the forward strand.
AAGTTGTGCAGTTCGCTCTGGTCGCGTGGGTCGAGCTTCACAAGTTGATACTCGTAGGTTTCGGGGCCAGCGGGCAGTGCTATCAACGTGACGATCGTGGGTTGGCAGACGGCGACTTGCGCCCACAGAGCGAGCACAACAGCGATCAGATGGCGGCAGCGTTTCAGGTTCATGGTTGTCTCTCCCGTCCCCGCACCGACGCTTGGGGTGCGGGAATCCCCCATCTTCATGTAGGAGGGCCACTTGTGGCCCGAAGCTCCAGCCGGCGCAAGCGTTGGTGCATTGCGGCCGGGGCGAGGCCGATTGCCAGTGACTGCATGCAGTGCGCGAGCCGGCCTGGGCGTTCGCGCAATGCACGCAGTGCGCGGTGCAGGTCTTCGACCACGCCGGGACCGTAGGCCTGCATTGCCTTGGCCAATGCCGGGCGCAAGCGTCGCGGCGGGATCTCCAGCATCGCCAGATCGAACGCGTCGCGGGAGAAAACACTGTCGTCGCGCCAGCGGTCGGCGTTTGCCAGGAGCTTGCTGGCGGCCAGGTCGATCAGCGTCAACGTGGCGACGCCACAGGTCTGGCTCGCCCTCGGCGGCACCTCGAAACCGATACGCCCTTCGTGGACGATCCCGAACTTGATTGCCACGCGGTCGACCAGCACGAAGCCGCGGATGCCGTACTGGTCGATACGAATCTCGCGCTCGAAGGCGAACGTCTCCGCGCCGGGTCGAGTCAACGGCCCCAGGTCGTGCGCGCCGCGCAGGTGCTGGCGCAATTCGCGATACCCGGCGGTATCCGACACCAGCAGGTCGATATCGCGGGATTCGCGGTATTCGCCATGGCGCAATGCGATCGCCGTGCCGCCACCGAACCAGCACTGATGCGCGCGCAGCAAGGACGCATCCAGCGCCATCAGCACGCGGGCGATGCGTTGGTGGTGCGGCCGCTCAAACACGCGACGTGGCCTCGGCGAACAGCGTCCGCAGCGCGCGCAACAGCGTGCGTTCCGGGCCGGAGAGCGACGCCTCATCCAGATGCCGTGCGTTGCGTTCGTACACTCCGTAAGCCTCGCGTGGCGAAAGTGTCTCGATGTGTTCGTCCACCTGCCAGGCCAGTCGGCGCAGGCCCGGGAATTCCGCCAACGGAATGCGCAGCGGGACCCATCCAGCCATTGCCCGCAGCGGCGGAGAAGCGTTCGCCTGGCCAGAATCCTCGATGACCTGCACACTCAGTCCCAACACGGCGGCCGCGGCCAATACCGAAGCCCAGGCCACGCTCGCTTCACCCTTCTCCAGTCGGTGCCAGGTGACCCGCGAGATGCCGGCCGCTTCGGCGGCAGCGACCATGGTGATGCGCAAAGCCTTGCGTCGCGCACGCAACGTTCTTCCGAGTCGCGCGGCTGTGGCGGCAGAAGACTCAAGCGCGTTGTTCGAGCGAGGCGTCATGGAACCAGCTCTATCGGAAAACGTTTCGTAAAATAGCCTAAATGCCCATTTTGTCAACGATAAGAAACATTAGGACGCGGTCGGCTGCTGCCGGCCCCAGCGAGTACCCGGTGTGGCTGGCCCTCCTACATGGGAAATGTCGCAGGGGAAATTCCGCGTTGGGCGGAGGCGGGGCGGGTGCGGGTTGCGGATGCTGCGGACATGCCAATCGACCGCGACCGACCTGGACATCCCGCATTGCGCAAGGGGCGCTGCTCGGTGCCGGGCTGGTGCTATCTGGTGACGACGGCGACTGCCGAGCGTCTGCCGTGGTTCGCGGCGGACGACGTGGCGGGGGCGGTTGCGGCGTTGCACGCCGACCCCGGATTGATCGCGGAGGCGCGGTTGCTGTCGTGGGTGCTGATGCCCGATCACTGGCATGGCATCGTCCAGCTGGGGCCGACGACCACGCTGTCGCAGGCGATCAACCGCTTCAAGACGCGCACGGCGCTGTGCGCCAATGCCGCGCTCGGGCGTCGCGGGGCGGTGTGGGCTGCGGGTTTCCATGACCACGCCCTGCGCAACGAACGCGAACTGGAGGCGGCGCGCGAATACATCCGCATGAATCCGGTGCGCGGGGTTGTGCGCTGCGGACGGGGCATATCCGTTTGGGGCGTGGGGGACGGAATCGCATTCTTCATGTAGGAGGGCCACTTGTGGCCCGAAGCTCTGGCTCTGATCCCCCCAGGTGCGGTGGCGTGGAGAAGAGCAAGAGCATCGGGCCACAAGTGGCCCTCCTACATGAAGGAGCGCCGCCTCATTTGTGGCCCGATGCTTGTGGCTTGTGGCCCGATGGTCTGTCAGAAGCCGGTCTCGAAGCCGTTGGCGAGGATGACTTCGGCGAGCCCGCCGTAGAGCGTGAACGGGTGACTGTTGTTGGCGAGATTGCTGTCCGGCGTTGCGCTGGAGGAGACGAAGCCGCTCATGCTGCGGAAGCCGAGGTACTTGTCGAGCACCACCGAGCAGACCATGGCCGCGCCGGCGGCAAGCGTCGCCTGCGGACTGCTGGGCGAGCAATACACGGCGGCGTTCAGGCCCGCGGGCACGCCGGTGAAGCCGCAGCTGACGTTGCTGGCGGCGTTCGGACCACTGTTCGCGCAGCGGATCGAATAGCTGACCTTGCCCGGTGGCGGCGGCGGTGGCGGCAATTGCTGGCTCACCTGCAGGTCGGTGGTCGGGGTCGGGCTGCTGGCCGAGACCAGCAGGCCGAGGTAGGGGAAGGCCCACGGATCGAGGCCGTCGCCCTGGATCGAGCGCACGGTGCCGTAGAAGCGATCGGCCTCGATCGCGTTGCTGCCGCTGAACGTGCGGGTCGCGACCAGCGGGATGAAGAACTCGTAGCCGGCCTGGCTGCCCAGCGGCCACGAAGTCGCGCCGGGGCTGTTCGGATCGCGGCGGTCGAGCAGATAGGCGTTGCCGCCCGGAACCGTGACGATCGAATACGGATCGCCTCCTGGCGCCGGCTGCGGACAACCGAACACGCGCAGGCTGGCGCCGAACGAGGTGTCGGTGATGACTTGGTTGGTGAACTCGACGAATGCCCCACCGCCATCCATCGCGCGATAGAAGCAGCGCACCGGCGTGGCCGCATCGACCAGCACCGAAGTGCCCGCTGGCGGCACGAAGCCGGTCACCATCAGCCGGCCCACCGACGGCGAGGCGATGCCTTCCATGCGCAGGCTGACATAGAACGCCTGGTTCACCGTCGGCTGCGGCGGGCTCGCGATCCATGCCTGGCGCACATAGTAGCCGGTGCCGTTGGGCGTGTAGCCGAGCGTGAAGTCATACGCCGGCGTGTACACGATCGGTCCTTCGCGCCATTGCATCTGGGCGTGAGCTGCGGCGCTGGCCAGCAACAGGAGGGAGAACAGGCATCGGGGAGCAGGACGGGTCATCTGGGCATTCCTTGCGCGCGGAGTTGCTCGACGGGTACGCAGAAGCGCGCGCGAAACCGTCATCGGCGTGGTTGGGGGAGTCCGCACTGTGCGACGTCGGTACTGGCAGGCGGTCAATCGAGGGATGCGTTCATGCCGATGGGGCGGTGGTACTTGGCGGGAATCGCGTTGTTCGTGGCCATGGCCAGTCGTGCCGAGGCGCCCTTCAGCGTGGGCGTGCTGGTGGATGGCGGTTGGGTCTGGCCGCCGACCTTCGTGGTCGCAAAGCTGCGCGCGGGCGAACCGCAGCCGCTGCTGCAAAGAGCACTGGAAGGCCGGGGCAATGTCGTGGTGTCGCGAGACCGCCGTCGCGTCTTCGTGGTTTCGTCGCGACCCGACCAGAGCCGGCGCCTCGAAGTACTGGATGCCGCAGACTTCCGCGTATTGCGCAGCGTCATCCTGCAGCCGCCGTTCGCTTGGTTCGTGGGCGAGTTGATGGCGGAACTGCCCACCGATCCGGACGTGCTGATGATCTCGCGCTGCTGGTGGATCGATACCCGCAGCGGGGCCCTGATCGAGACGCCGGAATCGCTCGGCATCCGTTGTCCACAGGGAGCGAACACCGATGGCCTGTCGGCCAGTGGTCGCTATCTGCTGCTCGACGAGATGGATGCAACTGGCGGGCTGCTGCGCACGGTGCTGGTCGATCCGGCGGAGCCGCGCGCGCACTTGCGCGTGTTGCCAGCGCGCGCCGGGCCGATCCTCGAAGATGATTCCGCGGTCGCCGTGGATCGCGGTGATCACATCGAGCTGCACCCGATTCAGGGAAACGGTGCACCGCAGTCCCTGCCGTTGCCGCCGCAGGTCCCGTACCTGACGCTGCTTGGCGCGCATCGCGGGAGCTTGTATGGCCTGGGTTATGCGCCGGCGACAGGGCGCAATGCCATCCACCGCTTCGATCGTGCCAGCGCGCAGTGGTCGATCGTGGTCGAGCGGATTGAGTACGACATGGAGTTTGAGGCCGACTTCCATGGCCGCTGGGCCGTGTTCAGTTTCCCGACCAGCGAGTGGTGCATGGTCGGTTGCGGCTACTCGCCCTCCAATCGGGTGCTGCTGAATACCGATACCGGCGCAATCGTGCGCACGTACTGGGACTGGGGCGGCCTTGACTCCAGCGGTGCTGCCCTGCTCGGATCGGGCCCGGTGGTGCCCGTTGACCTGTTCGCCAATCGTGCCATGCCGCTGCTGCTGATCGGTTTCTTGCTGGTGACGGCACGGGCCGCGATCGGGGGGCGGACCGGGTGAATTGGTGTTCGCCTGCGTGACACCTAGAATCCGAACTCTCTGGTTCCCGGTCGCGAGGCCTGCATGTCCGCATTGCCCCTGCACGTCGTGATCCTCGCCGCGGGCGAGGGCAAGCGTATGAAGTCGGCGCGGCCGAAGGTGCTGCAGCCGGTGTGCGGGGTGCCGATGCTGGCGCGGGTGATCGCGACCGCGCGCGAGTTGGGTGCGGCGGCGATCCATGTCGTCTACGGCCATGGTGGTGAGCAGGTGCGCGCCGCGTTTGCGCACGATGGCCAGCTGCATTGGGCCGAGCAGGCGCAGCAGCTCGGCACCGGGCATGCGGTGATGCAGGCGATGCCGGGCATCCCGGACGACGCGCGCGTGCTGGTGCTGTACGGCGACGTGCCGCTGACGCGGGCTTCGACCTTGCGCGTGCTGGTGCAGGCGCACGGCGCGCTCGCCGTGCTCGCCGCCGAGTTCGCGGAACCGACCGGCTACGGTCGCGTGCTGCGCGATGCCCATGGCCATGTCGCCGCGATCGTCGAAGAAAAGGACGCGAGCCCGGCACAACGCGCGGTGCGCGAGATCAACACCGGCATGATCGCCGCCCACGCCGCACCGCTGCGACGCTGGCTGGCCACGCTCGGCACCGCGAATGCCCAGGGCGAGTACTACCTGACCGACGTGTTCGCGAAGGCCGCGGCGGACGATCGCGCGGCGCATGTCGTGTTGTGCGCCGACGAAGCCGAGGCGCTCGGTGCCAACGATGCCGTGCAACTGGCCGACCTCACGCGCCGGCTCAATGCGCGCCGCGTGCGCGAGCTGCTGCTCGGCGGCGTGCGCATGGCCGACCCGGCCAGCGTGCAGTTGCGTGCCGATGTCAGTCATGGTCGCGATGTCGAGTTCGATCTGAACCTGGTGCTGGAAGGCTTCGTCGCGCTCGGCGACGAGGTGCAGATCGGCCCCTTCGTGCGCTTGCGCAACTGCCGACTCGCCAGCGGCACCGTGGTGCAGGCGCATTGCGATCTCGACGGCGTGGTCACCCATGGGCCATGCACGATCGGCCCGTTCGCGCGCCTGCGCCCGGGTACCGAACTGGCCGCCGGCGTGCATGTCGGCAACTTCGTCGAGACCAAGCAGGCCAGTCTCGGCACCGGCTCCAAGGCCAACCACCTGAGTTATCTCGGCGACGCCGTGATCGGCGCCGGCGTCAACATCGGCGCCGGCACCATCACCTGCAATTACGACGGCGCGCACAAACACGTCACCCGCATCGAGGACGGCGCCTTCATTGGCTCGAATGCGTCACTGGTCGCGCCGCTCACCATCGGCGCCGACGCCACCATCGGCGCCGGCAGCGTCATCAGCCACGACGCCCCGGTTGGCGAGCTGACCGTGGCGCGCGCGAAGCAGCGCTCGATCGAAGGCTGGAAGCGGCCGCGCAAGGGATAAGCGGCGGTCACTTGCGAACGATCGTTGTGTGTCATACGGTATGACATCGGAGGTGGACCATGGCGATTTCGTTCCGCGTTGCCGAGCCCGAGGCCCGGTACCTGGTTGAACTGAGCAGCCGGCTCGGCGTCAGCCAGAGCGAGGTGCTGCGGCGCGGCTTGCAGATGCTGGCGGCGCAGCATCTGGGCGTTGCCGAGGGTCCGTACCAACTGGGTGCAGACTTGTTCGGTGGAGTCGCCACGGTGGCCGACCCGAACCTGTCGCGCTCGCTGTCCGAGCGCCTGCGCCGGCGGGTTCGTGAAAAGCGTTCTGCTTGATGCCGGCCCCTGGCTGGCGCTGTTCCATGGCGCCGACCGCCAGCATGCGCGCATGGTCGAATGGCTCAGGCGCGAAGGCTCGGCCATCCATCTGGTCAGCACTTGGCCGGTGCTGACCGAAGTCTGTTTTTTTCTGCGCGCCGAAACCAAGCAACGCGTGCTGGCATGGGTCGCGCGCGGCGCTGTCGAGATGGTGGCGCTCGGGAGCGAGGAACTGGCGTTGATGGAGCGGGTGATCGGGCGCTTCGCCGACCAACGCCCAGACCTTGCCGATGCCTCGTTGCTTGCCGTTGCGGAACGACGCGGGCTCGATGAAGTGGCGACGCTGGACCTGCGCGACTTCGGCACCTACCGCATCGGCCAGGACCGCCGCCTGCGGCTGGTCGACTTCGACGCCGCACCGCGCGCAGTGCGAGTGCGGCGGCGGTGATGAGTCCCATCCTCTTCGGAGAGCGGCCATTGCGTGCGCGCGCCGTACAGTGGCTGGTGGTCGTGTTGTGCCTGCTGAGTGCCGGGTATTACCTTGCCTCCACGACCTGGTCGGTGTGGCACCACGGTTGGACCGAGATGTTCGCCGACCAGTTCCAGCTTTACGCCAAGCTGCTCGAGCTGCCATTTCCCGAGAGCGTGTTGACGCCGGACAATCAGCATCGACACGTGGTTTCGCATCTCGGCCGTCTCGCTGAACTGCACTGGGGCGGCGGCGGACAGGCGATCAGCATCGCGGTGAATCTCGGCATGCTGTGGCTGCTCTGGCTGACGCTCGCGGCATGGACCGGGCGCGAACGTGCGCTGCCTTTGGCCACGCGCGCCGCGCTGCTGCTGCTGGCGACGCTGGCGTTGATGTGGCGCGGCTCGGCGCGCACCCAGTTCCACGGCAACGAAGGCCTGCAGGTGTACCTGGTGATCCTGTGCGCGATCATCGCCGTGCACTGCGTGGAATCGATGCGCTCGCGCCCGCGCTGGCAGCCGCTCGCGGGGGCGCTGCTGGCCGCCACCGCCGCGACCTTCAGCTTCGCGAGCGGCGTCGCCGTGTTTGCGGTGTTTGTGGCATTGGTGGTGGTGCGTCGCGTCGCCCCGCGCTGGATCGTGGCCAGTGTCGTCTATACCGCGCTGGCGCTGTCCGCATACGTGTTCCTGATGCCTGGGGGTGGGGCGGTGCGTGCATCGCTCACGTTTGCGCCGCTGCAGCTGCTGCAGCACGCGACCACCTGGCTGGCCTCGTTCTGGACCACCGGCTGGCTGGCCTACGCCGGCGAAGGCGTGGTCGGTATCGACGCTGCGGGCATGACTACGGTCACGCCGCCGTTGGGCGCCTGGCTGGTGGCATCGGCACAGGCGCTGTTCGCGCTCGTCGGCGGGCCGGGCCTGCTCGATCTGGCCTGCGTGATCGGTGCCCTCGGCGTGCTGCTCCTGTTCGGCTGCGCCTGGCGTGCGTGGCGGGATCCCGCAGCAGTGTCGCGAGTCGAAGTGCTCGGCATCGGGCTCGCCGGTTTCGCCGTGGTCGTGGCGCTGCTGGTGGCACTTGGTCGCAACTGGTTGTTCATCGCCGCGCCCGGGCAACTGCTGGCCGACCGCTATGTGATCTGGACCAATGTGTTCTGGCTCGGGCTGGCGCTGGCTATCGGCGCACGTGTGGGCCGCGGACCGCTCGCTGCGGCTACAGCTGGCGCCGTCGCGATCGCGCTTGCGGTGCTGCTGTATCCCACGCACCAGATCGGCTCCGGCTGGGCGCAGGCGGTCGAGCGCCTGGTCGAGCAGCGCGCAGCCCAGATTGCAGCGGGCGTCCATGGCCAGGGCATGGCCGAACACACCGCCACAGGTTCGCGTCAGTTCACCTTGCCGGTGCTGGAGGTGTTGCGACGACACCAGGCCGGCATGTTCCGTCATCCGCGCCAGCGCCTGATCGGTGCAAGCCCGGTGCTCCCGCCCACGGCCGCGGCGCTGGCCTCGATCTCCGTGCCGCGGCGAGTGGAAGAAGATGGCACCGGCGCGCTCGCCGGCTGGCACATCGAAGGCCGTCTGCTCGACCCGGGGTTGCGTGCGCGCATCGACGGACTGGTGGTCGCCGAGCGCTCCGGTCGCATCGTCGGTATCGGCGAGTTCAGTTTCGCCGAACGCGTCACGCCGTGGCGACGGATCGATCGCGTCGCCGAAGGCTTCGACGCCTATTTCCGCGCCGATGCCGATTGCAGCGGTTTGCGGCTGTATGGCGTCGATGCCGCCGCGACCGCGTTTGTGGCGCTGGCGGAGGTTGCGGATTGCGCACAGCCGGACCGCTGAAGGCGCGCTCAGCCGGCCTCGTCGCCGAGGCGTTCGGCCACCGGTTCGCGCGGTTCGGCGGCGACGTCGAAGTTGAGCCAGGACAGCAGCAATTGCAGCCCGAGCAGGATCGGCAGCGCGGCGAGCATGACCGTGCCCGCGGTCGCGGGTGCGCCGGTGGTGATCGAGGCCCACCAGGCGTGGCTGCCGAAGCCGAGCCCGAACAGCAGCAGCAGCGGCCCGAGCAGCAATTCCACCGATGCCGGCGAGAAGCCGCGCACGAAGTAGCTGTACACCAGACGCCGCGCCAGGTTGCGCAAGTGGCCGCGCAGGAACGGGCCGATCATCGCCAGCGGGCGCAGGCTCGAAGGTTCGTCGCCGTACACCGCCTGCATCGGCATCTCGACGATCTTGGCGCGAAGTTGCCCGAGTTCGTAGAGCAGGTCGGATTCGAAGAAGTAGCGGCGTGCGATGCGTTCGTGCGGCAGCGCTGCGGCGACGCGGCGCTCGATCGCGACGAAGCCGTTGGTCGGGTCGAACAGCTGCCAGTAACCGGTCGAGAGCTTGGTCAGGAACGACAGCGCCGCGTTGCCGGCGAGACGCAGTGTGGGCATCGCGGCGACATCGCGGAAACGGTGGAAGCGGTTGCCCTTGGCGTAGTCGGCCTGGCCGCGCAGGATCGGCGCGGCCAGGCGCGGAATCAGCGCCGGGTCCATCTGGCCGTCGCCGTCGAGCTTGACGATCACCCGCGCTGGCGTCGCCACGGCCGCGCGCAGCCCGGTCAGTGTGGCCGCGCCGACGCCACCGTTCTCGGTGTGGCGCAGCACGCGAACGCGCGGATCGTGGCAATCGCGTTCGATCAGGTCGCCGCTGTGTTCGGGGCAGGCGTCGTCGATGGCGAAGATCCAGCCGACTTCCGGGCCGATGCGGGCGATCACATCGAGCGCGCGCTGGCCGACGCGGAAGCAGGGGATGACGACGGCCACGGTGGCTTCGGGGTTCATCGGTAGCGCCCCAGCAGGCGGCGCGCGGCATCGCGCTCGGTGGTCAGGTCGCGGCGCAGGTGGATGTCGAGGTTCTCGATGGCGAACTGCGGCTTGCCGTCGCGCACCAGCCCGGAGATCTCGAAACGAACGCGATCGTAGCTGGCCTTGATGCGCTGGCGCCCGCCGATCACCATGCGGCCGTTGTGGCTGCAGGCCTGCCAGTCGAGCAGGCGCGCGCCCTGCCAGCCGAAGTCGTCGAAGAACAGGCGCGTGGCCAATGCCGCGCCACTGTCGGTGACGGCGCAACGCGCATCGGCGCGGAACGAAATTTCAAACATCTCGTCGCCGCGCACTTGGATCTCGCGTTCGACCGCCGGCGCATCGGCCAGCGCGACCGCCGGGACCGGCGTCGGCGGCAGCCGATACAGACGCGTATGGTTGATCTCGGCGGCAATCTCGCCAAGTTCGTCGAGTGCGGCGAGGTAGCGCGAATCACTGCGGGCGCGATGGGCCAGTGCATGGGTGGCGCCGTAGTCGGCGAACAGGCGTTCCCATCCGGCGCGCGTGTTCTCGGCGAGCGCGGCAGCGAACCGTGCGGCAGTCTGTGGATCATAGCCATTGCCGATGACGCCACGACCGGACAGTTCCGCGTGCCGCGACTGGTCGTGGTCGCCGAACACCATGAATGGCTGGCCCGACTGCTTCAGCGGAGCCAGCAGCAGGCGCTCCGGGGCAAAGTCGACCAGATGCTGGTGCGCGCCATCGGTGACCAACAGATAGCGCAGCACGATGCCATCGCGCAGCATCCAGCTGGTGCCCTGTGCGAACGTCAGGTTCAGCACGACCAACCCAGCCACGAAGCCGGCGCCGGCGCGCGGCCAGGTGCGGGCCAGCAGCAGGATGAAGGCGATGCCGAGCCCGAGCAGCGCCGGCATCAGGTAGCGCAGATGCACGATCTGCGTGCATAGCAGCACGGTTGCGCCCAGCCCGATCCAGGCGAATACGCGCACCCGTGCCGTCGCCAGCAGCCAGGGCAGTGCAGCCGCGGCAAACCACCACTGGAAGCCGCCGATGCCCTTCCAGCCCTCGTGCATCTTGGAGGTCTCGAACAGCAACCGCCACGGCAGCAGCAACGGGTTGCCGGGGCCGTAGTGCGGATCGCGGAACCGCCACTGTGCGTACAGCGGCGACTGGAACACATCGTTGAACAGCGGCAACAGTGGATTGCCGGCGATCACATAGGCATAGACATAACTTGAACCGCCGACCGCGAGCATCAGCAGCGCCGCCGGCAGCAGGCGATGCAGACGCGGGCTGCGCCAGCGCCACAGGAACCACAGTGCCAGCGGCGCCATGTAGACGACGGTGAGCACCTTCATCGCCAGCAATGCGCCGACCACGGCGGCGATGGCGAGCAGGCGGCGCTGCGACGCATCGGCATCGACGCGCGCGATCAGCAGCATCAGGCCCAGCAGCAGTGTCTGCGTCGGCATCTCGGTCTGCATCGAATGCGCCAGCATGTACTGCAGCGGCTGGCTGGCAAACAGCGCCAGGCCGAGCCAGCACCAGCGCGCGTCCAGCCCCTCGTCAGCGAGGATGCGCCACAACAGACGCAGGGCCAGCAGCAGCCACAGCAGATGCACCGCGCCGCGCGCTTCGCCGGCGGCCAGCACCTGCACGATGCCGTGGACGACGTCGCTGCCCCAGGGTGAAAGCGCCCACACCTGCGACTGCGCGTCCATGCGGTAATAGCCGAGGCTGGCGAGGTCGCTCGGCAGGGCCAGGTGGTAGGCAAGGTCGTCGAACATCGCAGTCGGCAATGCGGCGGGCAGCGCGATGCAGCCGATCGTGAGCAGCGCCAGCACAGCAGAGCCGCCGAGCGCGAGTTGCGGGCGCAGCAGCGGCTGCAACATCGCGTGCAGCGCCGCGCGCAACTGCGTCCAGCGCATGCCGATCAGCATCAGCAGGGCCGCGACGTAGACGCCGCGCAGATGCAGCGGCAACGGCAGCAACCAGCCGACCACGCCGAGCATCAGCGCCAGTCCAACGAGAATGCGCACGGCGATGTCCGCGTCGTCGCTGCCGAGCAGGCGGTCGCCGACGGCGAATGCAGCGGCTGCCAACAGCATCGTGGCGACGACCGCGCCGAGACCGATGTGGAAGCCGATCAGCAGCAGGAAACACAGCGCGATGCCACGAGCCCAGCCGATGCGCCAGCGCCAGTGCAGAAATCCGGCGGCGACGCAGACCAGCAGCAGTGCGTAGCCGAGATCGCGCAGCCCGCGCATCGAGAGTTCGTAGAGCAGGCTGCGTTGTGCGATCAGCATCGCCAAGGCCAGTGCCGCCAGCAGCCAAACCCAGGGCAGCGCGCTTCTAACGATCTTCGAGTAAGACATTGGGGTGCTGGAAACTTCTGTAAACGCGAAGCATGGCCGTCAACACCACAATCTGGCAAGTGCGAGCGCCGCGATGCGGCGCTGCCGGCGCCGCGTCGGCTATGCTGGCCGGCCTCGAATCCCGGGAACCCGCGCACTTGAAACCCGTGCATCTCGTACTCGTGCTTGCCTGCATCGTCGCCGCGGCAGGTCAGGTGCTGCTCAAGCTGGGCGCGAGCGGCCGCAGCCACTGGATGGAGTTCGTCAACTGGCCGGTATTCTTCGGGCTCTCCTGCTACGGAGTCAGCACGCTGCTGTGGCTGTACAGCCTGTCAAAACTTCCGTTGCGCGTGGTCTACCCGTTCACCGTGCTCAGCTTCGTGATGGTGCTCGGACTTGCGGCGCTGGTGCTCCACGAGCGCGCCGGCTGGCGCGCTGGTGTGGGTACGCTGCTGGTGCTCGCCGGCCTGGTCCTGATCACCACTGACCGCGCCTGAATCTGCATTGCCGCTGGCACCCCGCCCGCGCTCTGGCCGCATCCCGCCCCGAAGCGGTCGACGTGATCGCTAGAATGGCGCATCGATTTCGGAGGCTGAAGCATGTGCGGAATTGTCGGTATTGCGGCGCGACGGGATGTGGTCCCAACGCTGATTCATGGTTTGAAGGCGCTCGAATACCGCGGTTACGACTCCGCCGGCATTGCGCTGCTGACCGACGCCGGCATGCAGCGCCTGCGCGCCAAGGGCAAGGTCAGCGAACTCGAGAGTCTGCACGCGTCCGCGCCGATCGGCGGCCATACCGGCATCGCGCACACGCGCTGGGCCACGCATGGCGTGCCGGCCGAGCGCAATGCGCATCCGATGCTGTCGAACGACACCGTCGCGGTCGTGCACAACGGCATCATCGAGAACCATACCGAGCTGCGCGAGGAACTGCGCGGCAAGGGTTATGCGTTCACCAGCGACACCGACACCGAGGTGATGGCGCACCTGATCCATGCCATCCACCGCGACGGCACCTCCCTGCTCGACGCGGTGAAGCAGGTGCTGCCGCGCCTGCATGGCGCCTATGCGATCGCGGTGCTGTCGACGCGCGAACCGGGCGTCGTCGTCGGCGCGCGCAAGGGCTCGCCGATGGTGATGGGCCTGGGCGAGGGCGAGCAGTACCTCGCGTCCGACATCCACGCGCTGCTGCCGGTCACGCGCCGCTTCGTGTACCTGGCCGAGGGCGACATCGCCGAGATCCGCATCGATTCGACGCGCGTGTTCGACGCCGACGGCCGCGAAGTCGTGCGTCCGGTCAAGGAAGCGCATTTCAGCGCCGACGCGGTGCAGCGCGGCGAATATCGCCACTACATGCTCAAGGAAATCCACGAGCAGCCGACCGCGATCGCGGACACCCTCGAAGGCCGGCTCAGCGAAGGCCATGTGCTGACGCAGATCTTCGGGCCGGCCGCGGTCGACCTGCTGACGCGCACGCAGGCGGTGCAGATCGTCGCTTGCGGTTCCAGCTATCACGCTGCGCTGGTCGCGAAATACTGGATCGAGTCGCTGGCGCGGGTGCCGGCCCAGGTCGAGATCGCCAGCGAATACCGCTATCGGGATTTCGTGGTGCTGCCGAACACGCTGCTGGTCACCGTCTCGCAGTCGGGCGAAACCGCCGACACGCTGGCGGCGCTCAAGCTCGCCAAGACCATGGGTTACCTCGGCACGCTGGCAATCTGCAATGTGCCGGAGTCGTCGCTGGTGCGAGAATCGGCACTGTCGCTGATGACCCGCGCAGGCCCCGAAATCGGCGTCGCCTCGACCAAGGCCTTCGTCACCCAGCTCACCGCGCTGTTGCTGTTCGCGCTCGAACTCGGGCGTCACCACGGCTTGGCGCCGGCGCGTTACGCCGATGGCGTGGCGCAATTGCAGCAGCTACCGGGTTCGGTCAGCGCTGCGCTCGCGCTCGATCCCGAGATCCGCCAGCTCGCCGAATTCTTCGGCGACAAGAAGGACGCCCTGTTCCTCGGTCGCGGCACCCAGTTCCCGATCGCGATGGAAGGCGCGCTCAAGCTCAAGGAAATCTCCTACATCCACGCCGAGGCCTACCCGGCCGGCGAACTCAAGCACGGCCCGCTTGCGCTCGTCGACGACGAGATGCCGGTGATCGCGGTCGCGCCCAACGATCATCTTCTGGAAAAGTTGAAATCGAACATCGAAGAAGTGCGCGCGCGCGGCGGCCGCCTGATCGTGTTCGCCGATCGCTCGGTCTCGCGCGGCATCACCCACGCCCAGGAAATCCTGGTCGAACTCGAACCCTGCGGCGACCTCATCGCCCCGATCGTGTTCACCGTGCCCCTGCAACTGCTCAGCTACCACGTCGCCGTGCTCAAGGGCACCGACGTGGATCAGCCGCGCAACCTGGCGAAATCCGTGACGGTCGAATAGGCGAGACACGATGCAGGGATGGGCCCGCACCTTGTTCGTCGCGGAACTGTTGTTGATTGGCGCGCCGCTGTTCATCATCAGCACGCTCCACCTGGCGACGTCCGGGCCGGCGCTGGACCTGCAGGGCTTGCCGATGATGGCGATCTACTACCGGATTCCGGAGCCGTTGCTGGCGCTGCTCGGCTGGATGGCGCTCGTCGCCGGGTTGCGTCTGAGCCACCGCGCTCTGGCAGATCCCGTCACAGTCGAGTGGGCGGACAACCGCCTCGCATGGAGTGGCGCAGTGCTCGGCGTACTGATGTTGGTCGCTGCCTGGACCATGCCCCTGCTGCGGCCGCACGTCCAGCACAATGAGTTCTGGCGTTGGTACCACCCCCTGGCCAGCTTGCGCTGGGCGTCGCTGGCACTGATCCCGTTCGCACACTTGGTCATCGTCGCGCGCAGGTCCGCGCCGGCCGAGGAGTTGCCGTCGCCGCCAGACGACGGCGGAAGCGCGGTGCCGCTGCCGACGCTGCTGTTGTGCGCGTTCGGCCTGCTGGTGGTCTACGCGCTGTATGTGTTCGGATCGGACCACTGGGTCCACCGCGATGACTTGCCGGCACTGCGCGTAGCCCGGCTGCTCGTGACCAGCGGTTGGGTCCTGACGGGGATGGCGTTGATGGCGGTGCGACAATGGCGCGTGCAGTCCCGCAGCGTTGGCGTCGGCGCCCTGTTGCCGATCTTGCTGCTGACATTGCCGGCCCTCGCGCTGGCCGCTGGCGATACGCCCGCTTGGCTTGGCGCCTGGTGTGTCTACGTGACGATCAATGCGCTGCTCTGCGCGACGATTCGCCGCTTCGAGAATGCGCTCGTCCTGAGCCTGTTCGCACTCACCGCGCAATTGCTGCTCGACGGCTTGCTGCTCGGCGCGCTCTCGCACTTCAGCATGAAGATGTGAGCGCGATATCCGCTCGGCCTCATCAGGTCGCTGTTCTCGGGGACGCCGACATCGACAAACCGCGAAATCTGGCGAAGTCGGTGACGGTCGAGTAGGCGACGCTAGCGGTCTCAGGCCCCGAGTTGGCGGATGCGTTGCGGGCGTCGAGCCAGCACGTAGACCAGGGCGCCGAGGAAGTGCAGCAGGAGGATCACCAGCACCCAGACGACGCGGTCGTTGCCGGTGTCCGGTTCGCGGCGGATGCAATCCATCAGCGTCCACACCCAGAACACGAATCCGAGTGCGATCACGGCGAGCATCGGCAGAACAAGAACGCCCATCGAAAGATTCATGTGTTGGTCCCAAGTGGCCAGAGGTTTGCGCCGCTTCGAGCCAGGCTCGACGCAGGCGGCGCGGAGCTTAGCGCAAGGGGTTGCCGAGCGACGCCGACGCCGCGCCCGGTGGCAGTCGCGGCAAGACTCAAGGGCGCAGCAGCAAGTACGACCACCAGGTCGCGACGCCCAGCTGCACCGCGAAGGCGCAGAAGCGCAGCGTCACGGCGGCGGCGCTGGTTGAGGCGAGATGGATGGTCGATTGCGTGATGCGCGCGGCGAGCAGCAGGTACGCGAGCGGGTCGGTGAGCGCGGTCAGTGCGGTGACGGTTGCGGAGTTCATGCGAGCCTCGGTGCTGGTGTGAGTGCTACTGTCCCTGCGGGGGCTGCTGGGCCGAATCGGGCGGCGCTGCGGGGGGCGTCACGCGTGGTTCGACGATGCTGCCCTCGAAGCGGATGCGCGGGTCGGTCACCTGCACCAGCTCGTCGAGTTCGTACACGTTGCGATAGCCGTAGCCATACAGCGTGATGTAGGTCGGGACGTTGAGCGCCAGCATCAGCGGCTTTTCCTGCACGCGCATCTGCACGCCGGGCGTCACCGTGCGCACGGGCAGCGCGACCTTGGTCGGGAAGTCCACCGGGTTGCCGTCAAGTTGTTGTTGCAGTAGATCAGCACCGTGCTGTCGAGCGGGGGATCACTTCGCCCAGGCGATCCTGGGTGAAGTCGGAAAAGCCGAGGTGGCGCGCGCCCTGCAGGTGGATGCGGTCGTAGCGATAGGTCGAGCGCGTGTCGAGGACCACGACGCCCGGCTCACGGCTCATTCTCAGGAACGTGTCCAGATCGACCAGCCGTTCGCGCCGGTGTGGCTCGACCTCGGCGACCAGTTGCTGGAACGCGTCGAAGTCGACCTTGGCCGGCGGATACGCGCGCTCCGTGGCCGCCGCCGCGCAGCTGCAGACCAGGGCCGCCGCGGCCCATCGTGCCGTCGTGTTCATGCGCATGCTCCTCCGCGCGCCCGCTGGCGCGGGTCGAGTCTCACTGTCACGAAAGCGGGCGACAAGTGTCTGGGCAGCTACGGGGGGTGGTGCGGTGGACGTGTGGCTTGGGCAGCCACGGGGGCTGCCCCTACCGGTGCGTGGGGACGTGTAGATCGTTCGGGGCCCGTGGACCCGTAGCACCGGTCCCGACCGCATCGCGGCGACCGCGTAGGGGAGGCCCCCGTGGCTGCCCGCCCTTCTGACGGCGGATGCGCGGGCGCGCGGCCGGCCGCAGTGCAGCCCTTATTCGAAGCCGTCCTTGAACAGGCCGACTTCGGTGATCACCACATCCATGCCGCTGGCGCCGCCCTGGTAGGTGATCGAGTACTTGCGTCCCTGCGCATCCGCGAACACGGCGCCTTCGGGCAGCCCGGCGAAGGTGCCGTTCACCGGCACCGCGCCGCGCAGCACGCAGTAGCTAGCTGTGGCCGCTGCCGACGTCGTCGTTCAAGACCTCAAGCTGGGCGCCGTCCAACTGGTTGGGCGTGGTGCCGGTACTCAGGGCGTTGTGCGTGCCATCGGCGTTCACCTCGAAGCGGAACACGGCGCCGGGCTGCAGCGCCAGCGAGGGCACTTCCGTGTTGCGGGTGGCGCCTCCCGATTCGGACAGTACGCCGAGGCCGAGGTTCAGCGCGCCACCGGAGGTGTCCAGGCTGTAGGCATCGGCGCCGGGCGGAAAGTACAGATCATCGATGGCGTAGCCCGAGCCCGGCGTTGCGACGGTGCGCCAGGTCGCGCCCGGCGAGAACTCGGCGCGGTCGGTCGCGGTGGGCATGATGTTCGGGGTCCAGTTCGCGGTCTGGCTCCAGTTGCTGTTGACGGCACCGGTCCAGACGATGTCATCGGCATCGGCGCTCGAGCACAGGCCGAGCGTGATGGCGAGCGTGATCAGAGTCTTGGTGTTCATGGCGGGCTCCTCGGGGACACCGTTGTCCCCCGTACCCGCCTTCACGCAGGAAGGCAGCGTTGCGGATCAGGCGCCGGGATCGACGCGCAAGGCGTGCAGCCCGGCAATGCGACGGTGGATCATGAGGCGCAACGGTCGGCTCACCCGCGCAGCGCGAGCCAGGCCAGCGCCGCCGCGACCAGCAGCAGGGCGAACGAGCGCCAGCGCGTGCGCTCGGTCGCGACCAGGTTCTGGAAGCGCTGCCGCGTGCCCGCATGTTCGGCCAGGTAGCGATCAACGCGGTCCTTCGCTTCCTTGAGGCCAAGCCCGCCGTGTTCGCGCGTGGCACGCACCGCTGCGATCATCTGGCCCCGTTCCAGGAATGCGATCGCCGCCAACGGCAGCTCCGCGTCCGCGGCTTCGCGAGCCGCCTCGGTGTCCGCGCGACGCGCGGCATGCGCCTCGACCAGCTCCTTCGCCTCGCGCAGGCCAAGCCCGCTGTCTTCGCGCACGATGCGGATCGCCTCCAGCAGATTGCCCGCCGCCAGTGCCGCGCGTGCCGGCTCCGAAAGCGCTGGCTTGTCTGCGTCCATCGCGATTTCCTGAAGCAGCCGTGCGCCGACGATAGCGCGGTTTGCAGGCCTGGGACGAGACCGACTTCCGCTGGCCATTCGTGACACCCGGCGCCGGATGTGCAATCCCATCAGCGGGCATGCGGGCGCCGGGATGTGCGCGCTGCTGCCGATGCGTTGCAAGCGGATCGTGGTCGGCCAGGCGACAGCCCTTGCTCGCGGCGACGAGGCAAGTATACACTGTACACATGACTCTCCTGCCCACCGCCGAAGCAATCGTTCAATCCGCGCGCGCGATCTTCGAAGACGAAGGCGCCCATGGCGTCAGCATGCGGCGCGTTGCCAGCGCGGTCGGCATCACGCCGATGGCGATCTACCGGCATTTCCCGAACCGCGAAGCGCTGCTGCACCGAATCGCAGATCAGGGATTCCAGGAACTTGCGGATCACTGGAAGCCCGGGCGTACACGGCAGACGCCCGAGCGGCGCATCCTTGCGCTGCTCGACCACTATCTCGACTACGCGCTGCGCCATCCGCGCATCTTCGACTACGTGTTTTCCGAACTCCGGCCAGGTGCGCGCAGGTTTCCTGAAGACTTCCGGTCCGCGCAGTCGCCGACCGCCGATCTGCTGGTGCAGGCCTGTCGCGATGGCATGGCCCAGGGGCAGTTCAAGCGCGACGACGTTCTGGAGGCGATGTTGTCGCTGTGGGCGCATGCGCATGGGTTGATCTGCCTGCATCGCGGCGGGCGCTTCAGCCTGTCGGCGAAAGACTTCAGGGCGCTCTATCGGCGCTCGCTCAGGAGGCTGCTTGATGGCATGCGCATCTAGTTCCGCACTGGCACGGTGGCCGGCACTTGCCGCCATGACCGCAAGTGCAGCGATGCTCTTCTTCGGTACCGGCGTCGAGCCACTGTGGTGGGCAACCTGGTTGGCGCCGTTGCCGGTACTGCTTGCCGCGCAGCGCTCGTCCTGGCGCATGGCGCTGCTGCTCTGCCTGGGCGCATGGATGATCGGCGGCAGCAACCTGTGGCCGTACCTGCACGGCACCCTCGGTCTCCCGGTCGCGATTGCACTGCTAGCCATCGTGACGCCGGCCTGGCACTTCGCTGTGGCAACACTGCTGTCGCGCGCTCTGGCACGGCACGGACAGCCTTGGGCCGCCGTGTTCGCCTTGCCCGCTGCCTGGGTGGGCGCGGACTTTCTCGATGCCAGCCTTTCGCCGCACGGCACGTTCGGCAACCTCGCCTACACGCAGATGGACAACCTGCCGGTGCTGCAAATCGCGTCTGTCACCGGTCTGTGGGGTGTGGACTTTGTGCTGATGCTGTTCCCGTCGGCGCTGGCGATCCTGCTTTGCCACGCAGCAACGAGGCGCTGGCGAATCGGCCTGGTTGTCGCCATGACGGCCCTGGCCGCGGCGGGGTTGAGCTTCGGGCATTGGCGCCTGCCCTCTTCGACCGCGTGGGCACCGCTGCGTCTGGCGCTGCTTGCGACCGATGCGCCAGCGCAGCCGCTGCCGGTCCAGGACCCGGCGGTGCAAGACATGCTCGCCGCAGTCGAACAGGCCATCGCCGAGGCCTCGCGTCAGCGACCGCAGCTGCTGCTGTTGCCGGAGACCATTCTTGCAGTTGACGAGTCGCGCTCCAGCGAACTGCGCGAGCGGCTACAGCGGGTCGCTACTCGCGAGAAGGTAACCCTCGTGGTCGGCATCGATGATCGCGATGGCGATTCCGAATTGAACGCGGCATGGGTGTTCCCGAGCAACGGCGCGCCGGCGTCGAGCTACGCGAAGCATCACCTGTTGCCGGGATTCGAGCGCCGCTATCGCCCCGGACGCGAGCTGCTCCTGCAAGACCTGGGCGATCTGCGCTGGGGCGTTGCCATTTGCAAGGACATGGATTTCCTGGGGTTGCCGCGCGAGTACGCGCGCCAGGGTGCCGGGCTGCTGCTGGTGCCGGCCTGGGATTTCAAGCGTGACGGCTGGCTGCATTCGCGCATGGCGGTGATGCGCGGCATCGAGAACGGTTATGCGGTCGCGCGCAGCGCGCGCAATGGCCGGATCACGTTGAGCGACTCGCGCGGGCGCATGCTTGCCGACGTCGCCAGTGCGGAAGCGCGAGTGACCTCGCGCGTGCTCGACCTCGAGCTGCGCGCCGAGCCGACGCTCTACGCGCGCCTTGGCGACTGGTTCGCCTGGATCAGCCTGGGAACGGCTCTGGCGTGTCTGCTGTGGCTCTGGATCTCGTGGCGGCGCAGGTCCGCGTGCGCCAGGACAACACGCAAGGACCGGGAGTAGCGGGGCGCTGCGGTGAAAGCCCCGCGCAGATGCAGCCGCTCCTGCGCGAGCGTCCGGCCGGCCCGCCGATCGGCGCACTTGGTCGCAACTTGCCTCACCGCCGGCGCGCACCCATCCAGCTCACCGCCACGATCGCCGCCAGCGAGGCGAAGAAGCCCGGCACCATCGCGTACAGCGCGAAGATTCCGCCGCGGTCGGCGAGCATCATCCACGCGACCACGGTGATGCCGCCGACCAGGATGCCGGCGTAGGCGCCGGCGCGGGTCATGCGCTTCCAGTACAGCGACAGCACGATCGCCGGACCGAAGGTGGCGCCGAAGCCGGCCCAGGCGTCGCCGACGCGGGACAGCACGGTGCTGCTCGGATCGAGCGCGATCAGGAACGCGATCGCAGCGACGCCGAGCACGCCGAGTCGGCCGACCCAGAGCAGTTCGCGCGGGCCGGCCTGCCTGTGCAGCAGGCCGCGATAAAAGTCCTCGGCGAACGCGGCCGAGGACAACAGCAACTGCGCCGAGGCCGTGCTCATGATCGCGGCGAGCACACCGGCGAGGCAGATGCCGGCGATCCACGGCGGGAAGAAAGCTGCACTCATGTGCAGGAACGCCTTCTCGGCTTCGGCGCCTTCGAGTCGCACCGGCAACGCGCCGAGCGCGGTGAAGCCGATGACCATCGCCGCGACCAGCACGGTGACCTGCCAGCCCATCGCGACGCGGCGCGCGATCTTCATCTGAGCCGGATCGCGGATCGCCATGAAGCGCGCGAGGATGTGCGGCTGGCCGCAGTAGCCGAGTCCCCAGGCGAGCGAGGAGACGATGCCGATCCAGCCGAGCGCTTCGCCACTGGCCGTCGTGAATGGATTCAGCAGTTCGGCATTGAACGCATTCAGGGTCGCGTGCAGGCCATCGAGACCGCCGACCACGTGCAGGCCCATCAGCGCGACCGCGACCAGCGCGAAGAACATCAGCGTGCCCTGCAATACGTCGGACCAGGACACCGCGAGGAAGCCGCCGAGGAAGGTGTAGGCGAGCATCACGATCGAGCCCCAGAACACCGCCCAGGCGTACGGCAAACCGAACAGCGACTCGAACAGGCGGCCAGCGGCGACGAACTGCGAACTCGCATAGAGCACGAAGAACACCAGGATGAAAAATGCGGTGAGCGGGCGAATCAGCCCGCGCGTGTCGGCGAAGGCACGCTCGAAGTAGGTCGGCAGCGTCAACGCATCACCGAGCGCCTCGGTGCGTTCGCGCAGCGGTTGCGCAACGAAGCGCCAGTTCAGCCAGGTGCCGAGCAGCAGCCCGCCGACCAGCCACGCCGACTCGACGCCCGCCAGATAGGCGAAGCCCGGCAGGCCGAGCAGCAGCCACCCGGACATGTCGGTGGCCTGCGCCGACAACGCCGTCACCCACGGCCCGAGCGAACGCCCGCCGAGGATGAAGTCCTTCAGGTTGGTGGTGCGCCGCCACGCGACGAAGCCAAGCAGCAGGCAAATGCCGAGATAGACCGAAAAGGTCGCGATCAGCGTGGCCGTGTCGTGCTGCACCATGTGTGTCCTCAGCCGTTGCAAGACGCGCACTCTGCCATGCCCGCGGGGCGGCGCGCACGCCCCCGGCGATATGCTGGCGACCACGCAGACCGCGAATCCGCCCCGCCCAAGTCGGCGGGCGGTTCGCGGCGCCGCACGAAGGGAGACGCCATGTACCTGCCGAAGTTGTTCTCCGAAGCCCGACCCGAGGTGCTGCATCAGATCCTGCGCACCCACCCGTTGGGGATGCTGGTCACGCACACGGCCAGCGGCCTGATGCCAACCACCTGCCGTTCCTGCTCGACAGCGAACCCGGTCCGCACGGTCGCCTGCTCGCGCACGTTGCGCGCGCGAATCCGCTCTGGACCGAACTGAAGCACGGTGATCCGGTGCTGGTGGTGTTCCGCGGCGCCGATGGGTATATCTCGCCAAGCTGGTATCCGAGCAAGCAGGAGACGCACCGCCATGTGCAGACCTGGAACTACGAGGTCGTGCATGCCCACGGCATCGTTGCCGTTCGCGACGATGCGCAGTTCGTGCGCGGCGTGGTGGCGCGTCTGACGCGCGAGCACGAGGCGCGTGAGGCCTGTCCCTGGAAGATGAGCGATGCGCCCGCGGACTATCTCGACCAGGAACTGGCGCAGATCGTCGGCATCGAGGTGGCCATCACCCGCATCGAGGGCAAGTGCAAGCTGAGCCAGAACCGGGACGAGCGCGACTTCGACAGCACCGTCGCCGCGCTGGAGGTGCGCGGGTGCACGGAGTTGGCTGCGTCGATGCGACGCAGTCGGTTCGATGCTGCCGAGACACCATGACGGAGTCGTGCGCCGGATGCGATCATTCCTGCACGGCGACGCCGCTCGGCGCCAACCCATTCCCCCGGATTGCCGCACCATGGCCACCGATCGCGAATTCGTCGACTACCTCGTAGAGCAGATTGCGCTCGGCGATCGACTGACGTTCAAGAAGATGTTCGGCGAGTACGCGTTGTACGTGGACGCCAAGGTGGTCGCTCTCGCCTGCGACAACAGTCTTTTCATCAAGCCTTCCGCGGCTGCCGCGACACTCGCTCCGGACCTGCCGCAAGGACCACCCTATCCCGGTGCGAAAAGCCACGCGATCGCGGACGAACTCCTCGACGCCCCGGATCGCCTGCGCCAGCTGTTGCTCCAGACCGCAGTGCTGATGCCACCGCCCAAGCCGAAGAAGGTGGCTGCGCCGAGGAAGCGCGGCCGGTGACGCGATCTCGTTAGGGCGCGGCGCTATCGTCGGCGCCGGCGGCTTCGGGCATGATGGCCGCCCGTTTGCGAGTGCCGCCATGCCGAAAACCATCATCGAACCCTTCCGCATCAAGTCGGTCGAGCCGATCCGCGTGACCACGCGCGAGGAGCGCCTGCGCTTGCTCGAAGAAGCCAAGCTCAACGTGTTCAAGCTGCGCGCCGAAGACGTGCTGCTCGACTGGCTGACCGACTCCGGCACCGGCGCCATGAGCGCCGAGCAGTGGGCGGCGATCCTGCGCGGCGACGAGTCCTACGCCGGCGCGCCGAGCTTCTACCGGCTGCAGGCAGTGGTGCGCGAGATCACCGGCATGCCGCACCTGATTCCGACCCATCAGGGCCGCGCCGCCGAGCACGTGCTGTTCGGCGCCGCCTGCAAGTCCGGGCAGATCGTGCCGAACAACAGTCATTTCGACACCACCCGCGCCAACCTCGAATATCTCGGTGTCGAAGCGCAGGACCTGGTCATCGCCGAAGGCCTGCAACCGGCGCTGATCCATCCGTTCAAGGGCAACATCGACCTCGCGCGTCTCGAAGACCTGTTGCAGCGCGAAGGCGAGCGCATCCCCTTCGGCATGCTCACCGTGACCAACAACACCGGTGGCGGCCAGCCGGTGGCGATGGCCAACATCCGCGCCACCAGCGAGCTGCTGCACCGCTACGGCAAGCCGCTGGTGATGGACGTCTGCCGCTTCGCCGAGAACGCGATGTTCATCAAGCTGCGCGAACCCGGCTACGCCGAACACACGCCGCTGCAGATCGCGCAGGAGATGTTCGGTTACGCCGACGCCGCTACCATGAGCGCGAAAAAGGACGGCATGGTCAACATCGGCGGCTTCATCGTGCTGCGCGACGAGCGCTGGCTCGAAGCGGTGCAGCAGATGCTGATCCTGCGCGAGGGTTTTCCGACCTACGGCGGTCTGGCCGGGCGCGACCTCGAAGCGCTCGCCGTTGGATTGCGAGAAGGCTTGAACGAGGACTACCTGCGCTATCGCCTGCGCACCGCCGAATACCTGGGCGAGAAGCTCGACGCGCTCGGTATCGGCTTCGTCAAGCCGACCGGCGGCCACGCCGTGTACATCGACGCGCGCACGGTGCTGCCCGCGATGCCGGTCGCGCACTATCCGGCGTGGGCATTGTGCAACGCGCTCTATGTCGAGGGCGGCATCCGCGGTGTCGAGGTCGGTTCGGTGATGTTCGGCAAGCGTCTTGCCGATGGCTCCGAGACCTACCACTCGATGGAACTGGTGCGGTTGGCGTTTCCGCGGCGCATGTACACGCAGTCGCATTTCGACTACGCCGCCGAAGCGATCGCCGAAGTGCGCGCGATGGCGTCTTCGATCCGCGGCGTGCGCATCGTCAAGCAGCCGACGCGGCTGCGTCACTTCAGCTGCGAATGCGAATGGCTCGACTGAGCGCTGCGCTCGGCGCGCCCAACCGCGACGCGCTCGATGCCTGCATCGCCGATCTCGCGACGGCGGCGGCGGGCGCGCTCGCCGTTGTGCTCGCGATCGACGGCCGCGCCTGGGCCAAGGCGGGCACGCTGGTACACCTCGCGCGCGACGGCAGACGCAGCGGCTGGATCAGTGCCGGCTGCCTCGAAGGAGAACTGCAGCGCGAGTTGCAGACTACGATCGAAAGCGCGAAGGCGCGCCTGTTCGAAATCGACAATCGCGATCTGTCCGACGTGTTCGGCGGTAATGGCGCCGGCTGTCGCGGTCGCCAGATCCTGTGGCTGCTGCCGCTCGCAGCGGTGCCCGGCCTGCGTGCGCTGCTGCATGCCTATCGTGATGGCGATTGCGCGCTGACGCTGCATTGCGCGGCTTCGGGCGAGTTGCGTCTGGCCTGTGCGGGGCAACGCGCGCAGGCGCAGTTGCCGATCGAACCGCGCCCCGACGATGTCGCGGCGGACGCCTGCTGGGAGATCGCCTGGCAGCCGTTGCCGCGCGTGCTGGTGCTCGGCGCTTCACCCGAGAGTGCGGTACTGCTGCCGCTTCTGACACAACTCGGTTGGCGCATCGACCTGCACGAACCCCGCCCGGCTTGGGCGACAACGCACGTGCTCGCCGAACGCGTGTTGCCGGAACTGCCCGCCGTCGATGACGCCACGCCGTATCGCGCGGCGCTGGTGATGGCCCACCACTTCGAACGCGACCGCGCCGCACTCGCGCACCTCGCGGCGCGTTCCGCGCTACCGCCCTACATCGGCCTGCTCGGCGCCCGCACCCGCGCCGACGATCTGTTCGCCACCCTGCCGGTGGCGGTGCGCGAGCGTCTCGCTCCCGTCCTCGAAACCCCGGCCGGGATGCCACTCGGCGGCCATGGCGCAGCGGCCATCGCGCTGTCGCTTGCGGCGCGATTGCAGTCGCTGTCGAACACCGCGAGCGACTGATTCCGCATCCGGCACACAGCGGTTGTCCTATGCCAAGCATTTCAAGCCACAATCACTTCGCCGCCGAGCCGAAATTTTGAACTGACTGCCCTGCAATGACCCCAAGACGTGCCGAGGTCAATGCGCTCGGGCACCGCACGGCTGCGCATGCGCCGCTCGGTCGCACGCGCACGTTCACGGTCGGCATCCACGGCGAGTTGCTGAGCGATACCTCGCCGCTCGGCAAGGTGACGACGCATCGCTACGACAGCCGTGGCCAGCGCATCGGCACGACGCTGCCGAGTGACGCGAACGCGCAGCCGAAGGTGACGACGCATCGCTACGACCGCTGCTCGGGCGCTATGCTCGCCGTACCCAGACATTCCGCTCGCGAGGAGTTCCGCATGTCCGCACGTTGGGTCAAGTTGCCGAACGGCAACATTGTTGATGCCAATTGCGTCGTCTATGTCAGCAAGCCCGATTCGTATCCGGGCATGGACGGTGACGGCAACGACCGCATCGACTATGCGGTGACCTTCGGGACCGCGCTCACGCGCGACACCTGGATGACCGCGGTCGGCAGCAAGGACGAGATTTCGGCGCTGATCCGCCAGTTGCTCGGCGCCGCGACCTGAGCGCGCTGCGCTGCGACGCAGCGGATCGCGCGACCGCGCAGCACAAAGATTGACCCGGGACGGGAGCGTCGATGCGAACGCGGCATTGGCCGCGGCCCGGCCCGGTGGCACCATCGGCCAGGTTTCGCGGGAGGCACCGGATGTCCGGGGCATCACAGCACAGCAGGGGTGACGGGACCTGGTCGGTGATCGATATGGGCGCCTTGCGCGGGCGCCGCGCACAACTGTTTGCGCTGCTGATGTCGCTGCTTTGGCTGGCGTTCGTGCTGGTGCCGGTGCTTGACGGAAGGCCGCCCTCCGAGCTGGTGTTCGCGTGCTTGCGCGCCCCGCTGCTTGCACTTGCCGCGCTGCTCTGCGTCCACCACGGATTGGCGCACCTGCGCCCCGGACGCGTGCGGCGCTCGTGGGTGCTGATCGGCGCGGCGATCGGCTCGGTGTTCCTGGGCGAGGCCTATCGCGCGTGGCAAAGCCATCAGGGCGTCGCCAATGCGGTGTTCGGCCCGCCCGATGTTTTCTACCTTGCCTACTTCCCGCTGCTGCTGGTCGGTCTGCTGCAGCTCCCGCGTGTGTTCAGCGGCTACAGCGATCTGGCCAAGTTCGTGCTTGATTGTGCGACGGTCGCAGTCGGTGGCGGCATGTTCGTCTGGCACTTCGCGATCCGCCCGGCGTTGGTCGCCAACGCCGGCAGCGACCCGCAGCTGGCCTGGGTCGCGATTGCATATCCCGTGGGCGACCTGCTGACCTTGCTCGGCATCGCCACGGTGCTGCTGCGGTTGCCGGTCGGGCCGACGCGCCTGGCCTACGTGCTGCTCGCAGCGGCGCTTGCGGCGAGCCTGGCCGGTGACCTCGCCTGGGTGCTGACGAAACTCCTGAGCGGCGAGCCGCACCAGGTGCTGGCCGAGGCGCTGTGGTTCCTGCAGGCTCTGATCTTCGTGTTCATGGTCTCCAGCGCGCGGCGTCATGCCAGTGCTTTCAACGAGCGCCGTGATGATCGCGTCGGTCGCTTCGCGGTGCTGCCGTATCTGGCGCTGGTTGCCGGCTACGCACTGATCGCCGGCGTGGTCACTGCGGATCCGGGCGATCACGCCGATGCCCTGCCCAGCTTGCTGCGCTGGGGCGCCTTGCTGATCGCCTGCGTACTGGTGCGTCAGGCGCTGGCCAGCCGCGAGATGGCGGTGCTGGTGAGTGAGCGCACACGCCTGTCGAGCGAAAGTCGTCTGGCCAAGCTGATCGAGAATGCGGCCGACGGTATTTTCGTGCTCGATCGCGAGTTGCGGGTGCGCTATGCCAGCCCCTCGGCCTTGCGCCTGCTCGCGACCGACGATGAACGCCTGCGCGGGCAACCGATCAGCGCCTTTCTGCCGGCCGATGACGCCGAGTCGCTGCGCACGCTGATGGCGTCGCTCGACCACGATACCGGGCGTCGTTCCGGCAAGCTTGTGCTGCGCTTTGCCGGCGAAGCCGGCGCCCCGGTCTGGGCCGAGACCACGGTAACCGATCAGCGCCACGATCCCGCATTGGGCGGCGTGGTGCTGAACGTGCGCGATGTGAGTGCGCACCATCGCCTCGAAGAACAGATGCAGCACGAGGCGCTGCATGATGCACTGACGCAGTTGCCGAACCGAGAGTTGTTCCTCGACCGTGTCTCCCGTGCCGCCGCCAATGCCCGACGCAGCGGTCAGCAGGTTGCGGTAGCAGTGCTCGATCTCGACCAGTTCCGGCTGATCAACGACAGTTTGGGCCACGCCACCGGCGATCAGGTCATCGTGCTGGTGGCCGAGCGGCTGCGCGGCAGTCTGCGCGGCGGCGACACGCTGGCGCGGCTCGGTGCCGACGAGTTCGCGCTGATGCTCGACGACAGCGGTGACCCGGCGGCGCTCGGGGCGCGCCTGGACCGGGTGCTGGCGAGCTTCGCCGGGCCGTTCCGCATCGGTCACCACAGCCTGCGTCTCAGCGCCGGCATCGGCGTCGCCGTGGCGCGCGAAGGCGCCAGCGCCGAGGACCTGCTGCGCGATGCCGACACCGCAGTGAGCACCGCCAAGCAGGCCGGTCCGAATCGTTACCACGTCTTCGAGGCTGCGCTGCATGCGCGCGTGGTCGAGCGACTGGCAATGCAGGCTGCGGTTCCCGAGGCGCTCGATCACGACCGCTTCCTGGTGCAGTTGCAGCCGGTGGTGGGCTTGGCCGATGGCTATCCGATTGCGTTGCGGCCGCGCCTGCGTTGGCGCGTTCCGGCGGGTGCGCCGTTCGCGATCGAGCGGGTGCGCGATGTGGTCGGCGACATCGACGTCGCCTTCCGGCTCAGCGAATGGGTGCTGGCGACCGCGCAACGCGAATACACCAGCCTGCTGCGCTACCAGCCCGCCGCGGGGGCGCTGTCCTTGCTGATTCCGCTTGACCATCGCCACATCCAGCACGCGCAGCTGGTGCCGCGGGTGTCGGAACTGCTCGACCAAGTCGGCATGCCGGCGGTGAACCTGATGGTCGCGGTCAGCGAGGATGCACTCGGTGGCGATCACGAGCTGGCGTTGCGCCCGCTGCGCCAGTTGCGTGGGCTTGGCGTGCGTCTGGCGCTGGCGCGCTTCGGCAGCCGTGCCTCGTCGCTGGCAGCGCTGCATGAACCCCTGTTCGACGCCATCATCCTGTCGCGCAGTCTGTCGCAGGCGCTGCACGTCGGCGGACGCGGCCACGCGCTGGTGCGCGGCGTCATCGCCATGGCCGAGGCGCTCGGTGCGCGTGCCATCGCCACCGGCGTCGACAGCGAGCCTATCCGCGATGCCCTGATCGAACTGGGTTGTCTGTATGGCATCGGTTCGGCGCTGGCGCAGCCGATGCCCCTGGAACACCTGCTGCCGTGGCTCGGCGGTCGCCTGTCCGAGAGCGGACGTTGAGCGTCGGCCCGGACGGGGCATGCATATCCAACGGCCGGATCCATGAGCGACAATCCTGAGGCTGCACCCGCGCAGTCCGTGCCAGGCAAGTGGAGAAGGAGTCGATGCCGGACCAAGTGACGCATCATGACGACTGCCCCTGCGGGCGCGCACGGTTCGAACTGGGCGCGCCGGCGCAGACGGTACGCAGCGAGGGCGAGGGCGATGACTGAGTCGAAGCACGTGCAAGGAGGCGCCGGCCTTGGGCGGTTCGCCCAGGGCGCCATGGCGCTGCCGCCCTTGTGGCTGTTGCTGATGTTCGCGCTCGACCTGCCCGAGCCGGTGCGTTTGGCCATTGGCAACTGGACGACGGTGTTGCCAGCGGCCCTTGCCGGTGCATTCGCCGGCAGGTTGGCGCTGCTGCCCCATCTGGATCGACGCCTGCGGTTCGGCTGGGCGCTGATCGGGTTCGCGTTGCTCGCGGATGCGTTCGGCTTCCTGGCATTCGGCTGGTACGAGGCGGTGCTTGGGCTCGACCCCACCTACAACTGGGTCAACCTGCCGTTCTACGTCTACTTCATCACGATGTTCTTCGGCCTGCTGCTGCTGACGCCGCCTTCGCAGACGCGCGGTGAGCGGCCGCTGTACGCGCTCGACGTGCTGGCGGTCGGCCTCTCCGGCGCGATGTTGCTGACCGAGTTCGTGGTGCACCCGATCCTCGACGACCACGGCACGTCGCGCAGCCTGTTGCAGATCCTGACGCTGGCCGCCTACCCGCTGCTCGGCGCGCTGACCCTATTCGGCGTCGCCAGCTTGATGATGCGCCTGCCCGAGGGTGTCGAGCGCAGGCCCTACATGTTGCTCATCGCTGCGGTCGCGCTGTACCTGTGCGCCGACTCCGCGTGGTCGATCCTGGCCCTGCTCGATGACTACGACACCGGCACGATCAGCGATCTCGGCTGGTTGCTCGGCGCCTGCATGTTTCTTGCCGCGACCGAGATGGCATGGCGCGAAAAGCGCGCCACCGGCTTTGTGCATAGCAGCTATCGCACGCAGGAGTACGCGCGTTTGATGCCCTACCTGGCGATGGCGGTGGGCATGTGCGTGCTGCTCGCCGGAATTCTGCGCGAGGCGCGTGACCTGGTGCCGCTGGCGCTGTTTGGCAGCGTGCTGGCTCTGACCGTGTTCTGGCGCCAGTGGCTGGCTGCGCGCAGCCACCACGATCGCGCACTGGCCGACACCCGTGCCAGCGCCGAGCGCCGGTTGGCGGCCCTGGTCGAGCGTTCCGCCGAGGTGATCTTCGTGCTCGGCACGGACTTGCGCATCCGCTACGCCAGTCCCGGTGCCAGCCGTCAGTTCGGAGCCGGGGCGACCGCCGCCGGCGCCTTGCTGCTCGACGCGGTGCATGCTGCCGACCAGTTCCGTGCGCGCGCCACCATCGACGATGTCCTGCATGCACCGGGTGCGGTCGCGGTGGTCGAGTGGCGACTGGCGCGTGCGCCCGAGGCCTGGGTCGCCTGTGAAAACACCATTTCCAACCAGCTGCATGATCCGGCGGTGCAGGGCATCGTGGTCAACGCGCGCGACATCGGCGAGCGTCAGGCGTTGGAAGAACGCCTGCGCCGCCAGGCGCTGCATGACCCGCTGACCGCGGTCGCCAACCGCGCGCTGTTCATCGACCGCCTGCTGCAGGCGCTGGTGCGACGCCAGCGCCAAGGCGGAAGCGTCGCGGTGCTGTTCGTCGATCTCGACCACTTCAAGCTGGTCAACGATTCGCTCGGGCATCTCGCTGGCGACCACCTGTTGCGGGTTGCGGCGCAGCGGTTGAGCGAGAGCGTGCGCGCGGTCGATACCGTCGCGCGTCTGGCCGGCGACGAGTTCGCGGTGTTGCTGGAAGACGCCGGAGCGCAGAACGAGGTGATCGGTGTCGCCGGGCGCGTGTTGCACGCGCTGGCCACACCGTTCGTGGTCGATGCGCGCACCGCCCTGGTTGGCGCCAGTATCGGCGTTGCCTTCGCGCAACCGGAGGACAGTGCTGAAGACGTGATGCGCAACGCCGATCTCGCGGTCTACAACGCCAAGAGCGGCGGCCGTGGACGCGTCGCCGTGTATGCGCCGGAAATGCAGCAGGCGGTCGGCACGCGCCTGCGCCTGCATCAGGCGCTGCGCAAGGCGCTGGCGCAAGACGATCTCAGGCTGCACTTCCAGCCGATCCTGTCGTTGGCGGATGGCGCCCTGATCGGAGTCGAAGCGCTGTTGCGCTGGTCGGCCGCGGGCGAGGCAGCGTTGCCGCCGGGCGAGATCGTCGCTGCCGCCGAAGAGGCAGGGCTGATCGACGCTCTCGGTCGTCTGGTGCTGGTGCATGCGCTGCGCGATGCCGTGGTATTGCGCCAGGATCTCGGCGTGCCGCAGCTGCTGTTGACCGTCAACGTCTCGGTGCTGCAGCTCGAAGACGCCGACTTCGTGCGCGATCTCGCGGCCATGCTCATCGCCAACGGCTGGCCGGCAGCGCAGCTGGTGCTGGAGTTCGACGAGCGCATCGGAAATCGCCGCAGCGAGCAGTTGCTGCCGGTGCTGACGCAGCTGAAGAATCTCGGCGTGCGCCTGTCGATCGACAACTTCGGTATCGGCGAGGCGGCATTGAGCATGATCGAGCGGCTGCCGTTCGACGTGCTCAAGCTGTCGCGGCACTTCGTCGCGCGCCTCGGAGAACCCGAGGAGCGCGCGTCGCGCGCGCTTGCTGAAGCGCTGGTGGGGCTCGGTCGCGCCATGGATCTGACCACCATCGGTCACGGTGTCGAGAACGCGCGCCAGTCGGATGAACTGGCGGTGATCGGCTGCCGCCATGCCCAGGGCTTCCATCTGGCGCGACCGATGCCGGCCGAAGAACTAGGCGCCTGGTGGCGCGCCCATTCGAAGCGCGACTGAACCGCGCGCCAGCCTCAGCCGAGCGTGGCGAAGCTCGCGCGCGCCGCGTCGAGCGTGGCCTCGATCACCGCATCGTCATGTGCCATCGACACGAACCCGGCCTCGAATGCCGAGGGCGCGAAGTACACGCCACGCTCCAGCATGGCGTGGAAGAAGCGATTGAAGCGAGTACTGTCGCTGGCCATCGCCTGGGTGTAGCTCTCGACCGGATTCGAGGTGAAGAACAGCCCGAACATGCCGCAGACGCGATTGCAGCGGAACGCGACGCCAGCCGCTGCGGCGGCGGCTTCGAGGCCGTCGCATAGCCGCTCTGTCTTGGCTTCCAGGCGCGCGTAGAAACCGGGCTCGGCGAGCAGGTCGAGGGTCGCGAGTCCTGCGGCCATCGCCACCGGGTTCCCGGACAGGGTGCCGGCCTGATAGACCGGGCCGCTCGGCGCGATCAGCTGCATGATCTCGCGGCGGCCACCGTAGGCGCCGACCGGCATGCCGCCGCCGATGATCTTGCCGAAGGTCGTGAGGTCCGGGCGGATGCCGTACAGCTCCTGCGCGCCGCCTGCCGCGACGCGGAAGCCGGTCATCACTTCGTCGAAGATCAGCAGGGCGCCGTGCTTCGTGCACAGCTCGCGCAAGTGTTCGAGGAAGCCGGGGCGCGGCAGGATCAGGTTGGCATTGCCGATGATCGGTTCGACGATGATGCAGGCGATGTCGGCGCCTTTTTGCTCGAACAGCTGGGTCGCGGCGTCGAAGTCGTTGAACGGCAGGGTCAGGGTCAGGTCGGCGAGCGCGGCCGGAACGCCGGGCGAGTTCGGCAGGCCAAGGGTGAGTGCGCCCGATCCGGCCTTGACCAGGAAGCTGTCGCCATGGCCGTGGTAGCAACCCTCGAACTTCACCATGCGCGAGCGCTGCGTGTAACCGCGGGCGAGGCGCACTGCGGCCATGGTCGCCTCGGTGCCCGAGTTGACCATGCGCACCATTTCGAGGCCGGGCACGCGCTCGACGAGGCGTTCGGCCATGGTCACTTCGAGCGGATTCGGAACACCGAACGAAAGCCCGTTGACGGCGGTGCGCAGGACCGCATCGAGCACACGCGGATGCGCATGGCCGAGGATCATCGGCCCCCAGGAGCCGACGTAGTCGATGTAGCGCTTGCCGTCGGCGTCGAACAGGTGGGGGCCTTCGGCGCGCACCGCGAAGAACGGCTCGCCGCCGACCGACTTGAACGCGCGCACCGGCGAGTTCACGCCGCCGGGCATCAGATTGCGGGCAGCGGCAAACAGCTCGGCATTACGGCTCATGGGCACTCCGGGTGGAAAATAGTTGGATGAGTTCGCGCGCCGCACCTTCGCGGTCGTCGGCCTCCCAGATCGCGCCGAGCACGGCGACGGCGTCGGCTCCGGCAGCGATCAGCGGGCGCGCATTGTGCGCGTCGATGCCGCCGATCGCCACCCGTGGCAGCAGAAGTTTCGCGGCCGCGCCGAGCAACGCCGGGTCGGCGCGGCGCGCGCCGGGCTTGGTGGTGGAGGCGAAGAACGCGCCGAAGGCAAGGTAGTCGGCGCCGGCGCGGGCTGCGGCTTCGGCGCGGGCCAGATCGTTGTAGCAGGACGCGCCGATGATCGCGTCGGCGCCGAGCGCGGTGCGGGCCGCCGCCAGGTCACCGTCGTGCTCGCCGAGATGCACGCCGTCGGCGTCGACCGCAGCGGCCAGCGCCACGTCGTCGTTGATGATCAGCAACGCGTTGTGCGCACGCGTCAGTGCACGCAGTGCCTCGGCCTGCTCGCGCCGCAGCCCGCGGTCGCCGCTCTTGTCGCGGTACTGCACGATGCGCACGCCGCCACGCAGCGCCGCCGCGACGCCGGCACACAGCGCCGCGCTGTCGCCGCCTGCGCGTGTCAACAGATAGACTCCGTGGATGCTTTGTCGAGTTTCGCTGCTGCCTGCCACAATACGCGCCCTGCCGTTTCCGGGTCCGAGTGATGAGTGTTGACGCCGACACGCCGTTTCGAATCTACCTTTGCGTGGTCTGCGGTTTCGTCTACGACGAAGCCCGCGGCTTGCCCGAAGAAGGCATTTCCCCCGGCACGCGCTGGGAGGCCATTCCGGAAGACTGGGTCTGTCCGGACTGCGGCGTCGGCAAGGCCGACTTCGAACTGACCGACATCAGTTGAGGCGGCCGCTGCTGCTGCCGAGTTCGACCATGATCTGGCGGATGCGCTCGTGGTCTTCACCCTGCGGCACCAGCGCCAGGTACTGACGCAAGTCTTCGCGCGCGGCGCGCACGTGGCCGACGCGCGCATATAGCAGGCCGCGCTCGCGCACTTCGTCGGGGTCGCGCTGGTCGAGCCAGACGATGCGGTCGGCGCAGCGCAGCGCGCGCTCGAATTGCTCGAGATCAACATAGGTCTGGCGCAGGTTGCGCAGCATGCGCGTCAGGATCACGCGCGTCGGCGCCGGCTCAAGCATGCGCCCGAGCTGCTCGTCGTCAACCTGACGGCCGGAAAGATGCGGCTTGGCGCGCACGCGCAGCTCGCCGGCGTCGAGCGAACGCCCCTTGTTGAACGGATCGAGCACCAGCAGGCCACTGTCCACCGGCAGCCGGATCAGGAAATGGCCGGGGAAAGACACTCCCTGCAGCGGCAGGCCGACGCGGCGGGCGAGGTCGAGTTCGAGCACGGCGAGTGCGATCGGGTTGCCGGTGCGGCGCTCGATCACCTGGTTGAGATAGCTGTTGCGCGGGTCGTAGTAGTCCTGTTCGTTGCCGGTGTAGCCCTGTTCCTCGAACAGGAAGCCGTGCAGCGCGCGCAAGGCGTCCAGGGCGTCGACGCTGGACCCGATGCGTTCGCGCACCGCCTCCGACTGGGTACGCACCAGGTCTTCGTAGCCGGCCGGGTCGATCTCCGGGTATTCGTCGCGGGCGATCTGCAACGCTGCCCACAGCAACGGGATGTCCTCGTCGCGGGCTTCGCGCAGGTACCGCCAGCTGGCAGCGGCATCGAGTTGGGTGAGGGGCGTGTTCATGCCGACTTGATAGGGCCGCGCCGGGCGCAGGTCAAGCAAAACTAGTGGTCGCCGTTCAGCTCTGCCGGCAGCGTCAGCGGGTCGCCCGCGACCAGGCCCAGCGCGGCCCCGACGCCAGCGTTCAGTTCCAGCACGTAGCGGGCATTGCCCTCGCTCGGGTAGGTCGGACAGCGGTCGCCGCCGTGCTTGCAGGTCGGTACCCGATAGTGCGCGCTGACGAAGCGCAGGTCGCTGTCGAAGAACAGAATGTCGAGCGGGATCAGCGTGTTCTGCATCCAGAACGACTGTGGCTCCTCCGCGTCGAACAGAAACAGCATGCCGCGGTCAGCCGCCATCGACTCGCGATACATCAGGCCGCGCGCGCGTTCGGCATCGTCATCCGCGATCTCGACCGCGAAACGCCGGCCCTTGAGTTCGACCTCGGGCGTACGCGCGAGCGGGCAGCCCGCGAGCAGAAGCAGCGCCGCAAGCGTGAGCGCGCGCTTCATTCCGGTGGCTGCATCTGCTGGCGCGCGGTCAGGTGCGCGAAGCGCTCGATCAGTGCGGTGAGCAGTGCGAAGTCGCGGGGCGACATGTCCATGAACTCGACGCTGAAGGCGCGCTGGTCGAGGCGGATCAACTGCACTTCGGCGCGGAACGGCTCGGCCCCCGGAATCAGCAGCGTGAGTGCG
Organism: Lysobacterales bacterium; assembly: GCA_016703225.1. Lineage (NCBI taxonomy): Bacteria > Pseudomonadati > Pseudomonadota > Gammaproteobacteria > Lysobacterales > Lysobacterales bacterium. The sequence continues at coordinate 1,717,235 of JADJCM010000001.1, forward strand.
AAGCGACTGCCATCCGGCGGCGAGAACTGGTCCGGCCGCTCCATGCGCAAGCCGTTGATCGACAAGTCCACGAGCGTGGCGCGCACGGACTTGCCCTGGATCTCGACCTCGCCCTCGCCGCTGGTGGCGAAGCGGGTTTCCTGACGTCGGTCGTCATAGAGTTCAGCCATGGCGGCACCTGTTGCTGCGAAAACCGGATGCTATCAGCGGCGCTCAAGCGGCGGCAGCGGCGCGGCGCTCGCGCCAGGCCAACGCCGCCTTGGTCAAGCCGAGAAACCCGGCCGCCCCGACGAGGCCGACGAAGCCGCCGCCGACGACTTGGTCACTGAGCCAGTGACCGCCGCCATACAGTCGCGGCAGCGCCAGCAGGGGCAGCGCCAACAAGGCTACGGCGCCGCGGCGCCAACCGCAAACGTGGCCGATGACCAGCGCGACCAACAGAAACACCCCGGCATGGTCGCCCGGAAAGCTGTTCTCGGCGTGGTCCTTGAGCATCGGCACCCAGGCCACCGCTGGCTCGGATTCGAGCCGAATCGCGTCGGGCAGGACCAGGGTTGGGCTGAGGCGGCCGTCATCGAGCAGCGGCTTGATCACCTTCTGCACCCAGAGCACGGTGAACACCGCCAGGGCGCAGCCGAGGCCGGCGCGCGCGCGCCAGTGGCGGCGACCGTCCGCGGCCATCCAGTGCGCGTAGAGGCCGAGCAGCAGTGCCGCCGGCACCGCGTCGAACAGGCGCGAGTTGGTGATCGCCCAGAACGCCTGCCATGCGCCGGGCTGCGCCAGGCTGCCGTTCAAGGCCCGGAATGCGGCGGCATCGGCTCCCAGCCAGGCAGCGCGCGTGGCGTCAACGGCGAGGAAGCTCGCCAGCATCAGGCCGGCGAGCGCCAGATAGGCCAGGAGGCCAAGCCAAGGGGCCTGGATGCGGATCGGTGGGGGCAGGTCGGTCATGGCGCATGGTCGCCGCCGGCGTCGCCTTCGGCAAGCGTCGCGGGTGCGCTCGCCGCAGCTTGCCACTGGCCGATCATGGCCGCGCGCGGGTCGCCATGCGCGAGCAGCGCGAAGGTCGTGGTGTCGTCCCTGGTCTCCGCCAGCAACGTGACCGCGTCGCCGTAGCAGACCGGGCCGCGCAGCCAGCTGCGCAGCCGCTGTTGCGGCGCCTGCGAGCCGTCGATGCGGGCCAGGCACTGGCCGAGCACGCGCTGTGGATGCAGGAAGGCGCCGCGAAACCCGAACCAGCGGGCGTAGCGGTCGAATCCGTGGATGCCGTTGAAGTCCCCACTCAGGCGGCAGAAGGCGTAGCGCTCGCCGGTCGGGGCCTGCCAGCGGGCGAGCTGACGCTCGGGGACCGCCGGTGGCTGCGCGTCCCCGTCCGCTGTGCCCGCGTCGCCGAAGCGGCCGCGGAAATAGAAGGTCGTACAGCCTTCCCAGTAGCGGGTCGATCCGGCCTCGACCGAGGTGTGCAAGTCGACTTCCGCGCCCTTGGCGAGCACGCGGGTCGCGCCGACCCGAGTCCGGAGATCAAACGACTCATCCTCGCCCCAGGGCCGCAGCAAACGAAGGTCGTTGCGGACTTGCAACGCGTTCCAGATCGGCAGTGGGAAGCGTGGCGCGGTCAGAATCGCCATCAGCAACGGAAACGCCAGCACCTGCGGCGCCAATAGCTGCAGGGTCGGCCCCGGTCCGAGTCCGGTCAGCGCCTGCAGTTCGCCGATGTCGGCGGCGGCGAAGCGCGCGCCGCGCCAGTGCGCCGACAGCGGCGGGAATTCGGCCCCCGCGCGCAAGCCGGGAGAGGGCCAGAGCGCGCGCAGCAGGTAGGCGGCAACGGCAGGACGCCTGCAGAACTCCAGTCGGGCAGCGGGTGCCATCATTCCAGGACCTGCGGGGGGGCATCTCGCGCCGCAGCGCTCCAGCGCGCCCGCGGCGGGGCAGGGAAAGCAAGGCAGTCGGGGCATCGTGGATCTCTCTGGGTGGGGACGGGTGACCCGGCGTCGGCCACGCGCAGCCTGCCTTCGTCGGGGCGGGGCGACGACTACCGGAAGTCACCGGCGCTACCCGCCGACTGTCGCGGGTTTTTAGACTTGTCCGGTTCCGTAGCACATGAATTGTCCGCTTTTTTGCCTGCGCGCGGGAATCGGCGGAGGGCGTAGCCCGTAGCCGGTTTCCGCGCGCAGCGCGCGAATCACGCTGCCACTTCGATCTGTTCGGCTGGCTGGCCGTCGGCGTTGTAGGTGGCGAGGCGACGCGGGCCGTGGAACAAGGCGAGCTGGCCATTCGCGTGGCGGTGTACGCTGACTCGCGCGCGGACGTAGTGGCAGCGGTTCCTGTCCTGTGGGATCTGCAAACTCCGCCCCTCGAACTGGACGCAGTTGTCAGCGCCGACGATGCGCTCGTGCTGTTCGCACAGAATGTCGTCGAGATTGGTGCCGATCCACGGCACAAATGCCGAGCCCTCGGCCATCGCGGGCTGGGCGAATTCGACATTGAAGGCCGGCATGTAGACGTCGCGCAGATAGCGATTGGCTGCGGTCATGTCGGTGATCCCCGCCAGGGCAAGTTCGTTCGGAAGGCGCCCTTGATGCGTTCCGAAAGCGCGCTCGGAACGGCCGCGGGCCTCGGGTGAGTAGGCTGCGATCATCTCGATGCCCAGCTGTTTCAGGGCCCGACCGAACTGGGTGGGACGGGCCTTGTCGACTTTCCCGCCGGTCTGCGGCGTATACCAATAGTGGCTGCCGCGATCGCTGTAGAACGAACTGAACAGCCCCTGGGCCAGGATCGTGTCGCGCACCCCTTGCAGGCTGCTCAATGTGCCTTCCTCGTCGACGAAGAACATCGAATAGTGCGTGTTGGTGGCATCGTCCATGGTCACGATCAAGTCCCATTTTCGACCAACACACCATTCATGCGTGCTGCCGTCCTGATGGATCATCATCCCCGGTAGCGCCGAACGCTCCCGTCGCTTGCGATGCACGCCGCGCTTCGCCGCCTTCGCGACCAGCTTCGCGCCCTGTAGCCGCAGCTTGACCCAGGTGTAACTGCGCGCGCCGCCCTGGCGCTGGTACCAGCTGTGGAAATGCTTCACGTTCCAGCCGCTGTGTTGCCGGGCATACAACTCCGTCAACGCGATCACTTCGTCCACCGGCGCCAGCCGGTTGGACGCACGGTCAAGCCGTCGATCCATCAGCCCGTCCAGCCCTTCCGCTTCGTATCGCGGCAAATACCGCCGGAAACTGCGATCGCACATGCCGAGAATCCGGGCCGCATCCGACTGCGTCAGCCGACCCGCCTGCCATCCCTCGTAAGCCTCTTCAAACCTCATCTTCCGAACCTCCTGTAGCACCTCCAGTCGTCTCATCTCGCGCTCCCTTCAGGGCACGATGACAACCGGACAGATTGCGTGCTACAGAACCGGACAGATCACTAACCCCCAACACGGCGCTACCCGCCGACTTGCCATTCGTGCCGGCGGCGGCTATAGTCGCCGGCCTTTTTGGACCCCGACCCTCTTCGGAGCACGCAGATGAAAACCGTCAGCGCAAACGCGCAGACCGTGAAGCGCGACTGGTACATCGTCGACGCCACGGACAAGACGCTCGGCCGTCTCGCCAGCGAGCTCGCGCATCGCCTGCGCGGCAAGCACAAGCCTGTCTTTACCCCGCATTGCGACACCGGCGATTATCTCGTCGTGGTCAACGCGGAAAAGGTTGCCGTCACCGGCAACAAGCTGCAGGACAAGCAGTATCACCGCTTTACTGGCTACATCGGTAACCTGAAGACGATGTCGCTGCGCGACCTGCTGGCCACGCACCCGGAGCGCGCGATCGAAATCGCCGTCAAGGGCATGCTGCCGAAGAATCCGCTGGGCCGCGCGATGGCGCGCAAGCTCAAGGTCTACAAGGGTGCCGAGCACCCGCACACCGCTCAGCAGCCGCAAGCGCTGAACATCGGCTGACAGGAACTCCATCATGGCGATTTCGCAGAATTACGGTACCGGTCGTCGCAAGTCTTCCGCCGCGCGCGTGTTCCTGCGCCCGGGCAAGGGCTCGATCACGGTCAATGAAAAGCCGCTGGACGAGTTCTTCGGTCGCGAAACGGCGCGCATGATCGTGCGTCAGCCGCTCGAAACCCTGAAGATGACCGACAAGTTCGACGTGCTGGTCACCGTCGCCGGTGGCGGCGTCACCGGCCAGGCCGGCGCCATCCGCCTCGGCATCGCCCGCGCGCTCGTCGAATACGACGAGTCGCTCAAGCCGACGTTGCGCAAGGCCGGCTTCATGACCCGCGACGCCCGCGAAGTAGAACGCAAGAAGGTCGGCCTGCACAAAGCCCGCCGCGCCACCCAGTTCTCGAAGCGCTAATCGCGCTATTGGGAGATCGTCCAATGGTAGGACTGCAGACTCTGACTCTGCCTATCTAGGTTCGAATCCTAGTCTCCCAGCCATTCAAATCAGGGGCTTGCAGCGATGCAGGCCCTTTGTTTTTATGGCGGTTCCTCACTGGTTCCTCAGTTCTCCGATGCGGCTCCCAGACATCGTCGCGCAAGCGATCCGTTGGTGCAACCGTCTCGATCATCCAAGACCAGATCGACACGTCGACGGCCGCCAGGTCGCGCAAGATCGAGTGGATCGGCACTCTCGCGGGAAGCGACTTTCCGCAAACGCGACATCGACCTCGTCGCAAAGGGCGCACGTCATCGGGGGTTTGCGCCAAACCAACGGGCGGCGCCTTCGGCATGCTTTCGCCAGCCCCGCCAATTCCGGTCGAGGAAGCGAAGATCATGGACCATGTATCGAAGAAGGAAGCAGCCAAGATTCTCGGCCTCGGGCTCTCGACGCTCGACCGCTGGCATGCGAACGGCTATGGCCCGCATCGCTACCTGTATGGCGGGCGGGTGAAATATGAGCGGGCCGAACTCCTTCGGTTTCTGGAGCAAGTGTCCAGGAAGACCCAGGACCGGTTGGCAGCCTGAAGAGAAGGGAATAGGACCAGTTCCGCTGCGGCCCACCTTCAGTTGGCTCGCGTCATGTCAGAGCCTCACGGCGCTGCACCCGTCAGCGCCGGAGGTGAAGGACGACGATCGCCTGGCTGAGCGCGAGCTTCGTTCGCAGCATGGGCCAGACCAGTGCGCGCGAGCAGATGCTGGCGCAGCACACGCAGGAGCTCGCGCAGCTCGATGCCGCGGTGCGCACGCACATGGGCACGGCCAAGGCCGGATGGACGCTCGGTGCGCGCAACACGATCACAAACGCAGCACGGTCATACCAGTGGGCCGCTGAACGCGTTGACGCGGTCTGACATTGCATGCGAAGTCAGACGTAGCCACAAAGCTAGGTCTGACATTGCATGCAATGTCACGGGAACACATCGGCGATCCAGCATTCATCGGAGTACCACCCTTCATGAAATTCCGACTCGGCTTCGATTGCTCGCAGCAGCCAATCCAGTTCTGCAGCGTGGGCTACGACTTCGTCGTCGGCAGCACGCTGGAATTTCCTCTTCTTGGCCATTGAATGTTCCTGACGATGGGGCGGGCGATCACGGCCCGCGGGAAAGGCGTCGTTCTTCGGGGGAAATCGATCTTGGACCATCGCCGAGGGAAGTCGTGGGATCGAGGCCGTTGCGGCATGTCCGTCATTTGCAGCGACGCTCCCGAGGATGCGTGAATCTCCTCTGGCCAGACGTGTGGTGGATCAGAATCGATCGATCAATGAAGTCAGCGATCATGCGACCTCCAGTCAAGATCAAGAGGACATCCAGTGACGTCAGTGCCACTGGACCCGCACATGGGCAAGCCGGCCGCCAGATTGAAGGAACGCCCCTTCTCCACAGGTCGCCGCAGCTCCACTTTGACGCGTCCCTGCATGTCGTCAACTTTCACTCGTGGGGAACGCCGCGCCGCCGCTGCATCGAGTCAGCCCGCGAAGGGTGAGTGCCCGTTGTTCGACGGAGCCAAAGCGCCGCACAGCGAGCCGGGGAGGCCGACCCGGCCGCAGATGGGGGGGGTTGGGGTGGCCGCCGTGGTTGGAATTTGCGCGTTGGGACATCGTGGGGTAGCGTGATTCGCATGAACACGAACCCCGGCAGCACGCACGGCCCTGTACTGCAGGTGATTGATGGCGCGGCGACCGAGCTTGATGCGGACCTCGACGCAATGGTGCGCGAGATCTGCCTTCGCCCCTTCGACGACAAGACCTGGGCCTTTGCGGACCAGGTCCTTGATCGTCAGGCGCCACGGGGACGCCTGAAGGCCGTCTAGGCGAACGCTTCTTTGGTGGCGGGCTGGTTCAACGCATCGCAACTTGAAAGCTCATGATGCCCTCCGAGGCGAGCTGTGGAAGGCCCCCGCTCGGGTTCACTCTTTCGCGCCACACAGTCGCTTCGCCACCGAAGCTGTCGCTACCGCGTCACCGCTGGCGCGGAAGTGCAGATCCTGATGACCTGGTTCCCGTGCGCTCAGGGGTCCGAGTGACTGAAGCCGAAGGGATTGCCCGCCACGTCGACTCCGCAAAGTCCGTCGCCGATCATCGGCAGGCCGGAGGCCGGATTGATCCAGCTGCAGCCGGGGTCGCTTGCATCATGCGACGGGCCATCGTCGAAGCCGGAGCCGTGATCTCCAAAGATGCCGGAGTCGAAGGCGTTGATGTCCGAGGACGTGGACGCGAGGGGATAGTCGTCGAGCTCGTGATCCAGCAGGTGCCCGAGGACTGCATCGTGCTCCATGTCATCGTCGAAGGCATCATCGCTCATGGAGTCGATCGGGTCGTTGCTACGCCACGCCGAGTCGAAGCCATCTTCGTCACTTTCTGCCTCATCGTCATCGGGCCGTACCGGTCATCGACGTGCTCACCGAAATCACCGGACGCCGCGCCGCTGCCGCTGAAGCCTCTGGCCAGATGGGCAACGTAGGCCTTGGCGTAGGCGCGCGCGTAGACCTCCGATGCGCCTTCGCTACGCAGGCGCGCGTAGATGATCTCGGCCTCGGGTGACAGCGTGTCCGTGTCGTTGGTCGCGGGCGATGACGCCCCTGAGGATGCCGGCCCGGAAGGTGCGGGCGGGTTGTGGCGACGTTTCGGTGCGGAGTCCGATTCCGAGCGGGGTGCCGCTTGCCCGATATCGCTGAGATGGACGAGCAGGGCGAGAATGACCGCCAGGAGGACGCAGGCAAGAAAGGTCATGGTGCCACCTCAGAACGAGGCCGCATCGCGGCGTCGCGCGGATTCCCGCTCGGCGCGCTGCTGCGCATCCAACTGCTTCTGGAATGCCGGCGTCGTGTACAGCACCGACATCTCGAAGGACAGATGCGGTGCATCGACCACGATTTGCACCGTGCCGCTGCGAAGACGCGCCGACCGGTTGCCGACGAACGGGCGCTGTTCGTCGAGCAGCGTGTACTTCGATCGCAGCGCCTTCAGCACCTCCTCGTAGCGATCCTTCGACAGGACCACGACCGTAGCCACCAGTCGTCCCTCGGTATCGAAGACGAAGACGGCCTCCTTCATGCCGCCGATGGCCCGGTCCGGGCCGAACAGGAGCAGCTCGCCACCGGTGACGGCGCTGGTGCCTTGCTGCCTCGGGTGACCGGCGCGCTCGGTCATGGCCGTGCGCACTTCGGCCGAGGTGGCCTTGCCGACTTCAAAGCCGAGCGCGCGCGCCGGCTCCGCAGACAGCACCGGAATCGAGGCGACGAGCATCAGGACAAGCGAGAACAGATTTCGCATGGGACAAGCTCCACAAGCGGCACATCGCCGCAAGACCACCATGCACCCGAGTCTGCGAAAGTGAAAACACGGCAGTCGTGCGTGTTCGGTCTCCGGCGAATGCACCGCGCAAGTCCTTGCGGTGATGGGAGCAGCGTGCCTGTTGTCCACCATGGACGTGGGGATTCGATGGTCAGCGCCAGCAGTGCGTGGCCGCGATCAGGCGGCGCTTCACAGGGTTAGGACGCGAGTCGAGCGCGGAAGTCGCATGCTCTGAGATCCTCCTGGCGCAGGCTGTCGCACCCGACGGAGATCAGGCATGCATGTCATCTACAGCGATGCGATGGTGGCGCCGGCGCAGGGGTCGTCGCCGAGCGCGGCGAAGCCCCGGCCGGTGGTCGACGCGTGGATCGATCTGGATGCGGACATCCGAATCGTGCCGCCGGTGCCGGTGACGATCGACGATTTCTGTCGCGCGCACGAACGCCAGTTCGTGGAAGGTGTGTTTGCGCAGCGCATCCCGAACGGCTTCGGCACGCGCTCGTCGGATGTGAACCGATCTCTGCCCTACACGACCGGAGCGATGCTGACGGCGGCGCGCGTGGCCATGACGCAGAAGACCGCGGTTGCCGCGCCGGTGTCGGGCTTCCACCACGCGCGCTGGAGCGAGTCGGCGGCGTACTGCACCTTCAATGGACTCATCGTGACTGCACTGGCACTGCGTGCTGAACACCCTGGCTTGCGCGTCGGGATCCTCGACTACGACTACCACTATGGCGATGGCACCGACGACATTGTCGACCGCCTCGGCCTGCACTGGATCTCCCACTACAGCGCCGGTCGGACCTTCATGGCGGAATACCAGGCGACCGCCTTCCTCAATGCCATTCCCGATCATGTCGCGCGCATGGCGAACTGCGGCATCGTGCTCTACCAGGCAGGCGCCGATCCCCACATCGACGATCCACTTGGCGGCTTCCTCACCACCGCCGAACTCTCCGAGCGCGATCGCCGCGTCTTCCAGGGACTCCATGACCGCGGCATCCCCGTGGCCTGGAACCTCGCCGGCGGCTACCAGCAGCCGCTGAGCAAGGTTGTCGCGATCCATCGGAACACCTATCGGGCAGCTTCGGCAAACTGCTCGCACAACTCGCGCGCATCGACGTGCTGATCCTCGACGACTGGGGCATGACGCCGCTTGATCAGGCAGCGCGCCACGACCTGCTCGAAGTCATCGACGATCGCGCCACCAGCAAGTCGACCATCATCACCAGCCAGCTACCGATCGATCACTGGCACGCATGGCTGAACGACCCGACCGTCGCCGACGCCATCCTCGACCGACTCGTGCACCGCTCACACCGCATCGCGCTCAAGGGCGAATCGATGCGCAAAAAACAGCACGAGAAACCCAAAAACGACGACCCATCGTGACCGACCCGGTTACCATCTGACCAACCGCACAACACTCAGCACCACCCGGTCACGATCGACCGAAATGACCGGTCACGATCACCGAAATGCGCATCTGCGGACGGAAATGTGTTCGCGGACCTGGGATTTGCGCCGGAAGAAGCGGCTGCTCTGAAAGCCGAGTCTGCGCGTGTCATTGCCGAGAAGCGTGCGCTGCCGAAGTTGCCCGATCCATCGTCGCGCGCAGATCCCATCCGCTGATGCGCGACTGAACGTCGCGCCGGAAGAAGGGTCGCATGCGCAATGACGATCAGGGTCGGCCAGATCTGCTTATCGATTCGTGGAGCGAGCTGTCCGCGCTACGCCGCGCATCCGCTGGTGCTGCCCGCCGACTTTGCGAGTTGTGAATAGCTCAGGTAGCGTGTCTCGCATGACTGCAAGCAATCCCCCGAGTGGATCGATCCCGGCATTGCGGGTGATCGACAACGATGACGAGATCGATCTGGAGTCGCTCGAAGTGCTCAAGGCGTTCTGCCTCGATCCGCTGAGCGATGCGACCGGCCAGCTGATCGACGCGCACGCGGCGCGTCGCGCGCGACGTGGCTGCCTCACCGCGATCTCGGGCGCTCTGTCAGCGACCGCCTCAATGGCGCCATCCCGGGATCGGCATAAAGGCGCCACTTCAAGATCGCCGTAATGGCGCCAGGCCAGGATCCCCGAGGCTCTCGATGAAAAGAAAGACCCGATCTCGAATCTGCAGGACGGCCTCTGGCCACTGCGAGAGGCCGGTTCTGGCGGATCTGGGACAAGAGAAGCGAAACGCGCTTTCGTTCCGCAGCAAAATCCTTGATCGCGAGGGCCTCGCAGAGGTCGTCAGCTTTCAGCGTGAGAAGGACAGCGTGTCACGCGGCCTGCAGGTTGAAAGTTTGTGCGCCGCTGGCCCACCGATAAGAGTGACCCCGGCGCACCGCACGCGTCGCAGATGCGGAGAGACAGATCGCATGCCAGATCGATCATCGCCCGCTGGCGCTCTGTACTGGACTTGCGCGTGTAGAAGCGAAGACCGCCGATCTTCTCCTTGATCTGCGTCGCGATGACCTGCGGCGCACCGTCCAAATCGGTCTCGCGCTGGAGTCGTGCGCAGAGCGTGTCGATCAGGTGAAACCAACCGTTGCCGGTTTCGATGCCTCGGTCCATTGCCGATTCCGTTTCGGGCGACGAGCGCTCCTGAAAGATCAGTGGGTAGCGTTCGAACAGTTCCTGCTGCCGATCCGCATCCATCAGGCGTGCACCTTTGTGGCGACAGACGGGTTCGAATTCCCGACTCGCCGGTCGTGGCCGCCGGAATCCAGTCCACGTATGGAGCGATTGCGGCTGGAGTGGATGGGGGCAGAAAGTATTCGAGCTGTTGGCATGGCGGTCCTCGTAACCTCGAGGGAGGCGTATGGCGGGTTGCGCCTCTCCTATTTGCGGCGCCACGGTCGTCGCATGAGCTGCGATTGGTCGCAGAGCGGCATGCTTCACGTTTCATGAGCGGCGCCGTTCCAATGCGCAAGCCGAACCATCGCCCAGGTGTCGCGCTCGCAGTACGTCAGCAGTGCCTGCCGCAACGCCTCGCGCTCGACATCCGAGACGCTCGACGAGATCGCGCGCAGATAGGCCTCCTGCGCCGCACCGCCGTCGCCCACGTCGAGATTCGAATAATCGAGATCGGGCGCGATCGTCGGAAGGACGGCCTTGATCGACCATGAGCCCATCATGGCCGGGTGGTAGTAGTGCTCGCGGTAGATGGGCAACAGGTCGACCATGCGGTCGATGATGTTGTTCAGTGCACTGGCATGTCGCGGAAACATCTCGGCCAACTCGCGAATGCGAGTCGCTTCGAACGACTGGTTCCAGACCAGGACGGCGCCTTTCTTGCCTGCCGCCTGCAGCAGCGCCTTGACGAAGGATGGCAGCGGCGACTGGCCGCTCAGATCGAGAAAGGCATGATGGGTGAACTCGCCCCGCGCTCGTTCGACGTGGCACGAGAACTGAAACGGCACCTGCTGGAACGGCCTCGTCCCGATCCACCGAGGCACCACGAAGCCGATCGTCTCGAAGTCGAGGTAGTGCCTCGGATAGGGGATCTTGGCCAGTGTTCTGAACAGTTTCGGGGCAATGTCGGGAACACCCTTCGCGGTCGCCGCGGCGACGCGTCGGTGGTTGTCATTGCGAAGCTCGGTCAGGGGCACATCACGGACATCCATCCAGCCCCGCGCACGCAACTGCTCAAGCAGCGCCTTCCCTGCCCTCGGCAGGATGCTGATCGGGAATTCCGGACCCGGTGGCTCCTGTGCGCGACAGTGATCGAGGAAGGGACACTCATACGGACTGCCGCAATGATCGCCAGTCAGGATGGCCGGTAGCGGGCCGGCCGCAACGGTCTTCAGCGACTCGACGATGCCCGGGATCTCGGGGACGAGAGCATTCACCTCCGCCGTGACCTCCTCGACCTTGAGTAGCCCGCGGTAGTCGTTCTCCCGTTGATAGACGAACTCGCTGTCGACATGCGCATGCAGGACGCGAACGACCGGGCGGCCCGATTCGCGCGCGACCCAAGTCTGGATGGCGCAGTCCCACAGGTGTTCGTCCTTGACCGAGGTGGTCGACTTCACCTCGATCAAGGTATCGCCGTCCGCATCCCTTCGGAACGCATCGACCCTGACGCGAACATCGTCATGGGAGAACCCCGGCTCGAACAGCATCCCGACTTCGGATCGCGGCCTGGACAAGTGCTCGGCGGTCTCGGACAGCGCTTCCTTCACATGCAGATGATCCGCCGCGACCAGCATTCCGCCGCCGAGTAGTTCGCGCGCCAGTTCACCGAAGCGCGTGCCCTCGTCCAGCCGGGCCTGCGCCGCGGGCGACCAGTTCGATTGGTCGGACTCATGGAGCTCCAGCCACAACCGCTTGTGACATTGGCGCCCGGACTGGATGCGCGACTTCGACAATCGAATCATGTTGGGCTGCCGTGGAGCCGAAGGCGGCGTGGACGTCACGGGCGCTTCCTCTTGCGACTCGACGCGATCGGCGTGGCATAGGCTTCGGCTGCGTCGGCCAGCCGCCCCGCGATCTCCTTGCGCAGGGACGCGGGTTTCAGGATCTCGATGTCATCCGCCTGCGACAGGATCCACCAATGCAGCTGCCAGGTGTGTCGGACGGTGGCCGTGACCTTGAATTCATCGCCGATCGCCTGGAGCGTCATGTCGCGCGACAGGGGTGTCTCGGCAAGGTGGCGGGCCAGCGAGGACGAGACTATCGCGACCAGCTGGATAGGCGTGCCGTCGCCGAACTCCATGGCACCCGAGTCGACGTAGGCGTCGAGATCGAATCCGCGCGGACGTTTGGCGGGAACGCCCAGTCGCTCCACCGACTTCATCCGGTGCAGTGCCAGCAGGCGCGGATCGGTGTAGTCGAAGGCCGTGGCGACCAGATAGGTGCTCTGTCCGCGCAGGACGATGCCGAGCGGGTGCAGCCGCAAGGGCTTGTGTGTCTCGTCGTCGGCGCTGCAATAGGCGACCTCGATCTGTTCGCCCTCGAGTAGCGCTTCCTGCACCGACTCCAGAACGCCTTCCGGAATCGTTGGTGGCAGCAGGTGCAATGCGGGTGCCACGACCTTGATCTTCTGGAGCCAGCGCGAGCTCCGATTGGACGGACCCAGGGCGGCGAGCTTGTCGACGGCTTGCCGGAAACGGCTCGTCAGCACGCGGATCATGGTCGCGGGCAAGGCGGGCTTCAGGTACTGCTCGATCAGTGCCAGCGACAACGCCTCGCCGACGTCCATCCCGGGCATGTCGACTCGTGCGTGGTCGGCCCATCGCCAGCCATAGGGCTTGGATCGCTCGTCCACGACGATCGGAAACAGGGTGGTCAACTTGCGCAGGTCGCGTTCAACGGTGCGCTTGTCGACCGCATAACCCAAGTCGATCAAGGACTGGGTGAGTCGTCCGGCCGATGCACCCGTCCCGCGCGACGGGAGCAGTTTCAGCATCTCCCACTGGCGCGCGACGACGTCCTGCTTGTTGTTGTCAGCCATCGCTCACCTACAGCGTGATCCCGAGCAAGCTCACTAGTCGCGAGCATTCAGTTCATTGCTTTCGCCGCCGCCCAGTCTCTTGAGGATGCCGGACAAGTGCCGGGATCGTTTTTCAACGAAGGTTCGGAACGACGCAAATTCAAGTGGCGCGTCAGCAGGGATCAGCAGTCCGTCAAGGCTGAGCCCCTCTTGTTCCTGAAGCCAATCAGCAAAGGGTCGATCTTGCTTCGATTTGTTTCTGGACTCCTCTAAGAGGTGGAGGTTGACGATGCTGTTCCAGTTCTCGTGGTTCTGGAAGTACTCAAGCGCCTCTGGCTTTCCTTTCAGAAATTCACACCGAGACAGCCTGTCCTGATTGAAAGATGCCGCTGGATGAATGTGGTCTTTCTGCAGCGCTCGCGTGTAGTCAAGATCCGGCATCAGCAGGGCCAGGATCGAGAAGCAGGACGCATCATCTTTCTGGGTTTTGAGCAACCGACGGATGAAGTCATCATCAAAAAGCAGATCCTTGCTGTGCCCCCGGTAGTCTTCGATGATCTTCGTCAGCGGGAATGAATCTGCCGCCATGTTGGCTTTGATGATCTTGCGCAAGTTTGTCAGCAGAGCATCACCTTGGCCGCCGAAAACGCCCTTGAGCAGCGACATGTGCAACCACTGCCGGATCAGTTTCCGATCTTGTATGTGAAATGCCTGCTTGTTGATGCTTGAGAACACTCCCTTCTTGCCAGCGGAGGCGTCGCGCCCCCTGTGATATAGGTAGTAGGCAATGGGAATGGCTGCATTCTTTGCACGTAGAGATGCGTCGTTGAGGCCGAACGACCGGATCAATCGAAAGGTCTCCAAGATGGACGCGCCGATCTCGTCCCACTCGCTCTCGATTCGGGCAACCTGCTCACCGGCGAAATTCTCAACCTTGAAACGAATGTCGGCATCCGTCAAAGCCAGCGCTGCCTTCAGAATCCAGTCGCGATCAATGGAGAACTCCATGTCTGAGCCAAACCTGATCTTGTCCACCAGATCGTCGATCTGTTGACGCGCGTCATTCTTCCAATTCGCGATAGCAATCGACATCAGCAAATCTGAGAAAGACAGTGGCGTGCCTCCGTGGTTGGTGCGGATGAAAATGTCCAGGACGTGGTCGATTTTCTGACTGGTCTCGTTGTAGTAGTGAATCAGGGTGTCGCGCCGAACGGCGAAATAGAGCCGCGTCAGTGTTTTTCTGGCATACGCGTTTGACGACATGCCAACCTTTTCGAGATAGGCCATAACTACGTCCAGCACCTGATCGGCCGTCTCCGCCTCGTCGAAATCCAGCACATCACCGACAAGAAACCAGCATTTCCAATCGGTCGCTTTCTCACGCTCTTGTTCTGTCAGGAAAGAGAACTCATACGACATCATCTCCTCGTTTCGCTCTTCGTCCAGAGGCTCAGTGATATTTAGATACAACCGTCTGGGTGGCAGGATGGAATCATCTTGAGTCTTGGGCCACCACTTGCGTGGCAACCTGTACGCGTAGGTCCCTTTCAGGCCGATGTACAGCGAGGTCAGTCGCTGCTGGCCATCGATGACGGCCCGGAAGTTCCCGTGCCCCTTGGTATCGAAGTCAGGATTGTTCTCGCCGAAACGTTCGCAGTATTTTTCAAGGAACTGGTAGAAGCGGAAGTTGCTCTTGACCTCCGCGTCAGTTACCTCCCAGAACATGAAGGTGTTGATGGGGTAGCCGCGCATGATCGAATCGAACAACACTTCGATCTGGGATGTGCTCCATGTGAACTTTCGCTGTATCGCGGGCAAGAGATAACGACGCGAGACAATATTGTTGATGGCCTTTCCGATGGAAATGGCTTTTTCGTATTCCCCTGACATTGAAGGTCCTTGTCTTGGTTAGATTTTGGCGAACTCATCGTCAATACAGCAGAAGCACGTGAAGCCGCCTGAGACCTCCGCGCCGGTCAAGCTTCAACCGTCAACTCTACCGGACCGAGTGGGAACTGGGCGCTCCCTACCCTCAAGATTGCTTCGGGTTCCATTGCGCTGCCGACATGGATTTCCAGAACGTATCCGCTGGGCTCGCTGTCCGCGTCGACTTCAGCCAGAGTGCATCGTCTGACGTTGCTCAGCAATTCGTCCACTTGTTGTCTGGATAACTCAATCTTCATGTCTTGCTCCTCGAATTATGGCCATGCCGGTCGTTCTCGCACGGTCATTGCGACCAAGTGAATCCCATCCGATGGCGCCGACCATCCTCCTTCAGCGCGCATTCCGAGCGTAGCGCCACGGCGAGAGCTTCGGCGCTTCGGAAAGGCTCGAATCGGTGGAGTCGGGCCATCGCCGCGAAGTCGCCTGGCGTCAGCACATCGAGTCCACGCAGGAGACCGACCATCCCACTTTCGGTGGCATCGAGACCGAGGTCGGCACAGACGACCTGGAGGAGGTCGGAGGCCTGATCGGGCTTCAGGTAACCAAGCTTGAGCTTCAGATCGAAGCGACGCAGTGCGGCCTGGTCCAGCACGTCCATCAGGTTGGTCGACGCGATGAACACGCCGTTGAACTGTTCCATCTGCACCAGCAGTTCGTTGACCATCGACAGCTCCCAGTTGCGCTGGCCATTCCGCCGATCGCGCAGGAATGTGTCGACTTCATCGAGCATCAGGATGGCGCCATCCCGATGGGCTTCGCGAAACGCCGTGGCGATGCCCTTTTCGGTCTGGCCCACGTACATGCCAAGCAGCTCCGACGCCTTGCGCTGGAGGAGTGGGCGTTCCAGGTGACGCGCGAGCCACGCTCCCAACGCCGACTTGCCCGTGCCGGGCGGCCCGTAGAGACAGATTCGTGCCGCCCCTTCCCGACGAATGCCTTCCGCGATCGACACCAAGTCGGCGTCTGTCGTCAGGTATCGCGGGTCATAGTACGGGGGCAATGCGTCCGCGCGACTCAGTAGCGCAGGCTCACCTTGCGCTCTGAGCGTGCTGTCGATCAGTCGGACCACGGCACCGGACGCGCCGATCGAGTCTGCTCGACGCTGCGCCGATGCGACGACCGCGCATGCGCGCGACAGCAAGGCCGGCGTCACGTTGGCGGACTCGGCGATCCGTCCGGCATCGGCAGTGTTCACCATGGCGCCGGCATAGCGCTGGACGAGTTGCTTGCGTTGCAGCCGCGGCGGGACGCCCAGTTCGATGATGCCGTCGAAGCGACGGACGAAGGCCGGATCGAGGTCATCGATCGAATTGGAGATCCAGACGGTCGGGACCCGATTGTCTTCGAGCATGCGGTTCATCCACGCCTTGTGCGACTGTGCGGCACTGCCACGCAAGCCGATCACCGATTCCCGGAAGACATCCTCGGACTCATCGAAGACCAGCAGCGCATTGCGCGCATTCAGCAGCGACTGTGCCAGCCGATGCGCCTGCAGGCGCATCTCGCCGCGCAACAACTCACCGTCTTCACTCTCCGAAGCGATCTCGAAGGCAGCCGCACCGACCTCGGCAGCAAGCACGCGGGCGAGTTCTGACTTCCCCGTGCCGGGTCGTCCGTAGACCAGCAGATTGACGCCAATGCGACCGCTGGCGAGCGATTCGGCAAGGTGAGGAACGAGGATCGTCAGCAGGTCCTCGACATGCACATAGTCGTGTCGGACCAAGGTCGGTACTGCACATCTCGAAACGGCATGTGCTAACAAGTCGACGACGTCCTCGGAGGGCTGCAGGAGAGCATCCGCGAATCGCGGTGACAGCAGCGCGATGCGATCGTCCAGCGTCTGGCTCGCCCGGGGCGAGACGGTCACCAGGCCGCTCTTCAGCAATGGTCCGGTCGGAGCCAGAGCCTGGCGGACATCGGTGATATCCAGCCGAAGCACATGGGCCAATGTCGCGTGCAGCGTGTCGCGGGAGCCATTGCCCGAGTACAAGGCTGCATTCTCCAGAATCGGATCGAGATGCAGCATCGCGACGAACTCCATCAGTCGTCGCTCCCGCGCGGTCAATCCGACCAGTTCGCCCAGCCTGGACACATGCGCAGCGAGAGCGACGGGTACGCCTGCCTCGGTTCGTGAGGCCCAATGCTCCAGGACCTGAAGGCGTTCCCGCATTGCCTGAAGACGGGCCTTGTCGCAGTCGCTTTCCACCCACGGACCAAGGCCCAGCTTCTCGGCGAGCGCGTCGTCCGAGAATCCGCTGCGACTCAGGAATTCGCTGCCGCCCTTGACGCGCGTGAGCATGCGCATTGCCCAGAGCATCGTCAGGGTCGGCGGCTCTTGCGCGCCGGGGTTCCATGCTTCTCGATCCAGGGGGATGGTCGCGGTTTCCATGAGGCCAGCATCGCGCCTTGCGCGACAGGACATGTCGCATGACGTCGACCAGATTGGCGCCTTGGGTTCACGCGACTACTGCGTCGATGCGGCGATCCAAGCCGAAAGCCGCATGCCACGGTCGAAGCCCGGACTGGCGAGGAATGGCCCGTGCGCGGCAGAATCGACTGCAACCGGCCTGCTCAGTATCACGAGGAATCGCGCATGACTTCGAAAGCGAACGAGTATGTCGGTGACCTGATCCTCGACTACGACGACGGGCACCACCATGAGGAATACACGGCCGAAGTCACGCGGGCGTCGATCGTAGGCGACGACTGGATCGTCCAGTTCAGCGGAACCGACAGCGACCTCGGTCGCTACATCGGCGAGATGCGCCTGCACTGCGCCGGCAAGACCTTGAAAGGCCAAGGCACGTTTCGGTCCGACCGCCAGCCCGCCGTGACCGCCACGATCAACGCAAAGCTACATCGGAAAAGCAAAACGCAAGCAACCTGCGAAGGCACCTGGCACGAACCGGGCGATGCAAGCGCTTATGCGATGACGTTGGAGCTTGTGGCGGCGAGGCCGCAGTGACTTCCACCAGTCAGCCAGTCACAGACATCGTGATCCAAGCCCGCATGTGAACCGCTGATTCGTCACTTACGGATCATGGCAACCCATGCGGCCCAGGCTTCGTGCTGGTCGCTACTGCCGTGCCTGACCCTGCTGACCTTGCTCCTGGCGAACTCAACGCGCATCTCGTGTGAACTTACGCAAGCCTTGACCTGCTTCTCCCACTCATCCAGATAGCGTCGGACTCGGCTTGTCGCGCTGGTGTCTTTCCGATCCGGAATTGTTGCATCGGTATACCAACCCAGCACGCCACATTGGAGCGGAGATTTTCCCGCAGTTCGATTCAGCGCATCGCACAGGCGATCAACATCGCGTTGGATCGCGTCATTCCACACATACACCGGTGACTTGATTTCGATGATCGCGCGTGGAGTTTCGTTGCTGTAGTACGCCGTGAGGTCAAATCTGGCCTTCTTGGGTACGGCTCGCGAGCGTCGTCCGCGAAGTTCCGCCTTAGCCGACTTAAGCACCGTCGAACGTTGCTGCTCAAGATGGACCCATCCCTGATCACCGAGCGTCTTTGCCAAGCGATCCGCCACTCTGGCAGTGACGTAGTACTCGGGAAGCTCGTTCAGCCACATGCCGAATTGTTCGCCCGCCGCACCGGCAGCGTCAACGATGCCGTCAAGTACGGCCTTCTTGATTGCGGAAAGCGGAATTGCCCTAGACATGCCCCCTGCCTCCGTTGTGATGAGAGCCTGCAGCCTACCGCATGCGACTTCCCGGCTCATGCTGCTCCGCGGCAATGTTCGGCGACCGGTGCGACGTAGGGTGTCGCATTGGTGAGCACACTGCGCTCCCCTCAACGGAGAGCAGTGATGAGCGATGTGCAGGAGCAAGGGGGTGCGGAGCCCCTGTCGGCTTGGTACTGGTTGTTCATGCCCGCCGGTGCCGGACTGATCGTGATGGCGATCCGCAGTGTCGGGAGGCAGGAGGGTGCGCACGTTTGGTTGGTCGGGATCGCGGCATTGACCGGCTATGTCGCGTTGTCGAGTGTGGTGTGGCGCGTTGCGGACTGGCTACGGCGGGAGATGATGCCGGTGGCATTCATCAGCACGGGCTTTCTCGACACGATTCGGGTGCGCGTGTTCTGGGCAGTGGGGCCGCAGTTCTTCGGGCTCTTGTTCCTGGCGCTCGCGGGTTGCATGTCCGTGGCTGGCTGGGGCAGTCCGTCGAGATCGAACAAGTCGGTTGCGGGGACGCAGACGGTTGCACCGGTTGCAGTTGTGCAGACAACGGAGGAAAAGCCGGAGGAACATCGCGATCCGGCGCCGGTGAACGCCAAGTCTGCCACCAGCCTTTGCGCCAAGCCTGACGTGCTTGCCCTGGTTCGCGATGAGATCCACGGCGCCTTGATCATGCAGATCAAGGTGACGCATCGCGTGAACCTCGACATGGCGCAGATGCGGCGCATGGCTCGCATCGACCTTGGCAACGTCCGCGAGGTACAGGAGGCACCATACTTCATCGACTGCCTGGCCAGTTTCGACCAGCGCGCCGACTCGACTGCTGCGGAGTATGGGCTTACCGCCGTTCACGACCCTGAGCTCACGTACTGGATCCAGCGTGATGCCTCGGGCAATCTGCAAGTCGGCGTCGGAGACTGAGGGCGACCATGGGACACGAACGCGACGCACACCTGCCGGTGAAGTTGCTGGATGCATTGCCGGTGGACGGGCATGGCGCCACCGTGCGCGAGTTGATGCAAAAGCTCGGCCTGGCTGAGAGTCGCACCGTCGAACGCCGGATCCAGCGCCAACTGGAGCGGCTGTGCGAGTCGGACGTCGGGCGGGTGGAGCGGGTGCGCGAGCGATTGGAAAGCGATCATGCGCGAGCGATCCGCTATCGGAAGTTGTTCGCCCAGTCGGGGTCGTCCGGAGTACAACGCTCCAAGAGGCTGCAGGTTGCCATCCAGGCCAAGCTTGTCCTCGACCATCTGCGCCCGGTGCTGCCATTCGATCTCGGCGAAGAACTCACCGCGAGCTTGCGGCAGGCGGAATCGTCGTTCGAACCGCTGCGTCGCGCCCGGCAAGTCGTGTGGACCGACCGGATCCGCGTGGTGCCTGCCGGTCATCCCCTAAAGGCACCGCGACTCGATGCCAAGGTTCAACGTGAGGTCGAGACCGCCATCGATCGTGGGCGACAACTTCGGATGCGCTATCGCCGAGGACCGGACGGCAATGCGCGGGAGATCGTCTGTCACCCGCTGGGCCTGCTGTTCCGACCTCCGGTGCTGTACCTGATTGCGCGAACAGGAAGGCGCGATCCGACGCAGTACGCATTGCATCGCATGGTCGAAGCCGAAGCGCTGGCGTCGCCCGCGGACACGTCCGACTTCGACTTCGACGCGTACCTGCACAGCGGCGCCGCAGATATGGCTT
This sequence comes from Lysobacterales bacterium, assembly GCA_016703225.1. Classification (NCBI taxonomy): domain Bacteria; kingdom Pseudomonadati; phylum Pseudomonadota; class Gammaproteobacteria; order Lysobacterales; species Lysobacterales bacterium. The sequence goes on from JADJCM010000001.1 coordinate 1,737,728, forward strand.
GGAGCGATCGGCCACTGCGGTTGGTCGTGGCGGCAAGAGCGGCGTTCGCGAAGATTTGGGATGGCACACCACTCGGTGACGATCAGGCCATCACCCCGATGGTCGATGAGGACTACCCGTGGCGCATCAGCGCGACCGTTCCCGATTCGCACCTGCTGCGCGCCTACCTGCTGAGCCTTGGCACCGAAGTCATCGTTCTGGAGCCACGCGAGATCGCGGATTGGGTGGTTGACCAAGCCACCGCGATGGCTGCGGAGATTCGTGCCCGCCTGCGCCGAAAAAAAGGAAGGCCGGCTTCGTCCTGAGGGCGGCCGTGCCACATGCGAAGCCGTATCAGTTGCGCATCATCGGCCTTGCGGGCGCGATCTTGTCACGCGGTCTGCGTAAGGATCAGTCTGCTTCAGCCGCGAGCTTCAATGCTGCGTCGATGAGGGCCTGTGAAATGCGGTAGCCGTTGCTCTGTATCTGAGCCAGCGCGGGCGCGATGCGATCGATCCTGCCGATGCGCTTGGCTTGCAGCAGCACGCCCAGTACGCCGAATAACGGCACGCCTTGACGAATGGCGGTCTGCCGGCCGCGGCGTTCGTCCATCAATACGCCACACCCCAGTGCGTGTGCCAGGCTCAGCGCCTGCGCTTCGCCTTCATCCAGATGACTGGCCGCGGCGGTGTAGATGGCGTCGTCACGGTCGGGATGCACCTTTCCGTGGACCTGCACGAAGGCGGCGATGTCGGCGGCGCCGAGACGCGATCGATCCACCGTGGATTCGCGGAGCACCACCTGCGGCACATGGACCCCATCGAACACCGCGATGAGCAGTTCCAGGTGACCGCAACCAGCCAGGGCGATCAGCGGTCCGGAATCGGAGACGACAACGGGCCGCTTCGACGCCGGCCGACTCATTGCGCCGCATCGAACGCGGCGAGTTCTCGCGTCAGTTCCGCAGGATCGTGATCGACCACAGCGATGCCCTGTTCGCTGAGATGCGCCAGAAACCGGGCCAGGCTCATCCGCGCCAACTTGGCGGCACGGGCAGAAGTCAGTTCGCCGTTCTTGAACAAGCTGACGGCCATTGCGGTGTGCACGCCTGCCTCCAGCAGATCTTCGGTGAAGGGCACACTGACGAACAGTGGCTGCCCATGGCGGGTAACCAATGCCAGACGTCCTTCCTCGGCCTCGCGGCTCAGGTCGCCAGAGCGTTCGCGTAGTTCGCGGATGGTGAAGGTTTGCATGGCAGCCACCCTAATTGTTACCCAATATTGGGTCACGAAATGGGCCGCGCGTCAATGCTCAGTCTCGGCACCGACGCCATTCACGCTGAGCCGCGCGAAATCGCGGGTTGGGTCGTCGATGAAGCCACCGCGATGGTGCACGCAGGTCCTCGCGCCAGCGCCAAAGGCACGGCAGGCCCGACCCGTCCTGACGGGCATCCATGCGACATACCACGTCGCATGAATCAATAACCTGAAGCCTCGCGCGGGCGTCGTCCCGCATCCAGGGAGGCAGATGATGGGAGCACCCAAGACCAGGTCCCGACCGTCCGTTGCGGCGGCCCGGAAGGAACACGCCGCGGAACTTCTTCAGTCGCTGGTGCGGGAGCTGCAGGAGGGCATTCCGTTGCAGACGCCGGCGTGGATTGGCTGCATCGTCGGTTCGCGCATCACGGTGCTGCGCGACGTGGCCTCTGGCCAATGCATGGTGCTTGCCGGGGTCGATGCAGACAGCGCGATGTCCTTCCTGGACGCCGGCGTCGACACGCTGTTCTGTGCCCCCAGTGATTGGCTCGAAGCCTGGGTGGGCGCCCGTGGCCGTGATCATTCCGATCGACTGGGCAAGGACGCGGCCGAGGCGCTGTCGTGGTCGAATTCGGACGCCGAGGCGATGGCCGCAAAGCTGGCGAAGCTGCCCGTTGCACGAGAGGCAAGCCGTCGGATTGCAGAGTCCCTGCTGCTGAATGCCGAGGATCTCGACCTGGCGCGACGCCTGCGGCGGCAGTCCGCAGGGACCGAAGGGAGCGCGACCTTCGGTCATGTGCAACAGGTGCTCCAGCGGGGAGCGCTGTTGCGCCGGGTCGCTGGCGAGCACCCGGCGTGGCTCACGCTGGCCGCGCAGCAGTTGCGCTTCGGCTGCATTTCGCCCTATCGGGACGTCATGCAGCAGCTCAAGTCGCTGGCGCGCGCGGAGGGCATGAGCCATGCAGCCTGGGCGCAGCTGGTCGCGGACGGGCCACAGTTCCCGACGACGTCCGTCGCGGCAGCGTCAGTGCCCGCTGCCGTCGAGGACTTCGGGATGAAGGACGAGGCCGCCGAGTGGGAATTCGTGGTCGCCGCCGGCAAGTCTCGCCACTGGCTCGGCGGCTACTGGCCTTCTCTGCATCCGATCTTTGGCGATCGCATCGTCCGCTTCACGGCGCAGTACTCGCCGCGCTGCGACTGGGTCGAGTTTCTGCTGCAGGCGCTCGGTGAGGAACTTGAGGCGCACGTTGAAGCGTTCGAGTCGGCAGCCGAAATGGAGAACGAGTTCGTGCAGATCGCCGCCACGCTGCAAACCTACGAGGACGTGTCCACCGATCTGGCGCTCGACGAGGATGAGCACTTCCAGATCGTGACGCCGCCGGGCATTCCGGAGCCGCCACGCCAGCGCGGCTGGCATCGGTGGCGGCGCTGGCGCTCGGCGATGGATCGATACCTGGCGCGACCATTCTGGGTACCCATCGCTCACCTCGAGCAAGGGGCATTCTGCGCAGACGCGCTGACGAGTCGCTTCGACCTGAGCGAGGAGTCGGAGACCATGCGCCACTGCATCGCGAGGTACACCGGTCGATGCGAAGCGGGCACCTACGTCGCCTATCGCATCCGGACGCACGGCGGGCACGCGTTGGCGACGATCGGAATCGACCTTGTTGGCCGCACCGATGAAGATGGTGTCGTGGCAACGCACGCCATCCTTGATGAGGTCAGCGGACCCGGCAACGAGGAAGTCAGCGAGGCGGTCCGACACTTCGCGACCTGGGTCGTTGCCCGGATCAACCAGAAGTTGCCCATGTCGATCATCCAGCCGGGAGCCGATCCCGATGAGGCGGACGCATGATCGCGTTGCGCCCTCTCCAGTGCGGCGCGGACGGATCGCCATGAGCCTGACGAGCGCAGTGAATCCTGATCGCTACAACCTGCTGCTGGAGCGATATCCAGAGCTGTTTCCAAGCCCCGGTCAGGCCAACCATCGGACCCGCCCCCGGTTCGACTTCGGCGAGGGTTGGTTCAACATCGTGGAACGCCTGCTCGGGTGCTACGCATGGACGCTGGTTGTCGATTCCGAACTCCGCGACCAGCCGCCGGTGATCCTCGCGATTCGCGAGCACCGCGGTGCGCTGCAGATCGACTTCGCCGCATCGGCACCCTGGTGCAACGCGATGGCGCGATTGGCCGAAACCGAAGCTTCGCAAGTCTGTGAAGTCTGCGGCGAGCCGGGTGCGTGGTCCGAGGCAGATCAGGGGCAGGTCCGTTGCAAGAGTCATCGCCGGCATTGCCGCATGGACGATCTGGACTCGGCGCCGGGGACGGACGGACGACCACGGCCGATGATCAATTCGCGTCCATCGGAATAGCGACCGATCCAACCGGGGCGTGTCCGCACCTGCGGTGGCTTCTGAAGCTTCGTCGAATGGTCGATACGACACATGCTGTCGGCATCAGACTTAGGCTGACTCGTCCACGGCGGGAATGGTCCTGCCAGAAGCGACGGGGCGTTCACCATGCGAGCGTCGAACTTGGGCAGCGGTCGGAAAGGCGTCGACGAGACACTCGGATTCTTTGCGGAAGTGGACGCGTCGATCCTTGCCGAGATGGCAGAGATTGCCGAGTTGCACCTCCCCGGTTTCTCGGGTTGCCGCATTGGCGGTCGCACGACCATTCTGCGGGACCTGGAGTCGGGACAGTTCCTGGTGACCTGCGGGGTTGGCGAAGCCGACGTCAGGCATTTCCTCGACAGTCCCATCCACGGGTTGTTCTGCGAACGCAGCGCGTGGCTCTACTCGTGGGTCGAAGCCCGATATCGCGATCGGCTTGCCCGGTTCGCGTGCAAAACGGGACCGGCGCTGATCGCCTTCCAGGATTCCCCTGAACGGGCTGCGATCTGGATCGCAGCACGACTGAGCGAGAGTGAGGTCGCGAAGCAGGCCAGCGCCCGAGTCGCCGCATCGCTGGCGATTCCGAGTCATGCACTCACCCTGGCGCAGCGAGTTCGCCAAGCCGAGGGATCCCCTTCCGCCGCCATACGCTTTGGGGACGTGTCCGTCCTGCTCCGCGCGGGCATGGTGCTGGAGCGTCTATCGATTGAACATCCCAAGTGGCTGGCATTCGTCACCGTCCGGATGCGCGCCGGTCTCCTGTCGACGCAATTCGATGCGATGGCGCAGATGAAGCGCCTTGCGCATTCGGCTGGCGCCAGTCATGCAGCCTGGGCCAGATTGGCGACAGAGGGCCCACAACCACTTGGCGCACTCAATGAGTCCAAGCACGAGGTGCGATCGAATACGGAGACGCTCGATCAGGAGTTGACCCGCATCGTGGATGGTGCAAAGGCGCGGCACTGGCTTGGGCGGACTTGGCACAACTTGCACCCGGACATGCAGGCGGCCATCGCCACCATCGTGTCTGCGTACGCCGGCTGCATGGACATCGTGGAGCCGGTGTTACGCGCCTTGGATGCCGAGGCAACGCGTCGTTCGGCCCTGTTCGATGGACTGACCGAAATCGAGAACGAGTTCCGAGAACTGATGATCTGCCTGCTGTCCTATGTGGTCGTATGCCACGACCGCGGTCGACGTATTTTGCTTCCGCGCCGGGTGCAAGTGCCGAGTCGACACCGCTGGCCCGACTGGGTGCGCTGGGGCCATCGCTTCCGCATCCGAAGGGCATTCCCCTTCTGGATCCCCCTATCGACCTACGCCGCCGGGGACTTCATCGCCGAAGCATTGTCGACGCGTGCCGACATCGAGCATGAGGGACAGAGGATGTCGAACTGCATTGCCGGCTATGTCGACCGCTGTTCGGCTGGGCACTATGTGCTCTACCGGATCTCTGATCGCGGTGGCTCCACGGTCGCCAGTTATGGCGCGACGATTGATGTGTCGATGACCACAGATGGTCGCCGAGAAGCCACCGGCGTGATCATGGACGAAGTGTCCGGCCATGCGACCAGCCCCGTCGACCATGCCGTGGCGGTGTTTGCGGAACAGCTCACGGAACAGATCCGCCGTCGCCTTCCGTGCGAAGTGGTCGAGCCCGGTTGGTGAAGTCAGCTTCGTTGCGTGATGGAGGCCCGCTCGATCTCCAACACGCTCTGGTCATCTGGGCGTTCGCGCCCGATCAAGGCGTGTTCCTTCCGAGTTTCCGCAAGCAACAGGCTCATGCTCGGCAACGCGTCTGCTGGTCTCGGACAGGATTGTGCAACCACCATCGCGTTCGGCGACGTGGTGCCGAGGTACTTGATGGGGGCGAACGCAGAGTCTGTGTCGCCACCGTACGTCACCGCGAGAATGTGGCTCGCACGCTGGAGCTGGGATCGCAAGCCGGCATCTCGGGCAATCATGTCGCTTGCACAGTGATCGGGCGCCCCGTCGACTCGATGAAAACAGAGGATGCGTGTGTCCGCGAGACAGGCATGCAGGTCGGCGAAGTCAGTCCCGATGACGCCTGGCGAGAGGAAGTCGACGCAATGGCGCAAGACGTCGAGTGGCGCTGCATCCGTCACGAGCAGCGCATCGAAGAATCGCAGCATCCACTCGTGGTAGATCGTCGGCCCCGCGGGGAACTGATTCGCGCCCTTCTCCGCGCAGACCATCGGCTGAACCAGTGCCAGTGTTGCGCGGCGGCACAGGTCGGCCGTGCGGGATGGCCACAAGGGGTCGGAGGCCTCCGCGACGACGAACAGCAAATCGACATGCTCGCCGGAGTCAGCAACGCCTCGCGTGCTCAAGAACTCGTGTGCGTCGAAGTCCGATGCGGCGCTGCTGTCGCTGGTCGCCAGAGTGATGACTGCATTGGCCTCGGGCAGTCTTGCTTGCGTGATCTTCATGTGGGTACTCGATGCAAGGCGGGGTGCGTCGAACGCTCCATGGGGAACCTCAAGTTGATTAGCGGAACTGGATGAAGGAGCAGTAGGCGAGATCGATATCGCCTTTGCAAGGCCACTGCGTCCCGAGGCGAATCGATGCCGGATCAAGTCGGCGACTCCCTGGCACACAGCGCGGAAATCAGGCGAAGCTCCTTCGATCGGCTCGACCAGAAGCCCGACTTGGACGTGAGTCGCCGCAGGTCGTGCAATTGCTCCGCCCAGTCGCATGCTGGCCTGGTCGATCCGGATCGCACGAGCAGGGCGATCTCGGCGCTGTTCATCCTTTCTATACTTGGATACAGCGCAATCGAGCGAATCGAGCCGGGTTTGACTCGCTTGGTTTCGGTCCCGGCGACGTCGAGCGGTGTGTAGGGAGCGTTCGCCATGACGACGGAAGGCGGCGCAGATGATGGGGTCGCGTCAATCCGCACGGCATTCATCAGTGCGGTATCGATGAGGCCGCCGTGGTCTCTCTTGATCCGAAATTCTTCAGCGAGTCGCGCCGCCGTTCTGCTTCCTTCGGCGACATGGTGCCGAAACTGCCAGACGCCGGCGAAGCGAATGAAATCCGTCTGCGTCTCTCGCAGCAGGAAGCCGAGCCATAGCCTGACGACAGCATCCACGTCGGATGCAAGTGGGATCAAGGCGTCGAATTGGCTCATGGATGCATAGAACTCTGCGGCGCCGCAGGCGAAGTCCGTTGCACGGGCGGATCCAACATCGGCGCCGATCACCACGCTGCAAGCGGCTTCATCGACCACTTCGTGTGCTACGTCAGGCCACTCTGGGTCTCGAGGATCAGGAACCGCGATCAGCAAGTCCGAGCGCGATCTCGTGGTCGGACAGCCCGCTACCTTCAATAGCGCATGGGTTCCAATGCCCGGCGAGTCGGACACTTCGCCTGTCGCCAGCCGGACGACAACGCTCTTTCGAACGCACATCACTTGGCTGATCTTCATTGCAGATCGGGCCGCAACGGCCCGCCGGAACAGCGCCGAGGCGGCAAGACTTCGAAAGTCGACTCCAGTCTTCTCCACACCCGCATGACACTTCCCGCCGAGACCACGCGGGCATGTTGGGTGGTGATGCGACATCACGTGTCGCACGGGCTTGCCGTCATCAGGCCGGGATCTGGCATACTTCCCAGAGCGATGCGATGCATCACAAGTCCTTCAAGGCGATCTCTGGTCGCTTCTTCAACGCACACTCCCAGATCACGGCAACGCGCCAGCCTTGGGACAGCAGTTCCGATACCACTCGCGCATCCCGCGAACGGTTGCCCGCAAGCTTGGCTTGCCGGCCATTTCGGAACACGGCCGAAATCGGTCACGATCGACCGAAACAGGCTGTCACGGCTTCCCGAAACGACCGGACACGCCTTACCGAAATCGGCGGTCACGATGGACCGAAATACGTACCATGTCGCACCGAACAACCCGTCGCGCGATCAGCGCTTCGGAAAGGCTGGGCTCAACAGATGAGCGCCGTACTGAAGGAAAAACAGTGCCACTTCCTCGCCAATCAGCAGGCTGACAGGCTTTCCGGTGTCGCTTCGCAGCTTCGCCAGCGCTTCCTCCAGCGTGGGTCCGGGCCGGGCCGCGGTGGAGACGATCAACCCAGCCTCGGCATCGGGATAGGCCTCGAAGGCCCGCCGGATGTCGTCGACGGCCTGCGTGTCCCAGTGTTCGTCGACGAACGACTTGACCTGGACCACGCATAACGTCTGTCCGACCTCGCCAGTCAACGGATGTCCATTTTCGATGGTCACCAGGATGTCGGCGCCTCGGTCTCCGGCGCCGCCTTGGAGCCGAACATCCACGACTCGCGGCATCGCTTCGAAGATGCTGGCCATCAGGCCTTCGAGCGAGTAGTTCGGATGGTTGCGCTGGATGTCCTCGGTGATCTTCGCCAAGTGGGGGCGAATGTCCTTGGCCAGAAAACCAAGGTTGGCGGTCCTGGCTGCCGATGGGAGCGCGCTGCAATCGCCGTTCAGTGCGGCAAGCAGCTCGTCGAACTCGCTTTCCGCCGAGATCTGCCACTGCCGCTTCTGCAATTTCAGCCGCGCCTGCAGCGCAGGACGCACAAATGACTCATTGCGTCCGAACTCCCTGACGCTCGCCGGATCGACCTTGAAGCGATGATTGAAATCATCGTCCCGCCATTCCCAGCAATAAGGGGACGTCACCCGCGCCAACGTGCAACGCCCCCAACTCGGGACATTGATGTAGACAACGTGGTCGCCGGGATTTAGGCGAAGCAGGAAATTCTGGAAGCAGTCCGCTTCGTCAGCCGACAACGACGCGAAACCCTGCGCCTCGATGCGCTGTTGTAGCGATCTCAGGTCCGCAGTTTCGACATAGCTCCAGCCGAACCGGCCTTCGCCCTGTTTCAATGACTCGAAGACGCGGTCCGCATTGTCGGCGTCAACTTTGAGGGCCTGAATTCTGCGTTGCGTCATGGATGGCTCCGAGGTTAGTGCCTGGTGAGATTGACGTTCAACTGAGTGTGGCGAGTACCGCATCTTGAATTCGCTTGGCCCGAGCGAATCCGATCTTGAGACCCGCCTGGCAGGTAGCGCAGCACGCTGAATTCCGACGCCAGCCAGGGCTCGATCCGCCTGCGGTATTCGTCGAGGCGGACGAGGTTGTTGCTCAGCGACTGCAACCAGGCGAACGCATCGGGTTTCTCAGCTGTGGACACCTGGCGTACTCACTCGGGTTGACTCGGGAGCGACCGATCTTAGCAACGTCCTCCCGTGATCAAATCGCCACTTCCAGCTTCTTCGATCCGCGGACGATCCGACCATGCGCCTCTATCACCCCGACCGCCCGCAACCGCCACCGAACGATGGCACCTGGATGCCGGCGCAGTTCGGCTTCAGCGAGACCGAAGTGCGGGTGGCCACCTATGCCGGCATCCTGCTGATGCTGGGCTTGTTTGCCGCCGGGCTGTATTGGGGCGGGCCGGAGGCGCTTGCGGATCTCAATGGTCTGGTCAAGGCCTTCGGGAAGGTGGGCGCGATCAGCCTGATCGTGTTGGCGCCGCTGACGTACCTCTTCGTCCACGAGGGCATGCACCTGCTGGCTTTCCCCGACCGTGGCCGCTCGGATGCTTCGCTGGTTGGCGTGCTGCCGTGGGCGGTGTTCGTGCTCTACAACGGGCCGATCTCGCCGCGGCAGCTGCAGCGGGTGGTGCTGCGGCCGCTGTGGCTGCTGACGCCACCGCTGTTGCTCTGGTTCTTCTGGCAGCCCGGCGCCCTCAGCCTTGCGGCCTTGGTCACGCACCTGCTGGGCTGCAAGGGCGACGTGATGATGTACCGCAAGCTCGCGCGCCTCGACGGCGTCGAGACGATCTGGACGACCGGACGCGAAGTGTGGTTTCGCAACGCTTCCTCCGAAGCGCGGGAGGGTGATCAGTAACGACCCTTGATCCGCCAGGCCACCACTTCGGATCCGACCACGCCCGGTCAAGCCATCGCACGGAGTCCCGGGGATCGACACCCGCTCAAGCTTTGAGACCTCCGGGTGCATGATGCCCCCATGTCCTCCGACGAAGCCCTGCTGACCCTGCGCATCGAAGGCACCGCCTACGCGGTGTCCATGCGGCGGACGTACGAGCACCACGAGTACCGTCAGGCCTGGCCATTCCCGGCCGCGGACGATGGCGTCGATGATCCGGCCGTCGTGGTCGACATCGTGCGCTTCGACCATGATCACGAACATCTGGCCGGCTACACGCTGGCGCAACTGCTGCGTGAGGACGACCCGAGCCCGATCCGGCGTTTCCTACGCGAGCGCGCGCAGCAGATGCCGCGTCTGCAGCCCTGGTTGCGCGGCTTCGGGCAATGGCTGCAGGAACGACGGTCGCGGCGTGGCCTGCGCAATCGCCCGGAGCGCTTCCTGCCGACCGATCCAGCGGCACCATTCCGCCTCGTCGGGTTGCGGTCCGCGCTGCTGGACGCACTCGAGGCCCAAGGCGAGGTGCGCCAGTCCGCATCGGCATGGGTCGGGCGTCTGCGCAACTGGCCCGGTCTGCGCCAGGACGAGCGCGACGCACTCGACATCGATGCCGTGCTGGCAAGCCTCCCCGCCGATGCGGGCATCAGCGGACCGGATTTGCGCGCGCTCGTCGACATCGGTGCGCTGCGGCTGAGCGTCATTCCCGTCACGGTCACCGGCACCACGCAGCTCGACCTGCGCCCCGTGCACGTCGACCTCTGGCGGCGCCTGCCGCGGGCGCGCAAGCGACGCATCAAGGACGTCGTCGAACTCCTGCGCGACCGAAGTCTCGGCTACTCGCTCGAACGCCGCTGCTGGGACGACCTGTTCGGACCGATGGAGATCTGGCGCGCCTTCGATCATCGCGGCGATCCGGTCCGTACCCGCGCCTTCCCGCGCGGCGACTACCCGAACCGCACCGAGGCAATCCGGGCGGCGCAGCGCCACGCCGCGAAGATCTATCCAAAGCTGTCGACGCGCGGACGCTGGTCGCATCACCGATTGACCGGTGGTGCCCGGTACCGGGAGTGGCTGGTCACCCTGCCGTGGTATCCGCCCGGTTATTTCTCCTCCCACTTCGAGCAGCGCAACGTGCTGCTGCACGTGCGTTGCGACGCGCGCGAAAGCCCCGACGGCGAGCGCGTGCTTTTCCTGCAGGAGATCCAGAGCGACTGGGCGCAGCAGGCGCGGCGCGAGGCACGGCAGGGAACGCTCGCCACGCCAACACCACCATGGTGCGACGAATGGCCGGCGCTGGCATTGAAGCTGATGCTGCTGCACGCGGTCGCGCAGGGCTTCGACGCGTTGGCCTGGTCCACCGGCGAAGAACAGGTGCGGCGCTGGGACGGCCTCGGCGCGCCTGGGCTGCGCGAACTCTACGACCGCACCCTGCCGCGCGAGGCGAAGCGAATGCTCAAGCCGTTCGGCCGGGACGTCGAGCCGATAGCGTTCTACCGCCCGGTGAATTTCACGATCGAACCGACCGAGGACGGCTACCTCGTTCTCGACGACACGGGTGAAGTCCGCGCCGAGTGCAAGCAGCGGCAGGAGGTCGCTGCCGCAATCCCCTGCGGCGGCCTCGAAGATGCCGTGACCAAGCCCGGGATCCGCATCGACGCCGACCTGCGCGGTGCGCTGCGCGAACGCGGCTTGTGCGCGTGGGGCAATGCGATTCTCAAGTCATCCTCTTAGCCCGGCTTGCGAATTCTCCCAGGCGGGATTGCGAATCCCCCTCGGGACGACCGCGTCGCCCGGCGCGACGCTGGACTCGCCGGATCACGCCGGCCTGCCGGAGCTTCTCCATGAGACTCGTGATCCTGTACTTCGTCCTCGCCCTGATGCTCGCGGCACCGATCGCGACCGCGGCCGTGTGGTGAATCGGGTGGACTGGAACAGCTACCCTGCGCGCGTGACCGCCGACGACATCCCTCAGCCTCGCCGCTACCTCGTCATCAACTTCGAGGCCACCTGCTGCAGCCATTTCGTTACCTCCATGACTGCTCCGGTTGCTTCCGGCTGGAGCGGTTGCCGGGCGGGACTTGCACCCACTGGAAAAGCGCCGCCTTTCACGGCGCATACCCGAAGCGGTCATTGAGAATCACATAAAGGTGGGCGATTCACCCGTTCGTGGAGGCAAATCCGGTTGACTTACCCAACGACGACACTGCCGGCCCGCCCGGCTTACATCGCCCAGTCTTGCGGGATGAGGACTGTGCGAGGAAGCAGCGTCAAAGAAGCGTCGTGGCGGAGACGATAGTTCAGTTCGAATAGAAATCCTCAAGAGGCGCTTTGCCAATCACCTTGCCTTCAAAATGAAGGGTCATTGCGCTTTCGAATATGTTCTGAAGCCGCTTGGTGTCGTACGCAAGCGCGTGCTCGACTACGGCGGCGTCATGCATTGGAAGCTTGAGGCTCACATCGCGTGTTGACCCAGGCATCGGCTCCGAGACCGTTCCTTGCCGAGCGCGCGGGACGGCGCATTTGATACGCGACGCCGCCCGTGTCGCCTATGTCTGACGACATTTGCTGCGTCGCATCTAGAAAAACAGCAGCCGTTGGCGTAAAAGCCCATTGAGCTGTCGGGCCCGTGGTCCGACAGCCTTGCCGAAGTGCGGGGGCGCTGACGCAGTTCATCGCAAGGCATGTCGTGTGTGCGGCATGGGGATTTCGCTATTCATTCTGTCCGACCGGATTTTTGGGGAGGTACGTATGCGTTTGCGCGTCGTAGGGTCGATCGTCCTTGTGCTGAGCATTGCCGCATGCACGCCGCCGCCTGGTGTGCGATTGGACGATCCGCCGGCGAATTGGACCGGCGAGCATCCGTCGGCGTCGCCCGTACCGGCGCTTCTCGGCACGCCACCCACGCCGCGACAGTTGATCGAGAGAAATGCGCCGTTCGATCCTCTGCAGGGGCGCACCACATTCGATGCCGCCGATTTCCTCGACGCCGGACATGCGTCGGAACGACTCGGAAAGCTCTGTGGAATTGTCGGATCCGAATGCACATCGGACTGCGGTCGTGGCGATCCGGCGCGTTGTGCCTCGAAGATCGCAGGCTTGATGGCGCTCGAAACGGCCGGTGAGGAATGCCGGATGACGGGCTGGCCCAAGCTGAATGCCGTGCACGGCCCGGAGGTACGGCGAGCGGTGCGGAACTGGGTTCCGGAATGGTCGTTGTTCAATGATCTGCAGGTCCAGCGACGTCTATGCTCATCACGCTGGCGCGAGCGGGCGGCCCGTGTCGCGATCGAAGCGATGCTGGTGCCCTATCTCCGCACGACGCGCAGTCCGACGCTGATTCAGTTGACCCGAGAGTGGAACGGCGAAGGTGCGGTCGATGGCACCGAGCCTGCCCAGTTCGAGCGGACGGTCTACTGGCGCTACGTGCTTGGCGCAGCGTCGCTGACGGATGTCGAACCGGGTTCGTCGGATGTCGCGGTGCGTCGGACCGTGTCGCTGGCGCCCGGCACGCTGCTGGAGATCACCCAGGTGGACAATCTCCGCACGCGGCTGAATCTGGAACAGGCAGGCTGCAGCGATGCGGGCCTGCCGCGGCAGACGAAATTCACCTGCACAACCCCGGACGCGGAATCCGGCCAACTGGACTGCACGTTGGTCGACGACGCCGAGCGCTCCACCGTCCCCTGCCGCCCCATGGCTTCTCCTCCTCGCATCAGCCGGCTGAGCGTCCCGCTGCGCTACCTGCCCGATGGCGCGCGACACCTACAGACGCCGCAGCAGCTGATGGCGCAGGGTTGGCTGGCTGCAGCGATGGGACAACATGACGTGCTGTGCGATGACGAAAAGGTCTGCACGAGGCACTTTCCGGTCTGCAGTCCAGGCGCGATCCGACGTGATCTCGAAGAAGATGCGACCTGTGGCAATCCGCTTCCTGAACTCAAGCTCGACCAATGGGCCTCCATGGTCGAAGCATCGGATGCGCAGGTCCGCTTCTGGAATGGCCTGCTCGATCCTCGCGTCGGTGATCTCTCGCTCGCAATCGCCACGTCGCCGAGCGGTGCGCCTGCAGTGACGCAGCTGGAAGTCAATGCGTTTGCCGCACTCCTGCCGACCATTCCCGCGACGTGGCGAGATCAAGGAAACGGCGCAACGCCTTCATCCGAGGAAAGCCACTACGCCAGTCTGCTCGATGCGCTCTCGTACTTTCGGGGCAACATGCGCCGCGCCGATGTCCCGACAGGGCCCATCGGTTGGCGTACGGTCGGTGGCGCGCTGGGTGTCCCCGGAAACGCCGCTACCACCACCACATCGATGCGCCGAATGCTCGGTCTCAGTGACGCGGATTTCGGCACCAACGGAAAGCACCCTGTGGCTTACCCGTACAACGTCGTGCCCACGCGCGACAGTCCGTTCACCTACATCGCGGATCCTTCCGGTGGCGGCATGTTCGACCTCCAGGTTCGCGCCGTGCCAGGCGGCGTGCGCTGGTCGGACATGGTTGAGCCGTGGTCGCTGGCGGAATGGCAGGCGTCCGGAATCTACGGGCGGTTCGAACCCAAGCTGTCGTCGATCGACTGGCAGGCTGGCTGTGCGTCGGCGACGGGAAAGGTCAAGCGTCGTCGCCTCAGCACAGCGCTCCTTTGGCCGGGTGATCCCCGCGTCGCGAACGTCGAGCTCCGGTTGGACGTCCAGCAGACCGGCCATGCCGCGTTGTTTCTCGTGCCGCGAGGCAGGGATCCGGCGCTGTCATCGGACCACTGCGCCGCCATCGAGATGCTGCGCCAGATGCAGCGCAAGAAGGACGGTCTGCGCCTGGACTACCGTGATCTGAGGCGTCTCGACCTCCCTGGAGGCAACGACCTCGCCGTGCGGCGCTGCCTCGTACAACCCGATGCGAGCACCTGTGGCGTGCCCTGGGCCTTCGTGCCCGAGCGTTTCCGCTACCAGGGCGGGGATGGCGGCGGTCAACGGCGATTGAGCGGCGATCACAAGCGTTGCGGCGCGCTTCGCTGGGATGCCGCGACGGGGCTTGGTCTCGAGGACGTGCCCTGCGAAACGAGGGATCTCTTGTCGACGTTCGCCACTGCGGTCGCCGAGCATGCGACCAGCGTGTCCGGCTGGGACCTGTTCCGCATCCCGTCGCCGGACGTACCGCATCGCATCACCGCGATCGAACTCCCTGAGGTCGGCCCGGTCGCCATCCTGCAGGAAAATGCGGAGGGCGGCTGCAAGCCCACGTTGGCGCTGGCGCACAGTCGTCATCCCTGGCGGGGTGCGATTGAAGTGGTGCCAGTCGCCGCGCCTGCCGATGGCTGCCCGCAGGCCGCGTCGGAGCAAGTGTTGTGGTCGTTGACGCCTAGGCACGTGCTGTCAGTGGAGGGACTGACCCACTCGCCGTTGCGTGGTTTCGCCGAAGCCGCGCCATGAAGATCCGTATCTTCGGGGTGGACGTTCCCGGCGATTTCGGGCTGGGAACGAGCACGGTGTTCCCCGTGACCGGCAAGGCGATCACGCGGACGACGACCGACGAGATC
The DNA here is from genome assembly GCA_016703225.1 of Lysobacterales bacterium. Taxonomy (NCBI): domain Bacteria; kingdom Pseudomonadati; phylum Pseudomonadota; class Gammaproteobacteria; order Lysobacterales; species Lysobacterales bacterium. Next base: position 1,752,837 of record JADJCM010000001.1, read on the forward strand.
TTGCTGACGCAGGGCGTGGCAGCTGGGCAGCGCATCCGCGTCATGCGAGCGGATGCGATTCGACTGGAAGCTGGGAGCGAAGCCGATCTATGGTTGACGCTAGGGCCAGGCCTGGAAGGGTTGAAGCATCGCGCCGTGATTCGCGCAGTCTCGGTGGCGCAGATCGTCATCGATGTGTTCTTCGTCGCCGCAGATGCGACCGCTTTGAGCGCGGTCGTCGATGCCAAGACTTTCTGCCGTCTGCTCCCGTTGAACGGGTCGCCCGGCTATTGGCTGCTGACGTTGAACTCGGATGAGACGTGGCGCATAGCTCCACCCACGAATGGGATCGCAGAGAACTGCACGGTCGGCATTCCGGTCGGTGACGGAACCACAACGGTGCGTGCCCGTGTTCACGACATCGTCGGACGTTCACCGCAAGAACCCTGGACGCTGCGGCTCGTGCCGCGCGCCAACGATCGCTCCCTTCCCGTGGACGGAACGAAGCTTGCTTCAGGCCCGTTGATGAGCCCGATGCGGCTCATCAACGGCCTGTACTGCGTCGAACACGCTGCCGGCAACAAGATCTCGGCCTCTTGGCAGCCTTGGAAGGACGAAGGGCCGGTGGGCGCCGTGTTGCTGGGACTTCACGACGAGGAGGGGCTGCCGTTAGTGGTCGAAGCGACGTTGCCGCAGACGGCGTGGCGTCTGACGATGCGAGAGAACCGGGAAAGTGGTGTCGCCGGGGAACCTGGCCTCTGCCTGATGCCGACGGGAACATCGGACGTCGCCACTGGAGCGCTGAAAGAGCTGACCCAGGCGATCTTCGACCCCGCGTCGACTCTGCGCTACGGCGACCTCGACGTGAGGATTCGTCGGCTGCGATGGCTTGCGGCGGTAACCGACACGCGCTGGCGCGTGGCCGATGTTCCAGGCAAGGAAAGGCGAGTTGTCGTGCAGGATCAGGCGCCTCGAAGCATCAAGGGCTTCGCTCTCGACACACAAGTGACGTGCGCGCGAGCCGGTGCGCGTCAGGGCATTCCAGCGAAGCTCTGCTTCAACCAGGTCCACGGCGGCACCGGATCGATCGCGTTCTCTGCCGTCGAACTGTTGTTCGGCGACACGAGCGCCAACTGGCGGCTTGAGATGCAGTACGCGGAGGAGGACAAGGCAGGCGCCCTGTTTTCCGATGCGGCGACCGCCGGGGTGGTGCAGATCGACCGCTTCAGCAGCCATTCGAAGCCGGGGACCTTTGCTCTTCCCGTCAGCGACGCCCGCGCGGCGTTCCGCGACACGAACTCGGACAAGTGGTGGGGGCAGTGGCAGCAGGCGTCGAGCACGGCGCTGGCCATGGCCTTCAAGGAACTGACGCCAGCGCCGCTCAACGAAACGGCTTCGGTCGGGGCCGGCTTCTCCCGCAAGGACAGCGCCGCACAACCGCTGCTCAGCGTGCTCGGAGATCGGAAGAAGCTCGCAAGATCGGATGAGGGCCGACCCGCGCTTGCAGGCACAGTCCGTATGCGCCCGCGACTCGGCACGAAGCAGGTGTCGCCAACGCCTGCACCCGGGAACCACATCCCGATCGGCGGCGGAGCACTCGGACTGGCGCGCTGGTTGTCGGCGATGGTGTTCGGCCAGACCCAGCAGGAAACTGACAGCTCATTCGGATTCGGAGACGGACTGCTGCCCGCAGGGCAGATCGAGGAGTTCGAGCAAGCGCTGAACCGTCGAATCGCGTTGATCGAGCAGCTCGTCCTGCGTCGCCCGACCGCGTCGCTCGCTTGCACCGCGCGTGCGAACAGTGTTCCCTGCACTGGCGATCTCGCCAAGTACACGAAGCTTGTCGATGACATCAAGGCGCCCGGCGACGCTTGGCAGATGGTGCGCGAGAAATGGACCGAGTCCCGTTTCGCCACGGACGGCTGCGCGGCACCGTTGGCGGAGCACATCCGCTTGCTGCGCGTGCTCAAGCAACTGTTGGCTCAAGGCGAGAGCACGCTGAGGGAGCAGTTGGCCGCGCTCGCGGCCGAGGCGTCAGATCTGGCTGATCCGAAAGCGTTTGACGCATGGTGGCAGCAGGGTGCGCCATTGCGCGCCGTCGTCCAGCAAGTGCTGCGCGAAGCGCCCAAGACGCGGTCGGCAGCGGCGCATCTGCTCACGAGGATGTTGCAGCGCCTTGCCTGGCAAGCGAAGGCATTCGACGACGATCGGTATGCACGCTTCGTCTCGCAGCTGAAGAAGTTGGCGACGAAGATCGGCGATGTCGCCAACGACATGAACAACACGATCGACCAACTCAAAGGGCTCTGGCCGACAGTGGCGTTCCTGTCGGTTGCTGCCCAGCAGACTGCGGCAGAGAACGTGGAGGAGGCAGTGTCGGCGGTGGTGATGACCAACCCCATGGTCGTCGCCGACGTGGCCGCGTTCCTCAAGGCCTGCCGGCAAGCCGAGACAGAATTGGGCCAGCAGGGCAAGGAATTCCTGAAAGAACTCATCGAGTTCATGGCGGGAATCGAATCGTTCGCGACTGCGGTCAATGTGCCTTCGCTGGATCATCTCGCGCGCGTGGGCGAGGACATGGTCGTCCAACGCCTGCAAGAGGTGTGGGATGGCTATCGCAAGCAGGGCGAGCGGTGGCTCCGGGATCACGAGCAGCAGCAGCGCGATGAGCTTCGGAAGCTGCTGCAGGACCACCCGATTCTGAACGACGAGACGCTCAAGCTCATTCGGGACCTCGAGGCGGGCGTGAGGTCCGCGCTCGCGGCCGCAGCCAATCTCGGGGAGGCAGGAGCCGACCTTCTGCGGGAGGTGAGAAGCCAGCCTCTGGACTACGTGGCCATCGGCCGCGGCGTGAACTTCGGTCTGTCCGACGGCACCACCGAGGGCTACGCGGCGGTACGTTCGGCGATCGAAAAGCTCACCTCGTCCGTGGGCCGTCCGCTCGCGGTATGCGACCTGGGCTCCGGTTTCTCCTGGGACTATCTGGCCTGCGAGAACAGTGTCTACCTGCTCAAGCTGGGCAAGCGCCGGCCGCTGGACGACATCCTCGGCGAACTGCACGAGCGCGTCCGCACTGACGAGCTGCCCGATCCCCTCCGGCTCGTCGGCAAGGTCAGGAATACCGACCCCAAACCCGAGGCCGAAAAGGAAAAGATTCGCACCTGGGTGTCGGACATGGTCGACGCCGAGGTGGCAGCCGCCGACTGGCAAGGGCTGATCATCCTCAAGCCCAGCATCGACTTTTCCGACGACAAGATGACCAGCGAGATGTGCGGCCTCTCGCAGCTGACGGCGGAGTACGTCGCATTCTCCGGAGGGACGCGAGATCGCCCGGGAAAAAAGTCGAAATCGATGCAGGTCTGGGCGCGTATCCGAAGCGAGGCTCCCAAAGAAGCAAAGGAGAATGGGCTCTATCCCCGTGAAGCGAAGGACAGCGACGGTGCGTTGACCTTGATCGAGTTCGATGCGCATATCCGCGGCACCCGGCTCTTACCGTCCAGTCGCGTCGAGATGCGACTGGACATGGGGCGCCTGTTCGGAAAGAAGGCGGAGGACGCGGCAGCGGCCGAGGAACGATCCAAGTGGCGTATCCGCATCGTCGGGCGCGTGATCGAACCTCAGAAAGCCGACGCAGCGCCGCGCTTCGAGTTCACCGCCGCGCTCGAGGACGCGCTTCAGATCGACATCGACAAGCTGTTCTTCAAATCGATCGAAATCCGCCGCATCGAGGGCGTGTATCGCAACCAGCGAGCGACGCTCGCGGTGAACGCGTCGATCGCTCTCAAGAGTACGGATGGCAGTGCATTCCAGACCAGTGGCGACGGCAAGCTCATGTTGTCCGACTTCCGCATGGTCTTCCCGCGGCTCGATGGCGCATCGGCCGTCGGTCGCCCCAGGGAAATGCGTTTCGATCTTGGCTCCCTGCGCGGTCTGCTCAATCCGAAGCGGGCGCTGACGCTGGGCAACTTCGAGTTCGAGGTCGTCGGCTTCGGCTATCTGCGCAGCCATCCTGGCGAAAGGGTGGAAGGCGCGGAGACCGCCGATTGGCGGGAGCGGGACGAACAGCGCAAGCATCTGAACCGCTGCTTCAAGCCGATCGGCTTCGATGGCATCTACAGCGGATCCGACTTCGATGCCATCGGCGAAATGCCCTACGTCGTGTTCTCGGTCACTTTTGGCGGCCTGCCCGTGCTGGACCGTAAGGCCGCGAGCAAACTGCGCATTGGCCTGCTGGTTGGACTCATGACGAAGGAGACGGGTGGCAGCGCTCGAAATGAGATTGTTGTTGCGGCGGGTGATCTGGACGCCAGCAAGATCGACATCAACCTGTTCCGCGTGATCCGTATTCAGATCGAAAGGCTACTGCTGCTCCCCGATGAGCGGAGCGAGCTGGACGGCAGGCAATACAGTGCGTTCTACGTGGAGGACTTCCGCCTGAACATCCTCGGATGGAACCTGATCGGGAATCAAAGCGAGGGAGAGAAGAAAGGAAAGAATGGGGCGAATGTTTTGCACATGCAAGATCACAAGGGCGAGCGAGGTTTCGCTGTCTTCGTGCCTGAACCCAATTCTGGCGACCTGATCGAGATGCAGTGGCTGTTGATCGGTCGCAACCTGGCGTTGGCGTCCGAGGTGTACCTCAAGTTCTTGACCGACCCCGGGACCTCGCCGTCGGGTGAAGATCCACCCTACCCGCTTCTTAAGCTGGAGGAACAAGATGGAGATAAGCCGCCCAAGGCCAAGAACTTCAAGGCCATGCTCGCCGGCAACAACGCCTGGCTGTTCGGCACACGCTTCAATCTCAAAGGCAATCTCGTCAAGAACTGCGCTTTGGTCATGCAGGACGGCGTGTTCTATGGCATTCGCCTGCAGGGGCCCATCATCAAGGCGCTGTTCAAGATTGGCGATAGCGGGGGAGGCAGTGGTGGCAGTCCAGGCAATGACGACACCCTGGTGATTGCCTACAAGCCCGGAGAAAGTGCACGTCAGGATCGGTTCTACTTTGCCGCGCCGATCCCGTTGCTCAATCTGTTCAACTTTGGCCCGGCCGGCCAGATGGTGTCCGGCCTGGTCATGCTGGGCTGGAGCTTCAACACCGACGCGCTCGTGGGTCTGGGCTTCCCGTATCGTGTCGGTGCGAAGCGACGCTGGGAAGACGCCTTCTCGTTCTACTGCGGCATCTATCAGGCGAAGTTCGGCTTCTACCTCGAAAAACGCTCCGAGTCGCTAGCGGGCAGAGAAATGCTCGTGATCGGCGGTGGTCTGGCGATCGAGTTCGGCTACGGCGCGAGCTATGGCGGAGGATGGCTTTACATCCGGGCCGGCATCGGCGTATTCGTGGTGGTGGAGGGCGATCTGTGGCTGAAGTTGGACGAGCCCGGCGGCGGCGACGAAGGCATAGCGGCGCTGCTGCAGCTCGGCAGCAGTATCAAGATGTTCCGATTCAACGGGGAAGTCGGATTGCTCGCCTACGTGGAAGGAGCGATCAACATCTGGATCATCTCCGCCCGTTTCCGGGCGGAGCTGCAAGCCTCGATCGGCGTCGAAGTCAATTACAACGCTGGCGAGCCAATCCTCGCGCGCTATCGGGCCACGCTCTATGCCGGCTACTACGCCCGCGCCTGCATGGACCTAGGCCTCACCGATGTCTGCTATGAGGTGCAGGGCGAGTATCCGTTGAGTATCGAAGGCACCGCGACCATCGGCTGAGTCAGGGAGGATCTCGTGAACACTGTCTACGTTTCCGTCCAGTTTGTCGATCCGCCGCTGCTGAAGGATGGCGACTGTGTGCAGCAGGGACTATGGGCGGTGCTCAAGCCGCACCTGCTCCTCGAGTACGACAAGACCGAAGTCTTGCTCCAATATTTCATGCACGAGAAGCCGAGCGATTGGTCCTACGTCGTTGCGACGGAACAGCATCGCCCGGATATCGACGAGTTCTGCAATGCGCCAAGAAAGAAGGTGGTTCCGGTTCCGCTGCCACCCCTCACCGCCATCGAATGGCGCACTTCTTCCGGCAGCGGGCTGCGGTTCACCGCAGACAGCGACGATGCTCCCGAGGCGGATGGCGGCGGCAGCGGATGGCGACAGTTCTCCTTCGTCAATAACCTCGACGTGCACAAGGGCCTTGATGATCGGGAAAAGTGTGTCGACGCGATCGTCCATCTGTCGGCTCAGGAGCGGGTGCGCGTCATTGATTGGATGGTTCGATTGGCGGACTGGATGGCGATCGGCCGCGATCAGGTGCGCAGCGAATCACGCTCGATCTATGTCAAGAACCAGCTTTGCGGTTCCGCGTCACCGCTCCCTGCCGTTGATAACGTGATCAATGCGGTCGACAAACAGTTGATGGATCTGCTCGTGCCCGGCATCGGCGACTCCTCGCTGCTGTTGAAAGGCAGCGACCGCACAACGGTCGCGTGCGAGTTGATGCGTCGGCTCGGACTCCGCTGCGATGCCACAGACCAGCCTGACGGCGAGGAGCGCGAGCGTCTCGCGGAGAACTGGAAAGGCCAGAAGGATCTGCAGGCGATCTATCTGTTCTTCCTGCGTCGGACGCCGATCGCGCCGATCAGGAAGTGCATCGCCGAGCTGCTCCAGCCTGGGGAAGACTGTTTGGCCAAAGTGCGGCAGATCGAGGACCTGCTTACCGGATGGCCGCCGCCCCCCCTGTTCAAGTACGACCTGTCTCCGAGAGGCCAGTGCGAGTGGGCTTGTCTGGACGCGAAGGAAGATCACAACACCTATCTGGAGAAAGTCTGGAGGTCTTGGCGGGAACGCATCGGGGCGGCCGAGGGTCGCCGCGACGAGATCTGGCAACTCATCGATGAACTTGCGTGGTTCATGTCCGCGGGCGAACGTTTGTTCTGGCCGGATGCCCGCAGCGACGATGGTACGCAGACTGACAACGATCGACTGCTGCGGCTGGGTTGCGAGAACCGGCCAGAGGACCGTCTGACGAATGCCCAACAGGACGGCTGCGATACGAGCCGCTGGAGCTGGACCTCGTCGTTCTCGCTGCTCGGCCTCACCCAGCGCGTGTTTTCGGAAGGTTCATGGCAGCAAGCAGTGTCGATGGCGGTGATTCCGTTGGAACTGCGCTGGCAACGCCCGACGCTGGATTCGCTGACCATCGGCGATAGCGCAAATCTGTTGGACACCGGCAACGCTCGCCATGAGCTCAATCAGCAGTTGTACCAGTACGCGGAAGAATCGCTGCGTCTCGGCCGTTCGCGGCCATCCGGCATGCAGAGCGCGATGTTGGCCGATCCGGGTAAGGCGGGGACGGTGCTGTGGCGGCCGGCCTTCCAGACGCTGAACAAGTGGGCTTTCCACGTCAATGGCGAAAAAGAGAAACTCACCTGTCATGCCGTGCCGCCCGCCTTCCTCGATTTGCTCGAGTCGCGAAGCCAGCTCTGTACGCCGTCCGAGTCGGGCGACAAGGATCGCTTCGACCAGTTGACGGCGCAGCGATTCCTGCTTCGGCGCGGCGACATCTCACTGCCTGGAAATGACGTCGCGCCGGCTGGGCTGACATTCGGCATGTTGGTGGGCGTGACGCTTCGTGTGCTGATGAAGGAGTCGGGGACGACGCACAGGCTGCCCAACAACGGCTGCTTCGAGAACATGGGCGGTCGTTGTGTCTGCGAGATCAAACTGACGTCGCGGGATGGCGAAGGGCAGCCGTACTGCGAGCTGGACATGACGGAGCTGAAGAAAGCCCTGTTCGGATCGTTCGACGTCAACTCTTCGCGCAAGGTCTACCTGACCAACAAACAACAGCCTGGCAGTGCCGCGCAACCGATCCAGCACGAGGATCTGGTCTGCGTCCATGACCCGGTCACGGACACCGATGCAATCTGGTGGTTGGGAAAATTGGAAGTCATCAAGCCATTCCTGACTCAGGATCCGCAAGGTGCCGGTGTTGAGGTGGTGGACTCTTCGGCGGCCTTGCTCTGGCAGCTTCCCGACACCGCGGAAGCGTTCAACCAGCTCATCGTGAACGACGAAAGCAAGGTCGGCCGTGGTGACGGTGTGGTACTGGCGCCGACACGATTTCTCGATCTGGCCTTCGGCCGATCCGTTGACACGCAGCACTTCGCGATGACGGTGAAACTGGTGTCGCCGCTGGATGGCCTGGCGCGTGTGTACTGGCGGCAGGCGCAGTCGGCGCAGAAGGGCTGGTTGTGGCTGCATCAGGGCGACACCGTGCTGCGGCTCACCGAAACCGCGCATATGCGACCGCTGCACCCGAATGCGGAAGCGGCGCGCACGTGTCCAGCCCTGGTGGCCGCACCCACCAAGCCGGACACTCAACCCTCCGTCGCGCTCAACTTCGAGTTCCTGGAACGCAACGTGCCCGACGGCGAGGTCGAACGTGGCAGCCTGATGGCGGAGTCCCGGCGTTACTCCCTGTGGTGCAACGCCGGAAAGACGCATGCGCTCAGCGTTGGCCTCGATCAGCAGTACGGCTTCCGCAACCACTCGATGGTTTCTGAGCAGCTGGTCCTGCCTCTGACCAGCACCATCGTGCATCCGGCGGACGTGCGCTGGAAGCCCGGGCCGACATTGCGGGCGCCCACGCGCGCCAAAGGAACGGATGCCCGCACCGACCGCCTGAAGGCTCTGGACCGATTCGCGGATTTCCCGTTGCTGGCCTGGCGGTTGGAGCGGCGTCCGGTCGACCGCCGATTCGAGGTGATCGTGGAGCTGGATGAGCTGGCGCTGCTCAGTGCATTCACCTCGCTGAAGGACGTCGTTTCCGACGAGAAGGACCGGGCCGTTATGGACATGCCTAACCTGCGACGCCTCTACGAGGCGTTCCACGAGCTCATCGCTGAAGGCGGCGATGCGCGCGCGAAGGCAACGCTGCATGTGGAGAAGTGGTCCTACAGATCGGACAGCCACGGCAGGCAGGAGGGCGCTGCGTCCAGGTCCATGAGCGCCCGGCTTGTTCGCGCGCCATCCAATGCAGTGGCCGTCAAACTCGCCGACGAGTTCAAGAACAAGTTGGGCGACCTCGTGAACGCCTGCCGCGGCAATCGCCTGGGCGAGTTCATCAGCGCCCTGCGCGCATACTGCCAGCCGATCGCAGTGCATCTGTTGAGCGCCGGTTCGTCACAGCGATCGTGGATCCCCTGCTTCCGGCAGATATGCAGCGAAAGCACGGAGATCGGCGCGGATGTGCTGCGGGTAGGTTGGGCGGTCGAACGAAGTCCCGGGACCCTGCACCCCACCGGTGCTGACCTGATCATCGACACCGAGCACACGCGCCTGCTGCCTCGGCAGCTGCGCGACAACAGCGAGTCGGGTTGTGGTTTGCCCGAGTGGATGACCGAGCGGACGGACGATCTGCCCTCGAAGCGACCCAAGAAGGTGGGCGACGCTATGACCGAGCAAGCAGCTACCAACGCCGCGGACCGTGCGAGGCGCTATCTGGGATCGGACGGCGGTGAATCCGAGGTCCGGCGATCGTTTCGTTGGCTCGCGCGACGCCACGAAACCTCGTGCGCACTGTCGGTCGACGGCACGGAGGACTCCGCGACGGACGCCTGGGAACGCGAGCGCGCGGCGCAGATCGTCGGCGGTTCCGAGACGAACTGTGTCGTCATTCGGAAGCGTCCGCCGCCCGGTGCGACGGCCTTGCCCTCCTGTCTGCGCGACATCGGCGGCGCTTCAGCCTGGTTCTTTACGGTGCCCTTGGCCTTTCTGCCGCTGCCGGCGCACCCGCAGTTCAAGGACCAGCGCAGTACGCAGGAATTCTTCGTATTCCTGCTGCGGGTGCTCAATGAACTCGCGGACGGCGGCGGATCCACGCTGTCGCGATTGATGCTGATGAATGAGCGAAAGAATGGTCAGACCACCCCGGAAGCGCAAGACCTGCTTCCGCTCACCAAGGCGATAACCCGGTCTCGCCAGCTGCGCGAACAGATCGCGTCCGCGCTCTCGGACCACTACCTCGCCATCGTCGAGGATGACGAGGAGGATGGCCGCGAACTGAGGAACTGGCAGGGCCGGAAACCTGGCGCCGGTGTGCCGCTGTGCGGCGCCGCTGCGGATGCGGGTGCACCGGCGGATGGCGAGCAGAACGCCGCCGAAGAGCGGGATCTGCTGGGTCATGTGCGCCGCTTGCGCGAGGCGGCCCTCGGTCCACGAACCGCGGATGTCCTCGCCACCGTTGCGAATCGAAGTGTCGTGCGCGAGCGGGTGCGACAGACGCTGTTGCGGGATCTGTCTGGCTACTGGGTGAACAAGGCCTGGGCCCTGCATCTGTTCGACCCGATGGCACCTGCCACGAAAAGGCTGGCGAACGTGCAAATCCGCAAGTTGCGATCTCTTTCGTCGGAAGTGAAGGTCAAAGACCCCGTTTTAGCGCTTTCAGCAGCCGAAATACGTCTAGGCGCGATGACCGGTCCGGAGGAAAAGACCGGAGCTGACGACCTACGTGATGCCGTCGTGGTTCTGCAGCGATCGAAATACGACCCACATGCTCGTCCCATGACGACACGTGCGCTAACTGATGTAGTCGATGCGTTGACTCAGGCCACGGCGAAAGCACCCTTGATGGACACCGACGCTTTCTCTTGGAACGACCTGCTTCCCATTCCGCTGAACGACGAGAACTTCCCCGCCATCGTCGAAGGTCTGGATGACGACGGGTACGACAACGATTTTCATGTGCACGCCTACGGTACGCGCGCGCAGTCGTACGACGACCTGATGACCGCCATTTCCGTCGAGAGGATCGAAGGAGAAGCATGCAGATTCGTACCCCAGTGCCGCAATCCTCTGGAACAGCCACGAGCGCAGGAGCCGCGCGCCGTTGAACTGGTGCCCGTGCATCACAACCCGGAATGGCGAAGCTGGGCGCGTGAACCGGGAAGCGATGCGTGGCGGATCCGACGAGCCTACTATCTGCTGCCGTCCAGACGCAGCCCCAACGCGCCGGTGTGGGTGGCCGCGACGCAAGAAGCCACGACGAAATCGAGCAGCATCGTGGCGCCCCGACTGCTGCCGACGTTCGGCGAACCAGGGCCGAGCAAGAGTGCATTGTTTCCCGATCAGCTCGCACCCGCGGACTTCCACCAGTACGTTGAGGAAGGTGCGCTCACACAGGCCTGGGTGACGGCCGAGGTCACGGTGGACGCAGATCTGAGACCGAGGCTGGATGCCTACGTCTGGTTTGCGCATTTCGGCTTCGAATCCGACGAGAAGGGCGGTATCAGCAACGATCGCCTTGAGGTCGAAGTGCGTACCTTGGGTCCCGGCGGCGACAGCCTCACCAGCGATGCAGCGCCCGAAGGCCGGAAACAAGTATTGGACCACTTCCAACTCGGCCGCTGGTATCAGTTCTTCCGCGCGACGCAGGCCAAACCGGGTGCACAGGCTTCGCCCGAACCCATCGTGCCCGACACGCTGATCGACGAGCTCTCGAAGCTGCTCGCCCGAAGCGATGAAAAGAACCGGACTTCACTTCTGGCGAGCGTGGCCACGACCGCTTCGGACAGCGGCGGGACCGATGACGTGTTATGCAAGAGCGGCTGCACCACATTCATCCTTGAACGTCGCGATGGTCAACTGCACGCACGGGCGGAATCCCGGCCCAAGTTGCCCGATCCGGTGCTTGTCGGCGCCGGGTTGTACAAGGTTGTGTCCAAGGACGGAGAACGCGTTGTGTCCAAGGACGGAGAACGCACGCGATTCATGTTACGCATCGCGTTGCTCGGGAGCGTATTCGAGTCCTATCAGGTCCGGATGCGCCAACGCCGGAATGTGCGCGATACCGACTTCGACAACGACGAGGACATTAATCCCGCGTTCGAGATGAATGCGAGCTCGGCCTGGATTCGGCCTGGCCAGGTGTACGCCCGTTGGAGAGGCGCCTTGTCGGCGACTTTGCCACCGACCGTGAGCCAGCCGACCCCCTCGGTCGTAGCCGGCGATGTCGGGAAATTCCCGCCGACGAACGAGGGTCACGACATCCACGGCCCGAGCTACGCCGCTTGGCGCGACGGCATGGTGCCGTTCTGCAGCACCGGCGCATCGTGGAGTGATCTGGCGGGGCAGACGCAGGCGTACGCGGGACTGAAGCAGATGATCGCCGCGACGAAGCGGGAAGTGCGCGTCTTCCACTACGAGGTCATGTCCGACTACGAAGACCTCACCTGGCCCAAGCAACAGTCTTGGGACGACAGCGTGCAGGTGCCGAACGATCCTGTTGTGCCCGAGACACGCGCTACGGCCAGCCTGCGGCAGGTGGGCCGCGGCACCTGGAGCGAAACTGATGAGACCTGGGCAGGCAGGTTGTTCGCACTCGAAGCCAGCAAAGACCCTGCGCGCAGGCGTGCAGTCAGCATCGAGTGGCGCATCAACGACCTTCCGTTGCTGCGCGTGGATGGACTGCCGATCATCTGGGCTTGAGGAGGCCGCATGGACAGCAATCGACGCAGATTCATGATCCAGTCCGCTGGCGCCGCGGTCGTTCCGATGGCGGCGGGCGGCATGATCCCTCCTGCCGAAGCTGCGCCGGCCTGGGAGCCAGGCTTCGACATCGTTGCTCTGGGCGGCTTGGATCCATTCCGTGTGCTGAGCGTGGGCGGACACCGGAACACACCGCTGCGCCCCAGCGCCGGGGGAACTGAATGTTGGGCCGACATGGGCGCCGGATTTGCGTTCGCCGCTTCGATGGCAAGCCTCGCGGAGTGCTGGCAGCGCGGTGCCGGCTGCATCGCATTGGAAGCGACCGCGAGCTTAGCGTCGCATGCCGACGCTTGCATGAACCTGGCGAGTGCCCTTGGTGGCGCACCCGTATGGCGCGCCGGGGTGCATGTGCATACGACCGCAGGATGGACGTCGTTTGGTTGGAATAGCAGGGAACTCGGAGATCCTCTTCAGCACGGCATGGCGCATCTTCGGCGTCTGCATACCATCGCGCAGCAGCCGGGCGTGGATCGCGTGGCGGTGGTGCTCGCGGGATTCGACTGGCACGGCTATGAATCTATTCAGGACGCGAGGCTGCGGTCATTGGATCGATTGATCCGAATGGCGCATCGGGTGACGCTCGAGACGGGCTGGAATGGCGATGTCGTGGTGCACACCGAGCTCGGCCGAAACACCGCCGCCAATGCTGCGGGCGGCAGTGATCACGGCCCCTATCGCTTGCGGATGCGCATCGGACGACAGCGGGGCACCACGGACTTTGTCGCCAGCGCGGAGCGGCTTGCGGAGCAATTTGAACTCGCCTGCCGTTGAGCAGGCCCGGCAACCGAGAGGAGGAATCACATGAAGAGATTCGTTGCGGGACTGACGCTGATGTCTGCGATCGCGGTGTGCAGAAGCGCTGACATCGAGGGCGCGCCTGCGTCACAGTTGTCGGGGCAGGTCAAAAACACCATTAGTGGCATCGCCGACCGAGCAGGGTTGTCGAAGGTCACCGTCACCAGTTCGGACCGAAGCCCCGGAAGCCACGCGCACATCATCGTCGTCGACAAGCTTCGCTGCTCGGGGCGAGATTGTCCCGGCAAGCAACAAGTCCTCGACGACTACTGTGCCATCCACGACGTCGCGATCAACGAGCTGTTCGCGGACACCAGCTGGACAACGGCGGATCAGGCCGTCGACGTGCTCGCTGATCGGCTCACTGCCGTGCTTCCGGCGACCAGGGACTGCGTCATGCACGTGATCGTGCCAGGACAGAATACGACTTGGAAGGCCGTCGACATCGCACCTTCGTCGATTCCTCCGGAAAAGCGGTGCGACTTCCTGCGGGAGGCGCAGGCGGACGAGCGCGTGGCCAGCGACCGAATATTCGTTCCCGCGAGCACGAATTGTTCAGATGGAACGAAGAAAGCTTCAGAAACCGCATTCCATATTGAGATTCGGCAGTAAATACGTCCAGCGACACCCACTATTGATCCGGCCAAGTGAAGTTTGAACTTTTCATGCGGCGTACTTTACGCGAGGATCTTGGAAATAGCTGCGCAAGCGCTCGGGTGATGTTTCGAGGCGCTCCATGTGCTCGGTCGCGGCAGCTTTCGGCCTTGCCTTGGTGCGTGCCGGGACTTTCGAGCCGATGTGGTGCTTGAGATCGGCGTTGAGTCGTTCTTCGGGATTCAGTTCCCCCAAGTTCCGCAGTTGGACCCAAAAATTTCGCCCTTGCTCGGCGGTGAGGGTCAATAGAGTCAACGACTTGGCGCGATTTTGGGAGGGTTTTCGGAAGGGTCGTGTTGTGTCACGTCGGAGCGCGATAGTGGCTTACGAAGCGGTTCTGACTGTGTTAGGGTTGGCACATGTACACGCGCATCACTCGCTCCGGTGGCCGCAGTTATCTGCAGATCGTCGAAGGCTTCCGCTCGGAAGCTGGAGTGCGGCAGCGCGTGGTCGCGAATCTGGGTCGCCTCGATCAGTTGTCGGACAAGAAGCTGGATCCCTTGATCCACGGCTTGCAGCGCGCTGGGCCCGTGCCGAGTTCGGCGCCGGTGCCGGAGTACGACACGGCGCTGGCGTTCGGTGATGTCTATGCGTTGAACGCGCTGTGGTCGGAGCTTGGGTTCGGCGAGGCGATCACGCGCGCGTTGCGCTCATCGCGCCGAGCCTTCGATGCCGAGGCGATGGTGCGTGCGATGGTGTTCAACCGCTTGTGCGCGCCGGACTCGAAGCCAGGCTGCCTGGAATGGCTTGAGACCGTCTCGATTCCCGGCATGCCCGAGGACATCACCCACGATCAACTGCTGCGCACGATGGATGCACTGATGGATCGGGCGGAGGCCGTCGAAGCGCGCGTTGCGGCGCAGTTGCGGCCGATGCTCGACCAACAGCTGTCGGTGGTGTTCTACGACCTGACCACGATCCGCATTCACGGTGAGGGCGAGGTCGCAAACGATCTCCGCGCGTTCGGCATGAACAAGGAAACTGGCGGCATCGAGCGCCAGTTCGTGCTCGGCGTGGTGCAGTCGGCCGAAGGTCTGCCGCTGATGCATACCGTGCACGCCGGCAACGTGTCGGAGACCAAGACGCTGAAGGCGATGCTGGACTCGGTGCTCAAGCGCTTCGATGTCGAGCGCGTGATCATCGTTGCCGACCGCGGCCTGCTGAGCTTGGACAACGTTGCCGAACTGGCCGCCGTTGCCAACGCCACGCAGCGCAAGTTGCAGTTCATCCTGGCGGTGCCGGCGCGGCGCTATCGCGAACTCGGCGGGACTCTGGATGCCCTCGCGTTCGATCGCGACCGTGCCAGTCTGGCCGAAGGCGAGTTCGCGGGTCATCGCCTGGTGGTCGCGCACGATCCGGCACGCGCGGCCGAGCAATCGGCGAAGCGCCGCGCGCGGATCACCGAGATCGAGGCGTTCGCCGAGAAACTGGTGAGCAAGCTCGATGCGCAGGATCAGGGCAAGACCGCGCGCGGCCGCAAAGCCAGCGATCGCGGCGCCTACACGCGCTTCCAGCAGGCGGTCGCGGACGCCGAACTGACGCGCTACATCAAGGCCGACTATCAGGCCGATTGCTTCAGCTACGGCGTCGACGAACACGCGATCAGCGACGCCGAGCGTTTCGACGGCAAGCTGGTGCTGCTGACCAACGTCAGCGACTTCAGCGCCGAACAAGTCGTCAGCCGCTACAAGAGTCTCGCCGACATCGAGCGCGGCTTCCGCGTGCTCAAGAGCGACCTCGACATCGCACCGGTCTTCCACCGACTGCCAGATCGCATCCGCGCGCACGCGTTGATCTGCTTCCTCGCGCTCGTCCTCTACCGCGTCATGCGCATGCGCCTGAAGGCGAACGGCAACACCAACAGCCCGAAGACCACTCTCGAACTCCTGCGCCGTCTGCAAACGCATCGCGTGCGCATCGGCAAACAGAGCCTCACCGGCATCGGCACGACCACACCCCAGCAACTCGAACTGTTCGCCGCCCTCGGCATCAAGAAACCTTCCTGACGCCCATGTTGTGTCATTTTTGCCTGTCTCACCACAGGCAAATCAAGGACTTACGCGATTAGCTGCGGAACTTGGGAGTTCCGGGCTGTAGCTCGGCAGGTAGAACAGTTCGATCTGCTCTGCGCGTTCGGCGACCCATGCTTTGACCAGCGCGGATTCTGATGAATTCGGTACAGCAATCTGATTCAAGTCGGTACGGCGTTCTGGTTGAAGCCGGTACGGTTATCCACAGGCTGGTAGGGATTGGAATGATCGCAGGATTGCGATCGGGATTCCGCGCAGGCCAAGGGTTTGCAGTGCCTGATACAAGGGCTCAGTGAGCATGCTGATCCCCGTAGTAGGCCGCGCCGCGCAAGTTGGCGTGCTCGATCACGACCGCCGGTGGTGTCGGTGTCGGTAGCGGGTGACGGATCAGATCGTTGATGGCGCGATAGCTGAGCGCGTTTAGATCGAGTGCGCGCCGACATGCTGCTTCCAGCGCTTCCGCGCCGTGATCCTTGGCGAGGCGCAAGATGCCCTGACTGGTGCGATAGGTCTGTTCCGCATGCGTCTTGCGCGTGACTTGCGCAGCAATCACTTGCGCCGTCGCTTCGCCGATCACTGCTGCGCGCTTCTGCAAGCTGCTCTGTGTCCGATCGAGATAGCCGCGATGACGTTGGTCAGCAGCACCAGCTTGCCGTCGAAACGCTCGGCGTCGCTGATCGCGTGTTCGTCGACGCCGTAGCTGAAGCAATCGGCCTGATAGTCGGCCTTGATGTAGCGCGTCAGTTCGGCGTCCGCGACCGCCTGCTGGAAGCGCGTGTAGGCGCCGCGATCACTGGCTTTGCGGCCGCGCGCGGTTTTGCCCTGATCCTGCGCATCGAGCTTGCTCACCAGTTTTTCGGCGAACGCCTCGATCTCGTCGATCCGCGCGCGGCGCTTCGCCGATTGCTCGGCCGCGCGTGCCGGATCGTGCGCGACCACCAGGCGATGACCCGCGAACTCGCCTTCGGCCAGACTGGCGTGGTCGCGATCGAACGCGAGGGCATCCAGAGTCCCGCCGAGTTCGCGATGGCGCCGCGCCGGCACCGCCAGGATGAACTGCAACTTGCGCTGCGTGGTGTTGGCAACGGCGGCCAGTTCGGCAACGTTGTCCACGCTCAGCAGGCCGCGGTCGGCAACGATGATCACGCGCTCGACATCGAAGCGCTTGAGCACCGAGTCCAGCATCGCCTTCAGCGTCTTGGTCTCCGACACGTTGCCGGCGTGCACGGTATGCATCAGCGGCAGACCTTCGGCCGACTGCACCACGCCGAGCACGAACTGGCGCTCGATGCCGCCAGTTTCCTTGTTCATGCCGAACGCGCGCAGATCGTTTGCGACCTCGTCCTCACCGTGAATGCGGATCGTGGTCAGGTCGTAGAACACCACCGACAGCTATTGGTCGAGCATCGGCCGCAACTGCGCCGCAACGCGCGCTTCGACGGCCTCCGCCCGATCCATCAGTGCATCCATCGTGCGCAGTAGCTGATCGAGGGTGATGTCCTCGGGCATGCCGGGAATCGAGTCGGGATTTCGGCGACAGGTTTGACTCCGCTCAGCGATCATTGTCGGACGGCGCCGACGCACCTCATGCGGTTTTGGCAATCCCGGCGTGGCTGATAGCGTATGGCCTGGTCTGGACGTGGAAAGCGCCAGGCAAACTCACGGGAATACGCAGGACATGTCGACTACCAAACTGACGCTTGCACGGCTCGAAAGCCTATTGTTGACCGCCTGCGATGACTTGCGCGGCAACATGGATGCCAGCGAATACAAGGAATACATTTTCGGCATGCTGTTCCTCAAACGCGCCAGCGATCTGTTTGATCAGCGCCGTGAGGAGATCAGGAAGGAAGGCAAGGCCGCCGGCCTGTCGGATGCCGACATTGCGATCAATCTCGAGGACGCCGACCAGTACTCCGGAAAATACTTCTTCGTGCCGGTGCGCGCGCGCTGGAACGATCCGTGGGTGGATGACGCCGGCAAGCCGCAACCGGCGCTCAAGCACACCAAGGAAAACGTCGGCTCCATGCTCAACAAGGCGCTGGAAGCGCTGGAAGATGACAACGCCGATGCCCTGCAGGACGTGCTCAAGGGCACCATCAATTTCAACCGCAAGATCGGCCAGAACACGCTGGACGACGACACCTTGGTCGATTTCATCCAGAACTTCGAAAGGATCCCGCTGCGCGACGATGATTTCGAGTTCCCCGATCTGCTCGGCGCTGCGTACGAATGGCTGATCAAACACTTCGCCGACTCGGCCGGCAAGAAGGCTGGTGAGTTCTATACGCCGGCCGAAGTGGTGCGCATTTGCGTCGAGATTTGCGACCCGCAGGAAGGCATGAGCATCTACGACCCGACGGTGGGCTCGGGCGGCATGCTGATCCAGGCGCGCGACTACCTGCGTGAATGCGGCGCCGACGCCGCCGAGTTGTCGCTCAACGGCCAGGAAAAGATGGGCACCACCTGGTCCATCTGCAAGATGAACATGCTGCTGCACGGCATATCGCACGCCGACATCCGCAACGAGGACACCTTGCGCGAACCGCAGCACAAGACGGAACGGAACGAGCTGCGCCGCTTTGACCGCGTGCTCGCGAATCCCCCGTTCAGCCAGAACTACATCAAGAAGGACATGGTCTTTCCGGGCCGCTTCCATGTGTGGATGCCGGAGAAAGGCAAGAAGGCCGACCTGATGTTCGTGCAACACATGCTGGCCGTGCTCAAGGACGATGGCCGCATGGCCACCGTGATGCCGCACGGCGTGCTGTTCCGCGGCGGTGAAGAGCGCGAAGCGCGTCAGTTCTTCATCGACCGGGGCTACCTCGAAGCCGTCATCGGTCTGCCCGGCAATCTGTTCTATGGCACCGGCATTCCCGCCTGCATCCTGGTGCTGAACAAGGCGCGCGCTGCGCAACGCGACCATGTGCTGTTCATCAACGCCGACCGCGAATACCGCGAAGGCAAGGCGCAGAACCACCTGCGCCCGGAAGACATCGACAAGATCGTGCATGCGTACCGCGCAGGTGCGGACATCTCTGCCTACGCCCGCCGCGTGCCGGTGAGTGAAATCAAGGCCGAGGACTACAACTGCAACATCCGCCGCTACGTGGACAACGCCCCGCCGCCCGAGCCGCACGATGTGCGCGCGCATCTGCACGGCGGTGTGCCGATCAGCGAGGTCGATGCGCTTGGCCACTTCTGGCAGAACTACGCGGGTTTGCGCGACAGCTGCTTTGTGCCGCGCGCTGCTCCCGCGAGCGGTGTGCCGTACGCCGATTTCACTTCGGCGCTGCACGACAAGCGCGCCATTGTCGAGCACATCAACCATCACGTTGGTGTCATCGAGCGGCAAGCGCAGTTCATGGCCGACCTGGACGGCTGGTGGTATCAGCACCTGGCCCTGGTCGAAGCATTGGCACCGGATGCGAGCAACCAGCAGGCCAAGACCAACAACGTCTACCAGATGCGCGCGACGCTACTCGACAGCATCGAGCGCACGTTCGCGGGCCAGAGTCTGCTCAATCGTTACCAAGTGCGCGGCGCCTTTGCCAACTACTACAAGCAACTCGCCTCCGACTTCAAATCGATTGCCGCCAGTGGCTGGGGTCCGGAGCTGATTCCGGATGACGACATCCTGCAAAGCCAGTTCCCTCAGGTGCTGGCTGAACTCGAAGCCCAACACGCCCGGTTGGCGGAGCTGCAAGCCCTGTTTGCTGCGGCCAGCGAAGAAGATTTTGAAGACAGCGACGATACGGGCGTACTGCCGGCCGAGGAAGTGAAGGCGCTCAAGGCCAGCCTGAAGGAAGCCAGGGGCATGATGAAGCTGGCCAAGCGCGACCGTGCGTTTGGCGACTGGAACAGTTTCCGCGACGCGGCCGAACGCATCGAAGCGCAACTCGCTCGCCACAAGGCGCTGGAAGACGAAGCCAAGGCGCTGAAGGTGGCGATCAAGTCGACCGAAGCCAGGAAATACGATCTGGTCGAACAGGCGCGCCTGAAAATCAGCAAGGACGAAGCCCGCGTGATCATCGTCGAGCGTCTGGGCAAGGTGCTGCTCGCGAGCTACCGCCAATACCTGCGCGCCGATCAACGCGCCTGCGTCGCGGCGATTGAAAACCTGTGGCGCAAGTACGCGGTCACCGCCAAACAGATCGAAGCCGAACGCGATGCCGCCGCGCAGGCCTTGCAGGCGTATCTGGTGGAGTTGGGGTATGAGTGAGTGGCTCTAGGGTTGCATTTCAAAGAAGCGTGGCATTCATCCGATGCAACGACGATGTGCTTCCCGCCTTCGTGTATCAAGCAATTTCGTCCGCAGAATTCGTTCGGCAGTTGGAACGCCGATGCAATGTCACTGCACAAGCGGGGCTCTACCTTGGCGAACTCGCGAAGTGCCAAATCTCATTGCCCGCGGCCCAGCAGCAGCGAAAAATCGCCGCCATCCTCACCGCCGCCGACAGCGCCATCGAAAAAACCGAAGCGCTGATCGCCAAGTACCAGCAGATCAAGGCTGGCTTGATGCACGACCTGTTTACTCGTGGCGTGTTGCCCAACGGCCAACTGCGCCCGCCGCGCAGCGAGGCGCCGGAGCTGTATCAGGAAACGGAGATCGGGTGGATTCCGAGGGAGTGGCGCTATGCCGCAGTCGGAAGCATTCTGAATAGGATCATCGACTACCGTGGCAAGACCCCGGAAAAAACTGTCGAAGGCATTCCGCTGATCACTGCCAAGAATGTTCGTATGGGATACATCGACCCAGAGCCCCGCGAGTTCATTGCCGAGTCATCCTATGCCGGCTGGATGACCAGAGGAATCCCAAGCAAAGGCGATATCCTCTTTACGACTGAAGCCCCTCTTGGCAACGTTGCTCAAATTTCCTCCGAAGAACGTGTTGCCTTTGCACAGAGAGCAATCATTCTTCAGCCGTCCGAGTTCATCGACGCAGACTTTCTTGCCTACAGTTTGATGTCTGAAACGATGCAAGTTGCAATAGCTCGGTTAGCCAGTGGCTCAACAGCATTAGGTATTAAGCAGAGTGAGTTTCGAAAGGTCTGTGTCGCATTTCCAATCAGCAAGACTGAGCAGATGGAAATGGCTCGGCGAATTCGGGTGATTGATGGACTTCTGGCCCTGAGGTATCCCCACGTTTTTCATGATAGCGGGCAGGTCTGAAGCGGTGGTGGAGCGCCATGCGCCAGGTGCGAGAGGAAGCGGAGGAGTTGATGCGGCGACGGCCACCAAGCGGGTCGGCGCAGGACTTCGACGCCGAGGCGCATGGTGGAGTGGTGGCTGCGCACGCAGGTGTTTTTGCCTTCGAGCCTGCCGCCGCGGCCCTGGTGTTCTTCGTGCAGTCCGACAAGCCAGGTCGCGAGTTGCACGAGTGCGAACAGCAGGAGCAGGTTGGAGAGGCGGGAGTCTTTCCGGGTCAGGCTGTGTTCGAAGCCGGCGCCAAAGGTTCCGCTCTTGAGGTCACGGAAGCCTTGCTCGATGGTCATGCGGCGCTGGTAGAGGCACGCCAGTTGCACCGGTGTGCCGCGCTCGGGTGGAAGCGATGTGGCGAGAACCCACGGTTCGCGTGCCGAGCGGGCAGCGCTCTGGCTGGTGCTGTCGCGTCGACGCGCACCGCGCCGGGTCAAGGCGCGACGCCCCTTCGGCCGCGACTGGTGGACAACGATCCGCGTTGTTACGGTCTTGGTGCGCCCGAGATGAAAGGCACCGAGTTCACGGCTGCGTTCCGGCAAGGCCAGTTCGTGGAGCGCGCTGCACGGCAACCAGTCGGCGGCGTTGATCGCAGCCTTCCGGACGGGCTGCACATGGACCGTGCCGCGCACTCGTCCAACGTAATCCCAGCCGAGTGCGGTGACTGCCGTGAACCATGGTCGACGGAATCCGGCGTCGCTCAGGATGACCGGTCGACAACCTTGCGGCAGCAAGCTCGCCAGCTTGCGCAGGAAGGCGCGCTCCACGACTGCCGAACCGGCGCTTTTCTCGGGGTGGACTTCTTCCCAGAGCGTCAGCGTTCGCCCGCGCACCGCCAGGCCGGCGCGCAACAGTTTGAAGCTGCCATCGGGCTTGAGGTCGGACCAGTCGACGACGATCAACGGGTGGGGTTCGCGAATCAGCCAACGCAACATCGCCTGATAGATGGCGGCACGCTGTCGTTCGAGCGGTGCACTGCGCAGCAGGCGGTCGATCGCCTTGAGTGGTGCGGCGACGCGCATCGCACCGGGCCAGTGGCGCGCGATCTCGGTCATGGTCAACCAGCTACCGCTAGCCAGCGCATCGAGCGCCTTGAGCAGCACGGTGGCGGTTGCTGCGTGCAGGGTGGAGAAGACAGAGGGGAGGCATTGCGGCAAGATGGCGCTGGGGCGCATGAGCGTCGGTGATCCTTGGTCTAGACACCCGAACGATTACCGACCTCATGTCGCTCCGCAAGCTATCGCTTTGATTTCGCAGGGCATCGTCGCGCGAAAAGGTGGGGATACCTCAGCTTCTGGCCGAACAGCTCAACGCTCAGCGAAAGCTAAAGAATCAAAAGCTCGGACTGATGCAAGATCTGCTTACTGGGAAGGTGCCGGTGCGGGTCGATGAGATGGAGGCGGCGGATGTCTGACAAGTTGCCGATCAAGCTTGACGACCTGTTGCGCCAGCGCACCGTCGAAGGCGAGCGTATCGAGTACAAGGCGGGCTGGAATCCGGACGCCATCTTGCGCACGCTTTGCGCCTTCGCCAACGACTTCGAGAACCTCGGCGGTGGCTATGTCGTGAT
Organism: Lysobacterales bacterium; assembly: GCA_016703225.1. Taxonomy (NCBI): domain Bacteria; kingdom Pseudomonadati; phylum Pseudomonadota; class Gammaproteobacteria; order Lysobacterales; species Lysobacterales bacterium. Next base: position 1,775,544 of record JADJCM010000001.1, read on the forward strand.
CGGGCAGGATTGCGATGCCGATGGCCAGCCCGTGTTCCCGCCGGTCGGCCTCGCCGACAACCAGCTTGACAAGATCCAGCGAGAATTGCTCGCCGCCTGCCAGTTGTTCCAGCCGCCGTATTTTCCAGCGCTGAGCATTCACACCGTGGCCGATCGCACGCTCATTGTGCTGCAGGCGCCTGGCGGCATGCACCGGCCGTACAAGGTGCCGGCCGCGATCACGGCCAAGCACAAGAGCTGGCATTACTACATCCGCCGCTACAGCAGCACGGTGGAGGCCACGGGTGACGTCGAACAGGAGTTGCTGAGCTTGACCGCGCAGGTGCCGTGGGACGACCGCTACCACCAGCACGCGAAGCTCAGCGATTTGTCCAAGCCGCTGATGATCGAGTACCTGCGCGAAGTCGGCAGCGCCCTGGCGGACGATGCCGCCGGGATGTCCGTCGAGGAACTGGGGCGGCAGATGAACCTGGTGGGCGGGCCGAGCGAGTCACCTTGGCCGAAGAATGTCGGCCTGCTGTTTTTCAATGACGCGCCGGACCGATTCTTTCCCTATACGCAGATCGATGTGGTGTGGTTTCCTGAAGGCGCGGGCGGCGACCGTTTCGACGAAAAGATCTTCAAGGGACCGCTGGCGCGCATGACGCGCGACGCGCTCAGTTTCATCCAGCGCAATTATCTGATCGAAACCGTGCTCAAGCATCCGGACCGCGCTGAAGCCACGCGCGTTTGGAACTTTCCCTACATCGCCATCGAAGAAGCCCTGGTGAATGCGGTGTATCACCGAGCCTATGAACTGCGCGAACCGATCGAGGTGCGTATCGGCCATGACGAGTTGGTGATCCTCAGCTTTCCTGGGCCGGATCGCTCGATCAAGACCGAGGATTTCGAGGCCGGTCGAGCGGTCAGTCGCCGTTACCGCAATCGCCGTATTGGCGAGTTCCTGAAAGAGCTGGACCTCACGGAAGGTCGCTCTACGGGCGTGCCCAAGATACTCAAGGCCATGGCCGCCAATGGCTCGCCTGCGCCCAGGTTTGAAACCGACGATGACCGGCTGGCCTGCGTCATCCGGCTGCCGGTCCATCCGCTGGTCAAACGACCTGCAACAAACGATACCGACCAAGTCACCGGGGAAGTCACCGGGGAAGTCACCGACCAAGTCACCGGGGAAGTCACCGGGGAAGTCACCGGGGAAGTCACCGGGGAAGTTGGCCGTTTGCTGCGGGTGATGACAGGCGAGATGTCGCGCCTGCAAATGCAGGAGGCCTTGACGCTGAAACATGAAGATCACTTTCGTGCGGCCTATCTTGGCCCTGCACTCGCGCTGGGCGTGCTCGAAATGACGCTGCCGGACAAGCCCCGCAGCAGCAAGCAGCGCTACCGACTCACCACCAAAGGCCAGCGGTGGCTGCACGCCGAGCTCACGGGCGGCGCGGGATGAGCGAATACAGCGAGGTCGAGAAACCGTTTCTGAGCCAGCTCGCAGGCCTGGGCTGGACAGTGATCGACCAGGGCACCGGCATTCCACAAGACGCGCGCCCGAGTCTGCGCCACCACTTTCGCCAGTGGCTGCTGCCCGAAGTGTTTGATCGCGCCGTGCGCACGATCAACCGTAGCGACGATGGTCGCGAATGGTTGACGGACCGGCAGCTCGAAGACCTGCGCAACCAGTTGTTGCGCCAGCCCAATCGCACCCTGCTGGAAGCCAACGAGGCAGTGCAGGCTCTGCTGTTCAAGGCGCAGACGGACACCAACGAGTTGACCGGCGAGTCTGACCCGGTGGTGCAGCTGATTGATTTCCACGCGCCCGAGAACAATCAATTCCACGCCATCAACCAGTTCCGCATCGATACGCCGGGCTGTGTCAGGGCGTTCATCGTTCCGGACATCGTGTTGTTCGTGAACGGCATTCCGCTCGCGGTCGTGGAATGCAAGAAGGGCTCGGAAACCTGTGCCAATCCGATGCAGGAAGCCTTTGTGCAGTTGCAGCGTTATATGCGGCGGCGCCCGGAAACCGAAAGCGCCGGCCTGAAGGAAGGTGAGCCGCGGCTTTTCCACAGCAACCTACTGCTGATTCGCAGCAGCGGGCTCGAGGCCGACTACGGCACCATCACCTCGGGCGACGAGCACTACTACGCATGGAAGACGCTGTACCCGAAGGACGATGCTGCGCGTGACGGATTGAACGCCCAGCAGCAGTTGATTGCCGGCATGCTGACCAAGCCCAACCTGCTGCAGATTCTGCGCACCAGCGCCGTGTTCATGGACACCGACGGCGGGCCGCGTGTGAAAGCCGTATGCCGATACCAGCAGTTCCGCGCCGCCAGCAAGATCGTGCAGCGGCTTCGCGAAGGGGGCGCGGCCATGGCGCGCAGCGGCGTGGTGTGGCACACGCAGGGCTCGGGCAAGTCGCTGACCATGGTGTTTCTGGCTCGGATGATTCGCGCCAGTCGTGCGCTCAATGACTACAAGATCGTGCTGGTCAATGACCGCCAGGATCTGGAGGAACAGCTCGGTGAAACCGCCACGCTGATCGGTGGGCACGTGAATGTGATTGAGAGCCGCCAGGGACTGCGCGCGCATCTCGCCACCGACAGCTCGGATGTCAGCATGGTCATGGTGCACAAGTTCCAGGAACACCGGCAGACGCTGACCAACACCGTGGCCGAAGCGCTGGGCACCTACCAGGCCATGCCTTCGGGCAAGACCTTGGGATGGTGAATGCGTCGCCGCGCATCATCCTGATGATCGACGAGGCGCACCGCACGCAAAGCTCGGACCTCGGCGACAACCTGTTCGAGGCCTTTCCCAATGCGGCCCGCGTCGCCTTCACCGGCACGCCCTTGATCACCGAGCGTCACGGCGAGAAGAAAACCCACAAGCGCTTCGGCGAGTACATCGACACCTACAAGCTGCTGGATGCGGTGAACGATGGCGCCACGCTGCAAATCCTCTACGAGGGTAAGACCGCGGACAGCGCCCTCAGCGAGAAACACGCCTTCGACACGGCATTTGAGGATCTGTTCAAGGACCGCAGCGACGAAGAACTGTTGGCGATCAAGAAGAAGTACGGCGCCACAGGCGATATTCTGGAGGCCGAGAACCGCATCAATGCCATTGCCCGCGATCTGGTGACGCACTACGTCGACAACATTCTGCCCAATGGCTTCAAGGCACAAGTGGTGTGCCACTCCAGGCTGGCCTGTATTCGCTATCAAGTTGGCATTGAAGCGGCGCTGACCGAACGCATCGCCAGGGAAGAAGCGCAGGCCGCGCCAGATGCGGCGCTGATCCGGCGACTGAGCTTCCTGAAGACCAGCGTTGTCGTGTCCAGCGACGGAGCCAACGAGGCCGCGTTCATTACTCACGCCAGAAAACAGGCGCAGCGCACGAATGCGATGGCGAATTTCTGCCGCAGCTTTGATCTGGACGACCCGGACAAGGCCTACACCGGGATCGCGTTCCTGATCGTGTGCGACATGCTGCTGACGGGCTTCGATGCGCCCATCGAACAGGTGATGTACATCGACAAGAAATTGCGTGAGCACACGTTGCTGCAGGCCATCGCCCGTACCAACCGCGTCAAGAAAGGCAAGCAGCGCGGCTACGTCATCGATTACATCGGTCTGGCCAATCACCTGACCGATGCGCTGACGCTTTACGCCGCCAGCGACGAGTTGCAGGAACTGAATGACGGCATGAAAAACATCTCCTCCGAGCTGCCGGTGCTGGACGAGCGGTACGTGCGTCTGTTGCAGCATTTCGATGCTCTGGGCGTCAAGCACATCAAGGCGTTCGTGAATGGCGAACTGCCCAATCTGGATGCCGATGCTGCTGTCGTGCATGCGGCCGTTAAGGCGCTGAAAGATGACAAGAAGCGTGCGGACTTCGAGGTGTACTTCAAGAAGTTCCTGATGAGCCTCGACATCATCCTGCCGCACAGCTCGGCCCAGCCGTATCGGGTGCCGGCAAAACGTTTCGGCTACATCCTGCAAGTGTGCAAGGAGCGCTACAAGGACGAGAGCATGAACCTCGGCAGCGCCGGGGAAAAGGTGAAGGCACTGATCAACGCCCATCTGATCAGCCTGGGGATCAATCCCAAGGTGCCGCCTGTGGAATTGCTGGCCGACGATTTTCTGGACAAGTTGGCCGCACATGCCGGAAAGAACAACGAAGCCAAGGCCAGCGAGATGGAACATGCCATCCGCAAGCACTGCACAGTGCATCACGACGAGGATCCGGCGTTCTACAAGCGGCTGTCGGAGAAAGTGGATGCGCTCATTGAGAAGCATCACGACGATTGGGATCTGCTGGCGGAACGGCTGTCCGGGCTTCGGTCCGAAGCCCTCGCAGGGCGAAGGGCCGGCGAAGCGGGCATGAGCAAGGAAGCGACGACGTTCTTTGAGCACGTTCTGGCGGTTGGAATCCCGGCGAACGAATTGGCGGACGCAGACAGGCCGGGATTCAAGGCCTTGATGGAACGCACCGTCGAGATCCTCCAGGACTCGGTGGTGAGCATCGATTTCTGGAGCGACCCCGACAAACAGAAGCGGGTGCGTGGATTGCTCAAGACTGAAATGTCAAAGACCGGAATCGAGGTGTTGAAACAGAACCGCGAGCGCGTTGCGGTCGAGATCATGAATCTTGCGAAGAACCGGCACGATGCGTTGACGAAAGCCATCGTGTCCGACAAGAGTGGAGGTGCGTGAATGCAACTGCGACACGTGCGTGACATCACCTACCAGCTGTTGCCCGGTGCCGAGCGACTGACCACGGATATTGTCATCGAGCGGGATGGCGTGATCAGCGTTCGCCCGCCCCTGCGGATGACACCCGAACAGGTGGACGAAACCGTATTGAGCAAGCGGATGTGGATCTACCGCAATCTCGCGGAATGGCGCGATCTGAATGCAACGCGTGTCACCCGCGAATGGGTGAGCGGCGAGTCCTTCCTCTATCTGGGCAACCGCTACCGACTGCTGTTGGTGGACGGGCAGAGTGAGCCGATCAAGCTCAAGGACGGACGATTCTGCTTGCGGCGAGATATTGCAGAAGAAGAGGGTTTCGATGCGGCGCAGAGCGCGTTCGAGGCGTTTTACACGGAGAAGGGCATGTCACGCCTGAAGGCGCGCATTGCTTATTTTGCCCCGAAGGTTGGCGTGCAACCAGGTGGTCTGAAAATCAAGGACCTCGGCTATCGCTGGGCATCCTGCCTTCCAAACGGCGACCTGCACTTTCATTGGAAGTGCTTGATGGCGCCGCCGACGATCATCGACTACATCGTCGTTCACGAGCTTTGCCATTCGCGTCATCGTGACCATTCCGTCGCGTTCTGGAATGAAGTCGACAAGGTGCTGCCGGAGTACCGGAGTCGCAAGGAGTGGTTGCGCGCGCGCGGCGCTGAATTGGGTCTGTGATGGGGGGCGGTTTGATCATCGTCTTGGCTCGCGCACCCTTGCGCCCCATCCGCAATCAACTCGTCCGGAATACCGGCCCGCGCGGCAGAAATGGCAGTCGACCGACACGCGTCAGCAAGAACGCATGCTCACGCGCGATCGTGAGCCGAGACTCGCAGAAGCCATCCGTGATGATCAGTATCGGTGCTGATTTCGGGAAGTCCGGTGTGCCTTGCAGCAGATCGATGCCCGGCTGCAGCACGGTGCCGCCGCGCCCGCGAATCTTGATCACGCCGGCGATGGCTTCCACTGGCAGATAGCCTTCGTCGTGCGCGGCCGCGTCGCAGCAGACGAGGCGCACCATCGGTACCTCGCGGCTGAGTGCGTAGGCGGCGATCGCGCCCAGCCCGCGGGCGAGATCAGCGCGCTCCATCGAGCCTGAGCTGTCGAGTACGACGCCGAACGTGCGGCCGGCGAGAAGCGCCTCATCGAGCGCGTAGCGTGGCCGCGGGATGTCGGGCGTGGCGCTTTGGCGGCGGGAGATGCGTGCGTAACTTCGGCTGCGCTCGAGCGGCGCGAACCAGGCGTCGAACCACTGTGCCAGTGCGACGTCCCACGGTATCGGCGGCTGAGCCAACGCCCGAACCTCTTCGATCAATCCGGCCGGAAGCAGTCCGCGCTGTCCACTGACGTGGAGTTCAAGCCCGGTGAGCAGGGCACGACGGCAGAAGCTGTCGAGATCCGTGGAATGGCTGTTGGCGGCATGGCCCGGCGCATCCAGCATGTCCGCCGCGCCCTCACCTCGCAGCGTAGCCAGCTTGCGGCGACTGCGCAGATCCCGACTGATCACGTCGTAGATCGTCTCGGCGGACTGACCCTTGAGCGCCGGGTCGTGCAACAGGCCACGAGCCGGGGCCATGCCGACGGCCATCTCGATCAGCCAACCATTGATCACGAAGTCGCAGGCGGCGTTCCACAGGAAAAAGTCGCGGCCGCCGCAGCGCACGGTGTGTCGCAGCCCGGCGTGCAGCAGCTCATGCGCAATGACGAACCGCGTCTCGAGTTCGTTCAATCCGGCGCCGGGATTGAGGTAGATGCGGCGTTCGGAGTCGCTGATCGCCGCAATGCCGATGTCCAGCCGATGGCACTGCGCGGTGTCTTCGATCAGATCGAACCCTGCGGCGAGCGCACCGAGCAGGGGATAGTGATCGATGAACCAGGCGCGCGCGCGCTGGGCAGCAGTCTTCTTCGCCGCCACTTCGGTGCTGGCCACGCCCGAGGCGCGCATCAACGCATCATCGACAGCTGCGAACATGCCGGCACTGAACAGTTTTGCCCACTCAGTGCGTTGAATCCATCGATGCGATGCCTCGCCGTCGCGACTGAGCATGTCGTCATGGTGGGCGCCGGCGATTGAGAGCTCCAGCGCCCAGTCCGGGATGCCCTGCTCGTCGAAGGCGCGAAACCAACGGTCCTCATCCCATGCATGCAGTTCGTCCTGCGGTGGGTGGCTGATTGGCGTTCCCAACTTCAAATCAAGCAAGAACCGGGTGACCACGCAATCGCAGGCAGCATTCCACAGTCGCGATCGCGCGGAGCGACGAAAGTGATCGAAAGCAAGGTGCAAGGCCGCGTGCGCGAACACATACAACCACTCCGCCGGCTCGGCACGCCGGCGGGCGTGCGCGTAGATCACGCCGTCTGCGGAGACCATCGCCCAGCCGTCGTCAGGCACCGGATTCATCTCCTTGGGGCGACGCAGGTTGAGTCTTGCCGCGAGCATGCCGAGCAACGGGTGCCTCTGCAGTTCCTTGAAACCGGCTTCGACCGATTCTCGGGCCGGATCCTGTTTTTTCGGACTCACGTGCCTACACCTTGCGTTCGATCAGTCGCGGCAGGTCGCGCACTACCTCGACCATGAACCAATCGGGCAGCGCGAGGCCTTCTTCGCGGGCAACCACCACTTGGGCGATTTCCAGGCTGATGGTCGCCAGCGACTTCAATCGCGCCTTGGCATTGTGGGCCAGGTCGCGGGCTTCGCTGTTGATCTCTTCCTTGAGTTGCGGCAGTTCGGTCAGCAGCCGGCCGCGCAGACCCTGCGCCAGGAAATACAGCAGGTCGCGATCCTCCGGCGCGTGCGGCCACTGCACGCTGCCGGAGAGGATGGCCTCCAGCCGATACTGCGAATTGCGCTGCTTGTAGAAGCTCTTGAAGGACTGGGCGTGCGCCGGTGACAGCGTGGCGTAGGCAAGCGTCTCGACGATGGCGGCAGTCATGGATTCGCCGTAGCTGGACAGAGCGTCGCTGAGCATGTGCCAGGAGCGCGGTGTGGAGAACGGCTCCTCGTGCTTGGGCGGCTGGTTCCAGAGGTGATCCGGCCGGGCGTGCAGGTAGTCGAGGACCAGTGCGTGCAGACCGGCGCCATGCGCCCATTCTTCCCAGTCGGCGTAGGCCGCGCGCAGGTGAACGTGCACCATCCGGTTGAGCAGGGCCGAGGACATCGGCCGGACGATCGCGGCGTCTTGAGCGCGGTTACCGGCGCCGATGACGACCGAGCCAGCGGGCAGGCTGTACTCGCCGATGCGCCGTTCGTGGATCAGGCTGTAGAACGCCTTCTGTACTTCCTGCGAGCAGGCGTTGAGCTCGTCGAGGAACAGGCAGTACGGCGTCGTGCGAGCAATCTGCGCGGGCGGACAGAAGCGACTCACGCCATCGATAATCTGCGGCACGCCGATCAGGTCTTCCGGCGCGAGCTGGCTGCCCAGCAAGGACACGCAGGGAAGTCCGACCGAATCAGCGAAGTTCTGCACCAGCGCACTCTTGCCGATGCCCGGCGCACCCCACACAAATACCGGCCGAACGGGCGCGACGTTGAGCAGGAAGTCGAGCAGCTGCTTCTGACTGAGCGTGACGATGGGGTTCATGGCGGATAACGGACCTTGAGGCGTAGCGGAACGGCGGTGTCGAGGGAGTTGAGTTCAGACATCAGAAATCTGCTTGCTGAGAGGCTGCTTCGAGTCCGATGAGCCTGATCGTCTGTTCTTCAGTCAAGACTCTAACCCTCTTGCGGAAACCGCGAACCAGTGGGAGCAACTGTCTGGCGGGAGCGCGAACGATTCCATTCTGGCATCCAAACGGCTTCGAACGGACTTCAGCCAGGCCCGCGAAGCGCCAGCATGGCCGCGCCAGCCCGATGCATCGCTTCCCGAATCGCCGTTGAGTCCAGGCGTGCGTATCCGGTCGTCGTCTTCAGGTCCTTGTGGCCCAGTGACTGCGATGCGACGTATAGCGTGGCGCCGGTTTTCATTTGCCAGCTGGCCAGCGTGCGGCGCAGATCGTGCATGCGGAGGTCCCGAACAGCGACCATGGCTGGGTCAAGGCCGAGTTGCCGCACTTCCTCGCGCAGTTCGACCATGACCGCATCGGTCGCAGATTGATGACTTCGCTTCATCGCATGCTTGCTGCGACTCGTGGCGACGAGTTGCCAGATCTCCTCCTTGACCGAGTCGACCGTGACATTGCGGCGCTCGGCGATCAGTTCGGCCAGGCCGATGGCTTCGGTTCGCAGCAGGATGCGCTTCCACGCATTCGGTATGCCGCGGTAATGACCGCTGTCGCTGTCGGCGCGAAGGGCGGGGAAAACCCAGGGGGATGTCGTCGTTGCGAAGCGGTGACGCAGGATGACGACTGCTTCGGGTGCCAGCGGCAGGATCTGCGCATCGCCGCCCTTGTGTTTGTGCGCCGGGATGATCCACTCCGCCTCATCGAGATCGAGCTCTTCCCAGCGCATCGACAGCACGTTGCCCTGGCGGGCGCCCGTGAGCAACGCGATCAGCATCAGGTCGCGCGTCGTGTCGCATGGCTCCGCGTCGAGGGCGGCTAGGAATCGACGCAATTCGGCGCCGCGCAGGTACCGGTCGCGCGGCCGCTCCCGGTTGCGGCGGACGCCCTTGCAGGGATTCGGACCGGTCCAGATATCCCATTCATAGAGACGCCCAAAAACTGACGAGGCGAGGTTCAGTACCCGGTTGGCCACGGCGGGGTGGTCCTGTCCGATTTCCGCATGCAGGTCGGCGATGTCGCGGCGCCGAATCTCATTGAGACGCTTGCTTCCGAGCTTCGACAGATAGAGCCGCCAGAGCGACCGGTCGCCCTCGTGGGACCGCTTCTTTCTCCGCGCATGGCGCTCGTAGTAGAGCTCGAACGCTCCGGCCAGGGTCTCGCAGCTGCGTTCGCTGCGGGCGGACTCGGCCGGGTTTTCCCCTTCGGCGATCTGCGAATTCAGCTGTTCGGCCTTGCGTCGAGCGGCGTCGACCGCGAGGTCGGGAAACGGGCCGAGCGCGATCTTCTCCATGCCCCGGCCGATCCGCCGGTTCAGGTAGAACTGCTTGCGACCAGTCGGATGCACGGCGAGCATCAGCCCGCGCACCTTGGTGTCGCCATACCAACGACGCTTCGCCTCGGGCTTCAGGGCCTCGATTGCAGACTTGTTGAACGCGAATTTCATCCGTGAGTACTCCTTGCTGGCCCGTCCGTGGGCAATCCCTGGTACGTGCACAGCGCCGCTCGCCGTTCCTCACCTGTTCCTCATTTGCGCCGAGGAGAGGTGAGTTCGAATGGGTAGCTGTGCCCACACTTGCGCAGCCAACGATACGGCAGGAATCGCCCAAGCTGTTGAGCAGCAAGGAGAATTGAGGAAGGATGAGGAGGTTTGCAGAGAATTGCGGAGTATTAGAAGGGCTGGCCCGAGGGGGCTCTGACTCTGCCTATCTAGGTTCGAATCCTAGTCTCCCAGCCATTCAAATCAAGGGCTTGCAGCGATGCAGGCCCTTTGTTTTTGTGGCGGTTCCACCTCATGCACCACATTTCCCTTACCGCCCGACGGCAAACCTCGCGCGGGCTACGCAGCAGCGCAACCTGCTTCAATGTTCCAAAGGGTCGACGTGATCGGCCCAGTGCAGCGAGTCAAGTCGTGTTTCTCAAGGCAGCATGGCCTTGCCGGTCAACTCCGACCGGTTTCAGCGATCAGGAGGGAGATAGGTGATGAGGCTGCGAAAAAAGGACGTTGCCGATTGCGAGATAGTGACGCGCGGTCTGCACGTCTTCATCGACATTCAAGGCACAGCCTTGGCGCCTGCCAGGGCGTCATCAGGCACGCTGGCTTGCCTCAGCCGATGACTGCTCGCGCGGCATTGCGCTCCGGATGCTCGAAGGCGCCGGCGAACGGCTCCAGTTCGCGGTCGAGCATACCCAGGGTGCGCCCAACTTCACGCCATAGGCTTACTGCTCGCTCCACTTCGCCCAGGATCCGCCGGGCAGTTCGTTGGTCAATGCGGAAGTAGGGGGTGACCGCCATCAGCGCGTCGATCGAGGCCTCGGGGCCGGAGTCTTCGGAGATCCAGGTCTTGAGCTCGCGGACGCGCTCGGGGAAGGGATTCACATCGAAGGCCGGCGCCAGCCGCCATTGCCCGAGCTGCTGATGCAGGAAGCCATGGTTGTGCAGGTGGTCATCAACATTGGTGATGAGGATGGAAAACGCGATGCGCCTCCAGATCTCCTCGATGTCGGCCTGCGGCTGAGCGCCGTGTTGTCGCAACGCATCGACGATCTCGGTGTAGGAATGCTCCGTGCCGTCGCTGCTGTCGGCGCCGAGCATGGTCGCGGCGGAAACGTAAAGCAGGCGGCGGCCGTCGTCGGTGCGATCGAAACGGCGGATCAGGGCCACGGGCAGGCCGTCGCTGTCGACCAGCCTTGCTGCGGCAGCATCGATGCCAGCCGCCTTGGCCAAGCGCAATGCCAGCACTTCGCCCTGGGTAACTGGCCGATCGTCGGCGACGCTGGGAAACTTTCCGATCGACAGCCGCCCGTCGTCGTCGATAACTGAGCACTTGGGGCGCAAACCGCCCAACGAGGTGCCGCGGCCTCGCAGGAAGGCGAGATCTGCCGCAGTCTCCGCCTGCATTTCCACGGCACGGGAGGCCGAGAGCAGCGCGCCCAGCTCGATAAGTGGCGGTGCACTGCGCGCTTCGGGCCTGCGCTGGAAATTCCCGTCCTCGTCCCGGAAACGCAGCGCGCCCATGCGGCTCAGGTCATCGACTGCCAGCAGGAAATCGAGATGGTTCAGAGGGCCCGACTCCGTCGCGGTGCCTGCCTTCCTGGATTGCTGCCGCCGCTTCACGGAGTCGCGGAGGATGACCTTGCGCCCCCAACCGTCCGGCTCGGTATCCGCGATCACGCCATGAAACAGCGAGCCATCGCGCTGCGCCGGATGGAACTGCATGCCGGCCACCAGCGGCAAGCCCGGCTCGAGCGGGAATCGATCCGGTGCGGCCAACCAGTCCGGGTGATACTCGAAACCGGCCGCCTGGCGCGCCCCCTGTGCCTCGAAGCGCAGGGTACCGACTTGCCGTGAAATGTCACCGAGAAAGACATCGATCGTCCGCTTCATGGCGCTTCCGGCGCTTTCTTGGGCCTGATGCGCTGGGGCAGGCGGCGTGCATCGAGCAGCAGCCCGGTGTCATCGCGACGGCTGTCGGCAATCTCGCCCAGCGCGCTGGGGAAGCCAAGGACAAACAGGGCCATCGCGTACACACCCATGGATACGCTGGGGTCACCCTTTTCAACGCGCTGGTAGGTGGCCTTGGATACACCGACCCGCTCGACCATCATCGCCACGGTCAGATGGCGCTTGCGGCGGGCGTCGCGCAGGTCCGCGCCCAGCTTTCCCAGCGAGCGGCCAACTTTGGGAGGCAGCGTGTCTGTCACCGCGGAACGCATGAATATGGCCTCATGAAATATCCCATAAACGGATTAAGGGATAATGTATTAGTCCTTATCTATCGTTCGCGGTCACAAGTCAAGTCCGCAGACCGAGCCCAACGGCCAGAACAGGCGCGCTGGAACATCAGCCTCGCGGCGCTATTGCCTATTGAACGGATTCGCGGGCATCAGCCCAGATCCTCAGCCCCCGGCGTTCTTCAGGTGGTGCGCGCGTCGGTAGGTGCCGATCAGAACTTCCAGGTGCCGCCGATGTAGATGCTGTCGTTGCTGGCGTCCTTGCTCGGGATGTTGGAGTTGCGGTCGCGGGTTTCGTAGCCGGCCTCGATCGTGAGCTGCTTGCCGAAGTCCTTGGCCAGGTTGATGGCGTAAGTGGTGTTGTCGTCCTGGCGGTTTGGCGTCAGGTTCTTGTGGTCAACCGAGTCGAACTTGAAGCCGAGACCGAGCGCCATCTCCCACGGCAGCTTGCGCGTGTAGGTGGCTTCCCAGGCCCAGGCGTCGGTGTCGCGCGTGACCGCGGTCGAGTCTTCCACCTTGGGCGCGTACTTGAGCTTGAAGATGTCGTTGTCGGTGGCCTTGAAGTTCGCGGCGAGCGCGAGCGTGTCGATACGCGAGTCCGGCGAGTCCGGGTTGGTGATGTCCTTGTCCTGGTAGTTGTAGGTGATGCCGAGACCGACACGCTTGGAGACTTCGTACTCGTAGGCCAGCGAAACCACGAAGGTGCTGACGAACTTGTTGTCGTCCTTCTCCAGCGTCACGTAGGACAGCGAGGGCTTGAACGAGTGCTTGCTCTCTTTTGGCGCGAACTCGAGTCCGCTGGTGACCGCCCAGTTGAGCTTGTTCAGTTCGCTGCGGCCGCCGTGCGTGTCGCTGGCGAGCTTGAAGCCGTTGTTCCACGAGGTCGAGCCGTTGCCGAACTGGTACTTGTGTCCGAGCCCAAGTTTGGCGGTGACGCGGGTCTGGGAGTCGACCAGAGTGTCGGCATTCGGGTCGATGATGTCGTCGATGCCGTCGCCGTCCTCGTCGATCGCGTCATCTTCCTCGATCTCGTCCTCGTCGAGATCGGCATCGACGACGTCATCGAAGGCATCGTCGAAGTCTTCGTCCTCGTCGTCCTCGTCGCCCGTATCGGATTCGTCGTCCTCATCGCCGAATTCAGACAGGTCCGCGAAGTCGAAACCCTTCCCGGACGACGGTGCCACCGAGATGTTGTCGTTGGTGCGGTACTGGAGTTCGACATTGCCCTTGAACTTGTGGCCGCTCTTGGACTTGCCGGCGGCGATCGAGTCGGTGGCGGAGCCGAGTGCGGCCACGGCCACGGCCAGGAACAACAGGTTGTGACGCATGGAACCCCCTCAAGGAACATGTGACCGGTAGGCGCCGGGATTTTCAGCCTCGCGAGCGGCGTCGCGAGGATCTGACGGCACGACGATATCGGTCGGGCGCGGGTGCGGCAACGCTTGAGTTGTGACGAAAGTGCATGTGCAGCGTGGCCCTCGGGGCGGACGCAAACGGCTCCCCCGTCACTAGACTTGCGCCATCGCACACCGCTGGGAGTCGCTATCCGTGTCCGCCCACAAGCCGATCAATGAGTCGAAGCTCGACCGCATCGTCGCCGATGCCGCGAAGGCGAAGCGCGAACGCGAGAGCGGCTATCGCGAGAAGGCACTGGGGATGTATCCGTGGATCTGCGGGCGCTGCGCGCGTGAGTTCACGCGCGCAAACGTGCACGAGTTGACGGTGCACCACCGCAACCACAATCACGACGACAATCCGGCCGATGGCAGCAACTGGGAGCTGCTCTGCCTGTACTGCCACGACAACGAGCATCAGCGCTATCTCGACCACGATGCTGGCAGTCTCGCCAGCGAGACCAAGGCCGCGGCGGCCACCTCGAACCCGTTCGCGGACTTGCGCGCGTTGTTGGGCAAGCGCTGACACGCAGTCCCGCGCTTTCCTCCACCCGAGGAGAACACCCATGTTGCCGATGATCGCTCGCACTTGCCTATTGACCGTGCTGGCCGCACCGGTCGCTGCCGTGGAGGTTATGCGCTCGCCGGCGCCCGGCGACACGCTCGAAATCGAGCGCTCCGCGCCGCCGCGAGGCGCGAACCAGTCGGCCGAATCGAGCGAGGCCGTGACCTTGCCCAAGTCGCAGACGATGAGCGTGAATCAACCCGAGTCAGGTGGCTGCCTGCTGTCGTCGGGTCCGTTCGCACTGCCGGCAGGTACGCGCTCGGTCGACTGGAAGCTGGTCAATCGCGGTGCTGCGAGCGCCCGTGTCGAAGTGACGGTATATCGCCTGCGCATCGGTGCCAGCGCCGAAGTGGTTTACCCCGGAACCTTGCGCAAGGTGCTGCCGCACGCGCACGAGATGCACAACGCCAACAGTGTCGGCAGCGGCCGGCCGTTCGAGACCGGTTCCGACTACGAAGTGGTGGTTTGGCGCAGCGATGCGCGCGTACTGCCGGCGGTTTCGTTCTGGTCGGACCACGGCAACAGCGAAATCCCGGGGACCCGCATCGGACCGGAGGGTTTCGTTGCGGTCGGCGGCGACTGCCACCGACGCGGCGCGCACGACTGATCCCGCCGCGGCGTACGGTCGTCGCAGCACTGGCAACCCTCATCGTGCTTCGCATTATCGTCGGCGCGGTGCGGGTGCGGCGGAGTTCGATCATGCAGCGATGGATGCGACAGCGTTGGGTTGTGGGCTTCGCGTTCGCCTTGGTAAGCGTCCTGGCAGGGGCGCAGTCGTTCGAGGCCATCGCACCCGATCTGCACCTGCTCCGCGGCGCCTTCGTGCCTGGGCAGCAGCCCGACGGGAACAGCGTGATGTTGCGCGGACGCGATGGCTGGATCGTGGTCGATACCGGTCGCCACGACGCGCACACGCAGGCCATCCTCGACCACGCCGCGCGGTCGGGCGTGCCGATCAGCGACATCATCAACAGCCATTGGCACCTCGACCATGTCAGCGGCAACGTCATGGTGCGCACCGCATACCCGCGGGCCGAGGTGCACGCGAGCGGCGCCATCGTCGCGGCTCAGCGCGGCTTCCTCGCCGATTACCGCAAGCAACTGGTCGCGCTGGCGGCAGGGCAACCGGATGCGCCTGAGCTGCGGAGCTGGGTGGCCGAGATCGCACGCATCGACTTGGGTGAGCGACTGCACCCGACCGTGCCGATCATCGAGAACGGCCGGCGCGTGCTTGCCGGGCGCGATCTCGACATCCACCTGACCACGCAGGCCGTGACGGATGGCGATGTCTGGGCTTACGACCGCATGTCACGCACCCTGATCGCTGGTGATCTGGTCACCCTGCCGGTGCCGTTCCTCGACACCGCTTGTCCCGCCGGCTGGCGCGAGGTGCTGGAGGATCTGCGCGACCAGCTTTTCACCCGCCTCGTGCCGGGACATGGCCCGGTGATGGACCGCAAGGATTTCCGCCGCTACCGCATCGGTTTTGCCCACCTGCTCGATTGCGCCGCGCGCACCAGTCGCACGGCGACACAGTGCGCGGATCGCTGGATCGCCGATCTGGGCGAGTTGTTGCCCACCGCCGAGCATGCGCGCACGCGCGAACTGCTCGACTACTACTTGCCGCAGCGGCTGCGCGGCGCGGCTGCGAGCGCGGATTGCCCGCGTCGCTGAGCGCGAATCAGGGCACGGCCTCGTAGCCGTTGCAGTAGATGTCCTCGGCGTAGTCCATGCAGCCGCCAGTTACCGGAACCGCCTGGTGTTCGCAGTGCGCGGCTTCGGGGGTGGATGCGCAGTCGAGCAGGATGTCCGGGTTTGCGCTGTCGGCGGCTGCGCTGGCGATCGACGCCACCACCAACGGGTCGCCGCCAACGCGCGAAACGACGCCACGCGCGATGTTCAGGCGCACCACGCCCGAGCCGCTGCCGTTGACCGGCAAACCCGCGCTGCGGCTGCACTTCACGGTCTGGCCCAACTCGACGCTGCCGGTGGCGGTGCATGCGGTCAGCGCATAGCCCGTGCCGGCCTGCAGCGACGCGTAACCGAAGCCCGGCGGCAGTTGCAGCGATACGTAGAAATTTCCGGCTCCGAGATTGCCGACATTGCGATAGCTGACGGTGATGCTGCCGGTGTTGCTCTGGATCGGCAGCACCGCGGGGGTGTGCGCCATGCTGATGATCTCGAGGATGGGCGCGGGCGCCGCCTCGGTCGCGAACGACGCCGAAAAGCAGCCGAGTTGCGTCGGGTTGGCCAGGCAGTCGCTCGGTATCGGCTGTGGTTCGCGGTTGCCGATCTCGGTGCGGATGGTCAGCGGGCCAGGGATCGGGATGTTGTCAGCGACGCGGATGTTGAAGATGGGCTCGTTACTGCCGACGATCCAGTTGTTCGTCGTGCAGGTCGTCGGGTTGGCGCCGCTGCAGGTCCAATTGATGCCGCCCCAATCGATCTGGGTGAGCAATGTCACGCCATCCGGCCAATGCAGCTTCATCGTCAGCGGCGCGTTGCCCTGGTCGTAGCCGGCATTCACCACTCGAACGCGCGCCACCTCGTCATCACCGGCGGTCAGGATGTTGTCGCTGTCGATGGTGATGCGATCGACGAAGACCTGCGATTGCACGACGGTTACGATGTCCTTCGTACACTGCGTCGTGCCGCCGTTGGTGGTGACGCAGTTCAGTGGATCGGGCAGCGGAAACTGCGCGTTCTCCATGGTGCCGGTGAACTCGGTCAGGCCGACCGGCGTGAAGTCCGCGGCGACGTCGATGTCGAAGCTGAGCGAGGCGCCGAACAGCGCTGTGGTCCAGTTGGTGTTGCGCACGCACACCACATCGCGTGGCGTCACCGGTGCGCTGCAGGTGAAGGTGCTGCTGTTGGTCGATCCGTCGACGAAACTGATCCCTTGCGGCAGCGTCATGCGGAAGGTGATCGGCGCGGTCAATGTGGCGCCGGATACGTTGGTGGCCGAAAGCGTCAAGCCGCCAACGCCGGCAGCGCCGAAGGTGCCGGTGCCGAGTGGATCGCGCACCGTCAGATTCATGCCGACCATGGCCGACTGCGCGGGGCCGGCGCCAGCGAGCAGGGCGATGAAGATCAGGAAGGTGGGACGAAGCGCACGTTGCATGAGGCACTCCCGGAGCGGCGCGCCATGTTCGGCGGGCTCCGGGATGGCGTCATCCCCGCGAATCGGGGGTGTGCGCGGATCGGCTAGCGGCGTCGGCCCGGCATCGGCAGGCGCTGCACGATCTGCTTGATCTTGTGCTTGAGGCGCGCGAAGAACGGCGCGCCCGCGGGTACGGTCGGGATCTCGGCGGTGATCGGCTGCTGGATGACGACGGCACCGCTGGCTTCGACGCGTTCGCCACGCGGCTTGCGGCGGCGACGGTTGCGGCGACGTTCGGCCTCGGCCGGTGACTCGCCGGGCACGCCTTCGGTCATCGGCTCGGGACGCGGCTGCGGCGCGGCGGATTGCGTGCGCGGTCCCTCGTGACGCGGCTTCTGGCCGTCGCGGCGTTCGCCCGGCTTGCGCTCGCCGCGCGAGCTGCTGCCGGCATGCCCCGACCCGGTCGAGCTGCGGCGACTGCTGCCGCCGGAACCGGTGCGGCCATCGCGGTTCTTGCGGTCGCGGTCTTCGCGACGCTTCGCCGCCGCCGCATCCAGCACTTCGGACAGTTCGCTGCGGCCCTCGCCCGGCGCGCGCTCGCGCTTCGGTGGCGCCACCAGCATGTCCGGGGTGATCGATTCGAAGGGAATCTTCTGCTCGATGTATTTCTCGATGTCCGGCAGCGACACCGCGTAGTCCTCGCAGGCGAAGCTGATGGCATCGCCTTCGGCGCCGAGGCGCGCGGTGCGGCCGATGCGGTGCACGTAGTCTTCGGCGTCGTGCGGCAGGTCGTAGTTGAAGACGTGGGTCACACCGTTGATATGCAGGCCGCGCGCGGCGACGTCGGTGCCGACCAGGAGTTCCAGTTCGCCCTTCTGGAAGCGGTTCAGCAGCGACTCGCGCTTCTTCTGCGGCACGTCACCGGAGAGCAGCCCGACCTTCCAGCCGTGTGCTTCGAGCTTGCGTGCGACGCGCTCGGCGGCGATCTTCATGTTCACGAACACCATGCCGCGCGGACTGCCGACCTTGTGCAGCAGGTGCAGCAGCAGCGGGATCTTCTCGTCCGCGGCCGGGTAGTAACCTACCTGACGCACGCGCGAGACCGTCACCGATTCCGACTCGATCACGACTTTCTCGGGCTCGTTCATGTGCTCATAGGCGAGTTCGAGCACGCGATGGCTGAGCGTCGCCGAGAACAGCAGGTTCTGGCGCTCGTGCGGGTCCGGCATGCGCCGCAGCAGGAAGCGGATGTCCTTGATGAAGCCGAGGTCGAACATGCGGTCGGCCTCGTCGAGAATGACGACATCGACCGCGCGCAGCGACACCGCGTGCTGGCGCACGAAGTCGATCAGCCGGCCGGGGGTGGCGATGATCACGTCGACGCCGTCGCTGAGCTGGGTGCGTTGCTTGTCGTAGTCGACGCCGCCGTAGATCAGTGCCATGCGCAGGCCGAGGTTGCGGCCGATCTGCTGCGCATCCTTCTCGATCTGGATCGCGAGCTCGCGCGTCGGCGCCAGGATCACGGCGCGTGGCTCGTTGTCCTTGCGGTCGGCTCGCGCCGCCTTGGTCAGCAGACGATTGAACATTGAGACCAGGAAGGCAGCGGTCTTGCCGGTGCCGGTCTGGGCCTGGCCGGCGACATCGCGGCCCTGCAGCGTGATCGGCAGCGACATCGCCTGGATCGGGGTACAACGGATGAAGCCTGCATCTTCGAGACCCTTCAGCAGTTGCGGGTCGAGGCTGAAGTTCTCGAAGCAGACATCGGTCAGTGGCTTGTCGGACATTCTTTTTCTGTTGCCTTTCGGGTGCGGCCTTGTGTGGCGCGGATTCGCCCGCATCACCGCGGGCAGGTCGGGGGCGTGCTTGATCCGCTCCCGGGTGGGGGCGACAATCCGACGCCCCCGGCAAGCGCGCCGGGCCGATCCAGGGGATCAAGGCCGCAGCACGACCCGCGGAGTGTACCGCATGCCCGGCGCAAACCCGCGCCCTTCAAGGAGATTTCAGTGAGCGACCGCATTGCCCATGCCGACGACAACACCTTCGACGCCACCGTCCTGCAGTCCCAGGAGCCGGTTCTGGTGGATTTCTGGGCCGAATGGTGCGGGCCGTGCAAGATGATCGCCCCGATCCTCGATGATGTCGCCGAGAGCTATGCCGGGCGCCTGAAGATCGTCAAGGTCAACACCGACATCGCCCAGAAGACGCCACGCAACTACGGCGTGCGCGGCATCCCGATGCTGTTGCTGTTCAAGGGCGGCAAGGTGCAGGCCACGCATGTCGGCGCGTTGTCCAAGTCGCAACTCACCAGCCTGATCGACAAGAACCTCTAGACCGCATCTCGATGTAGGGGCGGCCCCCTGTGGCCGCCCTGCTCGTGGCGCATCGAAACAACGCGTTCGGCGGCGTCCCCGCATACAAGCCAGGGCGGCCACAGGGGGCCGCCCCTTGTGCTTCGGTCGCATCACGCCCGGGCGGCAGCGCAACTCTTGTGCCCGCCGCGAGTGCGGTGCTAGTGTCCGTTCCCGTCAGAACGCGATGAAACCGTCGCGCGCGACGCAGCCTTCGATCATGAAGGCGTTGACCGGGACGAGATGTCCCGTTGTCCCCCAACTTCCCCACCGCAACATTCAGCGCTCATGCGCGAGACTCCCGTGTCCGAAACCACTCCGGCGACGAACGCCGATACGCCCGTTTCCGAGCAGCGCAACGCCGCTCCCGACACTGCCCAGGGCGGCAGCGAATCCAATGGCAACAGCCAACGCCAGGAAGGCGAGGGCGCTGCCGAGAGCGGTGAAGGCGGCCAGCGCGTGTCGCGCCGCGAGCGCTTCCGCAAGCGGTTCAAGGACCGCGACCGCGAGCGCGGCCCGCGTCCCAACAACGACGGCATGCCCGCCGACCAGGGCGATGGCGAGCCGGGCGGCAACGGCGAGCGCGAGTTTCAGCCGCCGCAGCGCCAGAACTACACCATTCCGCCGGATGCGCCGACCAGCCTGACTGCGCTCAAGCGCATGTCGCCGGCGGCGCTGCTCGATCTCGCCGAGAAGATCGGCATTCAGGAAGGCGTGGCGCGCGCGCGCAAGCAAGACGTCAACTTCTCGGTACTGAAGGTGCTCACGCGCACGCCGGAAGGCATCGATGCCGAGGGCGTGCTCGAAATCCTGCAGGACGGCTTCGGCTTCCTGCGCGCCTTCGAAGCCTCGTACCTGGCCGGTCCCGACGACGTTTACGTGTCGCCCTCGCAGATCCGTCGCTTCAACCTGCGCACCGGCGACTACATCACCGGCAAGATCCGCTCACCGAAGGACGGCGAACGTTATGTCGCGCTGCTGAAAGTGGACGCGATCAACGGCGAGCCACCGGAAGCCAGCAAGAACAAAGTGCTGTTCGAGAACCTGACGCCGCTGTTCCCGCGTCAGGCCTTCCATCTCGAGCGCGGCAATGGTTCATCCGAAGACATCACCGGCCGCATCCTCGACTTGATGGCGCCGATCGGCAAGGGCCAGCGCGGTCTGATCGTGTCGCCGCCGAAGGCCGGCAAGACCATGCTGCTGCAAAACGTCGCCCAGGCGATCGTGCACAATCATCCGGAAGCGCACCTGATCATCCTGCTGATCGACGAGCGTCCGGAAGAAGTGACCGAGATGCAGCGTTCGGTGCGCGCCGAGGTGATCAGCTCCACCTTCGACGAGCCCGCGTCACGCCACGTGCAGGTCGCCGAAATGGTGATCGAGCGCGCCAAGCGTCTGGTCGAGCACAAGAAGGACGTGGTCATCCTGCTCGACTCGATCACCCGTCTGGCACGCGCCTACAACACCGTCGTGCCAAGCTCCGGCAAGGTGCTGACCGGCGGTGTCGATGCGAATGCACTGCAGCGACCGAAGCGGTTCTTCGGTGCCGCGCGCAATGTCGAAGAGGGTGGTTCGCTGACCATCGTTGCGACCACACTCGTCGATACCGGCTCGAAGATGGACGAGGTGATCTACGAAGAGTTCAAGGGCACCGGCAACATGGAAGTGCACCTCGACCGTCGCATCACCGAGAAGCGCGTCTATCCGGCGATCAACATCAACCGCTCCGGCACCCGCCGCGAAGAACTGCTGATCGACCCCGACCTGCTGCAGAAGATCTGGATCCTGCGCAAGCTGCTGCATCCGATGGACGAACTGGCCGCGATCGAGTTCCTGCTCGACAAGATGAAGGACACCAAGACCAACGAGGAGTTCTTCAAGTTCATGAAGCGCGGATGATGAAACGCGGCTGAGATACCCGCGTCATCGCGCCGTAACCCGGAGCGGTCAAGCTGATTCCACCCGCCGGCACGCGGGATTGCTCGTGCCACTCAAAGCCCGCTTCGCAGCGGGCTTTGTGCTTTTGGGCTCGTCCTGGCTGCGGGACAGGCCGGGCCGATTCGCCATCGATGCGTCCCGCAATCGGGACGCCATGGCCGAAGCTGCGCAAAATGTGCAGTAAAAACAATGGGATATGGTTTGGCACGCGAACTGCGATCGGGGCGCGTCACCCCCAGGAGTTCGCCATGTCCCGCCTCATTTGTTGCCTGATGCTTGCGTTCAGCACCTTTTTCCTCGCATTGGAGGGCCGAGCGGCCCCGCCCGCGCCCGCAGCCAGTGCGCCGGATTGGCGCAGCGAGGGCTTCGTCGGCGCGTTCGCGCCGGATGCCGACCAGGCAAGCTTTGGTTTGCGCGCGCCGCAAGCGGACATCGCGGTCTACGCCGACGGCAGTCTCGCGTTCGCACTGCGCGCCGCCGACGGCGAGCACCGCAGCTTCAAGGTGCTCGTCGAGGGCTATGGTCGCTGGAGCTCGCCCCAAGGTGCGCAGCGACTGCCCGACACCGTGCAGCTGCTGACCGAGGCGGGGCCGACGCCCATACCGCGATTCGCCGAACTGGGCATGCGCGCACGCGATGGCGATGTCCAGTACCGTTTGCGCCGCAATGAGGCCGGGTCGGCCGAGCAGCTGTTCGTGATCGCTCCGGGCGTCGATGCCGCACGCCTGACCCTGCGCTTTGAAGGCGTTGATGACGTTGCGCACCGCGATGGCGGTGACCTGTCGCTGGCACTTGGCGGCGAGACGCTCGCCTGGTCGGCGCCCAAGGCCTGGCAGTTCGGCGCAGACGACAGCATCGAACCCGTGCGCGTGCGCTATCGCATCGATGGCCATCGCGTTGCGTTCGACTTCGGACGCTACGACCGCAAGCGTGCGCTGCATGTCGATCCCTATCTGGCGCGGACCTATCACGGCGGCAGCGGCGAGGAATTCGCCATCGAGAATGTTGTGGCCCAGGCGGATGGCTCGTTGCTGATGTCGGGGCAAAGTGATTCGCTTGATCTTCCCGGTGTCGGGGCCATGCCGCCGACGCGCTTTTCGTATGTGTCGCGCCTTTCGCCAGATCTTTCCCAGCGCCTGGCCACACTGGTGTTTCCACCAAGTGCCAGCGGCGGTTTCCTCGGCTTCCCGCTGAAGCTGGCCTTGCATGGCCCGTCCGGTGATGTCTTCATCGCCGCAAGCGGTGGAACCAGCGCGTATCCATTGCGCGTGTGGCGTTTCTCCGCGGACCTGGCCTCGCAGTTGGCCGCTCGCATCCTTTCCACAGATCACAGGGACCATGCGCTGCGCGCCCTCGCCGTGAGCAGCATGGATGCCTCGCTGTATGTCGCCAGTGGCTACGCTGCGAGCGACGACTACCTGCGGCCGTATCGCACGCGCCTGTTGCGACTGCCGATCACGTTGGTCGGCATCGAGGACCAGCGAATCGTCCCGAACCTCATCGAGAACGGGTTGGCCGTGAGCACGCAGTTGCCTGGCCCTGTGTACGCTGCATTCCATCACGCTACGGACGGTGATTGGTATGGCGAAGCAGTGCCGAGCTTTGGCGCCGGTCGCGGCGTGCTGATCCGCGAGTTCAGCCCCGATCTGCAATCCACCTACACCGACCGCACGCTGGTCGCTCCGACCGGAACACTGCAAGCCGTCCGCCTGCTCTACGACGCGTCCCGGGCTTCGATCCTGTTGCTCGGTGATACCAATTCACCCGACCTGCCGCAGGGTTCGAGTCCAGGCGCGGAGACCGAGCTGCGCGGCAACCGGGACCTGTTCCTGGCTGCTTTTCCAGCTGCGGGTGGGCATGAAGCCCTGACCTATCTGGGCGGATTTGGCGACGATGACGCGGTGGACTTTCTGGTCCACGAGGACGGATTGCGGGTGCTCGGCAGTGCGTGTTTCGAGGGCAGCGGTGTTGCCGCCAGCGACCAGCACTGGCTGCCCGGCATCGACGGAGGGTTGCTGCCGCTGCGACCCCGCAGCGATCGCGACTGCAGCAGTTTCCTGAGTCTGCTCGACGGCAATCTGAACGCGATCCGACGCAGCACCTGGCTTGCCGACGCTGCGACCGCAACCGCCTTCACGTGGCGGAATGGACTGGCGCTAAGCAATGGACAGAACGCGCTGGCAACGGCCGGGAGTGTCGGATTGGGCAGCGGCTGCAGCGGCAGTCTGGTGGATGGCGGGTTCTCGCTGCCGGGCGCCGTGCAACCACAGGCCGCGGGCGGCTGCTCGGAAGCATTCGTGGAAACGCTGACCCGCGACATCGCGGCAGCGGTGAGCTTGCCGGGTGGCCACTGCGGGAACACGGTGACCACCAATTGCGGAGCGGCGATTCCCGACAACCAGTTCTTCAACAACTGGCTGGATTCGAACCGGACTGTGCTGGGCTGTGGCTACGTGCGCGGCCTGCGGGTCGGCGTCGACATCGCCCACACCTGGGTCGGCGACTTGACCGTGACGCTGCATGCACCGGATGGCAGCTCGCGCGTCCTGCTCGATCGTCCGGGTGTGCCTGGCAGTACCGTCGGTTGTGGCGACGAACACATCCGCGCGGTGTTCGACGACCGCGCCGATGCCGACGCCGAGAATGTCTGCGCTGCCAGCCCTCCAGCCAGTCACGCGATCCTCGGGACCTTTCAGCCGGCGCAAGCGCTCGCCGGCTTCATCGGCAAGGCCGCGGATGGCGCCTGGCGACTGCGCGTCGTCGACAGCGCCACGGGCGACGCCGGCACGCTGCAAGACTGGAGTCTGGAACTCGACTGCAGCCCCACGCCGATCGCCAGCGCCGATCTCGAAGCCAGTTTCGTATCGCTGACGGCTCCCGGGGTAGGCAATGCCATCGTGCCCGGCATGCCGTTCAGCTGG